>NZ_JABDWI010000010.1:0-315684 GCF_019685235.1 Rhizobium sp. NLR8a
ACGACGCCACGGTGCAGAAGGTGCTGATCAACGGCGTCAAGTGGGCCTACAACCCTGAAGGCGCGTTGACTGGCATTACCGACGCTCCAAATGTGCCCGTGGAAAAGGCATTGGAGCCGATCGTCGAGCGCGGCCCGAAACTGCACCAAGCCGGCGAAGCCGGTTATCGCTGAGGAGCATTCATGCGACTACTCGTTCTTGGCACGGGCGTGATGGCGAAAAACCAGCTCACCCACTTCAGCAAAATCGACGGGGTGACGGTGGTTGGCGCTGTCGACACCGACCCCGACCGGCTTTCCGCCTTTGCCGACAAGTTCAATATCGAAAAGCGGTTCCATTCCTTGGATGAGGCGATCGCCTGGGGCGAGTTCGAGGCGGCGACGAACATCACACCCGATCGCATCCATCACCCGACAACCATGGCGCTGATTGCGGCCGGCAAACATGTGCTCTGCGAGAAGCCGCTTGCGGAAAACTATCCGAAGGCGCTGGAGATGACGGAAGCGGCCGAGAAGGCCGGCGTCATCAACATGGTGAACCTTACCTATCGTAACGTCGCGCCGCTGCAGCGCGCCCGCGAGATGGTGCTATCAGGCGAACTCGGCACGATCAAACATGTGGAGGCGTCCTATCTCCAGAGCTGGCTCGTATCGCGCGCCTGGGGCGACTGGCGCACCGAATCGACCTGGCTGTGGCGGCTTTCCACCGGCCACGGCTCGAACGGCGTGCTCGGCGATGTCGGCATCCACATCCTTGATTTCGCCGCCTATGGCGCCGCCACCGACATCGACCATGTCTTTGCGCGGCTGAAGACCTTCAACAAGGCGCCGGGCGGCCAGATTGGCGAATATATGCTCGACGCCAATGACAGTTTCACCATGTCGGTCGATTTCGCCAACGGCGCGCTCGGCGTGATCCATGCCAGCCGCTGGGCGACGGGCCACCTGAATGAGCTGAAACTGCGCATCTACGGCGAAAAGGGCAGCCTCGAGGTCATCCACCGGCCGGCCGGATCGGAACTGCGCGGCTGCCTTGGAGACGATGCCGAGACCGCCACCTGGAAGGACATCGAGGTGGCGCCGGTGCCGACCAACTACCAGCGCTTCGCCGAGGCGGTGGCAAGCGGCATCCAGCCCGACCCTAACTTCCGCCACGCCGCCAATCTGCAGAAGGTGCTCGACCTCGCCATGGAGACGGAGCGCGAGCGGCGCGAACTGAAGGTCTGATCAGCGCCTCGAAATAATGAAACCACACGGTCGGTCAACCAGCTGGCCAGCCGCTGGTGCATGCGCACGAAAACGGCCCCGCCGAGGCGGGGCCGGAGGTGGCCGGGCCGCAGCATGCGGCCTCGGCGGTTTGATTATTCGATGACCTGCACGACGCGATGGGTGCGGGGTTCGACGATCACGCGGCGGTCATTGATGACCGTATAAGCATATTTCGGGTTGTCGGGCACCGGAGTGACGACGACATCGGCCGGAAGCGGCTTGCCGACGACGATCGGCTGCTCGACGACCACGCGGGAGGTCGGGGCCGGCTGCTGCTGAACGTAGGTGACGACCTCACGCGGCGGCGGATCGACCACGGCACCGGCAACGCCGCCGGCTATGCCGCCCACGGCAGCGCCTACGGGGCCACCGACGATCGCGCCGGTGATGGCGCCGCCGGCAGCGCCGGTCACGGCTCCGTCAGCCAGAGCGTTGGTAGCAAGCGACGACAGCGCAAGGGCGCCGGAGACAAGTAGGATCTTGTACATTTTGCTTCTCCTTTGCTGGGGTTGCGTTTGGGTAACGACGACGCCAAATCGAGGTTCCCGCAGCAAAGAGTCACGCTTTGGAAGGCCGGTTCATATTCTGTGAGGCGGCTGAGGCCTCCGCCGGATTGGATTATTCCAGGCGTCGGCGGAATAGCCAGGCGGCGGCGCTGAGCGTCACCGTGGCGATCAGCGCCAGCGGGATGGTCTGGTTCACCACCTCGCTCAACGGGATATCCTTGAGGAAAACGCCTTTGACGATCACCAGGAAATAGCGCAGCGGATTGACGTAGGTTATCGGCTGCAGCCAGCCCGGCATGTTTTCGATGGGGGTCGCGAAGCCCGAGAGCAGCATGGCCGGGACCATGAACAGGAAGGCGCCGAGGATCGCCTGCTGCTGCGTCATCGACAGCGCCGAGATGAAGAGGCCGAGGCCGGCGACCGAGCCGAGATAGAAGATCGCGCTGCCGTAAAGCAGGAAGAGCGAGCCGCGCAGCGGCACCTCGAAGAGAAAGACGGCGGCGAGGATATAGACGGTGATGTGGAAGAGGCCGATCAACATCGGCGGGATGAGCTTGCCGATCAGGATCTCGTGCAGGCGCAACGGCGAGACCATCAGCTGATCGAAGGTGCCGAGCTCGCGCTCGCGGGCGATCGACAGCGCCGTGACGATCAGGCCGATGAGGAGCGCGATGCTGGCGATCAGGTTCGGCACCATGAACCATTGATAGGTGAGGTTCGGGTTGAACCAGTTGCGCGGCACGGATGAGACGATGCTGGCGCCGGCGCGTTTGCCGGCCGTGGTATCGGCGGCAAGCGCCGCGCCGATCTGCGAAAGGTAGCCCGCAACGATCTGCGAGGCGTTCGAGCGGCGGCCGTCGAGCACCACCTGCAGGTCGCTCGGCGTTCCCGCTTCGATATTGCGGGAAAAATCCGGGCCGATTTCGACCGCGGCGATGACCGTCTGATTGTCGATCGCCACCTGGACCTCCGCCTGCTCGGCGGCGATCTCGATATTGCGGAAGGTCGGCGAGCCATCGATGCGCTCGATCAGCTCCTGGCCCCAATGGCCGCTATCGCGGTTGAGGATCATGACGTCGACATTGCGCACTTCGAGCGTCGCCGCATAGGAAAAGACGAGAAGCTGGACGATCGGTGGGCCGATCAGGATGGCGCGGCCCTTGGGGTCGCGCAGCACGGCGAGCAACTCCTTGACGATGAGGGCGTAAAGCCTTGTCCACCCCATCTCAGCCAATCCTCTTTCTGGTGCTGCGTGCGGCCAGCACGAACATGACGCCGCCGATCGTCAGCATGACCGAGATTGCTCGACCGAACATTGGCCAGATGTCGCCGGCGAGAAACACTGTCTGCAGGCTGGGGATCAGGTAGCGGGCCGGCACGATGAAGGTGATCCACTGGATGATCCTGGGCATAGAGTTGATCTCGAACAGGAAGCCCGAGAGCAGGAAGGCCGGCAGGAAGGCGGAGATCAGCGCCAGCTGCGAGGCGAGGAACTGGTTCTTGGTTGCCGTCGAGATCAACAGGCCTTGCCCCAGCGCCGGGATCAGGAAGGCGGCCGACAGGGCATAAAGCCCGGCGACCGAACCGCGGAACGGCACGCCGAAGAGAAAGACCGCAAGCAGCACGCAGAGCGTCATCGAGGTGAGACCGAGCAGAAAATAGGGCAGGATCTTGCCGGCGAGCAGTTCGACGGCCGTCGCCGGCGTCGCCATCATTGCTTCCATCGTGCCGCGCTCCCATTCGCGGGCGACAACGAGCGAGGTCAGCAGTGTACCGACAAGCGTCATGACAATGGCTATCGAGCCCGGCACGAGGAAGTTGCGACTGGTCAGCTCCGGATTGAACCAGAAGCGCTGCTCAACTGCGATGGCGGGACTGTGGGAGGCGACGTCCGCCTGCCTCTGCTGTTCCCAGTTGGCAACGGCGCCCTGCGCATAGTTCTGGACGAAATTCGCCGTGTTCGGATCGGAGCCGTCGACAATCACCTGGACCTCCGGGCGGTTGCCGGCGGTATAACGGGTGGTGAAATCGGCCGGGATGACGACGATGCCGCGCACCTTTCCGATCACGAGATCTTCTTCGAACAGGCGGCGGTCACGGCCGATCACCACGTCGAAATAGCGCGAGGCCCGAAAGCTGGCCGCGAGGTCCTGCGTCAGCGGCGTCATCTCTTCGGTCACGAGGCCAATGCGGGTGCGCGTTGTATCGAGCGAGACGCCGTAGCCAAAGAGGAAGAGCAGGATCAGCGGCAGTACAAAGGCGATGAGGATGCTGCTCGGGTCGCGGATCGCCTGGAAGCTTTCCTTGCGCACCAGAGCTGCAAGACGCCGGAGCCGGCCGGAGGAAATGCTCATGATGCATCCTCCGCTTCCGATTGCTGCACCAGCGCGATGAAGGCGTCCTCCATCGTCGGGTCCGGCGCATCCCTTGTCGCGACACGTGCCTTCAACTCATCGGGAGAACCGAGCGCGATCGAACGGCCGCGGTAGATCAGCGATATGCGGTCGCAATATTCCGCCTCGTCCATGAAATGGGTGGTGACGAGCACGGTGACGCCTTTTTCGACCAAGCCGTTGATATGCGTCCAGAACTCGCGGCGAGTGATCGGATCGACGCCGGAGGTCGGTTCATCGAGGAAGAGGGCGCGCGGTTCGTGCATGACGGCGCAGGCAAGCGCCAGCCGTTGCTTGAGCCCGAGCGGCAGATCCTTGGCGGGTTCGCGGGCGTGGCGGCCGAAATCGAAAATATCGGCCATTAGCGCGATGCGCTCGCGCCTGCGCTGCCGACGAAGGCCATAGACACCGGCGAAGAATTCCAGGTTCTGCATGACGGTAAGATCGCCGTAGAGCGAGAATTTCTGTGCCATATAGCCGAGCTGATTGCGCGCTTCCGCAGCGTCGCGGCGAAGATCGAAACCCGCAACGCGGCCTTCGCCGCCGGTCGGTTTCAGCAGGCCGCAGAGCATCTTGAAGGTGGTGGACTTGCCGGCGCCGTTTGGCCCAAGCAGGCCGAAGATCTCGCCGCGGCGGATATCGAAGCTGATGTCGTCGGCGGCGGTGAAATCGCCGAAGCGCTTGGTCAGGCCCTTGGCCTCGATCACCGGCCGGTCGCCCTCGGCCTTCAGCGGCTCTTGCGCTTCGGCAAGCCGGGAGCGGCCGCCGGGGCCGCCGCCGAGCATATCGACGAAGGCATCCTCGAAACGGGCCGGGGCTGGGGAAAGCGATGCGCCGTTACCGGCCTTGCCGATATCGGGCGTCTTGCCGCTGGCTGCGACGAGGCGGATCGCCTCGCCCTGGATCACGCCGTCGATGACCCCATCGGCCTGCAGGAGTTCGGCGAGAACCTGTCGACGGCGCCCCGTGACGTCGGAGACCCGGAAGACGCGGTCTTTGACGCGCTCGGTCATTTCGTTCGGTTTTCCCGAGAAGAGCAGTTTTCCCTGGTTCAAGAGCAGCACGTGGTCGCAGGCTTCAGCCTCGTCAAGGTAAGCGGTCGACCAGACCACGCCGATGCCTTCCTTCGTCAGGTTCTCAACCATCTTCCAGAGGTCGCGGCGCGAGATCGGATCGACGCCGACGCCCGGTTCGTCGAGCAGCAGCAGGCGCGGCTTTTTCAGAAGCGCGCAGGCAAGGCCGAGCTTCTGTTTCATGCCGCCGGAGAGCTTTCCGGCGAGCCGGCCGGTGAAACGCTTGAGGTCGGTGAAGGTCAACAGTTCGTCGAAGGCGCCGGCGCGTTCGCTCTTCGGCAGGCCGCGCAAATCGGCATAGAGATCGAGGTTTTCCTGGACCGAGAGATCCTCATAAAGACCGAAGCGCTGCGGCATGTAGCCGGTCGCCGCCTGAATGCCGGCGGCGTTCTTTCTGGTGTCGAAGCCCAGAACCTCCATCGTTCCGGTATCGGGCAGCATCAGGCCGGTCATCAGCCGGATCAGCGTCGTCTTGCCGGCGCCGTCGGGGCCAACGAGGCCGGTGATCGCGCCGCCGCCGATGACGCCGGAGACGGCGTCGAGGGCTGCAGGCGCACCCCCAAAGCGCTTGGTGACGCCGTCGATCCGAACGAGCGGCCTGGCGTCTCGACCGGGTTCGGGGGCAGTCATTGTCCGCCTGCCGGTGGCGCGGACAGCCGCACCGTGACCGGCATCCCCTGCCGCAGGTCGGGGCCGGGTTTGTCGATGACGATCCTCAGGCGATAGACGAGATCGGTCCTCAGTTCAGGCGTTTCCACCGACTTCGGCGTGAACTCGGCGACCGGCGAGATGAAGCCGATGGTGCCTTCATAGGGTCTATCCGGCAGGGTATCGGAGGCGACGGATACTTTCATCCCGGGGTGGATGCGGCCGAGATCGGGCTCGGCGACGTAGCTGCGCACCCAGACAGGTTCGGTGAGTGAAAGCACGAAGACGGTATCGGCCGGCGAGACGATCGCGCCATTTTCCCGCACCCGCGAGAGGATGACGCCGTCGTTCGGAGCACGCAATTCGGTGTCTGCGAGCGAGGTTCGGGCCGAGGCGAGTGTGGCCTCGGCGGCCTTCAGCTGGGCGTCGGCGGCGGCGATATCCTCGACGCGTGAGCCTTCCTGCAGCAGCTTCAGTGCCTCGCTGGCGGATTGCGAGCGGGCGGCGGCCATCGCCTTTGCGGCGGTCGCCTGGTCGAGGTTCGCTTCGGAAATCGTGCCCTGCGGGCGAAGCTGGCGGGCGCGGTCATAGGCGAGGTTGGCATTCTGCAGATCCGCGAGGCTTTCGTCGTAGGCAGCTCGCGCTTGGGCGATCTCGGTCGGCCGCGGGCCGGCCTTCAGCTTGTCGAGCGTCGCGCGAAGGGCAGCGGCATTGGCCTCGCCGGAGCGAACGGCGAATTCATAGGGTGCGGCGTCGAGGTTCGCCAGGACCGTGCCGCTCCTGACGACATCGCCCTCGTCGACGCGCAGTTCGGAGAGGCGGCCGCTGACGCGGAAGCCGAGCGAGACCTGACGGATATCGACATTGCCGTAAAGGACGAACTCGCGCCGCGCCTCGGGCAGCCAGCCGAACCGCTCGGGCAGGCCGTACCACCAGGCGGCGGCACCTGCCGCAACCAAGAGAAGGATCGCGAGGGGGAGGATGCGTTTCATGCTGCGCCTCCTTTCGGCGGGCCGATGACATCGGCCAGTTCGGCAGCAAGGCCCCGGAGGATTTCCACCTGTTCCGGGCCGAAGGCGTCCCATTCCATCTGGGCGAGTACGGAGGCATGGGCGAAGCGGAAGATGAGGATGCTGCCGACGAGGTTGAAAGTGCGAAGGCGCACATGTTCGGACGCCGGATCCTCGCCGAGAATGGCGCCGACCAGACGCCGGCCCATTTCGATCATCGGCCGCATGATGCCTTGATAAACCCGCTTGAAAGCTTCGGTCGGCTCCATCTGCTCGCGGATGAGGAAACGGGCCCAGGGTTCGGATTCCTTGGCGACGAAGAGCGTCACTAGGGTCTGCAGAACCTCGGTCAGGAAGAGTCGGGCGTCGGCTTCCCCGAGCGGCTCGCCGGCTGCGTCGAGCGCCATCAGATGCGCGCCAATGCGCGCCCGCATGCCGCTGACATGAGCGTCGATCTGCATCATCAGATATTCGGCGGTGGCGATATAGAGGCCTTCCTTACTGCCGAAATAATAGGGAATCGCCTGCAGGTTGACGCCGGCGGCTTCGGTCAGCTGGCGTGTCGAGGCGCCATCGAAACCGTAGCGCCCGAAGACGTCGAGAGCGGCGGTGAGCATCTTCTGGCGCGCGATCTCGGCGCGGGCTGAAGCTGGCGGGTTTGGCTTGTCGCGTTCTCGGGTCATGACATTTTTATAGCGTCGTTAGTGAAATAAGTCAATCGATTGATTATATCGCGGCAACCACTTTCGGGTGAGGACGCAAGCTGCGACTTTCCCTGCCTTGGATCAGGATGAATTCCACGCACGGGCCCCAATATGCCAGGTGTCATTCTCGGCGGCTCTGAAAGCATATTGTTTCGCGTTATACGCTCATTTTCTGACACAAAACTGCCTTGCTCTTTCCGTATCGGCAGATCGATGCGTATTCAGATCTATATTATCGCGCTGCTGTTGAGCGCCATTATGTGGTCGATCTCGTTCGATGCGGCGCGAGAATCCTATCATGCCGCCCAAAGTGCGGGATTGATGCCGAACCTGCATATCAACAAGAAGCTGGATCGCATTCTCTAGACTGCGATCAGCGTCCAATCATGGACGTTTTGCCGATGCCGCCGTCCAGCCGCCGGCCAAGGCGTTTTCATGCCTGTCTCGAGCCCTTCCGTATAGAAAGTCGAATTTCGTAAAATTTGATCGATCTGCTTAAAAGCCCTGCAAATACTGACCTGTAGAGTGTTCTCATGAAGGCGGCCGAAGCGTGGACAGACGCGTCGATCGCTTGGAGCCGGGTGAAACGAAAGCCCGCCGATCCGAAAACGGGGACTTCGACATGCAGAAAACTCTTGCCGCCATCGCCCTGACCTTGAGCATTGCCGCGGGGGCCGGTCCGGCCTTCGCCATCGGGCCTGCGAGCCTCGCCCGCGACCTGATCTACACTTCCGCCATCGGCCGTTCGCCTGAAATTCCCTTGACGACACGCGCCGGTTTCGTGCGGCCGAGCGCTCCCCTCGTTCTGCGCGGCCCAGCTGTGGTCGAGGCCAGGGGGTATCAGTTCAAGGCCTATTCGCGGAGCCTGAGCGTTGCCATCGAATATGTATTCTCGACGGCGGTCGGCGCTGTGGAAGCGGTCACGTTCCTCCGCTAAAGCAACCCGCTTCAGGCATCCAGTTCTCGACGTACGTCGATATACCAGTCGACGAAGGCCTTGACGCCGACGTCCAGTGTCGTGTCGGGTTTGTATCCCGTCAGTGCCACGAGAAGATCGGGTGCAGCGAAGGTGCGCGGCACGTCGCCCTTTTGCATTGCCAGCATCTTGCGGATGGCAGGGCGGCCGAGCGCTTTTTCCACCGTCTCGACGAAATCCATCAGGCTGACGGGCTGACCGCCGCCGATATTGACGACGCGGAAGGGCGCCTGGTGCGAAAGTGTTTCGATCCCAGCGTCACCGAGGCGATTTTCCTCGCTCGGGGCAATTGCCGACAACCTGACGATCGCTTCGATGAGGTCGTCGATATAGGTGAAGTCGCGGCTCATATTGCCTTCGCCGTAGATCTCGATTGGCTGGCCTTCGAGCATGTTCTTGGCGAATTTGAACAGCGCCATATCGGGCCGGCCCCATGGGCCATAGACGGTGAAGAAACGGAAGGCCGTCGTCGGGATCTTGTGGAGATGGGCATAGCTGTGCGCCATCAATTCCATCGATTTCTTCGTCGCCGCATAGATGGTCAGCGGCTCGTCGGCGCGATCGGTCTCGCGGAAGGGGACCGTCGCGTTGGCGCCATAGATCGATGATGTCGAGGCCAGCATCAGGTGGCGAACTTCAACCCGCCGGGCGATTTCCATGATATTCCAGGAGCCTTCGACATTCGAATGTATATAGGCTTCGGGATTTTCCAGGCTGTAGCGGACGCCGGCTTGCGCGGCGAGATGGATCAGGATGTCAGGCGCGGCCGCGGAGACTGCCCCCTCCAGCGCCGGCCGGTCCTCAAGCATTGATATGACAGGCCGGAAGGCCGGAAACTGAGAGAGTGCGGCGTGACGCATCTCTTTGAGCTTGACGTTGTAATAAGGCGTGAGGCCGTCGAAACCCGTCACCTCATGCCCTTCCTGCAACAGGCGCCTGGCCAGATGAAAACCGATAAAGCCGGCAGTGCCTGTAATGAAGTAGCGCATTCCCACCTTTTTCTCGGCTCCCTGCCGACGGCAAAAGCCGGTTCCGTAAAATGGCACCCACTTACAGGATAAAAAGAGGCCGAGTCGATAGGCCTTTGAAAGATAGCACCCGACGCGGCTCTGCTGTCCTCGTTTCCGGACATTATGCTGCATTGCACCATAGGGGCTTGCATGTTATGGGCGACGGGTCGTCTCGCGCACGATGCCGAAAAGGTTGAGCGGTTTTCGGGCGACATCCTGTTCAGGCGGAACCAGGGATTGATGAGAAACATAGTTTATTGGATTCTCTCTGCGTTTCTGACCCTGGCCATTGCGGTTGTGTCGCTGCGCTATCTCACGAATTTCTGGCTGCTCTCCTTCATCTACAGTTTTCAGATCCATCTCGGCCTCACATACGCCGCCGCCAGCCTCGTCATCCTGGCTGTCAGAAGACATGCTTACGGCGTTGCCCTTCTGCTTGTCTCGCTGCTCCTCACGGCGCACGGCGTTATCATGCTACGTGAATTTGCGGAGGACGACAGGGGAACGGGAACGGCGCCGCTTTTCCGTCTGATGTCGTTCAACGTTGCGATCGATAACTGGAAAAATTCGACCGCCATCGCGGATATGGTGATCGCTTCGAACGCCGATGTCGTCAATCTGCTCGAAGCCAAGCCGCTGACGTTCCATCTGCAGCGATTGTTCAAGGTCTATCCGTATCATATCGGTTGCGACAACGGCAAAGACAGCTGCGATACACTGGTGCTGTCCAAGCGCCCGTTCGTGACCCGCCAGGTCGCGAGCATCGGCAGCTTGCGAAAAGACAGGCTGGTCGCAGCGAGCGTCGATTTCGGCGGGCAAACCGTCAATCTCGTATCGGCCCATCTGACCAAACCCTATTACGACGATTACCAGATGGAAGAGTTGGGAGATCTCAGCAAAGCGCTTGATGCGATCTCAGGTCCGCTGGTGCTGTCCGGCGATTTCAATTCGTCGTCGATCGCCCCCAGCATTCAGGCTCTCCTGCGCAAGCAGAAGCTGAAGACTATGGCGCCCGAACCGGCGACATGGCCGATCGCGGCCGATCGATACGGCATCGCCATCGATCACATATTCGCGCGCGCGCCGCTTCATCTGACGTCATTGAAACGCCTCGACGACAATCTCGGCTCCAACCATTCCGGCCTGATCGCCGAATTCATTGTCGATAGGAGCGGCGAGACGGCGCCGGCACAATAAACAGGCAAGATAAGCCGGGCTGAAATCAGAATCTGGTTCGGCCGCCCTTGCGGTCGATCATCTGAAAATTCTTGCCGTCAGTCTTCACGTTGACGCAGTCGGTCGACTTGTCGGGAAACCGGACACAGACCTCGCCATTGTTGATCTTGTAGCCATTCTTGCTGCCTTCGCGATATTCATAGCCGTTGCTGCTTTCTTTCAGCTCCGACGTGCCGGGCAGATGCTGGCGGATTTCCGCCTCGCTTGCGGCGCGCATGTTCGCCGTTTGGGCAAAGGCCATTGCCGGCAGCAGGATTGAAAGAAATCCGGCGAGGGCGGGCAGGGTACGCATCAGAGGACATCTCCTGTCAGGTCTGTCGGCTCATTCATTCTACGAGAATCCCGGAGGGGAATTCAACAGGGATGGTGGTCATGCCGGAAGCGCCGGCGGGCTGATCTGGCCTGCCTGTCGTTCCGGCACTTGGCTTATGTTCTTCCGAATTCGTCAACGATGCGGATGATATCGTCCTCGCCGAGATAGGAGCCCGTCTGAACCTCGATGAGCTCGAGAACGATCTTGCCGGGATTGGCGAGACGGTGGACTTCTCCGAGCGGGATATAGACGCTTTCGTTCTCGCGCAGCATCTGCACGTTGTCGCCGATCGTCACCTCGGCCGTTCCCTTTACGACGACCCAGTGCTCGGAGCGATGGTGGTGTTTTTGCAGCGAAAGCTTCTTGCCCGGCGTGACGAAGATGCGCTTCACCTGGAAGCGGTCGCCGTTGAAGATCGAGGTATAGCCGCCCCAGGGGCGATAGGACGTCGGATGGGTTTCGGTGAATTTCGCCGTGGCGGAAGCGGAGGCCAGCATCTTGACCAACTGCCCGACATTCTGGCTGTCCTTGAGCGGACCGACATAGACCGCGTCCTCGCTGGCGATGACGGCGACGTCGTCCATGCCCTGGACGGCAAGGTGCACGCCGTGGGTCATGACGAGCGAGTTGCGGGTGTTGACGACGGTCGTGTTTGCGGCGGCGACATTGCCGTTGTCGTCGCGGACGCCTGATTTCCAGACCGCATCCCAGCTTCCCATATCGGACCACTTGAAGGGCGAGGGGACGACGGCGGCCTTCGAGGTCTTCTCCATGATCGCATAGTCGATGGAGATATCAGGGCTCTTTGCGAAATGATCGGCATCGAGGCGGGTGAAGTCGAGATCGCGGCTTGCCTTGGAAACGGCCTTGCCTGCCGCCTTCAGTACGTCGGGCGCATATTCCTGAAGTTCGGCAATCAGCTCTGTCACCGGGAACATGAAGATGCCCGAGTTCCAATAGAAGCCGCCATCGGCCAGCATCTGCTCGGCCTTGTCCAAGGCCGGCTTTTCCACGAAGCGGCTGACCTTGTGGGCGCCGTTTCCGAGCGCTTCGCCGATTTCGATATAGCCGTACCCGGTCGCGGGCTCGGTGGGGTTAATGCCGAAGGTGACGAGCTTGCCAGCAGCGGCCGCATCGCGGGCGATGCGGATGCAATCGAAATAGCTCTTGTCGGCAAGGATCTCGTGATCCGAAGCGAGCATCTGGATGATCGTGTCCTTGCCGAAGAGCTCGGCGGCGAGCGTCGCGGCGGCGGCCACCGCTGCGGCGGTGTTGCGGGCAACGGGCTCGAGCAGCACGGCGGCGAGCGGAATGGCAAGCGCGCGGGCCTGCTCGGCGACCAGGAAGCGGAATTCCTCGTTGGTGACAACGATCGGGGCTTCATAGAGCGCGGGATCGGAAACACGTTCGAGGGTGTCCTGGAACAGCGTCTTGTTGCCGACGAACTGAATGAATTGTTTCGGCGCGGTGGCACGGGAAAGCGGCCAGAGCCGGGTGCCTTTACCGCCGGCCATGATCACGGGAACGATTTTCTGCGTCATAGGCGGGTTCCTTGAAATACGTTTTCGTCGCATGATTGTCGGGCGCCTGCCCAGTCTCTAATTCGATTGAGCCCTGCCTGCAGCAGGGCCAGAGCTGCAGTTTCGCTTCCGGCCTCGACGTAGCAGCGCATTTCCGGCGCGTTGCCGGACGGGCGGAAATGGATGATCCCGCCATCTCCGAGCGTCACTCGAAGGCCGTCTATGTCGGATTTCGCCGCCACCTCGCCGATCGGCAGCAGGAAAGCGGAGAGATTTTCATCCGAGGCGCGCAGATATCCCATCAGCGCCGCACTGGTCTCGACCGCGAAATTCTCCAGGCGGTCGGCGGCGGCAAAGGGCAGGCGATAGGAGGCGGCGATAACAGAGAGCGGCTGCCGGCGTTTGGCGGCGAGCGACAGGATCGCCAGCATCGGGACGAAGCAATCGCGTGTCGGCAGGGCGCGCACGGCTCTGCCGTTAATAACGAAGGGGGTTGCGGTCAGCAGCCCGCCATTGGCCTCGAAGCCCATTACGTGATCTCGCCCAGCGGCGACGGCTTCTTCCATGCCTGTTATGACGAAGGGCGAGCCGACGCGGGTGCGCGTGACGGTAAAGGAGCCTGCTGCCTCGATGCCGGAATTGGAGGTCACCGGTGTCACCACCGTGCCGGCTCCAAGGAAATTGGCTGCCACCAGGCCGAGAAGATCGCCGCGCAGTGGCGTGCCGGTTTCGTCGGCGACCAGCGGGCGGTCGCCATCGCCATCCGTCGAGACGATTGTATTGAAGCTGTGATCGGAGACCCAGCGCTTCATCAGCGTGATAGTCTCCTCGGAAACGGCTTCTGTATCGACCGGAATGAAGCTTTCCGAACGCCCGAGAACGGTGACCTCAGCGCCATAATGGGCAAGAACGTCGACCAGGAGATCACGGGCTACGGTGCTGTGCTGGTAGACGCCGATCTTCAGGCCGGACAGCGCGCCTTGCGGAAGCAGGGCCGTATTGCGTTCGAAAAAGAGCTGTCGACAGATCGCCTCACGATCTTCCATCGCCGCTGGCGCCTGCATGACCGCTTCGCCGCTTTTCTCGATTTCGGCGGCCAAGGCGGTAATCGCAGCCTCGTCCGATTTGTCGATCTCGCCGTCCGAACGGTAGAACTTGATGCCGTTGCGGTCCGCCGGAATATGAGAGCCGGTTATCATCAGGCATGCGGCCTTGCTTTCAAGACCATAAAGAGCAAGGGCTGGCGTCGGGACATTGCCGCAGTCGAAAATGCGGAAGCCGAGCGCGGCAAGCGCGCCAGCGCAATTGCCCGAGATTTCGGGGCTGGAATCGCGAAAGTCGCGGCCGATCAAAATGACGTCGCCGGTCTGTGCCTTGCCGCTTTTCAGCAGATATTTGCCGAACGCCATCGCGTAGAGAGCCGAGGCACGACCCTTGAGATCCACTGAAAGTCCGCGAAGGCCGCTCGTGCCGAATTTCATTTGAAGAGGTGCCTCCAGTTTACAATCAAGGTTCTACTCAGGCCGCCTGCCGGCGTAAATACCGAAGCCGTCATATAGTTAAACACGAACGACGATGCCTCGGACAGCCTCTCGCAGTCTTCTCCCGCCGATCCTAAAGACGTAGACCCATTGCCGACAGGCATTGCAGCGTAGATCGATTTTGTTAGAACCGTGTGTCCATTGTTTCGTCCTATGCTGAAGGGTTCCTGATGAGCGATACATCCGTCAGTCTCGATGAGGGCTGGAAGGCCGCGCTGGCGGGGGAGTTTTCAAGCCCCTATATGCAACAACTCAAATCCTTTCTCGTCGCGCAGAAACGAGTGGGCAAGCGGATCTTCCCGAAGGGCAGCGAATATTTCCGCGCTCTTGATCTGACGCCGATTGTCAACGTCAAGGCCGTCATCCTCGGACAGGATCCCTATCACGGGCTTGGGCAGGCTCATGGACTATGCTTCAGCGTCCGACCCGGCGTGCGCATACCGCCCTCGCTCGTCAATATCTACAAGGAGATGGAGACGGATCTCGGCATAGCGCCAGCGCGCCATGGTTTTCTCGAACATTGGGCAAAGCAGGGCGTGCTCCTGCTGAACAGCGTGCTGACGGTCGAGGAAGGGCAAGCGGCCGCCCATCAGGGCAAGGGGTGGGAGCGCTTCACCGATGCCATTATCGGCAAAGTCAATGACGAATGCGAATCTGTCGTCTTCATGCTCTGGGGCTCCTATGCCCAGCGCAAGGCCGCATTTGTCGATACCACGCGGCATCTGGTGCTCAAGGCGCCGCATCCCTCGCCGCTTTCGGCCCATAACGGCTTCTTTGGCTGCAAACATTTTTCCAAGGCGAACGCCTTCCTTCAGTCCCGCGGACGGGCGCCGATCGACTGGCAATTGCCGGCAGATCCTTACGGCGCCTGATGTGAACGCGGCGCGATCTTCGTTCACTAATAATAGACAATGCGTTTTGGTCTCTGGGTCTATTCCGGAGGCCGGCTGAGGCGCATTTATGATCCATCAAAAGCCCGCGGACTGCGGGCAAGAAAGGGGTCTCACATGCTCGATCAGATCAAGGGTCTGCACCACGTCACGTCGATGGCGCAGGACGCCCGCACCAACAATCAGTTTTTCACCCATGCGCTCGGCCTGCGGCGCGTCAAGAAGACTGTCAATTTCGATGCGCCTGATGTCTACCATCTCTACTATGGTGATGAGACCGGTGCGCCCGGCACGATCATGACCTATTTCCCGTTCCCGAAGATGGCGCAGGGCCGGCCCGGGACCGGGGAAGTCGGCACGACGGTATTTTCTGTCCCGCAAGGCTCGCTCGGCTTCTGGAGCGACCGCTTCGCCACGCTTGGTCTCGGCGGTCTGAAGGCTGAGGAAAGCTTCGGCGAAAAGCGCCTGAACTTCTCCGGCCCGGACGGTGACGGCTTCGCGCTTGTCGAGGTCAAGGATGATGCCCGCCAGCCCTGGGCGCATGGCGGCATCAGCGAAGACCACGCCATTCGCGGCTTCCACTCCGTCGCCATGCGGCTGAGAGACGAGGGCGCGACGGCCGAACTCTTGAAGTTCATGGGTTATCAAGTGGCTGAGGAGCGGGACGGCATCAAGCGGCTGATCAAGTCTGACGGCAACGGCGCGCACCTCATCGACCTTGAGACGATGCCGAACATTGCCCGCGCGCTTCCCGGCGCCGGCTCCGTCCACCATGTCGCCTTTGCCGTCGAGAATCGCGAAAAGCAGCTCGAAGTGCGCAAGGCCCTGATGGATACGGGCTATCAGGTGACGCCTGTGATCGACCGTGATTATTTCTGGGCGATTTATTTCCGCACGCCGGGCGGTGTTTTGTTCGAGGTCGCGACCAATGAGCCCGGCTTCGACCGTGACGAAGACACGGCTCATCTCGGCGAAGCGCTGAAGCTGCCGCAGCAGCACGCTCATCTTCGTGCCTTGCTCGAGCAGCATCTGCAGCCGCTCGAAGCTTAGGGAGGGCAAGATGACCGAAACCGGATATGTGCACCGGCTGCGTGCCGGTGCACCTGACAAACCTATTCTGCTCGTGCTGCACGGCACCGGCGGCGACGAAAACCAGTTCTTCGACTTCGGCCGACGGCTGTTGCCCGAAGCAACGATTCTTTCGCCGCGTGGCGATGTTTCCGAATACGGCGCGGCGCGGTTCTTTCGCCGCACCGGTGAAGGGGTCTACGACATGTCCGACCTTTCACGCGCGACGGAGAAGATGGCGGCCTATGTCAAGGCGTTTGCCGACGAATATCGGGCTTCCCACATTCTCGGCCTGGGTTTTTCGAATGGGGCGAATATTCTTGCTAACGTGCTGATCGAAAAAGGCATCTTCGATGCGGCGGTTTTGATGCATCCGCTCATTCCGTTTCAGCCCCAGGCTCGCTCGACGCTCACCGGAAGAAAGGTTCTGGTGACAGCCGGGCAGCGGGATCCCATCGCTCCGGCCGCGGTGACCCAGGCGCTGTCTGCGCACCTGGAGGGCCGGGGCGCGGAAGTCAGGACGGTCTGGCATGCCGGTGGGCACGAGATCGCGCCATCGGAGATCAATGCGGTTAGCGACTTCCTCGGCGGCTATTGACCTTTGCCACAGTGGCCAAGACTGCGAACGGGGCCGGCGAATGCCGGCCCCGCATCGTCGCTGATCGACCAATTATCTGAAGCGCGTCGCGATCTTCCAGATTCGCTCCTTGCGCTTTAGGTCGCTGATTAGGCATGGCGTTGCTGCAAAACCGCAGCACAGTTTTGCGCGACATGCTCAGGGGCGATGAGGATATTTGCCCCTTATTGCCTTCATGTAAAAATTCCCCGGCGATTCTGCCATCGTCAAACCGACGACGACGCCTTTGGGGACACCTTCATATTCTCGTCTCTGGCCGTTGGTCAGATAGACCCGTAGATGCCGGCTGTCTTCGTCGTAGCTGATCGCCTCGATAAGTTTCGAATCAACCGCAGTTTCCACTTTGCACCCCGCAGTTTTGGATCTCAGATTCCTGATCAATAATCGTCATTCACGCTCGCACCGCACCATCTTTAAGCGGCGTCGCAGGGTCGTCAAGCGTGATCTGCTTTAACGTTCATTTTTTCCGGATGCCTCTCGCTGTAGTTGATTTATGCAGCTTTTCCGGAGGCCTCGCCTGTGGAAAGCCGTCGGTTTCGAGTTCTCCCCGGTCTGGAGACTTTGGGTGGCACAGCCGAATATGAAAGAATCGATCCAGTAGACAGAAGATTAACCGGCGATTAATCATCATGTCCTAAAATACAACTTGATATTGATGATGATATCTTCTCAACGAAAACATAAGTACAGAAACGCCGTTGTCCGTGGCAGCCGTTTAGCTATCGTTGGCGAGCTTGCCTCGCTTCGCACCCAGGATTCACGCAGGAGACCCTTGCGCTTTCACCTGGGAGCTACAGGGATGGACAATCCGCATTGTTTGATGTGTTGGACGCGCAGCGTTCTGTCGCGACCCCAGACGAGGCTGGTGAAGGCGATTCAGCAAGCGGCGAAAGATCAGGTCGTTTTGAATGTGGCAATAAGTTGCGGCTACATTGTCAACGCCGCGATCAGGCCAACTTCTTATGAACACTGAGTTGCGTGCCATTGCAGCGATGGATGGGAAATCGATCAACCCGCCAATCGGTCGGGTCTCATAAATGGGTTACATGTCTAATTATCTAGGACGGTGGCGACAACAGATACCGATACTGGCCGGCAATCGTAAGAAGCGCGCTCGGTTGAGCTTTGCCGAAGGCGACTTCGCTGCGGTCTACGCCATGAGCGATGTTCACGGATGTTACAACGAGCTCGTCGAGGTGCATCGCCGCATCGAGGAGGATGCAGCACGCATTCAGGGGCCGAAACTCATCGTCATGCTCGGCGATTATGTCGATCGTGGACCCGATTCGAGCGCGGTTCTGGAGTTCCTGAGCAAGAACCCGCCGCCAGGATTTCAGCGCCTGGTTCTTTGCGGCAATCACGATGCTGAACTGGTGAAGCTCTATCGCAAACCGGCTGGTATTCTCGAATGGCTGGGTTTCGCCGGGACGGAGACGCTGCACTCATACGGCATCGATATCGAGCATCTCCTGCAGTCGGCGGCGGGAAATGAAACGATCACCCGCGTCATTCGCAATATGATACCCGAGCGGCATATCCAGTTCCTGGAATCGCTGCCGATCATGGTGCGCCTAGGCAGGGTGGTTTTTGTGCATGCGGGCGTCAGACCCGGCATCGATCTCGAGAAACAAAAAGACAACGACCTGATGTGGATCCGGCAGCCCTTCCTGGACGAAGGACCGCAGCTTCCTATCCTCGTGATCCACGGACATACTCCGGGGCGAGCCCCGACATTCGGTCCGCAACGCATCGGCATCGACACCGCGGTGTCGGCGACGGGCCGGCTGACCGTACTGACGATCAAGGGGACGAGGGTAGGGCTGCTTTAGCGCGCCGTGCGACTTTTCAGACGAAGGACGCGCTCTCCGCACTTCTGGATTTGCGCATCGTATTTTTCCAAGAGTCATTTCTGATCTTCGTGCCGATGCGCTCGGCGAAGAGAGCGTGGCGCACGCTCCAAAAACAAACGCCGCGGGATTGTGCCGCGGCGTCAGAAGGTTCACATAGCTGCCAGGCTCCGTCAGGCGTCCTGGTAAAGATTGGTGCCGATACCGGTATAGGTAAAGCCGTGTTTGCGGATTTCGTCGCTGCGATAGATGTTGCGCAGATCGACCAGGACCGGAGCGCGCATCGACTGCTTCAGGCGATTGAAATCGAGTGCGCGGAACTGGTTCCATTCGGTAACGATGACGATGGCATCGGCGTCGGCCGCGGCTTCGTAAGGGCCGTTCGCATATTCGATGTTCTCGATGACCTTGCGGGCATTGTCCATACCCTCTGGATCATAGCCGACGACCTGGGCGCCGGCGTCCTGCAGCGTCTGAATGATGGCGATGGCCGGGCTGTCGCGCATGTCGTCGGTGTTCGGTTTGAAGGTCAGTCCGAGGATGGCGACTTTCTTGCCGCGAATGTCTCCGCCGACCGCCGAAATGACCTTGCGGCCCATTGCCCGCTTGCGGTTGTCGTTGATCGAGATCGTCGTTTCGATCAGACGGACCGGTGCGTCGAAATCCTGCGCCGTCTTGGCAAGGGCAAGCGTATCCTTGGGGAAGCACGAACCGCCGTAACCCGGACCGGCATGCAGGAACTTGGAGCCGATACGGCCGTCAAGGCCGATGCCGCGCGAAACGTCCTGGACGTTTGCGTCGACCCTTTCGCAGAGATCGGCGATCTCGTTGATGAAGGTGATCTTCATGGCCAGGAAGGCGTTAGCCGCATATTTGATGAGCTCGGAGGTGCGGCGGCTCGTGAAGACCAGGGGAGCCTGGTTGAGGTAAAGCGGACGATAGACTTCGGTCATGGTCTCGCGTGCCCGGTCGTCGTTCAGTCCGACGACGATCCGATCAGGACGCTTGAAATCCTCGATCGCCGCGCCTTCACGCAGGAATTCGGGATTGGAGACGACGGCGACGTCAGCCGAAGGATTGGTTTCCCGCACGATGCGCTCGACCTCGTCTCCAGTGCCGACCGGCACCGTCGACTTGGTGACGATGACTGTGAAGCCTTCCACATAGGTGGCAATCTCGCGCGCAGCCGCGTAGACGTAGGAGAGATCGGCATGGCCGTCGCCGCGACGGGACGGCGTTCCGACCGCAATGAACACAACGTCGGCGCCACGAACGCTTTCGCCGACATCCGTCGAAAACGACAGGCGGCCGGTGCTGGTGTTTTCAGCAACCAGTTGATCGAGACCCGGCTCGTAGATCGGAATACGGCCCTCGCGAAGAGCCTCGATCTTACTCAGATCCTTGTCGACGCAGATGACGTCGTGGCCGAAATCCGCAAAGCAAACGCCTGAAACGAGGCCGACATAGCCTGATCCAATCATCGTGATGCGCATATTTCCCTCAAATCATTAGAGTAGAACGTCATGCTGCGTCGCAGCATGGCGTTCGTCATACTGAATCTGGGCCAAAAGACAATATCGAAGATCGCTTAATACCCACATCGGAAGTCGTGTCGAGGGTGCCGCTGTTCGTTGCCGGCCACCCGCTCGACAGCAAAAACATAGGTTTATGTGGGCGATATGACAAGTCGAGCCGTTCGTGAGAGCCGGCTCGATTTCAATCCGGGAATGAGACGAACCGCTCTATCGGCTGCTCGGCTGCTACAGCCGGTACCAGAGGTACGGGTCCGTTCCCGATTGGATCTTGTCCCAGCGCAGATCTGTATCGCGCCAGTTCTTGATGCTGCTTTGCCTGTTGTCGAGGACCAGATCGCCCTTGTCGGTTCTGACCACGAGGACGGCATGCCCTTCGCCGGAGGGTGTATAGGCCGTTGCAATCCGCAAGGCCCGCGATGACCAGCCCATCGCTATCAGCCGGCTGCGCTTGGTCAATGCAAAATCTTCGCAGTCGCCGCTGCGCACATTCACCTTCCAGACATCGCCGTTCAGTTCGTTGCGGGAATCGTTGCGGCCGATCATGGTACGATTGACCGTGTTGTTCACATTCTTCAGCTGCAGCATTTCCTTGTCCGTCAGTGCGATGACCGCCAGACCGTTGTTGTCGCGGCATTCGGCAGGGTTCTGGGCGCAGAACAGCACCTGGGCGAAAGGCGGAACGATCTTTTCTTTTTCGGAGATATAGCTGACCTCGGAACTGCTGGTCAGGCCGCGGGCGAAACCTGCGGGGCCGGCCGCAAGTGCAGAGCAGGCATTTCCTACTGTAAAAGCCAGTGCCAGAAGTGTAACGAAGGTTTTCTTCATCTCTTAATCCCCGTCAGGGCAAGCGATTGAGATCAGGCTTGCCTTTTGGCTCAGTCAATGGCATGGCGATTTAGTGATCTGCCAAGTATTGGGCACAGAACGCCTGTCCCGTTTCTGCTACTTGAAGGAGCATAAGCGGGTCCTGTCTCGATTGGCTTAAGCCGTTCGCGACAATTTTAACGATGTGGAATTCTGTTGCACTTTAACACGCAAGCGCTTGATATGCAACTTATGTTAGTACGAGTATATTAACCGTAATGGTTGTGATTGCCTCGTTTTCCCTGCCGGTGAGTGAAGTCCCAAATGTTATCCAACCTCATCAACAGGCAGGTCTTGCGGGAGACGATTCTCGTTGCCTTCATCGGCCTGGTGATATTGACGCTCATTCCTTTTGGGAGTGTCACACCTTTGCCCTTCGCCTTCGCCGCAATCGGAATGTTTGCTCTCGCGATCGTTTCGATATTGCTGTTTGCCGAGCCAATACAAAGCAGGTGGGTGTTCAAGATCGCCTTGCTTTTGCTCGTCGTGCTGGCGAGCTGGGCATTCATCCAAACGATTGAACTGCCGGCCAACTGGCTGGCAAACCCCGCCTGGGGCGCTGCGCGCGATCTGGCGGGCGTCCAATATGCGGCGATCTCCGTCGAGCCGGCCGACACGCTTGCGTCGATACTCAGGGTGGCCCTGCCTTTCGTGACTTTTCTGACCGGACTTATCTTGTGCGATACCGATCAACGAGCGCGGAAAGTGCTCACCAGCCTGGGGCTCGCGGCGGGGGGCATCGCTGTTTTCGGCCTGCTGCAATTTTCGATGTTTCCCACCATCCTGATCGTCATAGAGAAACACGCCTACCTCGACAGCCTGACGGCCGTCTTCGTCAACCGCAATACGGCCGCGACTTTCCTCGGGCTAGGAACGTTGCTCATGCTGACGCTGGTCAGGGACAATGCCCGGTCTTACTCAGTCCATCCGCCCGGCGAACCAGGCCGAAACCTTCTGCTCTTGAGAACGTGGATCTATATTCTGCTCCTATGCGCATGTTTCACCGCGTTGATGCTGAGCCGATCACGCGCCGGAATATTCGCGACCTTTGTCGCCGCGCTCATTTATTTTCCCTGGCTTGCCCTCAATTGGAAGAGTTCAAGTCAACATTTAACACCGGTGTCGAAATGGCGTTCGGTAGTGAAGTTTCTCTCGGCGGTCATTTTCGTCGTCCTGTTGCTGAGCATGTTTGCAGGGCAGGCGATTTTGCGCGCGCAGGAACGGCGGCTCGAGGATGATGATCGTTTCTGTATTCTGCCCGGCATATGGCGTGCCATTTCGGATCACTGGCTAACGGGAACCGGCCTTGGAACCTTCCGCACCGTGTTTTCCGCCTACCGCGATCCCGCCTGCGGCATCTTCGGGATTTTTGACCGTGCACACAATTTCTACCTCGAAGGCATTCTTGGTCTGGGGATAATGTTTCCGGTTGCGACGTTTCTTGTTTTCGCAGTGCTTGCGAAAGTCTTCCGGCGCGGGCTCTCCGACAGGCGGCGCCTGCGACATTATGTTCTGCTCGGCATAGCGGGGACGGTTCTGGTCGCCCTTCATGCCGCGGTCGATTTTTCGCTGCAAATCCCTGGTTTCGCGGTATTTTTTTCCGCATTCCTGAGCGCCGTCGTTGCGATCAGCCTCGGCCGCAGTCGCGGCGAAATCGATCGGCAATATGGGTGATCGATCCGCGCCAAACGGCTTTAAATGAATGGAATTTATGAAGGTTTTTCGAAAATACCGATTGATTGGGGGCTGCGGGTTGACTCTTAAACGCAAGAAATTTTATAGCGGACCCAGCCTTTAGATTATTGCCGGCGTCAGAGAGCCGGGCTGAGCCGTTCGTTTACTGAAGGGCTCGGCGTTGCCGGGCTGCCACAGTTAGAGAATGATAAACGGCATTCGGTAATTATTGATCAGGGATTGTCTTGTAATTTGTCCGATTGCGGAGCAGTAGCTTCAAGGGCGTCAACACGGGTTATTCTATGGGTTGTTTTCCTGTCGGTAGTACACGCGTCGCCATTGTTGTAGCGCTAACGAGTATTTTGGCAAGCTGCACGTCCTTGCCAAGATCCGGTCCAGATCACAAAGATGTCGATCGAGGGGCCGCGGTAAAGGTAACAACGAAGGAGCGTCGCGTCGGTATCGACTACGCCCTGGTTGACCTCAGCAAGAACGTCCTGTCCTATTTCACCTCTCCGCAACCGACCTCCTTCAAGGGTTTTGGCGGTGGGCGCGGTGGAGCGCCTGAAATTCCGCTCGGTTATGGCGATGTCGTCGAGGTTGCGATTTTCGAAGCTCAGTCCGGCGGTCTCTTCATTCCCTCCGACGCCGGTAGCCGGCCCGGCAATTATATCTCTCTGCCGGCGCAGACCATCGATAGAAACGGAACGATCACGATCCCCTATGCGGGTCGCGTTCCGGCTGCGGGTCGCCTGAAGGAGACCGTCGAGCAGGATGTCGAAGATCGTCTGGCCAGCCGCGCAATCGAGCCGCAGGTGGTTATCACCACGACAACCAACCGCTCCAGTCAGGTGGCCGTGCTTGGTGACGTCAACAATCCGCAACGCGTTCAGATCAGCCCGGCCGGTGAGCGCATCCTCGACGTCATTTCCGCCGCGGGTGGTTTGACGACCAATAACATTGAAACGAATGTGACGCTGCAGCGCCGCGGCAGAACGGCGACCGTCGCCTACAATACGCTGTTGAAAAATCCGGCGGAGAATATCTATGTCGCGCCGGATGACACGATCTCGGTCGATCATGAGCGCCGTACCTATCTCGCGCTCGGCGCCGCCGGCGTCAGCGGCCGGTTCGATTTCGAAGAGTCGGATCTGACTCTCGGGGAGGCCATCGCGAAGGCGGGCGGCCTGCGCGACGACCGAGCGGACCCAGCCCAGGTTCTGCTCTATCGCCTTCTCCCGAGGAAGACGCTTGCGGCGATGCATGTAGATACGACGCGGTTTGCGGGCGATACGGTTCCCGTGATTATCCGCGCCAATCTTCGTGATCCGGCCACCCTGTTTGCCGCTCAGCAATTCAAGATGGAAGACAAGGATATTATCTATATTTCCAATTCGGACTCTGTCGAATTGGTCAAGTTCCTTGACATCGTAAACTCGGTATCGTCCACTGTCGCCGGCGTGTCGGACGACGCACGCGATACCCGTAATGCGGTGCAAGAACTCGGAAATTAAGTGGGAAAGAGCCGGCGCCGAACGCGTACGATCGGCGCCGCGGCCTGTTTTCGACAGCGGATTTGATGAAGGAAGCCACTTTTATGGCAAGGTTTAGTGTTCATCGTAAACTTGCATATAGCGGAATTGCCGCGGCAATTTTTGTCGGCATGACGTCGGGCGCCTTTGCGGCTGCTTGCCTGGGTCCTGCAAACCTGACTTCCATTGATGTCGGCGGATTTACGGCCAATCCCGCCGTTCTGCTCGATCTGTCCGATCCGTTGGTTCTGTCGTCGCGTGTTCGTGCGCTGGTCGGAAGCAGCAACGACGCGCTGTCGCCGGTGATCGAGCAGGCCAAGAAGGCGAATGCCGCACAGATGGCGGCCATCGGCTCCGGTCTCGCGCGGGCGGCAAACAGTTGCCAGGTGACAGATCCGCAATTCAAGCTGGTTATCGAAAAGGCTGTCGCCGAGGCGGCGAGCGCCGATCCGAACCTCGCGCCGCTGCTTGCTGCCTTTGCAAAGGTCCTGGCCGAAGGCGGGACCGCGGCGCTCGGCCCCGGCGCAAGTGCCGCCGCCGCAGCACCCGGCATCGGCAATGATGGGCAGGTTGGACAAACCGGCCCGGGGTCGGACGATGGCACGCCTTTCGACGGCGCTGCGACGACTGCCGGTACGCTGATAGTTTCGAACGCAGATTCCGACTCGTCTTCGAGCACTACTACCACTACTACGTTTGTCAGCACGAATGGGGGAGGACAGTCGTCCGCTGACACGACGGAGTCGACGAGTCAGAGCGTCCCGGTCACACAATAGCTGGAATTGCCTGTAGATCTTGGCGCTTGACGCCTTTGTTGGAGATCGAAATTGCTGTCGCCAGATAAACTTACGCCGCGTATCGACGCCTCCCGCGATACAGGAAACGAAGCTGATTTCATCGATTTCGACAAGCTGATCGCAATTGTTCGCCGGCAATGGCGGATCGTAGCGGTGTGCGCTTTCGCCTTCGCCATTCTTGGTGTCGTCTATGTGCTGACTGCGGTGCCGGTCTACACGGCCGAGACCAAAGTGCTGATCGACCGCAGCGACAATCAGATGATTAACCAGCTGGCGGCTTTCGGCCAGCTGGACGATGACGAGGGCACGGTCCTCAGCCAGGTCGAGCTGTTGAAGTCCGACACGATCGCCTATGCGGTCGTCGACAAGCTGAAACTTGTCGATGATCCTGTATTCACGGCGCAGAAGAACTCGCTTTTTTCTGTCGCAACGCTGAAATCCCTGGTCAATTTCCGCTCCTGGTTTGCCGACGACGGGGCCGTTGCTCCTGATGCGGAAATGAAGCGGCGATGGGCTGCGGAAACCGTCGCCGGAAATATCGATGTCGAGCGTGTCGGCAAATCCTACGTCCTCGACGTCAGCTATACCTCGCAGTCGCCGGATCTGGCGCGAGAAATCGCCGCTGCCATCGCCGATGTTTATCTGGTTGATAAGCTCAATTCGAAATATGAGGCGACACGCCGGGCCGGCGAGTGGCTGCAGGAGCGTATTGAAGAACTCCGGCAGCAGGCGCTGGACACCGACCTCGCAGTGCAGAAGTTCCGCAGCGAGCATGGACTTGTCGAGGCAGGATCGGGCACTTTGCTCAGCGAGCAGCAGCTTTCCGAACTGAACAGCCAGTTGATCAAGGCTCAGGCCGAAACGGCGCAGGCCGAGGCGAAATATACTCGCATCAAGTCGATCATCGAAGCCAAGCAGACCGATGCGATCGTGACCGATGTGCTTGACAGTTCGATTTCAAACGACCTTCGCAAGAAATATCTGGAAGCTTCGAAGCTCGAGGCCGAGATCGAGGCGCGGCTTGGTCCCGACCACGTGCAGGCAGTCCGGCTCCGTGCTGAGATGGCCGAATACGAACGGCTCATGTTCGACGAGCTGAATCGCATCGCCGAAAGCTATCAGAGCGAGCTCACCGTTGCGCAATCCCGCGAAAAATCGCTGCGCGACAGCGTTGATAAGGCAACGGGTGTGGCGGCAACGGCGGGCGAGACGCAGGTGCAGCTCCGCGAACTCGAGCGGACGCGGGATACTTACAAGAACCTCTATCAGAGCTTCCTGGCGCGCTATCAGGAAGCGATCCAGCAGCAGAGCTTCCCAATTACCGCCGCACGCATCATCACGACTGCGGAGACGCCGACGAAGCCGAGCGCGCCGAAAAGAAGCCTCGTCATCGCTTTCGCCATGTTCCTGGGATGCGCGTTCGGTAGCGGCATTGGCGCTTTCCGTGAATTCCGCGATCGCTTCTTCCGCACCGGTGACGATGTCAAGGATATGCTCGACGTCGAATCACTTGGCGTCATGCCGTTGATCGAGAACAACGTCGAGGATCCGACGCTCGTCGATCCCGGGAACCCGCGAAGCATCGCCAGGGGCGGCAAGACCACGACTTATGTCGAGGAGCATCCGCTGTCGGCATTCGCCGAGACGCTTCGAAGCGCGAAGATCGCGATCGATATCAGTGCCTCCGACCAGCGCTGCAAAGTCATCGGTGTGGTGTCGAGCTTGCCCGGTGAAGGCAAGTCGACGACCGCCATCAATTTTGCCAAGCTTTTGGCCATGCAAGGGGCACGGTGCCTGCTGATCGACGCCGATATGCGCAATCCGGGAGCGACGCGGGCCATCGGCCGCCACGCGGAGGCCGGCTTGCTTGAAGCAATCGTCGACAATCGCCCGCTGAAGGATCTCATTCTCCTTGACCCCAAAACAAAGCTCGCATTCCTGCCGACCGTGGCACGCTATCGCGTCCCGCATTCGTCGGAGCTGCTCGCGTCGCGCGGTATGGATCAGCTTCTCGAGCTTGCGCGTCAAAGTTTCGATTACATTATCGTCGACTTGCCTCCTCTGGCTCCGGTGGTGGATGCACGCGCCATTAACCCGAAGCTCGACGCGGTCGTTTTCGTGATCGAGTGGGGCAAGACTTCGCGGAAGGTGGTTCAGTCGACACTGTTGTCCGAACCGGATCTCTATACGAAGTGCGTCGGTGCCATATTGACCAAGGTCGATCCGGCGCAGATGAAGCTCTACCGGACATTCGGTTCCAGCGAGTATTATTATAAGCGCTATTCGCGGTACTATACCGAAAGCTGATGCTCGGCATTCCGTATGTTTCGCCCACGAGAATCGTTTTCCTCCTCGTCGCTGTGGTCTTTACGGCGCTGGCCGGCCGAGAACTCTATGCTTCGATAAGGACGGCCAGCATTTCGCTTGTCGCCGAGAGGATAGAACGCGGCGAAACTGTCGCGAACGATGTCGCGGCCAGATATGCGGCGCGCGCTGTCGAGGTGGTCGACGGACACTATTGCCGATCTGACATCGTCGCCGCCGGCGTCACGCTCATTCTGACGCAGCTCGATCGACAGAACGTCAATGTCAACTACGACGCTTGGGCCGCTGCGGCGTCAAATGCGCGTCAATATTTGCGGCATGCCCTCTCGTGCATGCCGACAAATAGCAACTTTTGGCTTCGACTTGCGGCCGTGCAGTCGAAAATCGCAGAAGATCCAGTCTCGATTGCGGAAATGATGAAGCGTTCGGTCGTGCTCGCGCCCCACGATCAAGGAATGATTTTATCGCGGTTTTATTTCTGGAACGATTTTACCAGCGTAACCCTTTCCGCTGCAAAGATTGCGCTTGATAGCGATCTCACCACAATGCTGAAACTTGGCGATCGCTGTATGGTCAATGCCGCGATAAGGAAGGTCAACCCGCAGCTCCGCCCGATCTTCGATCGAACTTGGGCGAGCGTAGGAGAGGGGGCTACAGCGCGGTTTCGACAGCGCTGTGGCAGATAATCGTTCTCCGCCATTCCTGAAGAGCGTAGCAAGCTTAAGCTGCCTAAACCCGCATCTGAGATGAAACATTGTCAGAGCGGACAAAGCAGGTCTTGATACAACATCAACAACGTCCGCCGCGTAAGCGGCGGGCGCTGCATCATCGATGGTTTATCGATGATCAGACGGTTGCGCCGGAGACGACGTCCGTGCCCGTGATGTTGAGCGTTAGAATGCCGACATCCGTATGGCCTTCACCGTCGGAGATCTTGTAGTACTGGATTGTTTCGGTGATATGGTCGCCTGGAGCGATATCCGAAGCTAGGTCATAGGTAAACGAGCCGTCCGCCTTGACATGGAAGGTCCCATAGATGCCGGCAATGTTCGTTGTTGCGGTCGGGTCGCCGTTTACGCTGGTGTTGGCGAACTGACGCAGGAAAAGATGGCCATTGTCGCCAGGAATGTCGTTGGTCAGCAGATTGCCGGCGATGGCGTCGCCCTCGTTGAAGCTGAGATGGTCGTCAACAGCAATCGGCTTTACCTGGGTGACACCCTGGATATTCAGCGTGAATAGGCCGAAATCGGTATGGCCGGCGCCATCGGAGATCTTGTAGGAAACCCGTTCGTGGAGCGTCTCACCGGCGGTGAAGCCGACCTTTGCAGCGTCACTCAATACGTAAGTATAGCTTCCGTCCGGCTTGACGTAGAACGTTCCGTAGTCGCCTGCGATTGCGGTAATCTGATTGTTGCCCTGCTTGGCACCAACGCTCTGGTGGTCGAAGGCGCGAAGGAAAAGGTTGCCATCGGATGTGTCGTTGCTGAGCAGGTTCCCGGAAATGACGTCGGTTTCCAGAAATGTTGCAGTATCGTCGGTTGCGTGAATAGCCATCTGTGTCTCTCCTTGAAATTGCTCTTCGCCGGTCACTTTTGACTTCGGCAAGCCGGATGATTAAGAGTATCTTAATACATGGAGTCAAGCGTGTAGTTAACAACAGACAAGCACTTCAGAGTGTATTGATCTGCAAGTATACGCGCGCAATGTGCATAAGTCGATGAAAGTCCTAAATATTATAGTTTTAACAATTAGTGATCGCCTGTGCCGTTGCAGCCTCGCTGTATGGTTCTTTCGCGATTAGAAAATCGTTGTTCCATGACAAATGTAGTAATCTTGTCCGACAGTGTATCACCCCGTAGGGCTATTGTGTAATCGCGACGGATTATTAAGCGGAATTGCAAAGTCGCAGGGCTCTCTCCCCTCGGTTGGTAAGTATATCGCCGAAAATAAACCCTTCCGTTTACCGCATATAGGTTCAGTTTGGGAACGTTGTGCTGCGCTGGAGCGGGTATATGCCGGCTTCAGCTTGCTGCGGATCACAGTGCGGTAGTGTGCTGCACCGAGGTAGAATGGGCGTCGGGGGGCTCTGCAACCTTACCGTGATGCAATACTTTGAGTACACTAGAATAATCATGCTTGGAATGTAAGAATATTCCGAGATATCGCGCATTTTAGTGTTTCATTTTAGCAGCCGGTGAGATGTCCGCAGTTAGAAGGTCTTCCATAACCTCGGGAGATCGCAGCATGACCGTCTATTACGTGAATTCAGTGACGGGATCCGACTATAACAGCGGAACCGGTGAGAGTTCAGCCTTTGCGACGTTGTCTGCCGTGGAAGCCTTGAAGCTGAATCCCGGCGACAGCGTGTTACTCGCTGCCGGAAGCGTCTTCAACGAACAGTTCGATCTGAAATATTCCGGGACTGTCAGCGCTCCGATCACCATCGGCAGCTATGGCATCGGTAATGCGCCGGTCATTCACAGCAGCAATGACGGGATCCACGGTTCCAAGGCCTCGAACATCATCATCGAGAATATCAAGATTGCCGATACCGGCGCCAACGCGATCTATGCCGGCAGTGTTTCGAACTGGACCGTGCGCAATGTCGAGGTTTCGAATACCGGCCTGTCCGGTAAACCTGGTTCGGTCAGCTTCCAGAGCAGCCAGAATATCACCATCGAGAACAGTACGCTGACCGGCGTGCATTCCGACGGGATCTGGATGGACAAGGTCAACGGCGTCACCCTCATCAACAATACCGTCACCAACAGTCTGGGCAGCGCCGCAGATGCGATCCAGCTCAACGACAGCAGCAATATATTGATCGCTGACAACCACCTTGATCAGACGGCTACCAACAGCGCGAAGGGTGTCCTGGTGCTGATCCGGGCGACCAATGCTGTGGTCGAGGGCAACACTCTGGTCGGCGGCGGCTTTGGGGTGAGCGCGCAGGCGGGAACGAATATCGCCATCCACGACAATGAGATCTCGGGATATGGCGGCTATAGTTGGTCGTACGGTATTGGTCTCGGCGATCAGGGGGATGCGAAGAACTACGACATCAGCGGAAACTACCTGCATGACGGCGTCTATGGCGTCTTGGTCAGCGCCGTCGGCAACCCGAGCTACATCCGCGAGAACATCGCTGTCCACGACAACGTCTTCGACGAACTGTCCTCGTCGGCTTTGAAAGTGGACAAACCGGCATCGGGCTCGTTCTACGACAATATCATCGACAGCGATGTATCGACGCTCACGATGCCGGCGACAATCGCCGCCCAGAATACGTTCTCCATCGGAGAGAACAAGACTCTCGAGCAGGCGCAGGCAGAACTAGACAGCGCCACAGGCAGCGCGAGCGGCAACACCTCGCCGGCTGTCGCCGAGCCGGTGGTGATGCCCCCGCCGACCACCACAACAGCTGCTCCCACCACAGATGCAGTCGTCATTCCCAAAATTGTCGCAGTGCATGACACCTTGAAGATTTCAGCCGATACCGGCGGCGGTTATCATGGCAATCTGCTGGAGAACGACAGCGCGAGCAACGGAATCGTATTGCTTCGCCGCTTCGGCGATAGCGCAGTTGACAAGCATGGCCTGACGCTGGCGGGAAAATACGGGGTTATTCATGTTGAGAGTGATGGCGACTACACCTACACGGTCGACGCCGCGAAAATCGCTGGTTTGACCGGAAAAGTGAGCGAGACCTTCCAATACAAAATCTCCGATGGCGCTTCCCATATCGATACCGACAGCTTGAGCGTCTCCATTAACATCGACGCATTCCACGGCACTCATGTCTCGCAAATGCTGGCTTGATGCAGATCCCGAAGCGCTTCCCCGAGCGGCGGAAGTGCTTCAACCTTCAAGTCCGTCGAATGCTGTCGCTATCGGCCGACGCTGAAGTCTCGCGATGATTTCGAAACGATTTTCCGCCGGCTCCCCGAAATTATTAACTAAAGATTGCATTTATAGTTAATTCCCCAGTAAACATCGGACCTAAGCGCGCCACATGTTTGCCGCTTTGAGCCGTTATTCGGCGGCTTGTGATTATCACTTGCTTCGGCCGGTATAATTATCATAGCGTTAAAGTTAGGGCCCCTGAAATTGTTCGTGATAAATTTGTATTTTCGGTCATTCTTCAGTGGGACTCATGGGCTAGGTTATAGGCCTGCAAGCGGGGGTCGGCATCGGTGCCGGGCCACCGAAGGCAGCCATGTCAATGATTGGGCTTGATAGGCCCGCAACTGCAGTGTGCATCCGCGTATTGACCGGATGCGCCATGCGGTAGGAGAGGATTGCTTCGTGTTTCAAAGTTCGACAGCTGACGTCAATGAACCGTCCAAAGCCTTGCGGAAATGCAAAGGAGGGCTGATCTTCATCGGCATAGCAAGCGCGCTTATCAACATCCTCTACCTCACAAGTTCATTTTTTATGCTTGAGGTGTATGATCGCGTCATTCCCAGCAAAAGCATCCCGACGCTGGCCGCCTTGGCAATACTTGCGTTAACTCTTTACGCTTTTCAAGGCGCATTCGAAGTTCTTAGGAGCAGAATGCTCGTTCGCGTTGCCGGTGCGCTTGACGAGATGGTCAATGGGCGGGTGTTTCGGGCGTTGATCAAAGCGCCGCTGAAGGTCAAGATCGGCGGAGACGGGCTTCAGCCCCTGCGGGATTTCGATCAGATAAGAACCTTCCTGTCCGGCATGGGCCCGACGGCAATGTTCGATCTGCCCTGGCTTCCTTTCTATCTCGTTATCTGTTTCCTGTTCCATCCGGCAATTGGATATATCGCGATCGGCGGATCGCTCGTTCTCGCCATTCTGACGTTCCTGACCAACCAGGGCACGCGCACGCTCTCCAAGCGGCAATCGGAAGCCGCCAACATGCGCAACGGATTTGCGCAGAGCTCGATCCGCAATTCCGAGGTCATTCATGCCATGGGCATGGCAGGCACCATGGCCGAGATCTGGGACCGCAAGAACGGCGAATACCGGAACATCACCCGGCAGGCATCGGATGTCGGCAACGGATATGCGACGCTGTCGAAGATTTTCCGCATCGCCCTGCAATCGGGAACGCTGGCAACAGGCGCGATCCTGGTCATTCAGGGTCAAGCCTCTTCGGGTATTATCATCGCCGGTTCCATCCTGACGTCCCGCGCTCTGGCGCCTGTGGAGGCGGCGATCGGAAATTGGCGCGGTTTCGTTTCCGCCCAGCAGAGCTGGGCGCGGCTTGCGAACCTGCTGAAGACAATTCCGGAGATCCAAGCCCCTCTCGCGCTGGCTGCACCTTCCAAGCAGGTCACGGTTGAAGGTGTCGCCAGCGGACCGCCGGCCGGCCAGCGGCTGGTCATTTCCGATATCAGCTTCGGCCTGAAAGCCGGGAGCGCTCTCGGGGTCATCGGCTACAGCGCCTCTGGCAAATCGTCGCTGGCGCGGGCGATGATGGGCATCTGGCCGACGGTCAGGGGATCCATTCGTCTGGATGGCGCGGCGCTTGACCAGTGGGACGGCGACGCACTCGGCCGGCATATCGGTTATCTTCCGCAGGATGTCGAGCTCTTCTCCGGCACCGTCGCGCAGAATATCTGCCGCTTCGCTAAAGAGATGTCGCCGGAAGCGGTGGTTACCGCGGCGAGGGCGGCGCGCGTTCACGACCTCATTCTGCGTCTGCCGAACGGTTACGAGACCGAAATCGGCGAAGGCGGTGCTGCGCTTTCTGCGGGCCAGAGACAGCGTATCGCGCTTGCGAGAGCGCTCTACGGCGAACCATTCCTCGTCGTGCTCGATGAACCGAATTCCAATCTCGATGAGGAAGGCGAGCGGGCGCTGAGTGCTGCGATCATGAGCGTGCGTGCACGTGGCGGCATCGTCGTTGTCATCGCGCATCGCTCCGGCGTTCTGGCAGTGTGCGACTTCGTGCTGATGATGCAGGAGGGCAGGATGATCGCATTCGGTCCTAAGGAAGAAGTTCTGGCGCGGGTCAGCCGGACCGAGGCAGCACGAACCCCGATTGCCGAGCGCGTGGCTCAGCTTAAGGTCGTGGTCGACGGCAATGCGGCGGAATAGGCCGGAAGGAAGATCGTGAGCAAAGTTATTAGTGAATCCAAACGCTCCCTCAATCGCCATGTGGCGGTTGTCGGCGCGCTCTCCATTGCGTTGGTTTGCGGCATTGGCGGTTGGGCGGCGACGACGGAACTTTCCAGCGCCGTCATCGGCGAAGGCGTCGTTGTCGTCGACGGCGACGTCAAGAAGATCCAGCATCTGACGGGCGGCATCGTCTCGGAACTTCTGGTCTCCGAAAACGAGCATGTGTCGGCCGGACAGGTTTTGATACGGCTTGATGGAACGGCGACAAGAGCACAGCTGTCGATTGTCGAGAGCACGCTTGCTCAGCTTTATGCGCGCCGCGCCCGCCTGAAGGCGGAGCGGATTGGCGCCGAGTCGTTCGAAGTCGAAGAAAACCTCAGCGATCTGACATCCAGCACCGCGGCGCAGCAGCTGCTCGACGGCGAGCGAAAGTTGTTCGACAGCCGCAGATCGGCGCTGACCGGAATGAAGAGCCAGCTGGCGTCGCGCAAGGATCAACTGGGCGAGCAGATCAAGGGCTTGGTCGTTCAGATTAACGCCACAAGCGATTCCCTCGGCTTAATCGAACAGGAGCTCGAAGCCGTCGATGTTCTCTACAAGAAGGGTCTGGTCACGCTTCAGCGTTTGAATACGCTCAAGCGCGCCCGCGCCGATCTCCAGGGTAACAGCGGTCAGGAAATCGCTGCAAAGGCAGAGGCCGAGGGCAAGGCGATCGAAATCGACCGACAGTCGATTCAGCTGGATGAGGATCGCCGTTCGGAGATCGCAAAGGACCTGACCGATGTCGAAGCTCAGATCGCCGAAAATGAGGAGCGCCGCGGCACTGCGCTCGATCAACTCCGCCGTCTCGACATCACCGCGCCGCTCAGCGGCCGCGTTCACGAATTGTCGGTGCACACCGTCAATGGCGTTATCGAAGCCGGTCAGACGCTGGGGCTCGTCGTTCCCGAAAATGACGATCTTACCGTCCAGGCGAAGGTCGCCACCCGCGATATCGACCAGGTCCATGTCGGCCAATCCGTCGATGTGCGTTTCAGCGCTTTTGATCAGCGCACGACGCCCGATGTGCAGGCGGTGATCACCTCAATTGCGCCTGATATCGTCAAGGATGAGCGGACGGGGATCAGCTACTATCCACTGCGCGTCAAGCCGGAGGCTCAAAGTATCGCGAAGCTGAAATCGATAAAGCTCTATCCCGGCATGCCGGCCGAAGTCTTTATCAAGATCGGCGACCGGACCGTCATCTCTTATCTCACAAAACCTCTGACCGATCAGATGCAGCACGTATTTCGTGAGGAGTGATTGGCGCTCCTCGGCGTCGTTGCGGCATGTCGAGGCAGCTGCTATCCCGGTTGGATGCGAGGCTGATTTGCGCACTGAAGCGGACGTGACAATCTGTCCTTCATGATATTGTCTCAAGCCTGCTGCAAGGTCGGCTCCAAGGGCCTGCCAGCCGTTCCACAAGGTTCTCCTGCCGGGCGACGTATAGCTCTCGCCGAGATATGGTTCTGTCATGATATGTTTGCGGCTTTGGCGAGCGGCGCCGACCGAGAGGCGACTGGCATCGGTTCTGGTTCTGCTTTTAGCGTGCCTCGTAATGGTTTTGATGACTGGAAAGAGTGATGCCGAGAACCTTCCGCCGCTGAAAATTGTGGCTTTCGGAACATCGCTGACAGCGCGCGGGGGATGGCAGCCCGGCCTCCAGACAAGGCTTTCTGCCTGCCTGCAGAGATCCGTGAGAGTGGAGAGCGTCGCAAAGAGCGGCGAGACGTCGACATGGGCTTTGACCCAGCTGGATCGGGTCGTTGCCGAGCAGCCGGATATTATTCTGATCGAGCTCTACGCCAATGACGCGACATTGCATCGGTTCGTGTCCCTGGCACAAAGCCGAAGGAATATTGCCGACATCCTCGATCAGCTTCGTCAACGCCTGCCGCGGGCGCGGATCATCCTCATGGCGATGAATCCATTTTCGGGACTGCGGGGGCTGATCCGTCCTTTTGCCGGTAGCTATATCTCGGCTCATCAGGCGGAAGCACGGAAACGGGGCCTGGAGTTTATCGACTATCGGCCCGATTGGGAGCGTCTGACCCCTGACGATCTGGCCGCTGCAATTCCTGACGGCGCCCATCCGCGGCCCGAAGTCGCATCTAAGATCATCGTTCCCCAACTCGCCCGGCACATAGCCGGCCGAGATTGCAGAGAATGAATCTCCTCTGTCTCGAGGGCGTCTGCGCCTGTTGGCGGGTTCAACCTTCCGCGAGATAACCCTTCAAATACTTGACCAGCGACGTCCGGCCGGCATCGGAAACATCTTCATGAGAGGGGCTTTCCAGGTCCTGCAGGAGATAATCCTTGAGTTCGTCATCGCTTTGGGCGACATAGATGCCCGGCCGGCCGACAAGCTGACTGACCGTGGCAAGCTGGTGATCGTTTCGATGCTCACCAAGAGCCGCCTTCCGTGGAACAAGAATGATCGGTTTGCCGAAACGCTTCGCCGTGAGGACCGTGCCGATTCCCGCGTGAGAGACGATGACAGTCGCATCGCGAAAGACCTTATCGAAGTCCGCAGGCTCGATATTCTTGATCCATTTCATGTTCTGTGGAGTATAGGTGCCCTTGCCGATCTGAGCCAGCACCGGTCTGGTCAGATCCTTGGCGAAGGTATCGACGGCCTTGACGAGGCGATCAAACGGCAGCTGCGTTCCGACGGTGACAAGGATCAAAGGACAGCTCCTGCGTAATGGGGGCCATCCGGCCGCGAGAGATGTTGCCATTGCGTGAGCCAGAGCGTTGCAATATGGCCGGCCAATTTTCCCGATAAAGACAGTTTCTCGACATTGGCGACGCTATCGATCCAGATCGTGCGTTTGCCCGTCATCTTGCCGGCAAGCAAGCAAAAGAGTCCAGGCGCCGCACCGGTGGAGATGATGACGTCGGGCCTGTGCTTGATAACGATGGCAAAAGCGCTGAAAAAGCACCGGATTGACATGGTTATTGAGTCACGGCTGCAATCAGGAAGGACCAGTCCGTCGCGAATATCATATTTCGAAAGAAGCCCCGGGATGGTCGTTGCAAAAATTATGTCGCAGCCGTCGAACGCGCCGCGCATGGCCATCAGTTGTTCCCAGTGACCGCCCCCTGATGAAGCAGCGAGAACTTTCAATTTTTTCTCAGCCATAGACAGGCATCTCCTATGTTTGACCGATGACGAGAGGGTAAGTTCGTTCCACTGAAACCGTGGCTGTATCGCGGCAGTTCAATGGAATTCTAACATTATTAACCAGCACGTCGAAGCTCGCGGATTAAGAAAAATCTCAGCTCCGGACAATCTTTTACCTGACATATTTATAAATCGGCCCCGCCATAGGCGCCGCCTGAAGCGCCATCTTGGCGAGAATTGGCAGTAACGTTCCGGAAATCATCAATATAACGACCATAAACGCAAACCACGGACCGTGATACGGCAGGATCTTCACATAAATACCCTTTGCTATGCCAATGAAGATTGTGTTGAACAGATAAATCACCATCGAATTCTGGCCAAACCAGAGAAGAATCTTGTCGTTGTCAAATATCGGCATTCTGACAAGAGCGTGCAGGAACGGAATCGATGCCGCCCCGCACAGAAGAAGCCAATAAGGAAAGCTCCGACCGACATAAAGTGCGGCTGCGAAAACGACCAGCCAGAGAATGATATATTTGGAGAATATCTTCAGAAAGTATTCGGAATATCTGCAGCTCACCATTCCAGCCACGAAAAATACGAAATAACTCAGAATTCGTGCGACATAAAACCTCTCTGAAGCGGGAATGAAGAAGATTGCCAACGAGAAAAGGAAAAGAATACCGATGTGTCGGCCGCTCAGCCGCCACAGGATTGGTGTCAGCACCGAATAGACGAAAAGCACCAGGAGATACCAGATCGAAATTGTCGGGTTGTTCGGGCTGTTCGAAATCACCGCCCATGGCCCCTGCCAAAAGCCGCTGACGCCGTCATCGACATGAATAAACGTCTCGGCGATCTGTTTGCCAAAGACGTTGATCAGGCACATCACGATAAAGGGGATCAGCAGCCGATCAAATCTCTTGGCAAAGAACCGGCCGAAGTTGCGATCAAGAGCATTATGGGCGCCTGTGAACAAGAACACGAAGCCGCTGAGATACATGAAGAAGGGCATGTGGAACGTATAGATCGCGGATTTCGTCGCCTGGTACCACGCCTGCTCGCCCAGCGTGCCTTGCATCACAAGGTGGCCGTAGACGACCAATAGGATGCCGACGCCTTTGCCGCGTTCGATATCCAGCAGTTTTTCGCGTTCAACGCTGACCGCGGCTCTTTTCGCTTCCGGCACGGCCATTGGGGCGCTGGTCATTGCCTATTCTCCTAAAGCGGGTTGTGGATAGCGGAGGCTGCGCCGCCCGGTCGGTCCCTTTAAAAGAGACCGCTGACGTGGCCGGGGGACAACAGGTTCCGTCCTCATCGGTAAGACAGAGACGAGGACCGGCCACAGACCAATCGGCGCGAGCATCATTCCCGCTTCGGTCATCGCGCCGATCATGACGAGAAGGATCAATGCAACTTCTTTGGCCTGAACGGTCTGAAGCTGATGGCTCCGGTAGACGACGGCGATCTTCTTGAAAAGTCGCGTCAACAGGAAGCTGATCCAACAAAGAAAGCCCGGAATACCAATGTTGAGACAAATCTCAAGGTAGGTGTTGTGCAGAGAGTGGACGGTATGGCCGAGACGGACATATTCCTCGACAATATCTGCCTGCCGGAACGTGGCGAAGCCATAGCCGAAGATTGGCCGATCATAAATCAGCGGGATGACCTGTTCCCAGATATCCGACCGTCCCGACAGCGTCAGGTCCTTTCCGAAAGCCTGAGCGACGGCCTGTGCGACGCCGAGATAGGCGATCGAGCCGGCTAAGCCGATGAGGAGGCAAAGGAACAAGACAATGAAAGCACGCGTCATGCTGTGTCGGACATTTTCCATCATCTTCAGCCCGACGATCGTGGCGAGACCGATCGCCACCATAACCACCGCCGTCGACGACAAGGAGACCACGACGAGGAGCAGGGTCAGCATGATGGCGATGCTTTTCAGCAAGCCGCTGTAGCGGAGCCGAGGGGAGGGCAGCCGATGTGAAATCAGCACGATAAAGCAGATCGCACTGAACTGCCCCATTGTATTTTTGTGATAAAACAGTCCCTTCACCGCTCCTGCCAGCGAGCCGCCCATGATCCCGAAACGCGGGAACGCTGCCGTATAAAGGACATTTGCGAAGGCAGAGAAAATGGCAAAGTTAGCGAGCAGGCGTACGGTTTCCTCGTTGCCGTAGCGCAGCCGAAAGAGCAGGGGGCCAAGGGCCAGCAGACCTACGGCCGCCGCACCGCGAACAGAAGCGCCGAAATCCAGCGAGCCGATGAATGAGGCGACGATCGAAAAGATGACGACACAGACGAGGGGCGAAATGCCGCGGAAAAAAGCGAGAAACCGGTTTGGCTCAAGAAGGCCATAAAGGCCGATCAATGGGATCAGCGAATAAAGCATCAGTTTCTGCGGCAGCGGATCGACGGATGCCCCGTCATCGAAATTCGAGGGATAACCGTACCACATGCCGGTTGCCCGCAGCAGGGCGATGTAGAAAATGCCCGTCAGGAGCAGGCGGACGAGCGTCTCTTTTCTGATGCCATGGCGTGACCGCGCACGGACGGCCGGCCGCACGCCAATATCTCCGTCTCGAACATATGTAGGGCCGAAACTCATCCGAGGGCGCTCCTGCAATCAGTATCAGAGGGCGGCATTGGGCTTGTATTCCTGGTATGCATGTCCAAGGATCCCGTTGACCATGCCCGCGCCACGCAGAACATGAGTGAGCGCCCGCATGCCCCAATAGGGTGAAATCAGGATCGTCGGCAGCATGGCCACCCCGAGCATCACTCTCGTGGCGCCGTAGGCCGCGCGATAGAGCCGGCGTTTGAGATTGCCGTGCAGGACCTCGCTGACGGCGAAAGTGTTGCCGAGCCGGTATTGCCGCTGCAACACCCATTTCCAAGTCATGCGGCTGGCGGGAACAATATCATAGACGAGCGCCCTGTCAGCCCAGAAAACCTGCATGCCACGGCGAATTGCCTGATTGAAGAAGAGATAGTCAGTGCCCCCGGTGAAGCGCATTTTCTCTTCGAAGCGTAGATTCCATGAGCGGATGAGGCGATAATCGAACATGACATTGTTCGAAGCCGCATAGGAAATGCGCTGACCGTCCTTGTTCTTCTTGCGCTCGAAAACTTTTGCTTTGATGAAATATTCCGGCGGATTTTCGGGGTAGACCGGCTGGACCGGACCGTAGACGCAATCGGCGCGGTTTGTCTCCCGGGTCTCCAGCATCGCATCGAGCCAGCCATCGACCGGCCATTCGTCATCGTCAAGAAAGCAGAAGAGGTCGGTGCCGGCAGGGGCAGAATCGAGCGCCCGATTGCGCGCAAAGGGGATGCCCTGGTTCTGTTCGACGACATAGATCAGATCATAGGCGCCCGTTTGGCCGAAAGCCTCGACCGTGGCTCTTGCGCTGCCGGCGGCATCGTTGTCGACGATCACCATCGTCAGATGATAGGGGCGAGCCGGATGCCTGGTCTGGCGTGTCATCACATCGAGCAGCTTGGCAATCCCGTCCAGCCGCCGATAGGTCAGCACGCCGACGGCGATGTTCAACGGCGACACAACTTGCTGATCAGCTCTGGCAGATGAAGGCGGAAAGGTGTCTTGCTGGTTCATGACTGCCCTCTCCGCAGCATATTTCCCAAACGCTTGCGCGCGGCCATCAGGGCCACTTCGTTTACGGCATCATCACCGAAGGGTCCACCCGCCACGGTACTGCGAGCTTCACTCCTCAGCTTGAGGAGCGACGTCGTTTCGGCAATGCCGCCGGCCACCAAGCTCTTGCCGAGCGCATGCAGCCCGTCATAGCGGCGTGCCAGTTCCAATCCTGTCGCAATCATGATGCGCGGGCGCAGCGTTCTTGCCCTGCTCGTGCCCGTATAGCGGTTCGTGGCATGAATACGTTGAAAGGTCAGTGGTGTTTCGACGATGGCCCCGCGTCCCAGATATGCGGCTGCAAACTTGATGTAATTGTCGCTGAGGACGACGTCTTTCGCGACAGACATCGGCAGGATCTGGGACAGCAGGTTGCGGCGGAAGCTCAAGCCGGAGGTCGGCACCGGAAGCGAGGGAAAGCCGCCCCTGCGCAACGTGTCGCGCTTGTCGAACAGCGTCACCTGCAGTTCCGCGGGAGGCTGGTCGCCGTCATTGGTCGTCACACGGTCGAAGCACCAGTCGATCTCGTTGCGGTCATAGACCTCGGCAATGCGCGCGAGTTTTCCGGGCAAAAACGCGTCATCGGCATCGAGAAGAAAAAGGATATCGCCGCTCGCGGCCGCAAAACCGGCATTGAAGCTTGAGGCTTGGCCCCCATTTTCCTTCAAAACGGTCTGGATCCGCTCGCCATAGGAAGCAAGGATCTCTTGGGAATCATCGGTGGAGCCATCGTCGACGACGATCACTTCGAAATCTGGATAGGTCTGCGACAGAACGCTGTCGATGCATGGACGCAAATACTGGCCGTAATTGAAATTGTTGATGAGCACCGATAATTTCACCGCACGACCTCCTGCACCAGTCGACCAGAATGATTTCCCGCCGGTGCGTATCGGCGAAGTCCGGCGCGGTAGCCGCGCATGTAGTAGTACTTCCAGATGGCCCAGAACCGCTTCTTTGATCGCGGCAAAGGATAAAGAAGAGCTGCCCGAACCGCCCAGTTGGCGCTCTCGATCCAAGTTCTTAAGGGCACTCCCGCGATCCTTAAACCCTTGGGAATGTCCTCAGCGAAGAGCGCCGGCATTCCGTAGCCAAGACGCTCCCCACGTTTCTGTACCCAAGCCTCTGTCACACTCGAGGCTGGAATCCAATGATGGACGACGGCCTCGGCGCACCGATATGTTTTCACGCCGTTTCGGGACAGGCGATTGACAATTTCGGTATCCTCTCCCATTGCGAAAAGACCTCCGGGAAGCGGCCCGATGTCTTCGCGGAACCGCACAGTGCTGCCAAGCAGTTCACGACGCACTGTTGTGTTCGGACCCCAAATCTTTGTCGGGTCGCATGGGCCGCTGGATTCCTGGTCGGCTATGGCGAAGGTTGACCCCATGGGAATCCAATCCAACAGCGGGTCTCCATGAGGATAATGCTCCCAATTTGGAAGTATCCGGCCGCCGATAACGCCGTAATCCGGATTCGTCTCTGCGCAGCTCGCAATCGAACGCAACCAATTCGCATCCGCCTCGATGTCGTCGTCCGTAAAAACGATCAATGCTCCTCGAGCTATTGCCAGAGCGGCGTTCATGGCTCCTGATTTTCCTGGCCGGGGATGATTGACGACAACCATTGGAAGCTTCTCCGCATATTGATTGAGAAGCTGCTGCGTCTCGTCTTCACTGTTATTGTTGACGGCAATCAGTTCCCATTGTTCAGCCGGAAGGTTTTGGCCCAGCATCGACTCCAGCATCTGCTGAAGCCGTCTACTAGCGCCGTTGAAGGACGAAAAGATGACACTAATTTTTAAATCAGTCGTCAAACCGATTCGCCTCCCGAAGTGCGAAAATCCTGCTCCTTGCCTTCGCAGCTGGAGCGTTTCCTGTCGGTGCTGTGGCTGAGGGCTGTCATCATTTGGCGCCAACCTGAGAATAGATCGTTTTGTTCGTCGCAGATCGCTGCTTCAGAAATTGGCGCAGGATTCCCTGTCTCACCGACTGCGCCCACAGCAATTTGAAGCGAAGGCCGCTTAGGGGAAACCTTTTGACGACGACATTGGCCGGCGCCATCAGAAGCCATCTCAGGGCGCTGACGACCGGCAGACCGGCGATTTTCGTTTTGCTCTCGAACAGGTCCGGCCGAACGATAACCAGACCCATGCCATAGCGCTCGCCGCGTCGCAAAACCCATCCTTCTTTGACATAGCCCTTTTTTACAATGTGCCGAACCCTGGGATGCCGCGAGTGAAAAGCCTTGGCTCCATTCTTCTCCAACCTCAGAGCGAAGGCAGTATCCTCACCCATCGGGAACTGAGCGACAGTGGCATCCGGACCGAGACCGTCGTGTACGATATAGCCGGGCCCCAAAACGGAACGGCGGAAGGCCGAATTCGGCCCCGATATTAACGCCGCTGAAATCGGGCCCTCGGGAAGATCGTCATTGAGAGCATAAAGAACTCCCAGGTGCCCATACTTAATCAACCATGGCGCAGGTTTTTCCTCCCATTCGGGCGTGATCAAACCTCCGAATATGGCAAACTGCGGTTGCTCATCTGCCAAGGTCAGAAACTGCTCGATCCAATCCGGCGCGGGAATGACGTCGTCATCGGTTAAGATGACGAGTTCTCCCTCCAGATGGCGGAAGCCCAAAGTCAATGCATGCTGCTTGCCTTGTTTCGGCTCAAAATAAACTTCCAGCGGAAGCCGCTCCTTATAGGAATTCAGGACTGCTGCGGTGTTGTCGCTGCTGTTGTTATCGACAGCAACGATTTTCCATTCTTCTTTCGGCAGGGTGGAGGCGCAGAGTGCCTCAAGCATCGCTGGTAGAGTCTTCTCTCCGTTGTAGGTCGAGAAAAGTATTGTAACCTTGACTTTGCTCATTTGCTGCTCCAGACCCTCATTTCCGTCGGATCGCCTGCCAGTACGAATTCGGCTCACGTCTTGCCGATGACTTGGGCCTCCGATAGAACGCTGTCGATGCGTGGACGCAAATACTGCCATAAATGACTGGTAAGCACCGATAGTCTCAAATTACTGCCTCCTGGGCAATCGATCACTGTGCCATTGTCTGAGGCACGTACCGGCGAATACCGGCGCGATAGCCACGCATGTAGTAATATTTCCAAATCGCCCAGAAACGCTTCTTTGAGCGCGGCAGGAGATAGAGGAGGGCAGCACGGAAAGCCCACTGTGCGCTTTCGATCCAGGTCGGCAATGGAACGCCGCTTATCCTCACGCCCTCCGGCACCTCATCAGGAAAGAGTGCCGGCATGCCGTAGCCAAGCCGCTCGCCGCGTTTCTGCACCCAATCCTCGGTCACGCTCGATGCCGGGATCCAGTGGTGAACCACGGCTTCGGCGCAACGATAGGATTTGGCTCCGCCCGCGGCCAGGCGGATGATGATTTCAGCGTCTTCACCCATTGCGAACATCTTTCCCGGAAGAGGGCCGATATCTTCTCGATAGCGTACGCTTGTCCCCAGCAGCTCTCGCCGAACGATTGTGTTCGGGCCCCAAACCTTTGTCGGATCGCACGGTCCGCTTTGTGTTTCATCGACGATCGCGAACGTCGATCCCATGGGAATCCAGTCGATAAAGCGGTCCTTCGGCTCCTCCTCCCAATCTGGAACGATTCTGCCGCCGAAGACGCCATAGCTCGGATGGGCTGCGGCACAGTCGACGATCGCTTTCAGCCAATTTGGTTCGGCGCGGATGTCGTCGTCGGTAAGGACAACGAGATCCCCCTTCACCCGATCCAAGGCCAGATTCAGCGCGCTGGACTTTCCCGGCTTGCGCTGCTGCAGGATGGTGATCGGAAGCTTCTCGCTATACGATTTCAGAAGGTCGAACGTATCGTCCTTGCTATTATTGTCGACAGCGATCAATTCCCATCGATCATGGGGAAGCTCCTGGCTCACCAATGAATCCAGAGTATGGCGCAGCCGGCGGCTGGCGCCATTATAGGATGAAAAGAGCACGCTGACGAAAAGATCCGACATCAGTTACCAACCCTCTTGGTGAAGTCGAAAGAGAAAAGCCTCATGATTTGACTACCTATGCCTATTGGACGGATCGTTTTGCTATGCGGGATTCGACCGCGTCCCGCCGAAGAATTCGCGCCGATAACCGCCGCCGAGAACCCTCAGCTTGCGAAAATTGCGCAACAACCGTCGCGGCTTCAGAAGTACGCCACGATTGAGAAAATACTGCCGCATCAGGCTCGGCGCGCGGCTGTGCGATCCGCCATGGGCGACCCGGTAGACTGCTCCCCGGAAAGGCAGTTTGGTCAAGGGCGCTCCGCGCTGGGCAAGAATGTCCGCAATGCGGACGTGGCTGCCCAGCATCGACTTGATCCAGTCGAGAGAGGCGTCTTCAAACCGCTGCGGCAGTTCATACAGATCGGCGCGAATGATCAGCGAGGTGCCGCAGAGATGGCTGAAGTCGTCATGTCCCAGCAGAAAATTGCCGCCGTCGTCCCAGATGTAACCGTTGTCGATCGTCCATCCGTTGGCATCCCGGTTTTCCGATACATATTGCACGATCCGGGAGCTGACGAAATCGTCATCATCGACAATCATGAAAAAGCGGCTGTCGGCCGCGGCCAGCATGCCGCTCAGAACGCGCCGGCCTTTGTCGGCGCGGAAGGCATCGAGGAAGTCTTCCTTGCTGCCCTTTCCGAGTTCGTGCATGTCGTTCGGCGGAAACGTCACACGAACGGCGGAAAATTTTTCCGGCAGATCAGGCAGGTCGGCGCCTTCGTTGGCTACGATGATGCCGCGCCAATCTCCATTGGTCTGATTGGAAATGGAGGCCACGGTCTGGCTGAGATTTGCCTTCAGCTTGCTCCAATCGCGCGCGTTGTCCTGATGTCGGACCGGGATGATGAAGGTGACAAGTGGCATCGAATTCCCCCTTAAGCCCGCAGGCCCACAGCTTCTTTCTCCGCGACGCGTCCGTTGGCAGCCTGCTGACGCGCCCACTCGATTCCGTCTTCGAGCGATGTCGCTTTGTAGGAAAGGTCGGTACCGCCGGAGAAAGCATTCATGAAGCGGCGGATCTTTCCATAGCTGTTGTCCAGCACCGCATGCGGACGGCCGAGCAGCAGCGAGCAGATATGGACGTGCAAGCGATCGGTCACGATCGCGCGGGCGCGCGAAATCTGACTGATGCCCCGCTCGAAGCGGTTATGAGCCGCAGCGTCCAGCCTGCGCAAGGCAACTTCGCTCGGCTTCAATGCGAGATAAGCCGAGGCTACGCCCAACTTCTTGGCGATGTCCACCTTCCGCTTCGATTCTGTAATCCAGTCTTCCACAGGAATATCGGAAGGAATCTTGCGATCACCGCCGCCGACGCGTTCCGCATCCTCGCGCAACATGGCGAGGACGGGAATCTGCGTCGCCCTTTCCGGCAGCGGGCCGATGGCAAAGGCCATGTCCGGGCACAGCCGCACGGTGCAGTCGAAGTGCTTCTCGGAAAACTCCTTCGATTCTTCGTCGCGCACCAGCAGTACGAAATTCTTGTGGCGTCCGATGGCCTTTTTGGACTGCTCGATGCGCTCGGGCGAGCTGTAGTGGATCGACTGCGGGAACTGGATGATCTGCCGATCCGGGAAGCGTTCCATGATCATTTCACGGAAGTCCTGGTGGGCGACCCAGATATCGCCGAAATTGCCGCCGCCGTGAATGAAGATCGGGCCGGTCGGCACACGCCGTTTCAGCTCGTCGGCGGAGAAGTCGTGAAGCCTGGAGACATAGTCCGGGCGCTTTCCGAAGCGATCCCTGAGATAGGCCATCTCTCCCAGCCAGATCGCCGAGTCGCCGCAATTGCGGATGTCGGGAAAGTCGAGAATCGCAAGCGGTTCATCGCGCGAGACATAGTCCTTCAGGCAATCATGGATCATGCCGTTGAGTTTTGCGATCAGCTCCGATCTGGATTGGCTGGTCATTCTGCCTCTCTTGTTGATGTTCGTTTTAACTTCAGGCCGATTTGGGTACGGCAATACGTTTTGCTTTTGACAGGAACTTGACAGCGATACGCTGAACTTCAGTTTCCGGGCCGTTGGGCCTTTTCATCGCAACCCAGAGAACAAAGCTCGACCCGGCGTAGATGATGCCGCCCGTGATGACGAGCAATGCGAGATAGAGCGCCAAGTGCAGCTTGTCTGTAGGCATGCTCAGAATGTGCGACAATCCCCAGACGCCGGCGGCCATCAAGGCGACGCTGGCAAGCGCGCGGAAATTGGCTGCGAGCTGCTGGAAGAACGGCAGATTGATCAAGCGCTTGACGAGAAGCATGTTGACCACGGTGGAAATCAGGCCGGTCAACACGCGGGCATAAACGACGCCCGGAAGCCCGGCCATCATGAGGCCGGCGATGATGATGGGAATGCGGACCACCAGCATCTGCGTGTCGCGGATGAACAGCATCTTCGTATGGCCCTTCGCCATGCCGAGCGGCTGGACGAGCGAGCCGAGTGTCTGCAGGGCAAACACCGATGCGAGCGCCTGGACGATGAAGATGGCGGGAATCCACTTCTCTCCCAAGGCAAGCCGCATCATTGGCTCGGCCACCACGGCCATGCCGATGCCCGCCGGAAGCGCCACGGCGGCCAGCAGCGCCTGGGCGCGCTGATAGGCTGCGACCAGCCGGACCGGATCGTTGCGGACCTTGGAGAAGCCTGGGTAGATCGTCTGGTTCAACGGCGCCGTGGCCTCGCGCGTCGGCAGCGTCGAAAGGGTGTTGCCGACCGTGTAGTGGCCGAGCTGCGTGGCGCCGAGCAGCTTTCCGATCAGCAGATATTCGATCCGCCAGTTCAGCGTGTTGACGATCTGTCCGGCCGTGAGCCACACCGAGAACGAAAACAATTCGCGTGCATGCCGAAAGGTGATGCGCGGCCAGAACGGCAGGACGGTATAGGAAACGATGATATTGGTCACCTGATAGGCGAGGGTGCCGATCACGAGAGCCCAGTAACTCTGATAGATGGCCGCAATCGCCACCGTCACGATGAAGCCGACCAGCTTTTGCGAGACGTTGAGGACGAATTCCTGCCAGAAGATCAGATCGCGCTGGAGCATGACACGGCGCGGATTGGCAAGACCGCTCAAGAGCAGGCTGAAACTCAAGGCGAGCATGACGCTCGTCAGCCGCGGCTCGTTGTAAAACTCGGCGATCGGATAGGATGCGGCGGCAAACAGCAGCGCCAATATCGCGCTTCTCGTCACGCTCAGGGTCCAGACCGCGCTGAAGTGCGTTTCGCTGGGCGACTCGTGGCGGATAAGCGCCTGATTGAGCGAGAGTTCGGTGACCGAACTCAGAATGACCTGGATCGTCGTTGCAATGGCGACGAGACCGAAATCAGCCGGCACCAGATACCAGGCGAGCACGAAGGTGCTAAGCGCCGAGAGCCCGTTGACGATGGCGCGGGACAAACTCAGCCACATGCTGCCCTGAATCAGCCGGTCGGTAACACTGCTCATGGGCGAACGGCTCCTGAGGTCGATGACGTTGACCATTTCAGCGGGCTGCGGTCCCATCCGGAGTGCTTCTTGCCCTTGCGGGAGCGGTGAATATTGGCGGAATTAGAAAGCTTCATGCCTTATTGCCTCGTCACGGGGTCTGCGACATCAAAGGGCGCTGGCCGTTGGAAAAATCCTGCTTCAGCCGATCCAGCTCGACCAGCATTTTCTCGTGCGCTCTTCCGATAGCCTCGTCGGAGCTGAGCTGTCCGGGCTTCTCAGCCACCCGCTGCAGCGTCTTGACGGTCGAGCCGAACACATAGTTGCCGGTCAACTGCCGGATGCGGCGGTGACGGAACGTGATGTTCTTCAACAGATATGTGTTCTTCCGCACCAAAGATGCGCCTGCCTCGACGAGGTTGGAAGGGCCGATGGGATCGAAATCGATCTCCAGATCGAGCGCACTCGCCCAATCATACCACTTGGCGCGATTGCTTGGTGCGATCGGCCGGATCGCCCGCCACGGAACGCGCAGCGCATCCGATATGATGCAGCCATGCATCGCCTCGGAGACGACCTTATGCGATGCGCTGATTTCGGTCAGAACCTTTTCCACCGACCAGCGGGGATCGATGTAATGGATGCCGGCGAGCTCACAGACCTTGTCCCAGCTGCCGTACATGGCGCTTTCGTAGTGCGGCATAAAGGAGACGGGGTAGCGCTTCTCAACGCTCTTTGCATCCCAGCAACTGCGCGTGAGGATGCCCGAATCGCCGATGGCGTAGCTCGGATCGATGCCGAGGGCCTCGGCAGTCTTCTTTCCGCGCACGAAGTAGAAGGTCCAGGTGCCGTCGACCTTCGGCGCGTTGGTGTAGCCGCCATAGCCCGAGCCGAAGACGATCTTCTGTATGTTCGGGTCGAAATTGTCGTAGAGGATCGAACCGATGCCGAGAAAGAGCCGGCTCTCATCGTCATTGAAGAAGCCGGGCAGCAGACGTTCCCAGAGCCAATGGTTCAGTTCGTCGCCGAAATTCTCGTGTTTCCCGCGATAGGCAAACATCTTCATCGTGCTTCTCCAGTCGGCAAGTGCGTCACGATCTGCGTGACCGTTTCGTCCTCGCGGGCCATGCGTCCGTAACGCGAAATGATCTTGATGTCGCTGCGGATTATCTTGGCCGGGTTGCCGGCCACGAGCGAGCGCGGCGGCACGCTCTTGGTCACCACCGAGCCGGAGCCGATGACGCATTCGTCGCCGATCTCGACGCCGGGCAGGATGATGCTGCGGGCGCCGATGAAGCAGCGTTTGCCGATCCTCGTGTGAAGGTAAAGCCCGCGCGTGAGGTCGTGGGTCAGGATGGCGGCTTCAAAGGCGACGTAGGTTTCGGCGCCGATGTGCAGTCCCTTCGGATTGGTCTTGTCGAAGCGCACGCTGAGTGAAAAGCTGGCAGTCGGATCGATGTCCATACCCCAGAATTTCGTGTAATAGAGCCACTTGGCCTTAACGATCCCGTTCCGCAGCGGCCGAAATACGTTCAGTCCCCATTTCGGCTTCTTTCCTGTCTGCACCATCAAGTCCGACCCCGGCTGGAAAATTCGTCTAGAACGGAACTGTAGTAGTCCTCTAGCATCCCCGTTTGACGACATATGTCGAAGCGCTCGGCCACCAGAAGCGGTGCCCGCGCGCTGAAGGCTGTCCACAGGGCCTGATCGTTGAGCAGCCTTCCGACCGCTTCCGCCATGCCCGCGACATCCCGCTCCTCCACGAGATAACCAGTTTTCCCCTCTTCGATCGCTTCGCCCACGCCCCCCGAGCGGAATGCGACCACCGGAGTACCGACGGCTTCGGCTTCCAGATTGGCGAGGCCGAAGGCTTCCGCATGACCATTGTCGAGCGTCACGCTGCCATGAAGATAGAGTTCCGCACTGGCGAGCAGATCCCTTATCTCAGTCTGAGACAGATTTTCATGGATCGTGACGCTTGGCAAGGAACGGCGCGCCAAGGCCTCGATTTCCTCCTTCAATGGTCCCTGGCCGACCATGACGAATTCAACCGGGGTACCGGCGGCCGCCACGCGTGAAAGCGCGTCGATCATGAAGCGGTGGCCCTTATAGTCGACGAAACGGGCGATGGAAACCACCAATCCCTTTTTTCGGGGACGCGGCTCCATTTTGAAGAGATCGAGATCGATGCCGATGTGATGGCGAAAGACGCGGTCGGCGCGGAAGCCGAGCGCCAGCAGCCGCTCTCGGATGAAATCGGAAACGGCTATGTTCCAGCTGTTCCAGCCTGCCATCTCGCTCCGGCCCTTGGCGAAGAAACGCACCTGATTGAAGCCGCCCGGTTTCTTAGGATCGCCGCGATAGGTGGCGTCGAAGCCGTGAAATGTCGTGACCAGTGGCTTGCCGGCGGCCCGCGCCAGGGGGCCGATGACATAGCCGTTCTTGCCGAAATGGGCATGGACAAGATCGGCTTGGCTGATCGCGGGAAACAGGAAGGGCAGCCCGATCTGCGGGATTTTCAGAAGCAGCTCACCGGCCCGCGCGACCGGAGACCGGCGGATGTCATGAACCGGGACAGTGGATTTTTTCGTATGGGCGGAAGAGATTCGCGAACCGGCAAGAATTTCAGCTTCGAAGGAGCGAAACGCCACTGCCTGGTTGAGAACAAATGCCTGGCTGGCAGGCAGAAATTTTTCCACGTAAATAACGGCTTTTCTCATGAATCTGTTCGCGTCTCCACTGTCTTGGCGATCACATTGCCTCTATTGCCCGCTTGATGCCGTCAATCGAACTTCTCGGATCGTTGTTTTCGTCGTAAAGATTAACGCGCTTCGTGCATGTGGCGCCGGGTTTGGTGTCCTTCTCGTCAAGCCCGCCATATTTCTCCGACATGCCCCAAACGGTGGCGCCTTTCAAGTCACCACGCTCGGCTGCGATGGTGATCACGTCACCGAAAATCTCGGCATAGGAGACCGGCGTGGAGCTCGTCTCCCGGCTGAGGAAGTGGCAGGACGCATCGAGTTCGGTGATAAAAACCCCGACACCCATACCCTTCAGCGTTGCACAGAATCGGCCCATTCCCTCCGGATCAATCCGATCGAGACCGGGGCGGAAATGCGATTGCAGCCCGACGGCGCCGATCGGCGTCTTTCTGGCGACGAGATCCTCGACAATCTTCAGGATGCGTGCACGCTTCTGTTCGAACACGCCGGATTTTTTCTCCAGGTGCGTCTCGTTGAGAACCAGCACCGCGTCGGGATTGGCCTCGTGTGCCATGTCGAAGCTCATGCGGATATAGTCGTCGCCAAGAAGGCGTCGGAAAATACAGTCCCGCAGATCCGGCGCATCATATTCCAAAGGTTCGTTCACCACATCCCACGCATCGATCGACCGCTTATAGCGAGCGACAACCTGTTTTATATGACGGTTCATCGCCTCCCGAATGGTCTCAGCGTCGGTGATGGCGGACACCCAGTCGGGCGTGCGATACCAGACGAGCGTGTGTCCATAAACCCTCATGTTGTTTTTGCGTGCAAACGCAACGATTTGATCGGCGGGCCCGAAGGAAAAGACGCCTGGCCGCCTTTCCGTTGCATTCCACTTCAGCGCATTTCGCGGCGTTATCGAATTGACGTTGTCGATGTATATCTGAGACGCAATCGGATTGCCGACATCCTCCGGATCGATCGCCGAACCGAATCGAAACGATTTTCTGTCGGCAAGGGCGCGCAGCCCCGCGGACGGCGGCACCTGCGCCAAAGCCTGACCCTCGCGCGCATATAACAGGGCGAGCGGAATGGAGGCGAGGAAACGTCTTCTATTCACTCTTTCTCTCACTGTTGGCTGTGTTTAACGTCTGCGGCGGAATCAACGGGTCAAGCTTGCGGACTGCGATCCATCGCCGTCGATCTTAATTAGGATATCGGTACAACTTTCGATGTCTTTTCAGCGATGTGGATAACGACGGTAATTTCCAGATTCTTCTGCATGATCCAAGATATCAAACCGCTGCGGGAGGAAGCTCGCTATGAAAGATTGGTTTAATTACCTGATGAGCTATTTTTGTATGGCATTTCAAAATGCCGCTTTTTTTATGGCGCCTGTTCGCAGCGGCGTATCCCTTCTTGATGATCGGCAGTTCGCGACGTTTGCTCTCGGGGTAGTCGGCATCATTCTCCTCCTGTTCGGCGCGCTCGTCAGAACCTCGTTGCGATTGCGTCGATCGGCACGCGTCATCCGCTCGCTCAACGACGAACTTGCGCAGGCTACTCAGGACCTCAATGTGGAGCGTCTCTGGCGTCTGGCCGGCGGTGAAGGGGCCGAACGGCCAGGTTCAGTCAGCTTGATGGAGCTTTACAGGATCCTGTCCAGATATCACGGTGATGCAAGTCGCATCGTCTGAAGTGCGCCGCACGCGGCTCTAATTGCGATTTTCTGCCGGCGGCTCTTGACGGGGAAGTTGCGGCTGCATGCGGTTGGCCGCAATTGTGGGCTCCGGCGCAGGAAGCCATGTTCTGCCGGAAAAGTAATTCCTCGCCCTTCTTTGGGGGCCCGACGTTGCATCCAGCGAGAGGGTAAAATTGTAGCGCTCCGGATTGAGCACTTCGTGGGTGAAGGCGATGTTGGCTCCGAAGCCGTCTTCCTTGACATCCTTCAGGTTTTTTATCGCATTCAGGGTCTCATGAAAATCGAGCCATTGCGGTTGACGCAGCATGGTTTCGAAAATGCGCAGGATAGCCGGATCGAGCTGGCCGTTCTGATCCGTTCCGGGATTGACGACCTTCACGCGCATACTGCTGATCGTGCCGGCGGCATCGCCACGAACAATGACGAAGATTGAATTCGCGAGCTGATCCTTTTCGCGCTTGGCGCTGTGCTCGTAAAAGCACTCGAACGTGCCGGCGTTGAAGCTGGCCGCCGCCCATTCGCTGGTCTGAACGCCAGCTTGGCGCAGCGCCGCGCACATTGCAGGCCCGGATATGCGCCATGTGCGCAGAAAGGCCGACGCGGTCTGTGCCATGGGCGCTTCGGTGGCATGCAGGGGAAGCTTGTAGACTGCCGGCGGCGCCGGTCGGGGAAGGGTTTTGGGCGGTGACGGCTTAACCTCAGGGGGGGAAAGGTCGAAGCCGAAATAATGCCCAACCGCCTTTAAATGTTTCATGTCGTTGGACAGAAGCACCGTTCCGATGACCAGCGAGAGGGAAATCGTCAGCAACAACCAGAAGATCACGGGAATCCGCGGTTTTCCTGCCGGCTGTTTCGCATATGCGGGCGACGAATTATCGGGCAAGCTTGTCTTCTCCGGCACGCGAGAAGGGTTTCGTTGGTCTGTCTGGAGTATACATGATCCGGTTAAATATCTTTGGCTTCGTGTCTGCAACCGAGCGCGCTCTTTCATCCGCGCCCTCATGAAAAGCGCGACAGGTTCGCCGAAAGCGCTTCAACAGCATTCCAGCCGAGAATTCCACCACAGCGTTCGGCAATTCCGCGAGAGGTAGCCGCTGATCTTGCCGCTTCTGTGATCGCATAAACGGGCATTCTCGGAACTGGATTGAAATAAATTCGAGTTTTTTGAAAAGATTGTTGAATTGACATGTTTATTTCAACTAACGGTCGGTAATATTTGGATATTTCCTATCTTTATCGGGTAAATTAGCTTGATTTCCGCAATTTTTTCGCGCAAAGCATTTAAAATTATCCAACGAATTCCAGGTTTTGCAGAACATATATTTATATGCTGACGAATTTAGGTGAAATCGATCAAATTTTCGACGTATTAATCGATAGGGTTTGCGCGCAACAGCAGAAAGGAGAGACCATGTCCATCGAGCTAGACGCAACCACCTATATTCACGCCAAACCGACAACCGCACACTCCTACATATTGCCCAAAATCTTCGATGTACTGGGGGATCATTTCGACGGGTCTGCGGAAAATGACGTCTTCGATCTCGGATGCGGCACCGGCGGGGCCGCCGCGGCTCTTGCGAAAGCAGGATATGATGTCGTCGGCGTCGATCCCTCCAGCGACGGGATCGGAAAGGCCAATATCCGTCATCCCGGGCTGGCGCTGAGCGTTGGCTCGGCCTATGACGACCTGTCCCGGGATTATGGCAGTTTCAGTGCCGTTATCAGCCTGGAGGTCGTCGAGCATGTCTACGATCCGAAGAGCTTCACCTCGACGATGTTTGATCTCGTCAAGCCGGGCGGCATCGCGGTGATATCGACGCCCTATCACGGCTATCTGAAGAATCTTGCACTGGCTGCGACGGGAAAAATGGACGATCACTTCATGCCGTTGAAGGATCATGGGCATATCAAGTTCTGGTCGAAAAACACGTTGCGCACACTGTTGCTGGAGACCGGCTTCGATAACGTCCGTTTCGAATATGTTGGAAGAATTCCTGCCTTCGCCAAATCAATGATCGCCGTCGCCGACAAGCCGCTTTAGCCAGTCGGCGCGACATCGTGTCGTTCGCCGCAGTAGTTCAGGGTTGGTTTCTACTGCATGCTGTGCTGAAAAAAAACGTTACGAAATATTTACTTTTAGTTGCATTCTTGCTTAAACTCTCCATTATACAGCGCGCGTACTGATGAAGCGGGAGACTTAAGCAGATGAAGGCCAAATCGCCGAATTCCATCGATGTCTATGTTGGCAACCGCGTGAGAGTTCGGCGAAAGACGCTCGGGATGACCCAGCATGGTTTGGCCGAACTTCTTGGCATCACCTTCCAACAGATTCAAAAATACGAAAAAGGAACGAACCGGATCGGCGCCAGCCGCCTTCAGCGCATTTCCGAGATCCTTCGCGTGCCGGTCGGCTTCTTCTTCGAGAACGGTGGTTCCGGGCCGATCGAAGGCGAGACGAGCGAATTGAACAAGTTTTTATCCTCGAAGGAAGGGCTCGCGCTCAATAAAGCGTTCATCGCCATCGAGGATCCCAACATCAGGCAGAAGCTGGTGGCCTTGGCCAAAACTCTGGCGATGACGGGATTGCCTGACGTCGACAGCGACCTGCAGGATCCTTTTATACACAACTGAGGACGGGCCGTGCTTCATCTGCAGACATTCGGCGATCTGCGGCTGACTGAATCGGATGGCGAGCCGGTTCGCTATCCGATCAAAGGTCTGTTGATGATGGCCCATATCTATGCGGGTGGGAGCCATGAACTCAGCCGTTATGAACTGGCCCAATTTCTATGGAGCGACGTCGAGCCCGAGTTGGCGCGGCTCAACTTGCGCAAAATGCTGTCCCGCATCCGCGAGGTGGACGGCGGACGCACCGAAATAGCTTTCGATTTCAGTGCCACGATGGTGTGCCTCAACAAGCAGGCGGTTTCCAGCGATCTGGATGTCTTTCGGGCCAGCGGCCCGCCGCTGGATCGACTACAGGCGATCGCCGAATCGACCCAGCGCGGTTTCATCGGAAATATCAAGCCGGCGACAAAGCAGATAGATGCTTGGATCAGGGCGCAGCGTGACGCCCATGCGCTGCAGTTGCGGCAAGCATTGCTGGAGGCGGTGCCCGATGTGCAAAAGCCGGGTGCGGCGCGCATCATTTCCAGCGCCGCCCTGCAAATCCTCGAGCGGGATCCAAATGACGAGCAGGTCAGGGCATTGCTGCATCGGCTATCCGGCGGCTCATCGTTCGGCGAGAGATTGCCGGATGGCGGCGGTCATGCAAGGGTGGAGGTGAAGCGTCCCGAGTCCGGCAGCCAGTCGACCGATATCGAACGCATATCGCCGATCCCGCGGATCCTTCCCCGTCTGGTGTTGCTTCCCCCGACGGCGAAGCACGCCGATGCCGGACTTGCCCTTGCCAACGCCCTGATCGAAGACGTCACAATCGAACTCTGTGCGCTTCGGCATATTTCCATTGTCGCTCCGCACACGGCCGGACAGATCCGCCGCGACTCCGAAAAAGCCGCGGTGGTCGCCAGGCACTCGATCGCCTATCTTCTCGATACCCGACTTTCCGAAGAGGGATTGTTCGCCCAGTTGATCTATTTCCCCACGGATGAGATCGTCTGGGCCAATCGCTTTAAGATGACCCCCGATATATTGCCGCGTCAAAGGCGGGTTATCGCCCAGCAATTGACCGAGTCGGTGGCGCGTGAGCTGGCTGAAAACGAGGAGGAACGGCTACGTTTCGAAGCCAATCCTGAGGCTTATCACGCCTATCTCGTCGGCTCGAGCCTGATGAGCAAGCTGACGCTGCCGCATATCCGGCGGGCAAGGAAGGCATTCAGGCTGTCGCTGTCGCATAGGTCGGATTTCTCCCCGTCATTTACGGGGCTGGCAAGAACGTTCACCAGCGAGTGGCTCGTGACGGCGCAGGGAAACGATGAACTGCTGCACCTGGCGGAGCAGCATGCGCTTCGCGCAATCGAGCGAGATCCGGAATCGGCGGCGGGCCATCGTGAGCTCGGGGTCACCAGACTTTATCTGGGTGATGTGGATGCCAGCGTCGCAGCCCTTAATCTGGCGGAAGAGCTCAGTCCGCATTTTGCCGATGTCATCTACAGTCATGCCGACACGCTCGTGCATGCATCCCGCCCCGGCGACGCGCTCGCCAAGATCAGAAAGGCAATTTCGCTCAATCCGATCGCACCTGACGCCTATCTCTGGTGTGCCGCGGGAGCAAGTTTCTTCCTGGAACAGTATGAGGAGGCCATCGCCTATGTCGAGGCGATGAAAGACAAAGCACCGGCCCATCGTATCGCCGCGGCCAGTTGCGCAATGATCGGCGATCGAAAACGGGCACTCTTCCATCGGCAGCGCGCCGAAAGCATCAACCCGGTGTTCGACGTCGAGAAGTGGCTCGCCATCGTTCCCTTCAAGGAGCACTGGCAAAAAGAGCTATATCGGGAGGGCCTGTTGAAGGCTGGTTTTTAACAATAGCTGAGGGGCATACCATGGCGAAAGCTGTCATTATAGGAATACCGGGCGAGGAAGGTCTTTGGCTAGCCGATCTCGACGCAGGCACCGTCAAGCCGCTCAATCCGACGGGGGAATTGGCGACTGCGAGCAGCCTGCGCAAAGCCGGCGGCATATTCGTGAAGGGCGTCGATTTAGCCGTCGCCGTTTCGTCGGCGCAGGTCGCGCTTTCCGGTCACGTCGACGGCTGAGCCGGCATTCTGACGGACCGGTCCATGTATTCCGACAGGATCCTATCGCCGCGGGAAACCCTTTCCCGCGTCGAGCCTTTTTTGGCTCGGTTCGGCATAACGAGGGTTGCGCGACATACCGGGCTTGATGACGTCGGAATTCCCGTCTGGTGCGCCTATACTCCGAATTCGCGATCAATCGTGATTGCTCAAGGAAAGGGCCTGACCGATCTCGATGCCAAGGTGTCCACTGTCATGGAGGCCATTGAACGGGCAGTTGCCGGCGAACCTTTCGTCGATCTTGTCCGCAGCACCTCGTTCGGTCTGCAGGCGATGGGGCACAAGATCGATACGCTGAACTGCCTGATCGCCATGCATAAACCCGATCTCGGGCCGGACGAGGAGACGGAATGGGTGGCCGGCATCAACATCCTCACCGGCGAAACGATTTATATCCCTTTTGAAGCAGTGCTGCTCGACCGCACGCGTGATGCGCGATACTGGATGTCATCTGACGGCCTGGCATCGGGAAACAATATCGAGGAGGCCGTTTTCCACGGGGTGCTCGAACGGATCGAGCGGGATGCGCATGTGCTGTGGCAGGTTGGCGCGGAAAGGGATCGTTATGCCGGCTGCGTCGACCCCCGCGGCTTCCGGGACGATGCACTGACCGGGTTGATCGACAAGATCGAAAAACCAGGATTGGCGCTCAGGCTCTTCGATATCACAAGCGACATCGCCATTCCCTGCTTCACCGCCATTCTGGGTCCCGGCGATTCCGCTCCAGGCCAGCGGGATTGCCGCGGCGGCAGCGACATTCGCCTTGTCGAGGTGACCGGTGGTACGGGAGCCCATCCGTCTCCCGTGCGCGCGGCCATCCGGGCGGTAACGGAAGCCGCGCAATCCAGACTTACTTATATCAGCGGAGCCAGGGACGATATTTCTCCCGCCACGTTCTCGAGATCCTTGCCGCCGCTGATGCGGCGAGCCTTCGACGCAGTTCCGGTCTCGCCGGCTGCCGGTCCTTTCCGCCACCGAACGCCGGAACAACGGGATCTGACGCATTTGCTGCAGCATGTGTTGGAGACATTGCGAAACAAGGGGATCAGTTCGGTCATTGCCGTACGCCTGAGCGACAACACGCTTCCCTTTGGCGTCGTCAAGGTCGTTATCCCCGAACTCGAAAATCCGGAGGGGCCGCGTGCTCGCCAGTTTGGAACAAGGGCGCTCGCTAGAGCGATAGGTTTTTGAAGGTCATTTTCGCGGGTCCCAGTCTTCCCGACGCAGCCTCACTTGCCGGCGAGGGGATACGCGTCCTGCCGCCCGCCACGCAGGGCGATGTTCTGGCTGTGGTGGAACAGGGTGCCAATGTCATCGGCCTGATCGATGGCGGTTTCGAATACGCCGCGCCGGTCTGGCACAAGGAAATTCTCCGTGCTCTTTCGCTTGGCGTGACGGTCTTTGGGGCGGCAAGCATGGGCGCGCTGCGCGCTGCGGAATGTCATTCATTCGGGATGATCGGGATCGGCCGCATTTTCGAAGACTACCGGACGGGTCGGCTGGTCGATGATGCCGCCGTCGCGCTCGTGCATGCGCCGAGCGCACTGGGCGGCAAGCCGCTGACGATACCGCTCGTAAATGTCAGCGCCACGCTCGATGCCATGGAAAGGAATGAGTTGCTCCCAGATCCGCGGCGCCAAGTCATCGAGGACGCCGCGAGCGCAATATTCTTCAAGAGACGGACGTGGCGGGCAATCGTCGAGCAATGCGCTGGCGTAGCTGAGCCGGATCGCCCGCAGCTTCTGACTGCCCTCGTGTCGCATTCCGTTGATCAAAAGCGCGTCGATGCACTGGAATTGCTAGAGGTGGTGCAGTCGACTGCCGATATTCGCGTGCATGCCGATTTGTCCTGGAAACTGCGCGAAACCTCGTTCTCCACACGGCCTGTATTGTGAAGTGAAGCCGACGACCGTCACCGAGAGTTGTGTCACGCTTTTTTCACGGGCCCGACCACGTCAGCCCGCGTATCATCCCTTCCATTCGTTGGAGAAATGGGCATGGGCGTGACATCGACTGTTAAAATAGATGGAGATTTAGGGGCGAAAGACGGTCTGGACGAACTGGTCGCACTGGCACGGATGATCGCCTATGCACGCCAGGTTGCTCAGGATGTCAAACTGCAATTCGCGGCGAATTGCCTCGACCTTGCTCTTGAGGCGGTGAAGCAGGAAGTCGGGGAGGGGCTGACCAGAGAGTTGGCCGAATTGAGCTCTCCGGTTCCCCTCGTGAGCATAAAAAGTCATTAGAGCCCCGTGCGTCCTATCGGACGCACAAAGGACGCTTTTAACACCCTGATCCAGGCATCGCGCTTTCCGAAAATCGATTGCGGTTCCCGGCGATGTGCCGGTCGGTGCCTTGCTGCTTCAGAACTTTGGATAAACCGTGAAAAATAGCGTGGGCTCCGAGGTCATGGGCGCCCGTGTACCGGTGATGGTCGCGAACAGCAGGGTCTCGATCGTTTCAAGAGACGGGTGCTGCCGGCTGAAATGCCAGCTGCTCTGCAGGCCCAGTGTATCGGCAATCCATCTGAATTATTAGCTTCGGAGAGGCCCGGCGCCTCGTGGGCTGTCGGATGATTGCCGCTTGGTCAGAATTTGTTCGATGCCCGGCAGAAAGATAGGTTCAAATGAATGGTAAGCGGTTTCTTTGACGTTGTCTCCGGGCAAGGAGACGGCGGCGATGCTCGTTTCAGGGGCGTCTGGCGCCGGCCGGCCTGGCCGATCCCTGATTTCAATGGGTCAAATTGCGCTTCTGTGCCAGCAGTAAAATGTAATCGTCGGCAATGTCGGCGATAGCCATTGCGACTTCCGCCGGATCGCACCCCTCGACCTTCGTGTTTGCAATGAACTGATAAACCGCCTTCTCAATCTGTTTCCGGCAGATCATCACGCGTTCATCATAACCAAATTCCGGAATCTGCGATGCCATATCACTCATCAGATCGGCTCCTCACTACTTGCAGTGACCATGACACAAATTACAAGTTGAGCAAGTAAATGCTTTATGAACGGTTAATTCGATGACGAGGTGCGACCATTTCGACACAGGTTTGGTCGTGAGCGGACATTCGGGGCTTGTTGCCTGCGGCGAGGCGTTGGGTGCTCCGGAGCCATCGTTCCATGCGGGGGCGCTTGAACAAGGGTGGACGTCTCTTAGGCTGCGGCTTGTCGTACCGAGGGTCTCGGCTCATCACGCGAATTGTCATGACCAGTCGAAAGCTGCTTCATGCCATCTGGTCGGTGGCGTGATGAACGGCGATAATTCCTTGATTCACCGCTGTTTCAAAGCGTCATTCGCCTCAAGATCATCATTCTTTGATATCGAATTGCGCCGCCACGTCTTCGGTGCCGGTCGATCCGAAGACTGCCGGGTCGCCGGTCGTTGTGCCCCTTCAAAAGTATTATTTGGTTGCTGCGCAGCCGACACGGCGATGGGCAAAATAACCGGAGCGGTTTTATGTTTTCTAACAAGAATTCATATCGGTTATCTACCGGTCAGAAATTAATAAGCCCCAAGGAGAGCATAATACAAATCAAATTATATCAAACCATGAAAACATTCATTTCAGACAAAAGTTGCATTTATATTTCTACCGAAAGATGAATGAGATTTTGCTGATGATATGTATAAGATGTGGTGACCAAATATAACCCACAGCAGGATGATCTTTGATCGACAATAATATCACCTGCGTAACTGCCCCGTCATTGCACCGGAGCTTCGGTCCTTGCTTGTGTTGTCGCTGATTTCGTCTTGTCCGACCCCGGAACCATCGCCGTTGGCTCAAACGGAGTCGGCCGGCGATCAGTCCGGCATCTCCAGCCGAAGGCGATCGGCTCGCACCTACCAGGGGTATGCCCGTCGCCAATCGCCTTTGCCCTGACGAAAACCTGGCCCGGCGGAATGCTTCAAGCTAACCCTGAAAGACTCTGGTCAGCAAAGCTGAGGACCCGCCGGGGTGGTGACGGGTCCTCGGGCAAGATTGCCTGCGCAGTACGAAGCTATGATTGCCATTAAATTCGATATTGTCACGGATTATTATTGTGGATTATGCTTTTCCCACAATTTATCGCCTTTTCAGTGTGCCTAATATTTGTGGTTTTCTCAATTGTACTTAAAAGGAGGGGTCTTGCTGATAGAGTGGAAGCGCCGGCGTTCCGAAGCATTTCGTTTTCTCTCGATTGGCGGAGATGCTCCATCTTCGAGGCGTCGCAACGGACTTTCCGCCGCACCGGCCGATCTTCGATAGGTGCCGGAACAAGGCCTTCGTCCTGAAGCGTCACCATCCGCCGACCAGCGGGATAGGGGGTCCAATTCCTCTGAGCGGCCGCACTTTGGCCAAAGCCCTGCGCGTCATCGATCTCGACGGGTGTGGGTTCCTTGTCGGGCTAAAGTTCGTTGTTGGGCATGAATGTCGGCATCGGCGAGTTTGAGCTCGGCATCCTGCGAACGCGCATGATTGGCGCGGCCCGCGCCAAAGCGCAGCGGGACCGGCAATCTATCGAATACCAACAGCTGCTGGCTAGAAATACCTTTGTCGAGTAACCACTATTCCATCTATTGACACTCAAGCCTGCATCTTGGTGTATCTTAATTGCGATCGTGGAGACTTCGGAGTTGAGAGCTTGAAGAAATCGGCAAGAAGTGATGTAACTGTTGCTGTTGTAATCCCGGCCTATAACGCGGAACGAACTCTGGCTGAAACAATCAGCAGCGTTCGTAATCAAACACATCAAGCGCTCGATATCGTCGTGGTGGACGACGGTTCTAAGGACCATACCCTGGCTATTGCGCAAGCAATCGCTGACATAGATCCGCGCGTGCGAGTATTAGAGCAAAGAAATTCCGGCGTCGCGGCTGCTCGAAATGCGGGTTGGCGCTCTACGTCTGCCGACCTAGTGGCATTCCTTGATGCGGATGACCTTTGGTCACCTGATAAAATTGAGCGACAATTGGCGGCATTGGAGAGAGGCGGTCCTAAAGTCGGGCTGGTCTACACTTGGTATGCGATGATTGACCACAAGAATTACATCATTTACCGCAGCAATGAAGTTTCCATCGAGGGAGATGTGCTCGACGAGGTACTTGCGGATAACTTCATTGGAAATGCAAGCTCGCCACTCGTACGGCGGAATATTCTTGACGCGACGGGAGGATTTGACGCCTCACTCCAACAGCGTGACGCGCAGGGATGTGAAGATCTCCTCTTCTACTGCTTGGCCGCTGAATTCTCATCTTTTGTGGTGGTGCCGGATCATCTTGTCGGCTATCGCCAAACCCCCGACAACATGTCATCCAACCTGACGCGAATGCTAAGGTCCTGGATTCTGGTCGCGGAGGAAATGCTCAAGAGACACCCGGAAAAGGATTTTGTAATCCGTGTCGGCCTACGCCGCTGTGGCCGGTGGCTCGTCCAGAAGGCGGTTGAACAGGGCCGATACCGCGCGCTCATCGAACTTGTGGCAACAATGTCGCGACATGACAAGCCAATTGCCGCCAAGATGCTTGCGGTCGACACGGGATCAAAGGCAATGAGGAGCCTCAAAAGAAAGGCCCGATCATGGCTGAAACGGGAATCTTGTTTCTCTCCAAACGCCAATCATCGCTTTGCTCTAGGAACAAAGTACGATGCGGGTTGGACGGTGGAACCCTCCGTTCTTGTCTCAGCCAAATAGCAGATTTGCGAACTCTGACTGGGTGATCCCGCGAAAAACCTCCTGTCTTTTCAATGCGAGCTTATCTGCATCCGCCCGCACCGTGCCACCGACGCAGCTTAGCCCGATCCGGTAGCCACACTGTTCGGCTATGTCCCGGATAGCGGGGTCGAAGTCGCCGTACGGATATGCGACCGCCAGCACTTCGCGACCTAGGCATTTCTCAAGCATAGCTTTGGAGCCAGCAAGCTCTCGCAACAGGCTCTCCGGTGCCAGGGCAGATAAACGCACGTGCCGGGCACCGTGGGCGCCCAGCGTCACGTCGCTGTTCGCGACCGCCGCAAGTTCCTCCCAAGTTAGCAGTGGAGCTGGCGGTCCATAGGCCGAATCCCATATTGCAGAGCCGCCGACCCTCTCGGTTGGGACAAAGAGTGAGGATGGGAAGCCGTATTGATGCAGCAGCGGAAGGGCATGCGTCATAAAATCGCGTGTAGCGTCGTCGAAGGTTAGAACTAATGTCTTTTCGGGCGGTTTGGCACCTTCGTCGAAACAGGCAAGCAGCCGATCCAATGTTATTCCGCGCCATCCGGCGTCGCGCAGGAAGGCCAGTTGAGATTCAAAAGCCTCCGGAGACTGGCGGTATCGAGAAAGCTGTTCCGGGCCGTCGTCGGAAACCTGATGATACATCAAGATCGGGACATCGTTCCAGTCGGCGGCCGCTTCCACAACCTGCCCGCCTCTCCAGCGCACTTGGCTGGCGACCTGAAGAGGCAAAGGCTGCGCCGTGTTTACTTCCACGCGTGTCGGCTCAAGGAAGCCCCCGTGCTCTACCTTCTCGAACCTTTGGATTCTATAAAGCGGACTCTTGGCTTCAACCGAGAGAGTTAAGTCCGGATGCTGGTCAAACATCTCACCTATGCCAATCGCGCCGAATTCATGCGGCCACCCAAATCCTGTCTCATTCGGCCTATCAACCAGGAGGTTGGCGTGGGCGGTAACGAACCAACCACCAGTGCGAAGACTGCCCGCAATCTTATCGACTATCTGCCGGAGCTTTTCTCTGTTCTCGAAATAGTACAGAACTTCACTGCAGACGATGAGATCGTAAGGCCCTTCCAGGTCGTCGCGCAAAAGATCCAACTGGCGATAGGCTACCGTGGAATCATGGTCCTGAAGCGAGGCCGCTCGAGCGACCGCCGACGCCGAAATGTCGGTTGCCAGCAGGTTGTCGACGCGGGCGGCCAACATCCGTGTAAAGGTTCCTTCCGCGCAGGCCAGCTCAAGGCCGTTTGAAAAGCGCCGATCGTCCAACAATGACAGTGTTTGGAAATATTTCACAGTCTCATAGTTGTTTCGGTAGTCCCAAGGATCGACCTGGGAAAAAAGCTCCTCCCAGTACGCTTCCGTATCGTACCTTGGCACCTCATCGCCCACCGGTCCGGTTTTTTTCGACGGCGTCTCCTTTAACATCCGGGTCGAGGCTGCAACCGCCCGCTGACGTTCCTCTTCGACGATTCGATCGAATTCAACGCGCCCAGCATGCGCGATGCCCGATATCGACTCGACGCGTGTCGGTGTCGGCTCCTCTCTGCTCCACCGACGCGCGACTCTCTTAGCTTTGGCCCAATATGATATTTTCGCCATGAGCTTCAGCACCCGTCGAGCTACTCCGCGGTGGCTTGGCGCTGCCCTGTTGGCGGAGGAGGCGCGCCGGTCATCCTGATCGAACTCCGGGCCGAACACCATCCTGAGTCGATTTCGTATCGTATCGGCTTCGATTGCTCCAAAGACAACAAACTCCACTTGCCCTAGCGGGGTCGGACCTCGCCAGATGCAACAGCGCAACCGCTCAATGCCGGGCAAGATGAGGTCGACGATAGGGCGATCCAAGTCAATTGGCTGTATCCTTGTTGTTCCGATCGTGGTGAGCACGTTGGTGGGTAGTTGGTCAGCGACCTTTCGCTCCATTGAACGAACCAACAGGGAACCAAAAGCTTCTTGGGGACCATGCCGATTAAACCAAGCCTCCAGTTCGGGAAGCTTGTCCTGGATCTTCGCCCAAAGTCCGGGCCAAATCGGCTCGTCCGCGAAGGCGCCGACCACAATGCCGTCTATCATTACCGCAATGAGCGCGTAGACATCGGCGTCAGGTGGAATAGGCTCTGCCACTCGGTCGAGCAGTTCGCCAGGATTGTCGCCTTGGCCTATTGAGGCGCCGACGAGCCAGATTGCGAGATACCAGCACGCTGTTCCCAACGCGGCCTGCGTTATTCCCTGGGCGAGCGCCGGCACCGGATCGGTGACGCGGGGATCGGAATGGTGGCCGCGCCGGATCACCTTAAGACCAAAATCGAGATGTTTGACCCTGTTTGACGACAGCGAGCCGGCCGTTACGCTAACATCAGCCATCAGGCCTTCGACAGGCGCAAACTCGGCGCCAGTCCGGGCGAGGCGCTGCCACAGGTCCCAGTCCTCGCACATTTTCATCTCTGGATCGAAGCCGCCGATTTCTGCAAGCCGGGACCGGCGAAGCAAGGCGGCGTGAATCGCGAAGGGGCAATAGCGCGCTGTTTCGGCAAACGGATTGTCCATTTTCACCGCGGGGTGAGGCTGCCACCAGGGAGCCCCATGTCTCAGGCGGCGCCAACCACAATGCAGAATGTCGGCCTGCGGCAAAGTTCGTGTGTGATGCAGCATGATCTCGAGATGGGACGGTGCCAACGCGTCGTCTGAGTCGAGAAAGACGACCCACTCGCCTTTCGCCTCTGCCAGCCCCGCATTGCGAGCAGCTGACACGCCGCTCTGCTCCTGCCGCAGCACGCGGAAGCGCGTATCCCGAGCTGCGAAACGGTCCGCGATCTCGGCGGTCTGATCGGTTGAGCCATCATCAATGATGATGCATTCCCAGTCAGAATGACTTTGCGCTATCAGGCTCTCCAACGTCGAGGAAAGTGTTGTTTCCGCTCCATGCGCCGGTGTAATGATGGAAACTATGGGCATAATTGTTGCTTCCTGCGATAAAGATCACGCTGGAGTTACCGTGTCAGTTCGCGAGTATGATGATCTTTACTACTTTGAGGCAAGGTGTATTTAACCGATGGCAAAAGTGAGCCGAAATGCCTGAGCATCTCAAGGATCATGCGCTGGATCGCGCGAAGCGAGGGGACCAATACTGGCGTCGTGATCGGTGGAAGGCGTTGATTCACATCTGTCTGCAATGGAACGATCTGCTGTTAGCACTTCTGGCACGCGATCTGAAGATGAGATATCAACGGTCTGCAATTGGCCTCGGCTGGTCCTTGATGCGGCCATTGAGCCAGCTGCTGATTTTTTCCCTGATCTTTCGTCACGTCCTTCCCCTAAATATTCCCCATTACACCACCTTCGTCTTTTCCGGTGTGTTGGCCTGGGGTTGGTTCAGCACTGCTGTACCCGCAGCGGCGACTTCCATAACCGGCAGCAGCGAATTGGTGCGCCGGCCAGGCTTTCCGATCGGGATACTCCCTGTTGTCGCAGTCATCACACAGGCAGTGCACCTTCTGCTCGCTCTGCCACTCCTCTTCATCATCTCGTTTATCGAGACCGGGGGCCTTACTTTAAGCATCGCGGCACTTCCACTCGTTTTCATTGCGCAGGCGCTGTTCACGATGGGTCTGTCCTATCTTGTTGCGATCGCGCATGTCCATTTCCGCGATACTCAACATTTGGTAGGTGTATTTTTGATGCTGGGTTTCTACCTGACGCCCGTGTTCTACAGCCCGCTTAAGGCGAGTGAGCCGATGGCGCTAATTCACACCTTGAACCCGATGGCCTGGATTCTCGAGGGCTACCGCGCCATTTTCGTCGAACACGCGTGGCCTCCCGTTGCTATCTATTGGAAGACTGCGCTGATTTCTTTGCCGATGCTCTTCGCCGGCATTTGGCTGGTCGAGCGTGGCAGCGCGCGCCTGGTGGACGAACTATGAGACAAGGCGCCATCACCGTCCACGACGTCGGCAAACGCTATCGTGCGCAAGGGGGGGGGCGCTCCACCACCTTGAAGGGTTACCTTCTGTCCAGGCGGTCCATGGTGCAGTCGAAAAGCTTTTGGGGCCTGCGCCATATCAGCTTTGCGGTTACGCCAGGGCAAGCTGTGGGCGTTGTCGGGCTGAACGGGGCCGGGAAGTCCACTTTGCTGCGTCTGATCGGCGGCGTTGGTCGTCCCGACGAAGGGCGGATCAAGGTGGTGGGTCGAATTGGCGCCTTGCTCGATATTGGGGCGGGGCTGACCGACGACTTGACGGGGCGCGAGAACATCTACTTGCTGGGCGTTATCGCGGGAATGCGGCGAACCGAGGTTGCCGAGCGGTTTGACGAGATTGTGGCCTTCGCCGAGTTGGAGGCGGCGGTTGAGAACCCGGTTCGCAGTTACAGCACCGGAATGCGCATGCGCCTAGCATTCGCCGTGGCAGTCCATGTGCGCCCGGACGTCTTGCTTATCGATGAGGCCCTCGCCGTGGGCGACCAAGCCTTCCAGCAGAAGTGCATTGCAAGGGTGAAGGAGATACTGAATGGCGGCGCCACTATTTTCTTCGTGTCACACGACGTCTCGCAGATAAGAGAAATCTGCGATCACGTGCTGTTCCTGAGAGCCGGCCGCGTCGTGGGCTACGGGCCAATCGACGAAATGCTGCCGCTATATACCTCGGCTGTCGAGGCGAAGGTCGCCAGCGTCCAGCACGAACAGTTCGCCGTTACAAAATTGCCCGTCGAACTGGTGCCGCAGGTCAGCCGGTTCGGCAATGGTGAACTCCAGATCACAGCCGTGGCGTTGCTGAATGAGCAAAGCACGCCGACAAGCACCATCGCTGCGGGCGACCGGCTGTCAATTTCATTGACCTATGTTGGTGCCACCAGAGATCGCAATGCCATTATCGTCATCGGCGTCTACGCTGCGGACGATACGTGCTGCTTCGAGATCGACAGCAAGTTGGCCGAATTCTCTCCTGTCGTAGACTCGGACACGGTGCGCATCGAAACAACACTCAATCGAATCGACCTGGCTCCGGGCGACTATCGCGTTACGGTGGGCCTTTTTTCGGCAGATTGGCAGCAGGTTTACGATTATCATGCCGAAGTCTATCCGCTCGCCGTGACCGGACCCGGCCCAAGAAAGGGTATGCTGAATCCTCCGACACTGTGGCAGCAGGTGCAGTCGCGCCCCGCCGCCTCGCCGGACCACGGCTCATTGGGTCAGCCCAGATTGGATCCGAACTCCTGATGCGCCTTGCGGTTCGAGACATCGACATTCTTGACCTTCCGCCGGATTTTGAACCGACGGGTGACTATCAGGGCGCGCTTGTGCTGATCCGGGTCGCCGGTCGTCCGTGCGGCCAAGCCGTGATCGCCTTCGACACCGAAGGCGGCAAGACGCCAATTAAGGAACGAATTCTGTCTGCGGCCGGTTCGTCGGTGTTCGAGGCCTGGTTGAGGCATCGGCTGGCCCTCCCTGACCCGTCACCGAGGCCAAGTCAGCTGCCGAAGGCTTCCGTCGTGATCTGCACGCGCGATCGTACCGAAGATCTGGAGCGCTGCCTCATCGGGCTATTGGCTATGCCCGATGAGGCCGATATCCTCGTCGTCGACAATGCCCCATCGAACGACGCCACGCGAGATTTAGTCAGCCGCTTCAACACTGTGAGATATCTGCGCGAACCGCGCCCTGGTCTCGACGTCGCGCGCAATACTGCCCTTCGCAACGCACGAGCAGACGTCGTTGCGTTCATCGACGACGATGCGGTCCCCGACCCGCTATGGCTTAGAACCTTGCTTCGCAATTTCGAGGACCCCCTGGTGCTGGCCGTAACCGGCCTCACCATGGCGGCAGAGCTGGAAACGGACTCGCAGATCGCCTTTCAACATTTTGGCGGTTTTTGCCGTGGCTTCAGGCGCCAGGTCTATGACGCCCACAACCTTGACCCGTTCACCGGATGGCATGCGGGTGCCGGCGTCAATATGGCATTGCGCCGAACCATCGTTGACGCGGTAGGATGGTTCGACGAGGCCCTCGACGCCGGAACGCTCAGCCTTGCGGGTGGCGACACGGACATGTTCCGGCGTGTGCTCGAAGCCGGTTATCGGATCATCTACGATCCCGAGGCTCTGAACTGGCACCGCCATCGTCGCTCAAGCAAGGAACTGCAGCAGCAGATGTATGGCTACGAGGCTGCATCGTTCGCCATCTTGACGAAGGCCCTCGTGTTCGAGGGAAACCCGCGTGCGCTACCTCGCATGGTTCGTTCCTACATCAGGCTTCTTCGGCGAGTTTTTCAACGTCGACAGACACACCAATTCAGCCTGCCTTACAACGACGCCTTAACCCAGTTCAGAGGGGCTGCGAGCGGCCCGGTCCGTTATCTGCGCGCGCGGGCGCGAGCAGCGAAGGCAGGGCATAAGGATGGTTGACATCAGCGTTATCATACCAACGCATAACCGTGCCGCCATGCTGAGGTCGCTTCTGGGCAAGCTCGACGCTCAGCGAGATGGGACCCCCGCATTCGAAATCCTGGTTGTGGCGGACGGCTGTGAGGACGACACGTCGACAATGCTCGCGTCGCTTCGTACCCGCGTTCCCCTTCGTACCCTGTCGTTGCCGGGCGTCGGTCCGGCACTCGCCCGTAATGCGGGGTCGCAGGTCGCGAGCGGCCGTTTATTGATCTTCCTTGACGACGACATTGAGCCCGGGGAAAACTTTGTTGGGGCGCATGTCGGTGAACATCAGCGCCACCCAGGGGGCGTAGTGATAGGCCCCTATCCGCCACTTCCGCACATTGCGACGGACCGCTTCCGCCTCAGCGCCCGCGAATGGTGGACGAGGCACTTCGAGCGCGTGTCCCTCCCTGGACATCGGTTCGCTTTTACCGATGTGCTGACAGGAAACCTGTCGCTGGATGCGGAACTATTTCAAGCTATGGGCGGGCTCGATCCTCAATTCGCCCGTGCACGAGAAGACTTCGAATTTGGTCTCCGTTTGATCAAAAAGGGAGTTCCAATTCGTTTTGCTCCTGACGCACTCGGCTATCATCTCGAACATCAGACGATGACACTCACCGGAAAGATGGTGCGCAGGCATCAGGAGGGACGCTCCGATGCCTTGATGGCTCGCAAGCACCCCGACATACAGCGGCTGCTCGAGATCCATCGGTTTGCCGGAAGAAAGGGGTGGAAGAAACGTTTGCGAAGGATCATCGCCACCCGAGCCGGTTTTGTCCTTGACCCCCTCGTCAAGGCTGGTCCACGCGTCCTCCAAATGTTGGAAAAGGCTGGCCTTCGCAGGCTCTATGAGAAGGTAGAGCGGCAGCTCAATGGATATCATTATCTTCGCGGCGCCGCCGAAGTGTTGGGTGAGGATTGGCGGCTTCCGCCGGATCCGACTGCTTCGGCCAACGAAATCGAGGTGCTCGAGATCAATCTGGACCAAGGCCTTGAGGCAGCCGAAGCCATGCTGGCGGAACGTCGCCCCCTCGCTGCTCGTATCGTGAATGGGACGGTACTCGTCGGCGACATGTGTCACCAGATCGGCGCCGAACCGTGGGACGCACGGCACCTCCGTCCGTGGCTGAACCGTCAGGCAATACGCGGATATCTTCCTGTGGCGCTTGCCGAATGGCAGGCTCTGCCGAACAACGTCCCTACGCGTTTGTCGGACTTCACATTGAACTTCCTCAATAACGCCAGTTTCCGCGCGCATGCATTCGAACAGCACCTCCAGTGGATGCAGGCGAAATTGCGTTCAGCACTCGATGAAAATACGAGTAAATCGTAGCGGCCGGACTGCTGCAGCCGAGGCTAGAGCTTTTCCGGGTTAGATTGAAGCATTCTGCCGGAGCAGGTTTTCGTCAGGGCAAAGGCGATTTGCGACGGGCATACCCAGGTACGTCCGAGCCGATCGCCTTTGATCCTGGCGGAAGCATGCCCGGCCCTTCGGGTTGGCTGAAACGGGCCGGCTGATCGACCGGCCGGCTTGGCCGTAGAGCTGGGCTACGGCGCGCGCCGGCCGGTCGACCATCCGACTCCGTTTGAGCCAACAGAATGATTCAATCTAACCCGGAAAAGCTCTAGATAGTAAAGGGGTACCGGAAAATTCATATCCTTGAGATCAGACGGGATTGGTACTCGCATCCATACACTCTCGATCGCACCCTTGAGCCGTGCGCATCGAGCCTGAATCGAGATCGATCTTCGGAAGGCACGATGCGTCAGTTCGGAAAATCGGAGTAGCCTTCGTGCGTCCGAAAGCTGCCCGATTAGCGCCGCGCCGTTCGCAATTGCGACGACTGTTGGTCCGTCTTCAGTTTTTCCCTGAACCAGTCGAGCGTCAGAGCCACACCCTGTTCATAAGTGATCTTGCACGACCACTCGGGCATGACGTAGTTCGCATTGCTGAGGTCCGGCCGCCGGTTGGTGGGATCCTGCGGGGGGGAGGGCTCGAAGACGATCGGCGCGCCGCCGACGAGGCGGGAAACATATTGCGCGACCTCCAGAACCGAGATCTCGCGATCGTTGCCGACATTCAGGGGCCCCTTATAGTCGGTTTGGTTTATCCAGAAATATCGGGCGAAACCGTCGACGATATCGTCGACATAACCCCAGCTGCGGGACTGCAGACCGTCGCCGAATACGGTGATCGGCCGGCCCAAGAGCGCCTGGGTGATGAAGTTGGAGACCGCGCGCCCATCGTCGGCGCGGGTGCGGGGGCCATAAATGTTGAAGGGGCGGACGACCTTGACGTCGAGCCCCTGGGTGCGCTGCATTTCGAACAGCAGCGATTCCGTGCAGCGCTTGCTCTCGTCGTAGGACGAGCGTGGCCCGGTACAGTCGACCTGGCCTTTGTAGGATTCCGGCTGCGGCGAGACCAGCGGATCGCCATAGACTTCGGAAGACGAAGTAAAGCCGAAGCGACCGCCCTTCTTCAGAAGATCGAGAAGCCGCATTGCCCCGAGAAGATTGGCGGAAATCGTCCGCTTCGGCTCCTTCATATACCAGGGCGGCGACGCGGGAGAGGCAAGGTGGTAGATTTCGTCGAATTTATCGGAGGTCTGCAGGGTTTCGACGTCCGATTTCACGAAGTGGAAACGCGGGTCCTTGATGTGCTCTATGTTTTCGAAAAGTCCGGTCCAAAGATTGTCGACAACGACGAGTTTCTGAACGTCAGTCCTGAGCAGAAGTCGGTCACACAGATGAGATCCGATGAAACCAGCTCCGCCCGAAATCAATACAGTTTTCATTTGCATTGCCCCTGATGACTTCAAAAAGGTAATTGTCTATTAGCATTCCCTATAAGAACTGGCAATTGCCTAGAGAAATTCTAAGAAATACTCGCGCGTTAATCTTAATTATTAATGTTCAGTACTTAAGGTAGCATCGACCTGTGTACTGCGGGGCGAAGTTGCGGACTGTTGGACATGCTATAGCCGGCTCGACTACAGCATGTCCGTCAGTCGCAAAGAGTTCTCTATCATAAGGGCGCAGTCGCGCATCGGGCTAAGGTCCGACTCGAGACGAGCACTTGATTCAGAGCATTGCCCTCGCTGTGCTTCGCGGACGACGCGTAAACAGTCCGCTCCGCGTCCGTCACGCAGACTGCACCCTTTGCGATCAGTCGGCCGCAAGCGCGGTCAATATCTGATAGGCGGCGGCCACCCGATCCTCATTGGGATAATTTTTATTGGCCAGGATGGCGATTCCGAGGCGTTCCTTGGGAATGAAGGCGACATAGGCGCCGAAGCCGTTAGTCGAGCCTGTCTTGTTGATCCAGACGTCGTCACGCGGTTTCATCGGTGGCCTGAACTCAGAGACCGGAATTGTCTTCAGCATCGCGGCCGAATTGCCCTCGAGCAGGCTCGCCAGGGTGGCGGGATAGGCATATTGCTCCCAGATCAGATCCTGGGTCATCGCCCCGACGCTGAAATATCCGGTATGGGTCCTGGCAATCGCCTGCTGCAGCGTTTGGTCGAGCTTGACCAGGCCCATATTGGCGCCGACGAAGCGGATCATGTCGCCGGCGGTCGATCTCACGCCATAGGCTTCGGAGGAGAGCAGGGCAGGGGTCAGCCGCGCCGGCTCGCCACTGCGCTTATAGCCTTGGGCATAATCGACCAGCCGCGACTTTGGCACCTTGATAAAGGTGTTCTTCAATCCGAGAGCGGCAAACAGTTTGCCCTCCATCAGGGCGGTGAAATCGCCGCCCATCGCCTTCGCCGTGATGTAGCCGAGCATGCCGATGCTTGGATTGGCGTAACTTCTCTGCGTCCCCGCCGCGTAAGAGGGCTCCCAGGCAGCGAAATAGGAAAGCAGCCGCTTTTCGGTGTTGACGTCGTCAGGCAGCTGCAGCGGAAATCCGCCAGCGGCATGGGTGGCGAGATTGATCAGCGCGACATCGCCGAACGGCTTGCCCTTCATCGCCGGCAGATATGTGCTCACCTTGCCGTCAAGCGAAAACCCGCCCTTCGCGTCAGCGTAAGATGCCAGCGTCGCAGTGAAAGTCTTGCTGATCGATCCGAGTTCGAACAGCGTCGTCGGCGCCACGGACCGGCCGGTCTCTTTCGACTCGACGCCATAGGTGAAGACATGCTGCTCTCCATCGATGGTGATGCCGACGGCAACGCCCGGGATGGCATTCTTCTCCATGACCGGCTTGATCGCGGCGTCGGCGATCGCCCTCACTTTCGCGGCATCGGCGGCAAAGCCGCTTGCGCAAGTGCATGTCGAGATCAAAGCGGCTGATAAAATTCTTACCCCAATAATATTCATATCGGTCATCCTCCAAAGGTCGGTCAACAGAGCGTGAAGCGCACTCAGGCCGCGTTTAAAGGCGCTGTTTTCCGATCACAAACGATGATATCTCGCGGGAGATAAAAGAAAATCTTGGGCTTACATGGTTCGTCCATTCCTTCCGCTGAACGGTCTCCGCGCCTTCGAAGCCTCCGCGCGACATCTGAGCTTCACCCGCGCCGCAATCGAGCTCTGCGTCACCCAGGCGGCCGTCAGCCAGCAGGTCAAGGGCCTGGAGAAGCGGTTGGGGGTGGCGCTGTTTCAGCGCCTTCCCCGCGGCTTGAAGATCACCGCGGAAGGCGAAGCGCTGCTGCCGACGGTCACCGCCTCCTTCGACCAGATGGCGACGACGCTCGGCAGGATCGAGGCAGGGCAGGTGCGCGAGCTGCTGTTCCTCGGCGTCGTCGGAACCTTCGCCGTCGGCTGGCTCCTGCCGCGGCTTGCGGATTTCCAGCGCCGGCATCCCTTCATCGATCTGCGCATTTCCACCAACAACAACCGCGTCGATCCGGCGGCGGAAGGGCTCGATTTCGCCATCCGCTTCGGCAGCGGCTCATGGCACGGCACGCAGGCTGAGCGCCTGTTCGAAGCGCCGTTTTCGCCTCTCTGCATCCCGAAACTGGCCGATGATCTCCAATCGCCGGCAGACCTTGCCGGAGTGACGCTGCTTCGCAGCTACCGCACGGATGAGTGGAGCACCTGGTTCCAGGCCGCGGGCGTGCCGCCGGCGGCCCAAGTCAATGCCGGCATCGTCTTCGATTCCTCCGTCGGCATGATGGAGGCGGCCCTGCAAGGGCTCGGCGTGGCGCTCGCCCCGCCCGCGATGTTTTCAAGGCACCTCTGCTCGGGCGCGATCGTTCAGCCTTTCGCCACCGCCATCTCGCTCGGAAACTATTGGCTGACGCGCCTGCAGTCGCGGCCGGTCACGCCGGCCATGCGCATTTTTTCCGACTGGATCTTTTCGGAAATCGAAGGGTAATGCAGGGGAGCGCCCACCGGAATGGGCGCTCCGATTAGGGCGTCATTTCTGGATGCAGGTGTCGACCGTATCCTTGGTGCACTCGTCAAGCCCGGTGAAGACCGGATCGTCGACCTTCTTGCCGGCGATGAGATCCATCATCACGGTCGGCGCCTTGTAGCCCATTTCGAAGGGCCGCTGGCCGACGAGCGCGGTCACGAGGCCCTCCTTGGCGATCGCCACTTCGTCGCCGATCGTGTCGGCGGCGCCGATGACGAATTCGTTCTTGCCGATCTTGTCGGCCATCGGCTTGAACAGGTCGCGATAGGGCTGCGGTGCGCCGAACAGCGGCCAACCGCCCATGATGCCGAAGGCATCGAGGTCGGGATTGGCGGCAAGGATGTCGGTCATCGCCTGCACGCCCTTGGCGCCGTCGTCATTGGTAAAGACCGGGCAGCCCGCCACCTCGGTCCAGCCGCCTTCGCCCTTCAGGGCGTCGAGCCCCTTCTTGCCGCTCAGCGTGTCACGCATGCCCTGGGCGCGGCGCAGGATGTTGTCGGCGCCGGGATTGCCCTCGATGGTGCAGATCTTGCCGCCCTTCGGCTTGGCCTTCTTGATATACTCGCCGATCTTGGCGCCCATCAGGTAGTTGTCGGTGCCGAGATAGGTCTTGCGCAGAGCCGAATCTTCGGCCGCCAGATCGGCGTCGAGCGTCATGACGGGCACGCTCGGATTGGCCGTCTTCAGCGTCTGGGCGATCAGCTTGGCGTTGGAGGGCGAGATGGCGATTGCCGCCGTATCGGCCTTGCCGAGCATATCCTGGACGATCTGCGCTTCGCCGGCCTCGTCCGAGGTCGATGCCGGGCCGGTATAGAAGCATTCATATTCGGCCGAGGCGTTTTCCTTGTTCCACTTCTGGCAACCCTGGTTGATCGCCTCGAAGAACGGATTGTCGAGGCCCTTGACGACGATGACCAGCTGCTTCTTGGCGGCCATGGCCTCACCGGCCGTGAACGCCAGGACTGCAGCAGCAGCCAGCAATAATGCCTTCCTCATAGCTTCCTCCCTTTTGAAATGGCGGACGCCTTCGCCCGCCCTGTTATCAACCGGGATACCAGACGATACGAGGCTCCTCCCTTGAACGCCGGTATTCCCAGGCTGAATCGATGAGCTTTTCCAGATCGTAGACGGGGCGCCAGTCCAAGAGGAACTTCGCCTTGCTGTTATCCATCCAGTTCGAGTGATATTCGCTCGGGATGTCGACCGAGCCGAGCCCGCGCGTGCGGGCGAGATAAGCGGCGACCTCGCCGTAATCGACCGGCCGGTCCATCGCGATGTTGAAAAGCTGCCCCACGGCGCGCGGATTGTCGATCGCCGCCAGGATCGCCGTGACAAGATCGTCGACATGGACGAAATTGCGCTTCAGCGGCCGCCCGTCGGCATCGCGCAGCAGCGGCACCGTGCCGGCGCGCGCATAACGTTCCGCATCGGCCGGCGGCACCAGGCTCTTCCAGTCCGGCCCGCCGAAGACATCGTCACCAAAAGAGAGGGTAAACTTGAAATCGTCCTTCTCCATGATCCAGGGAGCGCGCAGGCAGCAGCTGTTGATGCCGTATTGGATGGCGAACTGCTCGAGCATCACCTCTTCCAGCACCTTGGAGAGCGCGTAGCAGCCGGGATAGGCGCTATGCGGCGTCTTTTCGGTCACCGGTCCGTCATGGCGATAGAAGAAATGCCCGATGCCGGCATCGCCGCCGATCAGGATGAACTGCTTTGCCGTGGGGCTGGCGCGGAACGCCTCGAGCAGCCAGAACAGCCCCTTGACGGTGATGTCCATCACATCCGCGGGGATCTCCTTGCAGGTGGCGAGGTGCACGACATGGGTGACACCGTCCATCGCCGCTGCGACGACGTCGCTGTCGGCGATCGAACCCTTCACGACACTGACGCGGTCGGTTTCATCAAGCACGCGATTATGGCAAAGCGCGCGAATGCGTGCTTTGGAAAATCGCGGCTCGTCAAGCAGCCCAGTAATGAAGCGCCGCCCGACCTTGCCCGTAGCCCCGGTGACAAGGATCAGCATACCTCTCTCCCCAGCAACAGCTAATATGCGCGCGTTTCCCGCGTCAATCTGTATTTGTCGTACTAAATAGATTTTTGTGATGAGGGGCCGTTTTAGCGGACATTCGATTGACGATTCCTGGCGCTTTTGCATTAATGAACTCAATCGCTCTTCCGGGAGGAGATCGGCAAAAGCGATATCGCAGGCGTCTGACCGGCAACTGGCGGCGAAGGCAGACCTGCAGGTTCCGGGGAGGGTGGTCGGCTGGTTGCGGTTCTCGAACTCACCAATATTTCTAAGCACTTCGGCGCCATCCAGGCTGTCAATGACGTGTCGTTTACGCTCGAAGCCGGCCAGGTCGTCGGCCTGATGGGCGATAACGGCGCCGGAAAGAGCACGTTGGTCAAGATGATCGCCGGCAACTTCCGGCCGAGCGAGGGCACGATGCGCCTCGACGGCAAGGAGATCGTCATGCACCGGCCGGTCGAGGCGCGCCAGCACGGCATCGAGATCGTCCATCAGGATCTGGCGCTCTGCAACAATCTGACGGCCGCCGCCAACGTCTTCCTCGGCCGCGAGCTCAGCCGCGGCGTCGGCCCGTTCCGCATTCTCGATTACAAGACGATGTATCGGCGCGCCGGCGAGATCTTCAAGGAGCTGAAATCGGAAACCCGCCCGCGCGATCTCGTCAAACAGATGTCGGGCGGTCAGCGGCAGGCGGTGGCGATCGCCCGCACCATGCTGTCGGAGGCGAAGATCGTGCTGATGGACGAGCCGACGGCCGCCATCTCGGTTCGCCAGGTGGCCGAGGTCTTGAACCTGATCCGCGAGCTGCGCGATCGCGGCATTGCAGTCGTGCTGATCAGCCATCGCATGCCCGACGTGTTCACCGTCGCCGATCGGGTCATCGTCATGCGCCGCGGCCGGAAAGTCGCCGACAAACCGATTGCGGCGAGTTCGCCGGAGGAAGTGACGGGTCTCATAACAGGCGCCATCGAACAGGTTTGAGCGGCGCGGCACGGCAGAAAAGAAGGTCAGCAATGGCAGTTACCCTTGACCAGACGATTGCGCAGAGAGAGCGAAGCCGGCTTTCGGAGTTCGTCGGCAGCCAGACCTTCTGGGTGCTGATCGCCGTCATTCTCGCCTGCCTCTTCCTGTCCTTCGCCACCGATTCCTTCGCGACGGCGAAGAACCTCTACAACATCACCCGCAACGTCACCTTTGTCGCCATCATCGCGCTCGGCATGACGCTCGTCATCATCACCGGCGGCATCGACCTCTCCGTGGGCTCGGTGCTCTGCCTCTGCAGCATGGTGCTGGCGGTCACCATGCATGCCGGCTACGGCATCGAAATCGGCATCGCGGCCGCGATCGGCACGGCGCTTGTCGTCGGCGCCTTCAACGGCGTGATGATCGCCTATCTCGATTTCCCGCCCTTCGTGGTGACGCTCGGCATGCTGTCAGTGGCGCGCAGCCTCGCCATGGTCGCCTCCAACAACACCGTGGTTTTCCAGTTCGGTCCCGATCACGACAAGCTGCTGGCGCTCGGCGGCGGCGCCTGGTTCCTCGGCATTGCCAATCCCGTCCTTTACATGATCATCCTGGCGCTGCTCACCGGCTTCGTGCTGCGCTGGACGCGCTTCGGCCGCTATATCTTTGCCATTGGCGGCAATGAACACGCCGCAACGCTGACCGGGGTTCCCGTGCGCCGCATCAAGGTCGCCGTCTACATGATCTCGGCGCTGTCTGCCGGCATTGCCGGCATCGTCCAGACCGGCTGGCTCGGCGCCGTCACCACCAATATCGGCGCCGGCATGGAGCTGCAGGTCATCGCCGCCGCCGTCATCGGCGGCGCCAATCTCGCCGGCGGCGTCGGCACTGCCTTCGGCGCCCTGGTCGGCGCGGCGCTGATCGAAGTGATCCGCAACAGCCTCGGCCTGCTCGGCATCAACGCCTTCTGGCAGGGGACCTTTATCGGCGGCGCGATCGTGCTGGCGGTGCTGTTCGATCGCATCCGGAATTTCAGGCAGAGCGAGTAGGCTGCGATTCTTCGACAGCCGCCTGCGTAAACCATGAGCTGAAGCGCGAGCGGATCCGAAAGGTCTCGGCGCGCTTTGATGCTACCGCAACCTAGGCTGCCGGCGGGCGGTATCGGATCGACTTCGCTCTTTCCAGGGCCAGGATCGTATCCTCGACTTCGAGCAGCACGGTGGTCTCGATCGAGCTGAGCGCGCCGCCGGCGCCGATCGCAAGCGTGACGGCCGCCATCGATACGTTGTCAGGCGCCTCCCACAAATTCCATCCGTCATGCTCGCCAAAGGCGTACCAGAACCCATGGAGTTTGCCGCCCACGGATTCGATGTAGCTGCGTGCCGCCTCGCGGCGATCCTCAGGCTTTTCGATCATGCGCGCCCAGGTCTCGGGCGTGTAGCTGAAGCGTGTGAGATACATGGCCATGGTCTGCTTCCTCCGCCAGACCGACTGAGTAAACGCTTAAGCCAAGAGGAAGGCGAGTCACTCAATGTGCGTATCCAATGGAGGGTGCCGGGGGACGGCCCGGCGGCGAAGAGGGCGCCGCCGGGACCAGCTGTCAGGCCTCGATGATGTAGACAACCGTCAGAGCATTCGGATCGACGATAACGATCCGGCCATCCGCAAGGATGAAGAAGCGATAGCCTACATACTGCGGAACGATCTTGACGATGCGTGGGGGCAGTGGTTCAAGCCGGACTTTCTTCGGGATTTTCACCCCGACGGAGACCGTGAAGTCCACTTCCTTCACCGGCTTGACATGGACCTCCTTTACGACCGTTCGAATTTCGGTCTGCTGCTCGACCGAGATGTTGACGTTGGTTTTGGTGTTCGTCTGGTTGTTGGTCGTCGTGTTGTTGTTGACGTTGGTTTCGGACGAGCTCTTGTTTGTCATCGTCGCGTTCTGATCGCTCGGCTGCTTCGACGTATCGCCGCTCTGCGTGGTGGTGGTGCCGGATTTGGCGGCGGGCTTCTGTTCGGTCGTGGTGGCGCCGCTGGCGTCCGGCGATGCGGGCTTGGTTTCCGTCGAAGCCTTGCCCGAGGGGCTTCCACTCGTCGAACCGTTGTCGTTCGAAGGCTGTTCAGCGCTCTTTTTCATGTCGGAGCCCTGGCCGGATTTCTGTTGCGTCGTCTGGCCCTTGCCCTGCGGGCAGGCTCCGGAAGCATCGGGGGTGCAGTCGGTCTTGCCGGAGCCGGCCTGCGAACCGGAATCCGTGCTTTGAGAACCGGACTGGGTCTGGCCGCTGCTCTTGGTGGCGTCCTGCTGGGCCGCGGCCGGCAGTGTGGCAAGCGGCGACACGCTAAGCGACAGCACTGCCAGAAGCATGGTGAGATGGTTGCTTTTCATGATCAATCTCCGAAGTTCGAACGCGCGATGCCGCCTGCACCCTCATGTGTGACATGCGCGCCCTGATTGGAATGGCGGCTTTGCCGCCCAGGGGTCATTCGATGACCTGGATGACCGTCCGCGAGGAAGGTTCGACGATCACACGCTGATCGTTGACGATCGCGTATGCATATTTCGGATCATCGGGAATTGGCGTCACGACGACGGTCTCCGGCAGGGGTTGCCCGACGACAACCTTCTCCTTCGCCACGACGCGCTCAGCCGGGGCGGGAGCCTGCTCGACATAGGTCACCACCTTTGACGGCGGCGGATCGATGACGCTGCCTGCGACGCCGCCGACAATGCCCCCGACGGCGGCACCCACCGGGCCGCCGACGATGGCACCCGTCGCGGCGCCACCGACCGCACCTGTGACCGTCGACTGCTGCGCAAAGGCAGACGCCGATGCCAGCAGGATGCCAGCGGCAGTTGTTACTGCTTTGATATTCATTTATTGCTCCATTGATGCGGTTGGTTCCGCTGGAGTGCCAACCGGCTAATGGAGGAACGGTTCCGGAGTTAGGTCTTCAGGCCGGGGCTTTAGCCGACCTTGGTCCCAGCCGCCGACTCCTCGCTACTGCGTCGGGAAACGGCTCAGCATCCGGTCGTGGACATTCTCCTGGCCGACGATCATCGCCGCCAGCGAGATGGCTTTCTCGCGGTCGGCGGGCTTTGTAATATAGCCTTCCAGCAGCACGACGGGACCGAGCATCCTGACCTCGATAGCGCTGCTGTCGATGTCGGGATCAGCGGAAAGGGCTGCTTCGATTGTGGCGATGGTCGCTGCCGAACTGTGGCCTTGCGGACAGCGCTCTTCGTGGTTGTTGTTGTCAGGGCCGAACTTCATCTCCTCCTCCCGTTCCGCCCCTCCACGGACCTGCAGGTTACATGACTCTGTTATATGAACAGCAGGTGCCGCCCTTCCAGTCCGACTTAGGTCCGGCTTTTCCCCGGCATCACCTGCCTTAGATGCTTCCCGTCCGATTCAAGGGACATCTCAGGACGGTTTTGGTCTGTCGCGAAACACCGCCGAGACCTCCTGGCGAAGCGCCAACCTGCCGATCCAGGCCCCGCGTTTCAGGGGATAGGGAAGGCTTCTTGTGAGGGTAAAGCAACGAATGGCAATACAGACGGTCGGTATCGTGGACTGGCACACAAGCGAAGACTTCGCGCCTCTGATGCTTGTAATGGACGGTCAGGAAAAACACAGGCTGGTCCGGTCGCTCGGCGAGGTCGCCGGCGCGCTTATCGCCGCCTGGCCGACGGATGACGGCCGGGAATATATAGCGGCTGTAAAGACCTGCCTGGACGCGATCCAGGGCAATATTTCGCCCCATGTAGCGCGCGCCGCACTCATTCGCGCCGCGGAGGAAGCCGGAATACGGGTGATCGCGGTTGTTCACTGAGCCAGTGAGATGTTGCCTGAGGCGGCGGCATTTGTACGGCGGCATGAAATGGTGGGTCGGTGTCTTGAGGTATTGTGGATCGCACAGAGCATAGGGGTGCGCGCGGAGACAGGAGAGGCTCCCTCTGCGCGATCCGAAGCAAGAAACGCCCGCGGGCCGCAAGAGTTTCCGTACGGTGCCGTACGGAGCAAAGTACTTCTGCAAAATAAAGCCCCGCTGACTTGCGGGGCTGCAAAGAGTTGGAAAGGACAAATGCGAGGTCGACCGAGCGACGATCACATTCGCACTCCTAACGCACCGGTACTGAAGAAGTTCCTGCGACGCATGATCTATCAATACGGATCTTGAGCACTGGGCGATTGATGATATAGTTCAAACTTTGCGTTGAAACTTTTTGATCGCTCTGATCTGATCGCGAAGAGAGAGAAGAGCATCTCTGTTATTGCCGCGTCGCCATCAGCTCTCCGCCATTGTCCCTACAGCAACTGAGCAATTCTCTGACGCAAGCCTAGAAACGCCTTCTATCGTTTTCCAGTGGTCAACCCTCCGGGAGCGACGAAAACCGGCTGGCGTCGAACGGACCTGTGGCGGCGACCGGAACGGGATTCTCGTCTGAAGCCGCGACATGCGCTTCGCGATGAACCGTGCGGGGAGAAAGGCGAGGCGCGCTCAAGCCAAACGCCGCCCCGGGAGAATGCAGCGCCCATTGCATCAGCGCCGCTTCGGACGTCGATCCAAGGAAATCTGCTTCTTCCCAAGACGCGATCATCGGCAGGGAGGCGATCATGTCAGCGTCCTGCCTGGAGGTCTGCTGTGCGCCGACGACGGGATGGAAGCGCGCGTGAGCCGGCGATGCGGGCGGCCGTTTCTCCGGAAGGGCTGCAATCGGGCCGATCGAGGCAGTTTCCAGCCTGTCGTCCGCGCCCGCGTCCTGCGCAACGGCTGACGGGCGCATCGCCGGTATCGGAATCGGGAGAGATGAAAGATCCGAAGCAGAGCCTTTGTCATCCCGCTCGACCGCGCCGGTCTGCTGCGCGAGCGCATTCAAGGCCCGGCTCTTCGGCGCCGGCAGCAGCGCCGTCACCAGCTTGCCGTCCTTGGTGTCGCCGCTCGGCGTGCTCGACGCCGCCACGTCTTCGTCTTCTCCGGCGGTGCTGGCGATCTCGATCGCGGTGGCACTGACGCGCTTCCTGTAGTTTGCAACCGCCTGGTTATATCCCGGCAGCGGGCGGCCATCGGCCGGAAGATGCATCGTCTTCCCATTCGGGAATATGCGCGCGAGTTCCTGCCGGGACATGCGGGGCCAGGCCCGGACATTGCCGACGTCGAGATGCACGAAGGGCGATCCCGAGGTCGGATAATACCCGACACCGCCGACCTGCATCTGCATGGCAATGGCACGCAGCGTTGAAAGCTTCACGCCGGGAACGTAGAAATCCATCGCCTTGCCCAGCATGTGCTGGCTCTTCTTGGCGACTCCAGTGCTGCGCGAGCGATTGCGCAGCATGTTGTTGGTGGCAGGGGACCGATAGGCGGAGACGACGTGGATATAATCCTTGCCGCCGCTCTTCTTGTACACCTCCCAGACCAGGTCCAGCAGCCGCGGATCCATCCGCGTCGGCTCGTTCCTTCGCCAGTCGCGCAGAAACCGGTTGATCTGAGACAGGCCCTTGGGATCGAACTTTCCATCCCGCTTGTAGGTAATCGTGGCCCTTTCGCCCGTATGGGTAAAGAACAGCTTCAGCGCCCGATCTTCCGCTGAGGCGAGGGACGCAGAACCGATAAGTGCCGGCAGCGCAAATAGAGCCGGCAGAATGGTCTGCGATGCGAAGCGTTTGGCACGCGACAGGAGCGCGGCAATTCCGCCCAAGGCTTCACCCGATAAACCCTGTGAATACTTCAACACGAACAAACCCGTCCCACACCAAACACTCGGACGACGCGCGGGAACGCCGCATCCATCAGGCTCAGTAAAGCCAGTTTATGGTCAACAAATTCCTAACGATCAGTTGCGCAAGCTTGGCGTCTCACCGCTTAATTCGATGGAGAAGCGGAAGAGGTGGCGTTCGGCTGAGAACTTGCCGTTCGTTCGGCTTGGCTGGCGTGCGGCGGTACCAGGAAATCGAGCAGGCCGTCGCTGCGTAGATCGGCGGTTCTCTTTTCCAGAATGTCACCAATCAAGGTTGTCAGAAATTCTGCTGTCATATGGTTCCAGTCTGTGATGAACGGAACACCCTTGCTGCTGGTGAGGCATTTCTCCTTGTCGTAATCGCAGTGAAGCTTGACGATATCGACATAGGTGAACGCAAGATCGGAAGGGAACAACGGCAATTGCGCCAAAGGCTGGTTGGCCGGCGGATAGCTCGCTTCCCGCAGGCATATGGAGGCATCGGATTTTCTCTGAAACATCAGCCCCAGGCACGAGTGCGATTCGTCGAGCTGGAAATAGTTTCCGAAAACGAAAACGCGCGCGTTATCCGAGTGGCTTTTCATCCAGGAAATAAGCTCGAACCTGAACGCGTTGGCGGTGTACTCGAAAGGCCGAAGGCTCGTGAGGAAGATCGCTTTCGTTCGGCTGAGCAATGATTTGTCGTTGATATATTGTTCAAAGGGAATGCAGTATTTGTCGTAAATGCTGGCGCGAGAGGGGGCTTTGACATTATCGTTCTCGATCTCGACCATGCAGTTCAAATAGCTGAGGGCCACGACTTGATACCGGTCGGTATCGATGTAATTTTTCAGCGCAATCGACCAGTTTCTGGCGTGCGAGTCCCCAATGATGAAGATCACGGGTTTCTCAGCTTGAATGTTGTCGTTCAAGCTTAAAAACGTGCTTTCGAGCCGTGCTTCGTTCGCCTGCGCGAGAGGTGAATAGACGTCATCCAATCTGTGAGGAAAACCGGCCATCATGATTGCTGAAAGGACAGCAGCCGCGATGGTTGCAACGGATGAGCTTAAGGTGACCCAGAGAGCGCGGCTTCTCCTGCTGTGGCGAAGGGGCTTTTCGACGACGACAAAGCTGACGACTGAGACCAGGACCGTCACCGTGATGGCGAGAAACTTGTCGCTGTTGCCGAAATCCAAGCTCGTCAGCCGCCAGAAGGCGAAGACCGGATAATGCCACAAATATAAGGAGTAGGACACCAATCCGGTGAGCGCCGCAGGCCGAGAAGCCAACAGGCGCCCGATTGCGTTCTCGCGGCTGGCGAATGCGAGCACCAGACAGGTCCCGAGAACTGGAATCACAGTGACCCGGCCAGGATGAACCGTACCCTTTTCAAACAAGATGAGTGAACCAACAACGAGGATAAGCCCGGCCGCCGCGAGCAACGGCTGGGGGCGAGGCCGTCCACGCCGCACCTCGTAATAGGCGAGCAGTGTTCCGGCCAGCAGTTCCCAGGCCCGGGTGAGCGGCGAGTAGAAGGCCTGTTGCGGATCGTGCCGTACCGTGACGAAACAGAATACAAAGCTCAGGGCTGCCGCGACCAACACGCACGGCAAAAACCTGGATTTCAGGTATCGGCGCACGATCAGCAACAAGACCGGAAACCCAATATAAAATTGCTCTTCGACGCTCAACGACCAGGTGTGAAGAAAAGGCTTGAGAAGGGTATTGGGCTCCCCGTACTGCGCGGCGGTAAAATAAAAATAGATGTTCGATCCAAACAGGAGCGAAGAGCCTATGGAGTTCGCGTAGTCAGTGAGTTCCAACGGCAACAAAAAATAATAGGCGAAGGGCATCGTCGCGAAAATGACTGCGAACAATGCAGGCAGAATTCTTCGGGCACGCCGGGCATAGAATTTGAGGAAATCGATACGTCCCGTCGCTTCGATTTCTGTCAGCAAAATCCGGGAAATCAGGAAGCCGCTGATCACAAAAAACACATCGACGCCGATGTATCCACCCTGAAGCAACGTGTGGCCGGCAACCGTGAACTCGGCGTGATAGAGAATAACCGCTATCACCGATATGGCCCTTAGGCCGTCAATCTCTGGTCGGTAAACCTTCAAGCGTACTGCCTTCGATATCGAGAGGGTAACTCTGGTCGCGCGCATCAGTGGCGCTTTCGGGGCTGCCTAGCACAGAGATCTTGGCGGGAGAACAGTAGGGCCTGCTAAAAGGTTTGGGGGCGGGGTCGATTCCGACCTTAATTTTCTGCGCTGTTGTAGTTCAGCATTCCGGAACCCTCCTCAACGGACAATCAGAAGAAGCGACGCAACTGCTATCATCTTCGCACCAGACAGGATTGATTTCTGACGCGCCACTGAGGGCGCTCAGCCTTGCTGAGGAGGGTCGCGCGGAGCGTCGCTTGGGAGTGGACCGGAAAATTGCCTCCGCACGACCCAACTCTGGGTGGATCGCCGAGAGGAAGGCATTATGCGATCTGAAGTACTGGCTTTCTCCCGCGATCCGGTGAGTTAACCTGTATTGTCCAATGCGGTTCCGGTACGATGCTGGACAAACAGCGCCCCGCAGCTTAGCGGGGGTTGGCACAGTGGGGTTCTTTTGAAGGAATCGCGCACCTGGGCGCTGCAAATTACTTTGCACGAGCTCAGAAATTTTTCAAAAATATTACTTTTAACGGTTCTGCGTTCACAAATGAATTTTCAACCAGTGGGAATATTTTTCGATTTCGCACGAAAACACAAATTGACTTCTACTTGCAGTAATATCTCGTAACATTGAGGTGGGTGGGCTGCTCAGCGATCACTTTGCTATACCCCGAGCATTGTATCTCCTGTGCGTTGGGCGGCCATCCCCTATTCCACCTCAATCACACCAATCGTTGCGTCGCCTCGGGCTCCAGCTGCGAGCGAAGCCTTCCACAAGGAGCTTCTTCCCGATCTCTTCCCCATTCGTTCGATAGATGTTTACGAGGGAGCGGGGAGGGGATCATCGCCAAGGATCGGAACAGCACCTATCGGAGCGGCCGAGGCGGCGAGTGACTGAAGATCAAATGCATCCAGAGCGACAGCTTCGCGATCATTGGATATGAGAAGTCGACAGCCTCGTTCGGCGGCATCGGCAGGCTTCTGCTCGCCGCGCGCAAAGGAGGGCAGCTCGTCTATGTCCAGGCAATGAGAAATGGAACATGAACTGCCGCCACACATTATGTGCTTGCAGCTTGGCTCATTTCATCTTGAAGGAGATTTCACATGAATAACCTAATCTGGCTCGTCGGCGCCGTAGTCATCGTACTCGCTATCCTGAGCTTCTTCGGCTTCCGTTGAGAAAGAAGTGCGGCGGCTCAACTGCACCATCCATGAACGCAGGAGCACGCCGCTACGCCGGACGAAGAACCCGACCGGCGCAGCATCTTATATGGGGAGCATTAGCAGTGACTTAAATGCCTGCTGTCCGACTCTCTGTGGGATCGAGGCTGTTCCGTCGAACTCGGGAGCCTCAAATGTCCACGGTTGGCGGCGCGCTCAAACAGAAATGGCGCTAGAAGGCATGATGACTAAGCTCGCTAGGCCGCTCCCGTACGGCTCGATGAAGGTAGAGGTGTAAGTAGACTGCTTAGCTGTCATCATTTCGCACGTAGGTGCTCGCCATAATACGGTTTAGGCACTTCCATCAACATCGCATGATCGGCAAATCAGCTCGCGAACTATCTGCGATCCGGCTGGCGGCGTCTTCAGGGAGGGTGACGGTGTCGCGCGTGGTCATGGCCGGCCGTAACCGTTATTCCGACGGGTTGGAGAAGCCGCGGTAGAAGCGTGTCGGCTTCAGCAGCGAACTGGTGATGTTGGCGACGATCGCCCCATCCGCCTCGCTCTTCGCCTTCGCTTCCTGCCACTCACGATCAGCGATGAATTCGGCCCATTTCTGCTCGCGCTCCGCCAGCGACCGCCATTCGAGCAGATAGGTCAGATCGTTGCTGGAAGAACCGATCATCGTCGTCCAGAAGCCGAGTGAGCGGATGCCGAGGCGTTCCCAGATCGCCAGCGTCGCGGTCTCGAAACGCTGCTGTAGTGCCGGCAGCCTCTCCGGCAAACATGTATAGATGCGCAATTCGTGGATCATTGTATGCTCCTCATGCGGGATGCCCTTTGGAGCGTCCTCAAACCGCTCTCGGAAATGAAGGGTAGTTTACGAAATTCCGTAAGGCAATCAATGGTTCCGCGGTGCCCCTCAGATCCGCGATTTAAGAGATTTGGCTGAACCGCTCAGATCGTAAGTGTCGTCATCTTCCATGTCAGCGATGTCGTCAGCCAACACTTCAGCTGCTCGGATAGAATGGCAGCCAGATTGTCGAGAGGCATGGCAAGGTCAGGGTCGCTGCCATTGGCATCAAGGCAAATCCGCCGCAAGGAGCAGTTAAATGCACATAACTCGCATCGAAAGAACAACTGCCGGGCCGGACGATTTTGGCGGCGACGTTATCTTTTGTTTTCGTGTGACAACCTCGTGCCAGGTTGCGCCAAAGATCTCGCCCCGCCACAGCTAAACGGCGAAGTGAGGCATGAGAGATGTGGACAAGGCTATTGGAGCTTGATTCCTATATGCTTCCTGCAGCTTTTCGCCGCTGATGCAAATCCCGAAAATGCCTGAAAAAATTGGCGCACCCGACAGGATTCGAACCTGTGACCTTTGGAATCGGAATCCAACACTCTATCCAGCTGAGCTACGGGTGCATGCCGAAGGCGGTTTGAATCGCCTGTCCGATGGGTGGTTCTTAGCCTAGCTTGCGGCCGGCTTCAATCGCGAAATTCTCGGAAATACCGATGCTTGCAATTTGGCGGGCGTTTTTATCCGTCAGCCTGCGGAATGCCACATAAAAACTCCGCCGGCCTTGTGGGCGGCGGAGCTTGGTTGTCTAGGGCGGGGCGCCGGCGGTCAGATCTGCATGGCGCCGGGGCCGGGGATGGCTTTCGGCGGCACCTTGCCGAGGATGATCATGCCGAGCACCTCGTCCTTGGTCACGTCCTCGGTGCGGGCGTGGCCCACCACCTGGCCGTTCTTCATCACCGAAACGCGGTCGGCGAGGTCGAAGACATCGTGGATGTCGTGGCTGATGAGGAAGATGCCGATGCCTTCCTTCTTCAGCTGCTTGATCAGCTCGCCCACCTGCGCCGTCTCCTGCGGGCCGAGGGCCGCCGTCGGCTCGTCCATGATCAGGATGCGGGCGTTGAAGAGGATGGCGCGGGCGATCGCCACCGATTGCCGCTGGCCGCCCGAAAGCGCCTTCACCGGCTCCTTGAAGCGCTTGAAGTTGGGGTTCAAGCGCCCCATCACCTCGCGCGCCGAGGCTTCCATCGCCACGTCGTCGAGCGTGCCCCAGCGGGTCTTCAGTTCACGGCCGAGATAGAGGTTGGCGGCGGCGTCGACATTGTCTGCCACAGCAAGCGTCTGGTAGATCGTCTCGATGCCGTATTTCTTGGCATCGCGCGGGTTGCGGATCTCGGCCGGCTCGCCATTGATCAGAATCTCGCCGCCATCGCGCTTGTAGGCGCCGGAGAGGATCTTGATCAGCGTCGATTTGCCGGCGCCGTTATGGCCGAGCAGGGCCACCACTTCGCCGGGGTAGAGATCGACCGAGGCGTTGTCCACGGCGTGGATGCCGCCGAAGGAGATCGAGATGTTTTTCAGTTCCACGAGGGGAGTGCGTTGATCAGCCATATCTGGAGCTCCTCTCACTTGGCACGGGCGCGGTAGACGGTGTCGAGCCAGACCGCCACGACAAGGACGGTGCCGACGACGACGCTCTGCAGCGGTGTGTCGACATGCGCCAGCACCATGCCGGATTGCAGAGACTGCATGACGAGCGCGCCGAGCATGGCGCCGGCGATGGTGCCGGTGCCGCCTGCGAGCGACGTCCCGCCGATAACGGCGGCGGCGATGGTGTAGAGCTCGTCGAGCGTGCCCTGCGAGTTGGTCGCGGCGTTGAGGCGGGCGGTGGAAATCGCCGCCGCAATGGCTGCGAGTACGCCCATCAGCGCGAAGATGCGCACCGTTACCCAGCGGGTCTTGATGCCGGCAAGTTCGGCCGCCTCGGGGTTGCCGCCAATCGCGAAGACATAGCGCCCGAAGCGCAGGCGGGTGGCGATGAAGGTCATGATGATGCCGACGACGATGGCGATCAGCACCGGCACGGCGATGCCGTAGGGAATATCGAGGCCGGTTTCCGGCCAGGGGATATTGTTGGTCTCGGCATATTTCTTGGCGATATTGATCGGCCAGTAATAGCTGTTGGCGATCGAGACGGCGCCGAGGATCAGCACGCAGCTCAAGGTCGCGAGAAAATATTCCGCCCAGATCGGCCGGCGCGGAAAGCCGAAGCGGCGGCGCTGATGGCGCGAGCCGATGATGCTGGCGATGACGAAGAGGCAGGCGGCGATGCCGACGACCCAGCTCCAGGTCGCGCCGATCGAGCCCTCGGCGCCGCCGCCCATGATGCGGAAGGTCTGGTCCATGGGGGCAACCGTCTGGCCGCTGGTGACGAGCCAGGTCGCGCCGCGCCAGACGAGCAGGCCGCCGAGGGTGACGATGAAGGAGGGAACGTTGAGGAAGGCGATGATCATGCCCTGGAAGGTGCCGATCAGGCCGCCGGCAATGATGCCGATGAGCAGCGTGACCACCCAGGTGAAAGGGCTGTCGAAGCCAATATATTCGGGCAGGATCTTCGCCTGCGTCACACCCATGATCATGCCGCAGAGGCCGAGCACGGAGCCGACCGAAAGGTCGATGTTGCGGGTGACGATGATCAGCACCATGCCCGTCGTCATGATCGCGATGTCGGTCGTCTGGACCGAGAGGTTCCAGAGATTGCGCGGGGTCAGGAACAGGCCGCCGGTGATGATGTGGAAACCGATCCAGATGATCACGAGCGCGCCGATCATGCCGAGCAGGCGCGTGTCGATCTCGGTGGCGCGGAAGAAGCGGCTTACCGGATTGGCTTCCGCCGTTCGCGGCCCGCTTGAGGTCGTTGATTTTACCATTTCGGCCATGGGTTTGCCGTTCCCCCATTCTTGTTTGGACGGCTGCGCCAGCATGCGAGAGGCTGCGAAAGGCGTCATTCGTCTGTCTTCAACTGACCATCGCGATGCTTCCGGAAGCCGGTCGCGTGGCGTCGCGACGCTCTTCCGCCAGGGAATGCAAGTCTGCGATGGTGCGGCGAGGCGGAGAAAACTTCGTCGTTGGAATTCCCGTCCGCATCCGGCGCCGCAACGGTATCCGCTGCGGCGCCGGTTATTCTAATTCAAAGCTGGCCTATTTGCAGGCAGCAACCGTGCCGGCTTTGACGCCCTGGCAGGCTTCAGCCTTGGAAATCCAGCCGGCGTCGATGACGACGTTCAGATTGTCCTTGGTGATGGCAAGCGGCTTCAGGAAGACAGACTGCATTTCCACGCCCTTCGGCCCGCCCTTGAAGGCCTGGGCGCCGTCGATCTTGCTCATATCCTTGCCGCCCGCGAGGTCGAGAGCGATTTCAGCGGCGCGCTTGCCGAGTTCGCGGCTGTCCTTCCAGACGGAAACCGTCTGCGTGCCGAGCGCGATGCGGTTCAGCGCCGCCTTGTCGCCGTCCTGGCCGGACACCGGAACGGAGCCGGCGAGGCCCTGGGCGTCGAGCGCTGCGATCGCGCCGCCGGCCGTGCCGTCATTGGAGGCGACGACAGCGTCAACCTTGTTGTTGTTGGCGGTCAGGAACTGCTCCATGTTGCGCTGAGCATTCTCCGGCAGCCAGCCGTCGGTATAGGCTTCGCCGACATTCTTGATCTTGCCGGCGTCGATCGCAGCCTTCAGCACTTCCTGCTGGCCCGAGAACAGGAAGTCGGCGTTCGGGTCGGAAGAAGAGCCCTTGATGAAGACGTAGTTGCCTTCCGGCTTGGCTTTGAAGACGCCCTCGGCCTGCAGGCGGCCGACTTCCTTGTTGTCGAAGGTGATGTAGAAGGCAGCCGGGTTTTCGATCAGCCGGTCGTAGCCGACGACCGGGATGCCTTCGGCCGCGGCCTTTTCGATCGCCGGGCCGATGGCGTCGGAATCCTGGGCAAGGATGATCAGCGCATTGGCGCCCTGCGAGATCAGCGATTCGACGTCGGTGAGCTGCTTGGCGGCCGAGGACTGCGCGTCAGCGGAAATATATTTGGCGCCCTTGGCTTCGAGAGCCTTCTTGATGGCGGCTTCGTCGGTCTTCCAGCGCTCTTCCTGGAAATTCGACCAGGAAACGCCGACGACGAGATCGGCAGCCATGGCGGCAGTATGCACGGAAACGAGAATGGCAGCGCCTGCCATCAGTTTCATAATAGACTTCATAAGTGTCCTCCCGAGTGAGTTGCGACCGGCCCAGCCCATGCTTCCTCCGGCCACCGCGAAAGCTGTCGAGATTTTTTTCTCGACAGTCGAGAAATTAACTGTCAGAGATTTTTTCAACTGTCAACTCTGCATCGCCGGCTTAATTCGCTTGCGCAAAAGCGACCGGAGATGCAGGGGAAGGTGAGGGCGGATGAAGAGCATGATGCCGAAAACCGTAAGCGGTTTTCAGGCGGCGTCATGGTCTCACGAAAGCAGGAGGAGAGGGCGGCATCCATGCTGACCAAGTCGAGCACGGAGCTGGTCCGGCAGAGAAACAGCGTGCTCGTGCTGTCCGTGCTGCGGCGCCACGGCGCGCTCGCCCATACCGAAATATCCGATTTCACCGGCCTTTCCTCGGCCACCATCTCGGCGATAACAGCCGATCTGGAACGCGCCCAGATCATCGAAAAGTCCGAGCAGCAGGCGGCAAGCGGCCGCGGCCGGCCGCGCGTGCTGTTGCGCCAGCGGCGCGATTGCGGCTATCTGATCGTCGTCATCATCTCCTCGGATGCCGTGCAATATTCGCTGGTGGATTATGCAGGCAAGCTGATCGACCGCTTCAGCGAGGAGCGTTCGCATGATCCGGCGGGTGCCGTCCGCTTCGTCGCCCGGGTGCAGGCCGGGCTTTCGCGCATTCTCGATCGCTCCCGGATCTCCCAGGACAAGGTGCTGTTGATCTCGATCAGTTCCAAGGGCCTCGTCCATTCCGCCGAGCCGGTTCTTCTGTGGTCGCCGATCTTCGGCAGTGACCAGATCGATTTCGCATCGGCGCTGCGACCGGACTGGCAGGCCAAGGTCATCCTCGACAACGAGACGCTGCTCGTCGCCGCCGCGCTCGGCGCCCGCGAGGAGATCGCCAAGGGCACCGATTTCCGTTCGCTCGCGGCACTCTCGCTCGGCCACAGCATCGGACTCGGAATCGTCCGGCGCGGCGGCCAGACCGGCCAGGAGATCTCCGCTCCCAATTTTGGCCACATGCTGCACATGGCGGGTGGCGGTCTCTGCCGCTGCGGCACCCGCGGCTGCATCGAAGCCTATGCCGGTTTCTACGCCATCCTGCGCAGCGCCTTCGAAGTGCCGCTCGATACGATCCCGGCCAAATTCGTGCCCGTCGCCGAACTCGACAAGATCGCCGCCCGCGCCCGCCAGGGCCACCGAACCTCGGCGTTCGCTTTCCGCCAGGCCGGGCTGGCGCTCGGCAACGGTCTGTCGCGCATGCTGAGCCTCACCGAACGCATGCCGATCGCCATCACCGGCCCCGGCACCCGCTACTATGACCTGCTGCGCCAGGGCATCGAAGAGGGCCTCGGCCAGTCGCATATCGTGCGCATGGAAGGCATGCCGGAGATCCGCGTCGTCGCCGACGAACCCATCCTCGTCTTCGAGGGCCACCTCAACCGGGCGCTCTCGGTGATCGACCAGGATATTGTGCTGTCGGGGGGGCAGGGGGCGGATTAGGGAGAGATCCTGGCGGCGCTTCGGCGTTGATGGCTGCCCCTCACCCTAACCTTCTCCCCGTAATAACGGGGCGAGGGGACTTGCCCTGCGAGAGGTAGCGAGGGACGGAGAGGCCGCGGCATATTCCCTTCGCCCCGTTATGGCAGCAGCCGGATGAGGGGCAGCCCCGTCACAAGTCGGCCAGCCCTGACACAAGGCCGAGCACAGCCAAACGCAAAACGGCCGGGCAGAGCCCGGCCATCTCATGCACGACTTCCGGTCGGGAGAGGACCGTCAGCCGATCTTGATCAGCTTGCCTTCCTTGACCGACTGGACGGCGGCGTCTGCGAGCGCCAGCGCTGCCAGGCCATCGTCGCCGGAGGGGGCAAACTTCGTGCCCTTCTCGATCGCCGCGATGAAGGCGGCGATCTCGTTGGCATAGGCTTCGGTGTAGCGGGTCATGAAGAAATCATGCAGCGGCGGGCGGGTGTAACCGTCGCCGTTTGCCACCTCGATCGAGACCGGGCGCTGGTTTTCGGCTGCCGCCATGCCCTTGGAACCGTGCACTTCGATGCGCTGGTCATAGCCATAGGTGGCGCGGCGGGAGTTGGAGATGATGGCCTGCTTGCCCGAAGCGGTCTGCAGGATCACCGAGACGCTGTCATAATCGCCGGCTTCGCCGATCGCCTTGTCGACGAGCACGGCGGCGGTCGCCAGCACCGAGACCGGCTCTTCGCCGAGCAGGAAGCGGGCCATATCGAAATCGTGGATCGTCATGTCACGGAAGATGCCGCCCGAGCGCTTGATATAGTCGACCGGCGGGGCGCCGGGATCACGCGAGGTGATCGTCACCATCTCGACATCACCGATCTTGCCGTCGTCGATGACCTTGCGCACCGCCATGAAATGCGGGTCGAAGCGGCGGTTGAAGCCGACCATCAGCTTGGCGCCGGTCGCTTCCACCACCTTGATGCAGGCCTTGACGCGGGCGACGTCGAGATCAATGGGCTTTTCGCAGAAGATCGCCTTGCCGGCGCGGGCGAAGCGCTCGATCAGGTCGGCATGGGTGTCGGTCGGCGTGCAGATGACGACGGCGTCGATATCCTTTGCCGCCTCGATTGCCCCGATGGTGCGGACTTCGCAGCCATAGGCAGAAGCGATTGCTTCCGCCGCCTGCGGAAAGGCGTCCGCGACCGCAACCAGCGTCGCATTGGCATCGCCGCTGACGGCCTTGGCGTGGACCTTGCCGATGCGGCCGGCGCCGAGAAGACCAAATCTTACAGTCATTTCAATCTCCCTTGAATTCGGAACAAATAAACCGAATTGCCATAAATCTGGAATTTTCATTCCATCATCTGCGCGTCGCGTCAAGCCCGCGACTCTTTCACATTTGCAAGATTCCAACTAAAGGACAGTGCGACAAAATGCGACCGCGGGGACAGACATGCAACTGATCGATCCGAATCATCCGGCATACCAGCGCCTCTGGGTGCGTGTCGGCATCGTTGCCGTCTGCTTCGGCTGGGCCGCGGTCGAGATTTTTGGCGGTGATCCCTTCTGGGCGGTGATCTCCGCGGCGGCCGGCGCCTATGCCTTCTATATGCTGTTCTGGACCTTCAAGCCGCAACAGCAGTCGGCAGAGCCGGCTGCGCAGCCTGGCGCCGAGGGAGAGGACGAGGCCGATGAGACATCCGCCAAAAAGCCCTCGAAAGATGGGCAGGCGGAATAGTAGCGGGCGATTCGCCGATCAAGAGATCGGCGAGCTCATCGGCTTCGTCGCAGCCGAAGCGCGCCGCGCTCTTTCCGATGCGCGCCGCGCTTGACATCTTTGTTCGATATTGTCGCAAAGCCGGCGCACGGCTTCGGGTGAAGCGAGCGCGGTCTATGCGCATTCCCGTCCTGTCAGAGTGACAATTCCCTGGCTTGCGCGTCGATCTTTTCGCAAGCATCCCCGAAGGGATCGCGTATCGGTACAAGTGGCGAGACGCCGAGCAGAAGAAGCGCTTTCAAATGCGACCAGCCGCCTCCCAACAAAGGCGCAAAAGATGTCATCACGATGTGTTCCTCGCCATAGAGACGCTGGTATTCTGCAAAATTGCAGAAGTTCTCGTGATTGCTGTTTTTCAGATGGAAGGACTCAGCCGCAGCACCTTCGGCAAGGATAGCTTCGTGCGTATCGAGCATGACGGCATAGTAGTCGATCGATCGGTCGGGGGCGGGAGCGACCGGTGCAATCGTCGTGCCGTTCACGAGCTCCTTCACCTGGATCAAAACGCCGTTCAGGTACAGCGCGTGGCCAGGCGACAGATAAAGATCCGAATGGGGTGTGTGCCCGTCCAGTGCGCGGCGGCAAACTCGGATCGGCACGACGTCTTTTTGCCAGCGTCCGCCGCTCGTCTTGAAGCTTTGGCGGCCGACCCACTTTACCGCACGGGTGCTGCCATCAGGAAGGGCAACGCGATCACCGATGCTGAGATCCTCGACGGGCTTCTCACCGCCATCGGTGAGGATCGCCGTTCCCCGCAGGAAGCAATTTGCGCCGCTGCCGCCATGGCCACCGCTCCCGCCGGAACCTCCGTGTCCACCGGAGCCGCCCCGTCCCCAACGCCGACCCATCGCTTTGGCCGGAGAGATGGAAATTGCCGTGGCCATGGCTGCCAGGCCGGCAAGGCGAGCACCGGCGGCTGCCGCTACACCTAGAAAATGTCTGCGCGCCGTGTTGCGCGGTTGCTTCGGATCTTCCGTAGATGACATGTGGGCGGTCTCCTGAAAACATTTAAACCGCTCGATGCTACAACGTGTTGTATCGCATTCAATTTCGCCAGTTAGCGCTGTGCCCTACTGAAAAGGGCGTAGGCATGGCTGTAGGATCCTGAAAATACGCTATGTCCGATACCAAAAAGCAGGAGGTTTATCCGCTACCTCAGCGCGAAATAATCGAACTGAGTACGATGATGATCGGTTGAATCGCGGGAAAACAGCACATATAGCGTGCTCGAATTGAGCCGGATGGCGGCTCTCTTCCATAGCGTCGGGAGTTTGCCGGCGTTCGAGATAGCGTCAGCTTTGCGGCAGGCGGCGCATCGCCTCGTCGATCAGCAGATTGGCGATCATCATGCGCCTGTTGGCATTGTCGCGGAAAGGCTCTGCGACGCCGTCAGGATGATTGGCCCTGGCAAAGGCGCGCCGCTTCTCGTTCAGCGTCTGTTGGGTATCGGCGGCAGCGATCGCCAGTTCGGCGGCGATCTCTTCCGGGGCGATGCGGGCGAGGTGGTCCGGCATGACCGGTTCCGGCGCCGGCGGGGGAGCCTCCTCGGCCGCAGGCTCGCTGCCCAGATTATCGAAATATGCTTCGCCGATCCGCTGCGATGCGACCGAAATGCCTTCCATGACATCGAATGCGAGGCCGGTGGCAAGCCCGGATACGCGGTGGGCAGCCGGCCCCTGCGTCTCTTCGACCGGTTCTTCCTCCGCCTTCAGCCGCTCGAGCACCGATTCAAATACTGATTGTCCGAACAGCATGCGCCTTCCTCTCGAAGACGTTAGATCCTGGCAAGATGGTGCAGGGCTTGCGGTCAAATCGGTGGAGCATGATGTCGCCCGGAAAGCTCACATCTAGCCGCCCTGCTTGCGGCTCTCCTCGAGGATGATGTCGTAGAGCAGCTTGGCGCTCGGCGGCAGCGCCCGTTCTCTCGCCGTGATCAGGCTGTATGGCTTGACGTTGATGTCGAAATCGATCGGCAGCATGCGCACGTCGGACGCCTTGGCGCCTTGGCTGGCGAGGAAATGGGCGACATCGACGGCGACGGGGGCGATCGCATCGGTTTCGCAGACGATGGCGCAGGTGAGCAATAGCGAAGAGGTGTTGACGATGTTCCCCGGCAGCGCCACGCCGCGCGACAGGAAAATGTCTTCGATCGTGCGGCGCAGCAGCGTGCCCGGCGGCTGGAACACCCAGTCGTAATCCCTGACGTCGGAAAGACTGCTTGTCTTCTTTTTTTTGAGGAGCGGATGGCGGTTGCGCACAATCAGGCAGGCGCGTTCGATGCCAATCTCTTTCACTTCGAACAGGCGCGGGTTGAGGTCGTCGGGAATGCGGCCGATGATGAAGTCGTGGCGGGCCGCAAGCAGCTCGCGCGCCAGCACATTGCTCGTCTCCACCTGGATGTTGATCTCGATGCCGGGATAGGCCTTGCGCACCCTGTTGATCGCCGGCACGACGAGGCTCATGGCCGGCGCCGTCACCGCGCCGATGAACACCGGGCCGCCCTTGCCGCTCTTCAATTCGCCGATCTCGCGGCTCGCCTCGCGCAGCTCCAGCAGGATCTTGCGGGCGCGTCTGGCAAGGGCCGCGCCGAAGGTTGTCAGCACCACGCCTCGGGCGACGCGTTCATAGAGCGATGTCTTGGTGATCGCCTCCATTTCCGACAGCATGCGCGATGCAGCGGGCTGCGAGATGTTGAGCACATCAGCGGCTGCGGAAATTTGTCCGCTATCTTCGATTGCGACGATGATGCGCAGGTGATTTAGCTTAAGTCCCGAACGGAGAAAGCTGTCGTCGCCAAAATTGTCGCTGTGGATATCGACGTGATCCATCGAAACGGGCTCTGAAACGATCGTCATGGTTGCAGCCTCCCCACTGCGCTCCATCAAAAGTAATACTTTTTAACGATATACCAAAATTGTTATGCACATTACCACTTATTCTATTTGACAGTTATAGGAATCCATACCAGTTTGCCGCCGTGTGCTGGTTGGCACTCAACACGTGTGAGATCGTGGAGGAGACCTACTTCGTTTCTCACCATCTGAAGTAACTATCCAATACGGAACCTGCCACAGTTTCGGGGCGGGCGATTTTTCGTCCGCTGCTCTATTAACAAGGGAGAGAGAAATGAAATCCATTATCTCATTGATGGCCGCGGCTGCCTTCGGCGTCGCTTCGTTCGTTGCACCGGCGATGGCCGCCGACAAGGGCACCGTCGGCATTGCCATGCCGACCAAGGCTTCGGCCCGCTGGATCGATGACGGCAACAACATCGTCAAGCAGCTGCAGGCTGCCGGTTACGGCACTGACCTGCAGTATGGCGACGACGACATTCCGAACCAGCTGTCGCAGATCGAAAACATGGTGACCAAGGGCGTCAAGGTCCTCGTCATCGCTTCGATCGACGGCACCACGCTGTCCGACGTTCTGCAGAAGGCACACGACGCCGGCATCAAGGTCATCGCTTATGACCGTCTGATCCGCGATTCGGGCAACGTCGACTACTACGCCACCTTCGACAACTTCCAGGTCGGCGTTCTTCAGGCCAACTCCATCGTTGACGGCCTCGGCCTCAAGGACGGCAAGGGCCCGTTCAACATCGAACTCTTCGGCGGCTCGCCGGACGACAACAACGCCTTCTTCTTCTATGATGGCGCAATGTCCGTCCTGCAGCCCTACATCGACTCGGGCAAGCTCGTCGTGAAGTCCGGCCAGACCGGCATGGACAAGGTCGGCACGCTGCGTTGGGATCCGGCAACGGCCCAGGCCCGCATGGACAACCTGCTCTCGGCAAACTACACCGACGCCAAGGTCGATGCCGTCCTGTCTCCCTATGACGGCCTCTCGATCGGCATCATCTCCTCGCTGAAGGGCGTTGGTTACGGTACGGCTGCTCAGCCGCTGCCGATCGTCACCGGCCAGGACGCTGAAATCCCGTCGGTCAAGTCGATCATTGCTGGCGAACAGCACTCAACGATCTTCAAGGACACCCGCGAACTCGCCAAGGTCACGGTTGCCATGGTCGATGCCGTCATGTCCGGCAAGGAGCCTGAGGTCAACGACACGAAGACCTACGACAACGGCGTCAAGGTCGTTCCGTCCTATCTGCTGAAGCCGGTTGCCGTCGACAAGACCAACTACAAGCAGATCCTCGTCGACAGCGGTTACTACACCGAAGACAAGCTGAAGTAAGTTAAGCTGGAGGCCGGAGCTCGCGCTTGCGGGTTCCGGCCTTCGATTTTATGATTACCCATCCATTGACGGGCTGGGGGCGCTGGAACTTTGACTATGGACAATACCATCCTCGAAATGCGGAGCATCACCAAGACGTTCCCGGGCGTCAAGGCGCTGGAGAACGTGAACCTCAAGGTTCGCAAGGGTGAAATTCACGCATTGGTAGGCGAAAACGGGGCCGGCAAATCGACCCTGATGAAAGTGCTATCGGGCGTCTATCCCACCGGAAGTTATGACGGCGACATCGTCTATGAAGGCGAGACGCGCAACTTCAAGGCGCTGAGGGACTCCGAAGAAATCGGCATCGTCATCATCCACCAGGAACTGGCGCTGGTGCCGTTGCTGTCGATCGGCGAAAACATTTTCCTCGGCAACGAGAATGCCAAGAGCGGCGTCATCAGCTGGGACGAGACCTTCAACCGCACGAAGCAGCTGCTCAAGAAAGTCGGCCTGTCCGAATCTCCGAACACGCTGGTGACCGACATCGGTGTCGGCAAGCAGCAGCTCGTCGAGATCGCCAAGGCGCTGTCGAAGAGCGTCAAGCTGCTCATCCTCGACGAGCCGACGGCGTCGCTCAACGAAAGCGACTCCGATGCGCTGCTCACCCTGCTGGTGGAGTTCCGCAAGCAGGGCATCACCTCCATCATCATTTCCCACAAACTGAACGAGATCCGCAAGGTCGCCGACCAGATCACCGTCCTGCGCGACGGCATGACCGTCAAGACGCTCGACTGTCACGCCGACGAGATCAGCGAAGACATTATCATCCGCAACATGGTCGGCCGCGATCTCGAAGACCGCTATCCCCCGCGTTCGGTGCCGATCGGCGAAACCATTCTCGAAGTGAAGAATTGGAACGCCTATCACCAGCAGCACCGCGACCGCCAGGTCCTGCACAATATCAACGTTACCGTTCGCAAGGGCGAAGTTGTCGGTATCGCCGGGCTGATGGGGGCAGGGCGCACCGAATTCGCCATGAGCCTGTTCGGCAAGTCCTATGGCCACAAGGTCTCGGGCGAGGCGCTGATGCACGGCAAGCCGGTCGACGTCAGCACCGTGCGCAAGGCGATCGACGCCGGCCTCGCCTACGTCACCGAAGACCGCAAGCAGCTCGGCCTGGTGCTCAATGACACGATCCTGCACAACACGACGCTCGTCAATCTGAAGGCGGTGTCGAATGCCTCGGTGATCGACAGCGTCAAGGAATCGCGGGTTGCCACCGACTATCGGTCGAAGCTGCGTATCCGTTCCTCGAGCATCTTCCAGGAGACGGTCAATCTCTCCGGCGGCAACCAGCAGAAGGTGGTTCTGTCGAAGTGGCTGTTTTCCGGTCCCGATGTCCTGATCCTGGACGAGCCGACGCGCGGCATCGATGTCGGCGCGAAATACGAAATCTACACTATCATCAACCAGCTTGCCGCCGATGGGAAAGGCGTTCTGATGATCTCATCGGAAATGCCGGAACTGCTTGGCACTTGTGACCGCATCTACGTGATGAACGAAGGACGCATCGTCGCTGAACTGCCGAAGGGAGAAGCAAGCCAGGAAACCATCATGCGCGCTATCATGCGCTCAGGGGAGAAGAAACAATGACGCCGATCAATCAACCCATCGCTGAGCAGGGGCGTGTCGTCTCGATCGGAGACTATATCCGCGGCAACATCCGCGAATACGGCATGTTCATCGCACTCATCGCGATCATGGTGTTCTTCCAGTTCTCGACCGGTGGCGTTCTCTTCAGGCCGCTCAATCTGACCAACATCATTCTGCAGAACTCCTTCATCGTCATCATGGCGCTCGGCATGCTGCTGGTCATCGTCGCCGGCCATATCGACCTTTCCGTCGGGTCGGTCGTCGGCTTCATCGGCGCCATCGCCGGGGTGATGACGGTGCAGTGGCACGTCAATTATGTCCTGGCGGGTGTCGTCTGCCTGGCGCTCGGCGCGCTGGTCGGCGGCCTGCAGGGCTATTTCGTCGCCTATCACAAGATCCCGTCCTTCATCGTCACGCTCGCTGGCATGCTGGTTTTCCGTGGCCTGACGCTGTTCGTGATGACGGCATCGGGCACCGGCACCAGCATCGGTCCGTTCCCGCCGGAGTTCCAGCTGATCAGCATCGGCTTTCTGCCCAACCTCATCGACATGGGCGGCATCAACTCGACCTCGATCATCCTGACCGTCGTCGGCGCCGTCACTCTCTTCTACCTGGCCTGGCGCAAGCGCCTGTCGAACGAGAAGCATGGCAATGACGTCGAACCGATGGGCTTCTTCCTGGCCCAGAACATCATAGTCTCGCTTGCCATCCTGGGGCTCGGCTACCAGCTGTCAATCTATCGCGGCTTCCCGAACGTGCTTGTCGTCATGCTCGTCCTCGTCGCTGCCTATGCCTTCATTACCCGCCGTACCACGATCGGCCGGCGCATCTACGCCATGGGCGGCAACGAGAAGGCGACCAAGCTTTCCGGTATCAATACCGAGCGGCTGACCTTCCTGACCTTCGCCAATATGGGCCTGCTTGCCGGTCTGGCCGGCCTGATCGTGGCGCTGCGCCTCAACTCGGCGACGGCCAAGGGCGGTTTCGGTCTCGAGCTCGACGTCATCGCCGCCTGCTTCATCGGCGGCGCGTCGGCCCAGGGCGGCGTCGGCAAGGTGACGGGTGCGGTGATCGGCGCGCTTATCATGGGCATCATGAACAACGGCATGTCGATCCACGGTCTCGGCACCGACTCGCAGCAGATGGTCAAGGGTGCGGTGCTTCTCGCCGCCGTGTTCTTCGACGTCTACAACAAGAACAAGGGCTGAGCGCCTAAGCGCAGCCCAGGCATTCGCAGTCATATGAATGATGGATTCCGGCTCCCGTGGGAGCCGGACGGGCGGAGCTTTTTCTAAAACTCGCCGAAACGAGAAGGATTGAAGTCGTGCTTATTTCCCAGATCAAGGGTGCCAACGGAGAGATCGTCGTCGCCGTGCGCGAGCAGGGCGGCGCGGCCAGGTCGGTCAACAACGCCGGCAGCGTCTATGCGCTGGCGATGGAAGCCGCCGACGGCGGCAAGTCGCTTGCCGCTGTTATCGAGGCCCATGGTTACGGCGAGACCGTCGACCTTGAGAAGGCTTATGCTGAAGGCCGCTTCCTGCCGCCGATCACCCATCCCGACGCCGCCCACCTGCATCTGACCGGCACCGGCCTCACCCATCTCGGCTCTGCCGCCACTCGTGATTCCATGCACAAGAAGACCACCGAGGCGGCCGAGGAAACGCTGACCGACTCGATGAAGATGTTCAAGATGGGGCTGGAGAACGGCAAGCCGAAGGCTGGCAAAAAGGGCGTGCAGCCCGAATGGTTCTACAAGGGCAACGGCTATGGCACGGCTGCCCCCGGTGCTCCGCTCGTCTCGCCCTCCTTCGCGCTTGACGGCGGCGAAGAGCCTGAGATGGCGGGCATCTATGTCATCGCCAAGGACGGCTCGCCGTTCCGCATCGGTTTTGCCCTGTCGAACGAGTTTTCGGACCACGTCACCGAACGGATCAACTATCTCTATCTGGCCCACTCGAAACTGCGCCCGGCGGCCTATGGTCCGGAAATCCGCATCGGCGCCGCGCCCGACGATATCCGCGGCACTTCGCGCATCAAGCGCGGCGACAAGGTGATCTTCGAAAAGCCCTTCCTGTCGGGTGAGGCGAACATGTCGCACACCTTTGCGAACCTCGAATATCACCATTTCAAATATGGCCTCTTCCGTGTTCCGGGCGATGTCCATGTCCATATGTTCGGCACGGCGACGCTGTCCTTTGCCGACGGCATCAAGACGGAAGAGGGGGACCTCTTCGAGATCGAAGTCGCCGAATTCGGCCTGCCGCTGCGCAATCCGCTGAAGGTGGCGGCCGAAGAAGAGATTGTTGTCAAGCAACTCTGATTTTCGAGGCCTGGCCGCGTCGGCGGCCGGCCGTGTTTGTAAACGGTAAAGGAGGCTTGTTGGGCCCATGACCATTTATCAAAACCTGATCGCCGGCGAATGGGTCGGCACGGACGCGACGAAGAACATCAACCCGTCCGATACGAACGAGGTCGTCGGCCTCTACGCCAACGGCAGCGCGGAAGACACGAGAAACGCTATCGCCGCCGCCAAGGCCGCCTTTCCGGCCTGGTCGCGCTCGGGCATTTGGGAACGCCACGTCATCCTGAAGAAGACCGGCGACGAGATCATGACCCGCAAGGACGAACTCGGCGCGCTGCTCGCCCGCGAAGAGGGCAAGACGCTGCCTGAGGCGACCGGCGAAGTCATCCGCGCCTCGCAGATCTTCGAATTCTTCGCTGGCGAGGCCCTGCGGCTCGCAGGCGAGGTCATCCCGTCAGTTCGCCCGAATATCGGTGTCGAGATCACCCGCGAAGCGCTCGGTGTCATCGGCATCATCACGCCGTGGAACTTCCCGATCGCCATCCCCGCCTGGAAGATCGCGCCGGCGCTCTGCTACGGCAACACGATCGTCTTCAAGCCGGCCGAACTGGTGCCGGCCTGCTCCTGGGCGATCGTCGACATCCTCAATAGGGCAGGGCTGCCGAAGGGCGTCCTGAACCTCGTCATGGGCAAGGGCTCGGTCGTAGGCCAGGCCATGCTCGAAAGCCCCGATGTTCACGGCATCACCTTCACCGGCTCCACCGGCACCGGCCGACGTGTCGCCGCCGCGTCCATCGAGCATAACCGCAAGTTCCAGCTGGAAATGGGCGGCAAGAACCCGATGGTGGTGCTCGACGACGCCGACCTCAACGTCGCCGTCGAGGCTGCCGCCAATTCCGGCTTCTTCTCCACGGGCCAGCGCTGCACTGCTTCCTCGCGTCTGATCGTCACCGAAGGCATCCACGACAAGTTCGTCGCGGCGCTCACCGACAAGCTGAAGACGCTCGTCGTTGACAATGCGCTCAAGGCCGGCACCCATATCGGTCCGGTCGTCGACGAACGGCAGCTGAAGACCGATACCGACTATATCGAGATCGGCAAAAAGGAAGGGGCCAAGCTCGCCTTCGGCGGCGAGGTCATCTCGCGCGAAACGCCCGGTTTCTATCTGCAGCCGACGCTGTTTACCGAAGCGACCAACCAGATGCGCATTTCGCGCGAGGAAATCTTCGGACCCGTCGTCTCGGTGATCCGGGCGAAGGATTACGACGAGGCGCTTGCCCTCGCCAACGACACGCCGTTCGGGCTCTCGGCCGGCATTGCCACGACCAGCCTGAAGCATGCGACGCATTTCAAGCGCAATTCGGAAGCCGGCATGGTCATGGTCAACCTGCCGACGGCGGGAGTCGATTTCCACGTTCCGTTCGGCGGCCGCAAGGGGTCGTCCTACGGCCCGCGTGAGCAGGGCAAGTATGCGAGCGAATTCTTTACCGTGGTCAAGACGGCCTACACGTTGGCTTGAGACATATCCGATGACCCGGGCCGTACGAGGCGGCCCGGCAATCACCTGAAGGACAGAGATTATGAAGAAGAAAGCGGAATGGCCGCGCAGGCTGAGGTCGCAGGAATGGTACGGCGGCACGAGCCGCGACGTGATTTATCATCGCGGCTGGCTTAAAAACCAAGGTTATCCGCACGACCTGTTCGACGGACGGCCTGTCATCGGCATCCTTAACACCTGGTCGGATATGACCCCCTGCAACGGTCATCTCAGAGAGCTCGCCGAGAAGGTGAAGGCGGGCGTCTGGGAGGCCGGCGGCTTCCCGCTCGAAGTGCCGGTGTTCTCGGCATCGGAAAACACCTTCCGCCCGACCGCGATGATGTACCGCAACCTTGCGGCACTGGCCGTTGAAGAAGCGATCCGTGGCCAGCCGATGGATGGCTGTGTGCTGCTCGTCGGCTGCGACAAGACCACGCCGTCGCTCTTGATGGGGGCGGCCTCCTGCGACCTGCCGTCGATCGTCGTCACCGGCGGGCCGATGCTGAACGGCTATTTCCGCGGCGAGCGCGTCGGCTCCGGCACGCATCTGTGGAAGTTCTCCGAAATGGTGAAGGCCGGCGAGATGACGCAGGCCGAATTCCTCGAAGCGGAAGCTTCGATGAGCCGCTCGTCGGGCACCTGCAATACGATGGGCACGGCGTCAACGATGGCGTCCATGGCCGAAGCGCTGGGCATGGCGCTCTCGGGCAATGCCGCAATCCCGGGCGTCGATTCCCGCCGCAAGGTCATGGCGCAACTGACCGGCCGCCGTATCGTGCAGATGGTCAAGGACGATCTGAAGCCCTCGGAGATCATGACAAAGCAGGCCTTCGAAAACGCCATCCGCACCAATGCGGCGATCGGCGGATCGACCAATGCCGTCATCCATCTGCTGGCGATCGCCGGCCGCGTCGGCATCGATCTGACGCTCGACGATTGGGACCGTTGCGGCCGCGACGTTCCGACGATCGTCAACCTGATGCCGTCGGGCAAATACCTGATGGAAGAGTTCTTCTATGCCGGCGGCCTGCCCGTCGTGCTGAGGCGCCTCGGCGAGGCGGGCCTCCTGCACAAGGATGCGTTGACGGTCTCCGGCGAAACCGTCTGGGACGAGGTCAAGGACGTCATCAACTGGAACGAGGACGTCATCCTGCCTGCTGAAAAGGCGCTGACCTCTTCGGGCGGCATCGTCGTGCTGCGCGGCAACCTGGCGCCGAAGGGCGCGGTGCTGAAGCCTTCGGCAGCCTCGCCGCATCTCCTGGTGCACCGGGGCAGGGCCGTCGTGTTCGAGGATATCGACGACTACAAGGCGAAGATCAACGACGACAATCTCGACATCGACGAGAATTGCGTCATGGTCATGAAGAACTGCGGCCCGAAGGGTTATCCCGGCATGGCCGAGGTCGGCAACATGGGCCTGCCGCCGAAGGTGCTGAAGAAGGGCATCCTCGACATGGTGCGGATATCAGACGCCCGCATGTCGGGAACGGCCTATGGTACCGTCGTGCTGCACACCTCGCCGGAAGCGGCGGTCGGTGGACCGCTGGCGGTCGTCAAGAACGGCGACATGATCGAACTCGACGTGCCGAACCGTCGCCTGCATCTCGACATATCAGACGAGGAACTGGCGCGCCGTCTCGCCGAATGGCAGCCGAACCATGACTTGCCGACATCGGGCTATGCCTTCCTGCATCAGCAGCATGTCGAAGGAGCCGATACTGGCGCCGATCTCGACTTCCTCAAGGGATGTCGCGGAAATGCGGTCGGCAAGGACAGCCACTGAGCAGGGCTTGCCGATCTGGAATCGCGAAGAGGCGGGGCTTTTTGCCCCGCCTTTTTGCTGAAGATTTCTTTCGAACCGTTCGCGCTCGAACTTGTTGAATGCGGATATAGTGCTATATGCTGTACAAGTGTACAGGAGATATGGTCATGTCAAAGGTAATCGGTGCTGCGGAATTCAAGGCGAAATGCCTGAATCTGATCGATCAGATGCGCAGCGACGATGAATCCATCGTTATCACCAAGCGCGGCAAGCCGGTTGCCGTGCTTTCCCCGGCGCGCGACACAGGCGAACGCAAGAGCATCATCGGCGCGATGAAGGGCAGCGTATTGCGCTATGACGATCCTCTGTCTCCGGCCCTCGAGCCGGAGGATTGGGACGCCCTCCGTTGATCGTCATCGATACGCACATCCTCGTCTGGGCAATGCAGGACGATGCGCGTCTGGGTTCACACGCCCGGGGCATCATTGACGAGATGACCGGCAAAAGCCGGATTCTGATTTCGGCGATCACACCCTGGGAAATCGCCATGCTCGTGCAGAAGGGGCGCTTGGCGCTCGGCGACGATGTCGGGCGATGGATCGACAGCGCTCTGTCGCTCCCCGGGATTCAGCTCGCGCCGATCGAGCCTTCCATCGCGATAGACAGCGTCCGGCTGCCCGGCGAGTTTCATGCTGACCCCGCGGACCGCATCATCGCGGCTACAGCCCGATTTCATCGCGTGCCGTTGCTGACGGCGGATCAGGCAATCCTCAGCTACGGAGCGCGCGGCCACCTCCAGGTCGTCGCGGCTGGATAGATACGCCGTTACCGCCCTCGCTCAGCTCTGGCTCTGGCTTTGCATCTGCCCGTTGTCTTCCACCTTCACGGTGACGGACAGCGTTTCCCCCGGAGTGCCGATACGCATGCCCGAGATCGGGGCCGCGTCGCGGTAGCAGAGGCCGGAGGCGATGCGGACATAGCGTTCATCCGGGCAGATTTCGTTGGCCGGATCGAAGCCGACCCAGCCGAGCCCGGAGATATGGGCCTCGGCCCAGGCATGGGTCGCCGACTGTTCGATCTTTTCTTCCATCATCAAATAGCCGGAGACATAACGCGCCGGCACCTGCAGGGCGCGGGCGGCGGCGACGAAGATGTGCGCATGGTCCTGGCAGACGCCGCTTTTCTTCTCCAGCGCCTGTTCCGCCGTCGTCGCCGTGTCGCTGGTGCCGGGGCGGTAGTCGACCGTTTCGTGGATGGCGGCCATCAACGCATGCAGACGGGCGAGCTCGTTATCGCCGCTGACGCTTTTAACCAGTTCCTTGACCAGCTTGCCGCTTTTGGTGAGCGGCGTCTCGCGCAGGAAGAGCCAGAGCGGGCAGAAACCGGTATGTGGGCCGGTGACGCCGTTATTGTCCGCGGTCTCGACCTCGCCCTCGGCGAGGATTCGCGTCACGTGCTGCGTGCCTTCCAGCGAGACCAGGTTGACGTGGTTGCCGTACTGGTCGTCGTATTCCACCTCCGGGGTGGCGCCCTCGACTTTCAGGGACCAGCCGAGCACGTTCTGGGCTGCCGTTGTCGGCGGTGTCAGTCTCAGCCGTTGCAGCGAGAACTGCGCCGGTTCGTCGTAGCGGTATTCGGTGAGATGGCTGATTTTCAGTCTCATGTGCTGATCCGCTTAAACGTAGAACCGGTAGCCGTCGGAAATCTCGGCACCGAGCTGGTTGTTGCGTGAGACGAAGTCCTCGAGGAACTCGTGCAGGCCCTGATCCATGATGTCGCGGATCGCCCGCGTCTGCAGCGTGGTGCGGATCGCGTCGGCAGTATCGTGGGCGGGAAGCCGCTCCTCGTAATCCTGGGCGAGATAGCCGAGATTGCTGACGATCTTCTCGTAGCAATAGGCAAGCGAGCGCGGCATCTGGACATTGAGGGTAAGGAAGTCGGCAATGTTCATCGCCCGGTACTCGCCGTCGTAGGCCCAGCTATAGGCGCGGTGTGCGGACACCGAGCGCAGGATCGACTCCCACTGCACGTTATCGAGAGACGAACCGACTGACGAGACCGAGGGCAGCAGGACGTAATATTTCACGTCGAGGATACGGCTGGTATTGTCGGCGCGCTCGATGAAGGTGCCGATGCGGGCGAAATTATAGAGCTCGTTTCTGAGCGTCGAGCCATGAAAGGCGCCGCGGATGAGGCCGGCGCGGCGCTTGATGACGTCGATCACCTCAGGCAGGTCGGCGGCTTTCACGCGCTTTTCGAGCAGGGATTTCAGATCGATCCAGCATTCGTTGGTCGCTTCCCAGGTCTCCCGCGTCAGCGCGGTGCGCACCATGCGGGCATTGTTGCGGCCGAAGTCGATGCAGGACATGACGCTCGACGGGTTGGAGCGATCGCGCAGGAGATAATCGATCGCGTCGGCATTGGTCAGCTTGGCGTGGCCCTCGTCATAGGCCTCGCGTACGCCGGCACTTTGCAGCACGCCGTCCCAGTTGTCGTCGCCGGCGCTGCTGCGGGTGAGCGACATGCGCAGCCCGGCATCGACAAGACGGGCAATATTTTCGGCGCGCTCGATGTAACGAAACATCCAGTAGAGGCCGTTTGCGGTTCTTCCGAGCATCAGTCCTCCAGTACCCAGGTGTCTTTGGTGCCGCCGCCCTGGCTGGAATTGACGACCAGCGAGCCTTGCTTCAGCGCCACGCGGGTAAGCCCGCCCGGAATAATCTGGACCTTGTCGGAAACGAGCACATAGGGGCGAAGGTCGACATGGCGGGGCGCGATGCCCTTGTTGACGAGGATCGGCACGGTGGAGAGCGACAGCGTCGGCTGGGCGATGTAATTGTTCGGCTTGGCCTTCAGCTTCTCAGCGAAATCGGCGCGCTCCTTTTTCGATGCCGTCGGTCCCACAAGCATGCCGTAGCCGCCGGAGCCGTGCACTTCCTTGACGACCAGCTCTTCCAGGTGCTCCAGCACGTATTTCAGGCTCGATGCTTCCGAGCAGCGCCAAGTCGGGACGTTTTCGAGCAGCGCCTTGCGGCCGGTATAGAATTCGACGATCTCCGGCATGTAGGAATAAATCGCCTTATCATCCGATATGCCGGTGCCCGGCGCATTAGCAATGGTGATGTTGCCGGAGCGGTAGACATCCATGATGCCGGGAATGCCGAGGGCGGAATCGGCCCGGAATGTCAGCGGATCGAGGAAGTCGTCGTCGACGCGGCGGTAGAGCACGTCGATCGCCTCGTAGCCGCGGGTCGTGCGCATCTTCACCTTGCCGTCGATGACGCGCAGATCCGAGCCCTCGACCAGTTCGACGCCCATCATGTCGGCCAGGAAGGAATGTTCGTAGTACGCAGAATTGTAGATGCCCGGAGTCAGTACCGCGACGCGTGGCTTGCCGGTGCAGCCGGGAGGAGCCAGCGAGGCGAGGCTTTGGCGTAAGAGGTAGGGATAATCCTCGACGCGCTGCACCTTGTTCTCATGGAAGAGCTCCGGGAACATCTGCATCATGGTTTCCCGGTTTTCCAGCATGTAGCTGACCCCGGAAGGGGTGCGGGCATTATCCTCCAGCACGTAAAACTGGTCTTCGCCTGTTCGTACGATATCGGTGCCGACGATATGGGTGTAGACGCCGCCAGGCGGGCGGAAGCCGATCATCTCGGACAGGAAGGCGACATTGTTTTCGATCAGTTCGCGCGGGATGCGGCCGGCGCGGATGATCTCCTGCTTGTGATAGATATCATCCAGAAAGGCGTTGAGCGCGATTACCCGTTGCTCGATACCCTGGGCGAGCTTGCGCCATTCGCGGGCGGAGATGATGCGGGGGATGATATCGAAGGGGATGAGCTTTTCGGAACTGTCGGCATGGCCGTAAACGGCGAAGGTGATGCCGGTCTTCCGGAAGATATTTTCCGCGTCGCGGGACTTGGCAATCAGATGCGACCGGTCTTGGCTGTTGTACCACTCGAAATATTTTTCATAAGGCGGGCGGGGGCTCTCGTCCCCGGTAATCATTTCATCAAATGCCAAAGGTGCGGCTCCCCTTTTTTGTTCATTTGAATACAACGCAAATTGCAATGCAAGAACCATGCGCAGTTCGGAGAAAAGATTTTGCGGTGCGGGAAAGAGTGAAAATTCGGGCGTTTGGAGCAGCGTCGCGCGGTATGGCGGATGACTGCTCGCCCGGGATTGCGCAAAATGTGAGCATTTGATTGGTTTTCGGTCGATCGCAATGCGTTGGTGGTGCAGGCGCAAATTCGAACGTCTTATTCCTGTGACGAGGAGAAGGCATGCCGTGCGGCACCCCCTCTGGCCTGCCGGCCCCAGGGTCGAGCCACCGGTCTCGACCCGTCCTTCGGACCCCCCATAGGTGGGGAGATTGGCTGGGCGCACTGGCTTCCCCAAACAACGACGGCAGAGCTATTCGATCCAGCAGAGAGGGACGGATGATCCAACCGCTTGTCGATCTCCACCCTTGTGGGGGAGATGGCCGGCAGGCCAGAGGGGGTGCCATACGGGATGTCTATTCTGTAACTCTCCACCCACCCATCAGCGAAATTTCAAATAAGCATCAACGCTTCGCCTTTGACTGCGGCCTTCGGTTGCCGCTATCAGCACGGTAACTCTTTACCCGAGATGTCCCGATGCCCCTCGACCGCTTTGCCCCCGCTCTCTTCGTTTTCCTCTGGTCCACGGGCTGGGTGGTGGCGAAATTTGCGGCGCTGCATTCCGAGCCCTTTACCTTTCTTTCGATACGTTATGCGCTGTCGGCCTTGGCCTTCCTGGCCTTTTGCCTAGTGACCAAGGCCCAATGGCCGAAGAGTCGGGCGACGGTGCTGCGGGCCATTTATTCCGGCTTTTTCCTGCACGGCTTCTATCTCGCCGGTCTCTGGTGGGCGATCGCCAACGGCGTGCCGGCCGGCATATCTGGGATCATCGCGGCGCTGCAGCCGTTGCTGACGGCGACGGCGGCTCCCTTTCTCGTCGGCGAGCGGTTGCAGAAGACCCAACAGGTCGGCCTCGCTCTCGGCTTCATCGGTATTGCCATCGCGATTTCGCCGAAGCTGTTCGATCCGGCGACGGCCGATCTCAGCCATGCCGCCCTGCCGCTGGCGATCAACCTCATCGCCATGGGCTCCGTCACCTACGGTACGCTTTATCAGAAGAAACATCTGCAATCCGGCGACCTCAGGACCATCGCGACGCTGCAATATGTCGGCGCTCTCATCCTCACCCTGCCGCTGTCGCTGATTTTCGAACACCAGCATTTCGACGGCACCCCGCAGGCCTATGGCGCGCTTCTCTGGTCGGTCTTCGGCCTGTCGATGGGCGGTGTCGGGCTGCTGCTTTACCTCATCCGCCGCGGGCAGGTCTCGCGCGCCGCTTCGCTGATCTACCTGATGCCGCCGGCCGTCGCGATCGAAGCCTTCATCGCGTTCGGGGAGCGGCTGACGCTGCCGTTGATTCTGGGCACGGTGATCGTCGTGACGGGCGTATATATGACAAACCGCAGGGTCCTTCAGCAGGCCCAGGCGAGCGTATAGGCTGATCGCTGCGCCAATGTCGAACAAGCGGATGGCCTGAACCTCAACTGACCGAGGTCGCCGGCGATTGCCGACGACCTCACATCCAAAGCGCCGTAGAGCGCTACTCGGCACATCAAGCAGCAAGCAACGATCAGTTGCGGGGCTGCAGCAGCGCCAAGGCAACCGTTGACGCAGCCAGCACAGCGGTGAGAGTCAAGGGTCCCACAGCGCCGTAGTGGTCGACGATATAGCCGCCAAAAACCGCGCCGATACTGATGGCCACCTGGAAAGAGACGACCATCAGGCTACCCGCCGCCTCCAGAGCGTCGGCGGCCGCGCGGGAAAGATTGGTCGGCAGCACTACCGGCGCCATGCCGAAGGCAAACCCCCAAAGCGTGACGAGTGCAAACGCAACGCCGGCATGAGCGCCCCAAAGCACCAGAGCGAGTGCGGCAAACGCCATCAATACAGCCGTGACAGCCAGTGCCATGCGGATGCTCGCGTCGGCCATCCGGCCACCGGCAACATTGCCGATCACGGAGGCGATGCCGAACCCGAGCAGCGCCAGGGCGATCGATTTGGTTTCAAGGAGCGTCACTTGTTCTAGGAAGGGACGCACATACACCGATCCGGCAAAATGCCCGGTCATCAGCAAAAGGATGGCAAGCATTCCCAGTTGAATGCCGCCCCGTCGCGTTAGCCGGAAAACGTCGGCGAGGCTGTTGCTTGTGCTTGTAGGGAGCGTCGGCAGGCTGAGCAGCTGCAGCAGCATGGCAAGCGCGGCAAGCCCGGCTGTCATTGCCATGGCGCTGCGCCATCCCAGCCAATCGCTGATCAAAGCACCCATTGATGGGGCAGCGATCGTGGCGAGCGAAACGCCGAGGGTGACGATAGCCATGCCCCGACCTGTCGCATTTGCGCCGACCAGCCTCGCAACGACGGCCACTGAAAGCGCCCAGAAACCGCTCAGCGCGATGCCCAACCCAGCCCGGCCCAGCAACAACAGCCAAAAATCGGTCGCTAACGATGCAAGTATGTTAGAGCCGACAGCCAACGCACTGAGACCGACCAAGACCGCCTTGCGGTTCAGTCTGCCGATCAGAACATTGCTCAACAGGGCGGCCACGGCGCCGACGGAAGCGGTGGCGGTGACGACTTGTCCGGCCGTCCCTTCGGAAATGCCGAGGTCGCGCGCCATTGGCGTCAGCAGGCCCGCCGGCAGGAACTCAGCAGATACCAGTGCAAAGCTGGTGGCCGCCATCGAAAGAACGGCAAACCAGGTTGCCGCGCTCCACGCCGATGGTTCAGGCGTTTCCAGGCCAATTGCGGCCCCGTCAAATCGTGATGTTGTGTCCGTCATTGATGGATCTCCTGTGTTCGGAGATCTTCATAGACGAAGTTGTCAGGATGATATGTGTCTCAAAATCCGAAATCCATATCCATTCGTCCGGAACTTGTGCGACGCACAATCCCAGGTGAAACGTTTGTGACGCGCTTGAAGGCACGCGCGAAAGACGCCTCGGACTCATAGCCCAACCGGGAGGCAACCTCGGCAACCGACATGCCGTTTTGCGCCAGCAAGTCGCGGGCAAGCTGCATGCGCAGACGGGCGAGATAATGTGCCGCGCCTTCTCCCAAGATAGCGCTGAAGCGCTCGGCGAAGATCGAGCGCGACTGGCCTGCCACACCAGCGAGGCTTTCGAGGGTCCAGTTATGGCCAGGATCCCTATGCATGGCCGCCAACACACGACCGATATTGGGATCGCGGATGGCGGCGAGCCAGCCGGTGGTGGAGGCTCCACTGCAGTTGACCCAGCAGCGGATAAGCCGGGCTGCGAGCAAGTCCGCCATACGCGACAAGACCGTCGCGCTTCCCATCTGGGGCTGTGCCGCCTCCGCCGACATAGCGGCCAGCAGGGGGCCTACGATCGTGTCATTACCGGCCACGTCGCAGCCCTTGATGATCGGCGGCATCAGGGCGATCAAGGGGTTAAGCGCATGGGCGCCCAAAGTCATGGAGCCGCAGAAGAGGGTGCTAGTGGCGCCCGTTCCTTCCCGCAAGACGTCGCAGACGTTGCTGCCCAAATTTGTAATCTGACAGCTTTTAAGCGAGTCGCCCTCAACGTCCGGCGCGCTCGCCAATCGATGTGCGATGCCTTGCGGCAGCAGCACCAGATCGCCATCGTTCAACTCCTGCCAACCGTGGGCTTCGGTATGGATCCAGCACGGACCCTGGCTGACGAAGTGAAAACGAAGCAGCTGTTGTTGCGGAAAGGCGATGCTCCATGGATGCCTGAGCTCACAGCGTCCATAGTTGACTCCACTCAAGCGAAAGTCCTGCAGGACTTCGCTCAGGGCATCCATTGGGATGGTTGACGGCGACAACGGCCGGGACGGATGGTCAAGCATGGAGCCAATTTAGGTCTCAAGCGTCCGGGATGCAAGCGGTCCGGCTTCTCGGCGCGGTCTTTGCGGCGTTATGCTGCCCGTCGACGGCGGCTTCACAGCGCATTGTTTTGCAAGGCTCCCGCCAGTGCTGCGAAGGCGGCTTCGATCTCCTCAACCGGGGCCGTTCAGAAAACGGGAAGCGCGACCGAGTACTGCCGTCGCGGTGTTGCCGTCTGCACGCTGAGAAAAGGCCGGGGCATCTCACCCAATGCTCCGGCCTCATATTCAAGACCGAAGCACCGGCCTTTTCGCCTTGAAATCAATCGGCGCCTCAGGCGCGTTCGCGGCGCTGGCCACCGTTGCGGTTGCCGCCACGGCGGTTGCCGCCGTTGCCGTCGCGGCGCTGTTCGCCGCCCTGGGCCTGGTGTGGGCCGCGATCTTCGCCGTGTTTGCGGGCCGGGCGGCCGTGGGCGTGCCGGCCGTTGCCGCGGTGATGACCGCTCGGCTCCCCATTGGCGTGGTGGCCATTGCCGCCATGGGCGGGGCGCTGCGGCTTTGCCGGGCGGAAATCGGAGGTCGAGGCCAGATCATTGTCGGGGCCGAAATCCGGGGCCGCTTCGCCGCGGCGCTGGCCGCGGAAGTCCGCGTTGCGGCTTGGGCGCTCGGGACGCGGACGGCGCTCACGGCGTTCCTCACCGCCGGCGCGGGTTTCGCTGCCTTCGCCGTCGCGGCGCGGGCGGCGTTCCTGGCGGCTGCCGCGATGTTCCGAACGGTTGGCATCGTCACGGCCTTCGCCGCGGCCCTGGCCGCCGCCGCGATTGCGGTTGTTGCCATTGCCGTTGCCGCGGCGCGGGCCGCTGGCACTGATATGTGCCGGCGGCTCGCCGCTGGCAACTGATATGTCGATGCCCATCAGGCGCTCGATATCGCGCAGCAGCTTGGCCTCGTCGGGGGCGCAGAAGGCGATAGCGATGCCGTCGCGGCCGGCGCGCGCCGTGCGGCCGATGCGATGGACATAGGCATCCGGCACTTCCGGCAGGTCGTAGTTGTAAACGTGGCTGACGGCCGGGATATCGATGCCGCGGGCGGCGACGTCGGTGGCGATCAGCGTCTTGATGCTGCCGTCGCGGAAGGCCTTCAGCGCTCGCTCGCGCTGGCCCTGGCTCTTGTTGCCGTGGATGGAGGCGACGGAATAACCGATATTGTCGAGATGCTTCATCAGCTTCTCCGCACCATGCTTTGTGCGCAGGAAGACGATGGCGCGGCCGTCGGGGTTTTCGGTCAGCGACTTGCGCAGCAGTTCCGTCTTGTCGTTCTTGCCGGCGACGAAATGCACATACTGCTCGACCTTGTCGGCAGCCTTGCCGGGCGGCGTGACTTCGACCTTCACGGGATCGACGAGATATTCGCCGGCGAGATCGGCGATCGCCTTCGGCATGGTGGCCGAAAACAGCATGGTCTGGCGCTTCTTCGGCACCAGCTTGGCGATCTTGCGCAAGTCGTGCACGAAGCCGAGGTCGAGCATCTGATCGGCCTCGTCGAGCACGAGATAACGCACCGTCGTCAGCGTGATGGCGCGGCGGTTGACGAGGTCGAGCAGGCGGCCGGGCGTGGCGACCAGGATGTCGGTGCCCTTTTCGAGCTGCAGTTGCTGCTTGTTGATCGAGACGCCGCCGACGACGACGTTGACGCGCAGATGCGACTTGCGGATGAACTTCTTCAGGTTGTCGGCGATCTGGTTCACCAGCTCACGGGTCGGCGCCAGGATCAGCGTCCGCGTCGTCCGGTTATCAGGGCGGCGCTCGTCAGCGAGCAGCTTTTCGATGAGCGGCAGGCCGAAGGCGGCTGTTTTGCCGGTCCCGGTCTGGGCAAGGCCGATCAGGTCGCGGCCTTCGAGGAGGAGGGGGATGGCCTGTTCCTGGATCGGCGTCGGTGTTTCGATGCCGAGCTGGAACAAGGTTGCGACGATCGGCTTGGAGACACCAAGCGATTCAAAATTAGTCAAGGCATAACCTTTCGGGGCGCCACAATGATTAGCGCCGGAACGCACCATGCGATCCGGTTTCATTCTGGCGTCAAGAACCCCGCGTGAAGTGGGAACTTGCAAGTTGGAAAAAGCTTTCCAGCGCTTCTGGCCGCTGATTGGGAGTGCGGCGTTCTATCGAAATGCGCTTTTGTCCCTTCTTCCTGCGTTTCGTATTTTCTAGCAGGGGCACGCTCACGCGGCGGCCGGAAGGGTGAAAGCTGAGCCGCATTTGGGCTAGTTCGCTGGAAAAGTCAAGTGCAGCGCACAAAAAGGCATTAGCTCCGGTCGGGCGAGGGCATTCTGAGGACGAAACTTTCCGATGCGCTTTCCGCGCCGTTGACAAGGATGGCAATGCGATGCTCGCCGGGATAGTAGCGCCGCGTGGTGATTGGCCGCATGGCGTGGCGGCGTCCGATCGCATGGGTTTGGCGGGGGGCTAATGTAACCGTCTTGCATTTGAAGACCTTGGGCGAAAGCGAGCCATCGGCTTTCACGTGGTGGATGGCGTAGTCGATCATCAGTGAGTGGGTGGTTTCGCCTGAATTGGTCAGGCGGATTTCGAAATCCAGCCCTTCGCCGAACATCACCTCGCCGTTCAGAAGCCGCAGCTCGCACGTCAGCGCGGCAGCGGCACCGAAACCGAAATTGGCAAGCGCCCGCGCATGGCCTTTCTTCAGGAGTGTGCGAGAGGCATGTTTCAGCAGACGGCGGCGCTCGGCCGATGCACCCTCGATGTGGCCGGCGATGAGGGCGGCGACCAGATCCGGATGATCCTTGGCGATATCGTTCAGACTGTTGGCGACGGAGCGGCGCACATAATCCTCCGGATCATCCATCAGCGCGGTGAGGATCGGCAGGATTGGCGCGGGATCTTTCACGAGCTGCGGCAGCCGCATGGCCCAGGGCAGGCGCGGCCGCGTTCCTTCGCTCGCCAGCCGGCGCACATGCTGGTCGGGATCGCCGACCCAGCTGGAGATGATGGTAAGCGCGCGCTCCTGGTCACGATGGATGAAGGGACGGATGCCGAATTCGCCGGTGAAGTGCGGCGTCAGCGCCTTCAGGAGATCAAGGCCGAGATCGAAATGATCAGGGCCACGGGCAGCGATGAACTGATTGACCGGCAACAGCATCCAGCCGGAAAGCCCGGGTCTGCCCGATGCAGGCAGGCTCGCTATCAGGATGGCGGCGGCTTCGGGGAAATCGCCGGGAAGAGTGGCGAACAGCGCGTCGCGGATTAGCGCCGAGCGCTCCATTAGTTCCAGCGCTGCGATGCCGTCGGTCGCGAGCCTTATGAAGCGCTCCCTGTCGAAGGACGGCGCGTTGAAGGCGATGCGATCGGCCATATCGCCAGCCAGCCCTTCATGCAGCAGGTTCTTGAGCGGTTCCGGCATGCTGATCCTCCCTCTGTGGCAGGATTGGACCGGCGCCGCCGGGAGGTCAAGCGGCGCCGGATGCGGTTTTTATTCCGGGCAGACCTTGACGCGGTAGGGGTCGCCCCAATCGTCGTGCCGCCATTCGATGTGGCAAGACGGCCGGTAATAGGTCCGGTAGACGGGATAAGGGCGATAGGCGGGGTAGGCCGGATAGACGGAGTAGGCAGGGCGGGCGGCCTCTGACAGCAGGGCGCCGCCGACGACGCCAGCGGCAAGGCCGCCCCAGAAGGCATCGCGGGGATGGGCATCGGCTGTGGTGGCGGTGGCGAGAGAGGCGCCGGCACAGGTCAGCGCGATCAGGCCCGTCGCCATGGTCTTATGAAGAACGGACATGGTATTTTCCTTGATTTAGACTGGCTTCTCTAAAGCCATGGCCAGACTCCGCCCGGATCGCGGCGGAGCGATGGCCGCACAAGGGCTCTCCGGATTAAATTTTGGTCATGATTTCAACGGCAGTCGAGAGCGAAACGGATTGCGGCCGGCCGCATTTGCTGCCGACGATGCTTCGGGTTCGCGCAGAAAATGCGGCCTCTTCGCCTGATAAGCCGGCGTGTAAAATTCCGCTCTCGAAATTTATGGTTAAAACCTTGTTAAAAGCCTTGGCGTTATAGTCTTTGTCGTTGATATTTCATTCATTGCGGGAGCGACAATTATTTGAAATCAGCCGGCGACATTCTGGAATTGGCTTGCCGCCGGATCGCTGATCTGGACACCCCGGCCTATGTCAAGAATAGCGAGCTGCGCTACATCGCCGTCAACGAGGCCTATGCCGATTTCCTCGGCCGCGAGATTTCCGATTTCATCGGCAGGCGGAGCCGCGAGCTCTTCGACCGTCCCGAGGAAGAGGATCGCGAGGATAAGGAGCGCCGTGCGCTGGTGTTCGGCACCGAGGAAAACGCCGTCTGCTTTGATGCCGCGGGCGTTGGCCACGAGCGCATCCAGATCGAAAGCTTCTCGCCGTCGCCGGAGCGGATTTACGTCCTCGGCATCTTTGAAGACCGCGAGCGCCGGGCCGTTGCCGGCAGGAAGGCCGCCGGCAGCTCTCAGGCTGTAAACGATTCCGGAACTGCCGCCGACCTCGCCCAGGTGCGCGAGGCACTGGAGAATCTCGCTCATCCGATCGGCATCATTGCGGCGGACGGGCGCCCGCTGGTCGTCAATGCAGCCTATCGCAACGGCGCGACGCCGGTGGCCGCCGGCGAATCGGCTTGGGGAGAGAGCGTCAACGAACTCGACGTTCTACGTACCGTCCTGGAGGACCTGCCGGTTGCGGTTTTCGTCCGCGACGACAAGCACCGCCTGGTCTATGCCAACAAATATTATGAGACCTTCAGCGGGCGCGCCCGCTCCGAGTATCTGGGAATGACCGAACACGAAATGTTCGGGCCGGAAGGTGCTGAGGCGATCTACCAGGAAAACCTGCTGGCGCTCAGGGACGGCATTTCGGTGGAGCTCGAGAGCGAGATGCCGAGCAATAGCGGGCATGTCTATCCCGTCATCTCGCGCGTCAACCGTGTCATGACGGCGGATGGGCGAACCTATGTCGTCGGCTCCTTTTCCGACATCTCGCCACTCAAGGAACGCGAAAAGGCGCTGATTGAATCGCGCAAGCAGCAAGAGATACTGCATCGGGACATCGAGAGCATTCTGCGTTCGCTGCCGATCGGCGTGCTGATCCTCGATAACGACCACCAGATTCTCTACGTCAACGACGAATTCTACAGCATCTGGGAACTGCCGCTCGACGATCGCTTCGACGGCCGCCCGTTCATCGACGTCATCCGCCGCAATGACGAGCTCGGCCGCTACGACGGGACGCAGACGCCGGAAGAGATCTACGCCTTCCGCAAACATCTGTTCGAGGCCGAAGAGCCCGAGCCGATCGAGCTTGGCTGGGCGGGCGGCAAATCCGTGATCTTCGACAGCCGCCGCATCTCCAACGATCGTATCCTGCTGACCTATGCCGATATTTCGGCGGTGCGCGAGCGGGAAAAGGAAATCCACGAGACGCGTGCAGCCCTTGAGCGGCTCGGCGAAATGATGCGCGACGCGACGCACGCCATGTCGCAGGGCATTGCCATCGTTCAGGACGGAATCATCAAGATGTCCAATGAGGCGATGGCCGATATCCTGCAGATCCCGCCGCACTATATCGAGGCTGGCCAAGGCTGGCTCGGCATGTTCGAATTCTGTGCGGCGCGCGGCGATTTCCACGATGCGGCGGAACAGATCCTGCAAGAGTGGCGCGCCAACATCGCGGCCAGGCAGCCGATTTCCACCGCCTTCCATGTCGGCGGCGAGCGCTGGGTAAACATGGATGCAACGGTCAGCCGGGGACAGCATTGGGTGGCGCTGTTCACCGACGTCACCGAACTCAAGAGCCGCGAGGAGGAATTGCGCCAGCTCCTGTCGCGCGCCGAAGCCGCCGACCGCGCCAAATCCGAATTCCTTGCCAATATGAGCCACGAGATCCGCACGCCGATGAATGGTGTACTCGGCATGGCGGAACTGCTGGCCAAGACCAATCTCGACGCGCGCCAGAAAACCTTCATCGACATCATCGTCAAGTCGGGCAATGCGCTGCTGACTATTATCAACGACATCCTCGATTTTTCGAAGATCGATGCCGGACAGATGAAACTGCGCAAAGCCGCTTTCGATATCACCGAAGCGGTGGAGGATGTGGCGACACTCCTCTCCTCGCATGCAGCCGAGAAGAATATCGAACTCCTGGTGCGGGCAGCACCGGACCTGCCGGCCGCGGTGATCGGAGACGCCGGTCGTTTCCGCCAAATCGTCACCAATCTCGTCGGCAACGCCGTCAAGTTCACCGAGCGCGGCCATGTCTTCGTCGATGTCGGCTTCGAGACGATCGCTGGTGGGGAGATCATGGCGATCATCCGCATCGAGGATACCGGTATCGGCATTCCCCGAGAAAAGCTCGAAACGGTCTTCGACAAGTTTTCGCAGGTCGACACCTCGTCGACCCGCCGGCATGAGGGAACGGGGCTCGGCCTTGCGATCACTGCCGGCCTCGTCGATCTCTTCGGCGGCTATATCAATGTCGAGAGCGAATGGGGCAAGGGCTCTGTCTTCACCATCAATCTGCCTTTAGCGGTGGCGGCCGCCCGCCTCGAGCCGAAGCCGCTGCCGATCAATGTACAGGGCGCGCGCATCCTCGTCGTCGACGACAATGAGGTGAACCGCCGCATTCTCACCGAGCAGCTTTCGCTCTGGGGCTTCGACGGAGTGGCTGCCGAGGGTGGCGGCACCGGTCTGGCGATCCTCAAGGCAGCGGTCGATCTCGGTGTCACCGTGGACGCTGTCGTGCTCGACTATCACATGCCCGACATGAACGGCGCCGATGTCGCGCGCCGGCTGCGCGCCGATCCCCGCTTCGTCGAACTGCCGATCATCTTCCTGACGTCGATGGATATTTCCGGCACGGAAAAGGAATTCGCGGCGCTGAACGGCCATGCGCATCTGATGAAGCCGGCACGCGCCAACGTGCTGCGCAACACCGTCGTCGAAGTGGTGCGCGCCCGCCGCGTGAAGCAGGCTTCGGAAGCCGAGATCGCCCGCCTGCGGGTTGAGGCGGCCGTGCCGGCGCCCGCGCCTGCCCTGGTGCCGCAGAAGCGGACGGCCGAATTCGTCGACGTCCTCGTCGCCGAGGACAACGAGGTCAACCAGATCGTCTTCACCCAGATCCTGCAGTCGACGGGGCTTTCCTTCCTGGTCGTCAACAACGGGCAGGAGGCGGTTACCGCCTGGGAGAGCCACACGCCGCGCATCATCATGATGGACGTTTCGATGCCCGTCATGAACGGTCATGAGGCGACACGGACGATCCGCGAGAGGGAAAAGGGGCAGGGCCATCGGGTGCCGATCATCGGCGTCACCGCCCATGCGCTCGAAAGCGACCGCGAGGCCTGCCTCGATGCGGGCATGGACGACTACATGTCGAAGCCAATCAGCCCGGAACTGCTGGAGGAGAAGATCCGGCAATGGCTCGGCAAGGACGAGCTGCAGCCGGAGCGCACCAGCTACTGATCTTTTATTCGCTGAACGCCTTTATGCCGCAGAGCATTTCGCGCTTGCCGGCGAAGCCCTTGCGGCGTTCGACGGCAAAGCCGGCGGCGATGAGGTTGCGGCGCACGAAGCCGGCCGCGGCGTAAGTTGCGAAGGTGCCGTCGGCCACGGTCTTTTCGTTAACCTCACGCATCAGTTCCACCGACCACATGTCGCCGTTGCGCGAGGGGGCGAAGCCATCGAGATACCAGGCGTCGAAGCCGGGCTTTGCCGCCGCGACGCCGTCGAGCGCCGCGCCGCAGACGACGCTGAGCCGCGTCTGGGCATCGAGATCGAGCGAGACAGTGCGAACAGGCGTCTGCGGCCATGCCGCCGTCAGGGCTTCCCTCTCGGCATCGATTTCCCCCCAGTGCGAGAGCGCCCGGCCGATCTCTTCGCCGCGCATCGGATGCAGTTCGAAGGAGATGAAATGCAGGTGCTGACCGTCTGCTCGGTGCAGTTTCCATTGCCGCCAGGTCTCGGCAAAGTTGAGCCCGGTGCCGAAGCCGAGTTCGCCGATCACAAATTCGGGCCGCCCACTCCAACGCTCCGGCAGGCCGTTGCCGGCCAGGAAGACGTGCCCGCATTCCAGCCGGCCATCGGTCTGGCAATAAAAATGATCGCCAAAGGCGGTGGAATAGGGCATATCGCCGTCGCGCCATTCGAGCGGCTGCGGCGCGCCCGCGCCAATCTTATCGGGGTTCACGTCTTTCATGGAAAAAGCCGATAGTCCTCAGCAAGCGCCCGGTCAATCTTCTTGCGATTTGCTGATCGTCGGCGGTGGCATCATGGGTCTCTGGGCTGCCGTCCATGCCGAACGCCGCGGCATGAGCACCCTCCTCGCCGACGCCGCCAGCTTGGGCGGAGGCGCGAGCGGCGGCCTGCTCGGCGCGCTGATGCCGCATATGCCGGACCAGTGGTCGGAGAAAAAGCAGTTCCAGTTCGACGCGTTGGTCTCGCTTGAAACCGAAATTGCCACGCTTGAGGCCGAAACCGGGCTTTCGGCTGGCTACAACAGGTCTGGGCGGCTGATCCCGCTGCCGAAGCCGCATCTCAAGCGCATCGCCCGCGGCCATTCCGGGGACGCCGAACGCCATTGGCGGGCAGGCGAACGCCACTTCCACTGGCATGTGCTCGACAGGGCGCCAGTCGGTGGTTGGCCCGACGCATCTGCCGGCGAAAGTGGCTTCGTGCATGATACGCTCGCCGCCCGTGTTGCGCCCCGCTCATTGATCTCAGCGCTCATCGCCTTGCTGCGGCGGGCAAAACACGTGCGTATCATGGAGCATGCGGCCGTTGCCGCCCTCGATCCCGATCGTGGCACCGCGGAAATTGGCGGCGAAACCATTGCCTTCAGCCGCTGCATCCTGGCTGCCGGCCATCAGTCCTTTCCGTTGCTGCAGGAGCTGACGCCGGGGGCGAAAAGGCCGCTCGGCCAGCCAGTGAAGGGGCAGGCGGCGCTGTTGAGGGCCGATGTCGACCCGGCGCTGCCGACGATCTTCCTCGATGGGCTCTACTTGGTGGCGCACGAAGGCGGGTATGCGGCAATCGGCAGCACCAGCGAGAACCGCTTTGACGATCCCGGCTCGACCGACGCGCAACTCGACGCGCTGATCGAGGCGGCGCGGGCGATCGCGCCGGCGCTCCGCAACGCCCCTGTCATCGAGCGCTGGGCAGGGCTTCGCCCGAAGGCCATCGACCGCGATCCGATGATCGGCCGCCATCCCGTCCATCCCCGATTGATCGCACTGACCGGCGGTTTCAAGGTCAGCTTCGGACTGGCGCATCGGCTGGCGGAAGCTGCGATTTGTATCGCCGGCGATACAGATTGTGAATTTTCGCTGCCGGAAAGCTTCGCGATATCAAGCCATATTGCTGTCGCTTCACGTTAAACGTGAATTAGATACAGCTGCGTTTCGTTATTCTGTCATGCAAATCACCTATCTGCTTGCGCATCGGCAGCGCCGGATCTTGCCGGCGCTCACTTCCTTGATGGAGGAAATTGCATGCGCTATGCCATTTGCTTCACGCCTCCGGCGAGCGACCCCCTGTCGCTCGTGGCCGCCAATTGGCTAGGCCGAAACGTGTTTTCGGGCGATATGGTGGAGCCTCCGGCCGTCCGCGGCCTCGGCATTCACGAGATCGCCTTTTATACCGCCGTGCCGCGACGCTATGGTTTTCACGGTGTTTTGAAGGCGCCTTTTCACCTGTCCGCCGGCACGTCGGAATCGCAACTCCTGCGCGATCTCATGCGTTTTGCCGGGACCTATGCCCCTTTCCAGATTCCCCGTCTGGAGATCGCCCGGCTCGGCAGTTTTTACAGCCTGATGCCGAGCGCTCCCTGTGAGCCGATCCAGTATCTGGCTTCGGCGATCGTCCAGGAGTTTGATCGTTTCCGGGCGCCGCTGAGTGAAGCCGACATCGAGCGAAGTGATCCCGACGGATTGTCGGCGGCGCAATTTGCCAATCTGCATCGTTGGGGCAATCCCTATGTGATGGAGGAGTTCCGCTTCCATATGCCGGTGACGGGCCCCATCAATGCGATCGACATGCCCCGCATCGAGCCGGTGCTGCGAACGATCTTCGAGCCCGTCTTGAGGGAGCCGGTGATGGTTTCGAATGTGGCTTTGATGATCGAGGAAGGCACCGGCGGCCCCTTCCGCGTTCACTCGCTCCACCCGATGGGCAAGGTCAGCGCGCGCAGGATCGCCTGAGCCGATATCAAGCTAAGCCATTGTGAATGAGAGAGAAATTTTGCTGCGCAGTTTCCGTCTCGACATTCCGGCTGCGGATGATACCGTTCCCCGTCTTTTCAGAAGGTGATTTGATGGTATCCGAGACCTACCCGCGCAATCTCGTCGGCTACGGGCGTCAGACGCCCGATCCGAAGTGGCCGGGCGACGCCCGCGTCGCCGTGCAGTTCGTCATCAATTACGAAGAGGGCGGCGAAAGCTGCATCCTCGAAGGCGATCCGGCTTCCGAAAACCTGCTGTCGGAGATCGTCGGCGCGGCCGCCTGGCCGGGGCAGCGCAATCTCAACATGGAATCGATCTACGAATATGGTTCGCGGGCAGGCTTCTGGCGGCTCTGGCGGATGTTCACCGGTCTCAAGGTGCAGGCGACCGTCTACGGCGTGACGCTGGCGATGGCCCGCAATCCCGAAGCCGTCGCGGCCATGAAAGAGGCCGGCTGGGAGATCGCCAGCCACGGTTATCGCTGGCTGGAATACAAGGATTTCCCCGAGGATCTGGAGCGCAAGCACATTCTCGAAGCCGTGCGCCTGCATACCGAAATTACCGGCGAGCGGCCCTTCGGGATGTACCAGGGAAAACCTTCCGACAACACGCTGCGACTGGTGCAGGAAGAGGGCGGTTTCCTCTATTCCTCCGATTCCTATGCCGATGACCTGCCTTACTGGGTGAAGGGCATCGACGGGAAGCCCTTCCTGATCATCCCCTATACGCTCGAAACCAACGACATGCGTTTTGCCACGCCGCAGGGTTTCAACGCCGGCGATCAGTTCTTCACCTATCTCAAGGATGCTTTCGATACGCTTTATGAGGAAGGGAAGGACGGCAGCCCGAAGATGATGTCGGTCGGCCTGCATTGTCGCCTCGTCGGGCGTCCGGGCCGGGCGGCCGCTCTGAGGCGCTTCATCGAATATGTGCTGAAGCACGACAAGGTCTGGATCCCGCGCCGCATCGAGATCGCCGAGCACTGGCACAAGCATCATCAGCCGGATGCGCTTTAATGCTGTCGCGCGAGGATTTCGTTTCCCGCTTCGGCGGCGTCTTCGAGCATTCCCCTTTCATTGCCGAACGCGCCTATGACGCGGGCAGCCTAACGGAGCCGCTGACGGCATCAGCTGTGCACGCAGCGCTCACCGCCGTCTTCCGTGCGGCAAGCCGGGATGAGCGTCTCGGCATTCTGCGCGCCCATCCCGATCTTGCCGGGCGTCTGGCGATAGCAGGTGAACTCACGGAAGACAGCCGCAAGGAGCAGGCCGGCGCCGGTCTCGATCGGCTGAGCCCGGCCGAACATGCCCGCTTCACCGAACTTAATGCAGCCTATGTCGAAAAATTCGGCTTTCCCTTCATCATCGCCGTCAAAGGGCTCGATAAGGACGATATCCTTTCTGCCTTCGAAACGCGGATCGGCAATGACCTGGATGAGGAATTCGCGACCGCCACGACACAGGTCGAGCGGATCGCGCTGCTGCGCCTGACATCGATGTTGCCGGAGGGCGAATGAGCGAGCATCGTGCTATCGACTATCTCAATGAAATGCAGAAGGCGGCAGCCGAAGCGCTATACTTCGTGGGCGGAATGGATGAGGCGGCCTTCGCCGAGGACAATCTCACCTTCAAGGCGGTTGCCTTCTGCCACTTCACCATCGGCGCGGCTGCGTCCCGACTGCTCGTAACCCATCCGGAATTCGCAACCGAGCATCCCACTCTGCCGTGGACAAAAATCTGCGGAACGGGCAACCGTATCCTGGAAGACGTCTTCGCCCTCGATGCCTCCGACATCTGGGATGCAACCTATCGCACGCTGCCGGAACTTCTCGTCGAGATCGACGCCATTCGTCACTGGCATGCCGAAGGCGAGTGAACCATTGTCTGATTTTCTCGACATCCGCCCGCTTACCAGATCGGCCTTCGCCCCCTTCGGCGAAGTGATCGAAGCCGATCCAGCCTCGATGCGGCTCATCAACGGCGGCACGACCGAGCGCTTCCATGCATTGGCCGCAGCCGAGGCGGCGGGCGAGGGCGCGCGCGTCATCATCAATATCTTTCGCGGCCAGCCGCGCAGCTTCCCCTATGACGTCGACATGATGGAGCGCCATCCGTTCGGCAGTCAGAGTTTCTCGCCGATTTCCGGCCGCCCCTTCCTCGTCGTCGTCTCCGAGGACGAGGGCGGACGTCCGGGCAGGCCGCAGGTGTTTTTCGCGCGCGGAAACCAGGGTGTGAACTATCGCCGCAATGTCTGGCATCACCCCCTGATGGCGCTCGGCCAGACCTCCGATTTCCTGGTCGTCGACCGCGACGGCCCTGGCAATAATCTTGAGGAATTCTTCTTCGAAACCCCCTATGTCATCAAAGAGCCAGCCCCATGACCGGACTGACGACACATGTGCTCGACACCGCCCTCGGCAAGCCCGCCGAGGGCCTCAGGATCGATCTTTTCCAGCTCGACGGCGAGATCCGCAGACATCTGAAAACGGTGGAGACCAATGCGGACGGCCGAGTCGATGGTGGCCCGATGCTTGCCGGCGAAAACTTTCACGTCGGCACCTACGAATTGGTCTTCCACGCCGGTGAGTATCTCAGGGCCTGCGGCACGCCGCTGCCGCATCCGGCCTTCCTCGACCTAGTGCCGATCCGCTTCGGTATCGCGGATGTCACTGCGCACTATCACGTGCCGCTGCTGCTTTCGCCCTATGGCTATTCCACCTACCGGGGAAGCTAGATGCGTTTTGCCGCAATCGCCGACATTCACGGCAACTATCTGGCGCTCGAGGCGGTGCTTGCCGATATTCAGGCGCAGGGCATCGAGGAGATCGTCAATCTTGGTGATTTCTTCAGCAGTCCGCTGAATGCCGGCCGGACAGCTGATCTGCTGATGGCGCTCGGCCTGACCTCGGTGCGCGGCAATCACGACCGCTATCTCATCGAGCAGGACCCGGCCCTAATGCACGCCTCGGATGCCGTCGCCTACCGGCAACTGACGCCATCCCATCTCGATTGGCTGCGGGGTCTGCCGTTCGATACCGTCTATCGCGGCGAGGCCTATCTCTGCCACGCGACGCCGAAGGACGACAATCTCTACTGGCTTGAGTCCGTCTCGCCGGAAGGGCTTGTCTTCCTGAAGCCGATCGAAGCGATCGAGGCGCTCGCCGAAGGCATCGACCTGCCGCTGATCCTCTGCGGCCACAGCCATGTGCCTCGCGCCGTTCGCGTCTCCAATGGCCGGCTTATCGTCAATCCCGGCAGTGTCGGCTGCCCTGCCTATGATGACGTGCTGCCCTATTATCACAAGGTCGAAGCCGGCCATCCGTTGGCCGGCTATGCCATTCTAGAAAAGACGGCGGCGGGATGGACATGGCAGTTCAGGAACGTCGCCTACGACCATATGGCGATGTCGGCACTGGCCGCCGAAAGGGGCCGTGCCGACTGGGCGAGCGCGCTGGCGACAGGCTGGGTGCGATAGCCCGGACCTGTCTGCGCTCTGATCAATCCTTCTCCGGCGCCTGAGGGGCGATCGTCTGTGCAGGAGCCGCGGCCGGTGCCACAGGCTTTACTGGCGTGGCAGGCGGGGTTGCCTGTTTTGCAGGAGCCGCGGCTGAAATTACCGGTTTTGCGCCATCAAGCTTTCCAAGCAGGGATGAAATGGCATTGTCGCCGTCGAAGCCGGCCTCCTTCAACAATTTGTCGAGGATCGGCTTGTTGGCCTGATAGGAGAGCAACTGGCCGGCCAGCCCATCGCCGAGACCAATGCCGCTTTCACCGTTCGCGCCGTTTCCGCGGCCGAGCATGCCGCCGGTGTCGAAGATCCTGATGTCGGAGATCTTCTCGATCGGCTTGACCGCCTCGGCGAGTGCCTCGGGAATGATGCGGATACGCTCGCGAGTGATCTCGAACTCGATGATGGTCTGGCTGAGCTTGTTGCGGGCTTCGTTGAGCAGGGCTTCGCTTTCAGCCTGAGCCCGGCCGGTTTCGAGAATGCCCTTGGCCTTGATGATCGCCGCATCCGCTTCGGCGGTCGCAAGCGTCTTGATGGCTTCCGCCTGGTCGATCGCGGCCTGTTTCTCGGCTTCGGCGCCGACGGTGACGGCGGTGGCTTCGGTTTCGGCAGTCTTGCGCGCGTCGATCACGGCGATCTGCTTTTCGCGCTCGGCGATTTCGATGGCCTTGGCGGTGCCGACCTTTTCCTCTGCCGCGATGGCGCGGGCGCGGGCCATTTCGGCAGTGGCCTTCGCCTCGGATTCCTCGCGGCTCTTGTTGGCAACGGCGATGGCGCTTTCCTGGGCGACGATCTGAAGGTCGCGCTTGGCTTCGGTATCGCGCTGCTGGACGGCGCGGGCGGCATCGATGTTTGCGCTTTCGCGGGCCTGCTTGGCGGCTGCCTCGCGCTCGGCGATCGCCTGTTCGGAGGCGATGCGGGCCTCCTCCTCGGCGCGTTTGGCCGCCTGTTCCTGCTGCGCGGTTTCGGCGCGGGTCGCGGCGGATTTGTTGGCGATGTCGCGTTCCTGGTTGAGCTCGGCTTCGCGCTTCGTCCGTTCGATCGCCAGCGACTGCTGGCGGGCTTCCAGATCCTTCTGGGCAATGGCGACTTCGGTATCGCGAACGATTTCGTTTCGCTCCTTCTTGCGGCCCTCGGTGATGCGGGTCAGCGCCGCCAGACCCTGGGCGTCGAAGAAGTTGTTGGCGTTGAAATGCTTGATGTCCGTTTGATCGAGGCGGGTGAGCGACACAGATTCCAGCTCGAGACCGTTCGACTGGAGGTCGGCGCCGACGGCTTCCTGCACCGCCTTGACGAAATCCATGCGCTGCTCCTGCAGCGCGTCGAGGTTCATGGTCGCCGCCACCGAGCGAAGGCCATCGACGAATTTCGCTTCGATGAGGATGCGGAGCGCCTCGGCGTCGTTGGTGCGGCTGCCAAGCGTCTGGGCGGCCAGCGCGATCGAGGAGCCGTCGGGTTTGACGCGGACGTAGAATTCGGCGCCGATATCGACGCGCATGCGGTCCTTGGTGATCAGCGCATCGCCTTCGCCGCGGCGGACTTCGAGGCGCAGCGTCTTCAGGTTCACCCGGGCGATCGAGTGGAAGATCGGCAGAACGACTGAACCGCCGTCGAGCACGACCTTCTGGCCGCCGAGACCGGTGCGCACATAGGCCTCGTCGCGGCTGGAGCGCGTATAGAGAGAGGCGAGGACAAAACCGATGCCGAAGATCAGAACGATGCCGATGCCGGCCGGTAGAATAATGTCATACATCATGGCTGCTCCCTGAAAGATTGATTATCCGCTGCAGCGGGATCCGCCAGTGCGGGAATGGCGATAAATACATCTGCCTTGCGATCGACGAGGAGAACCTCGGTGCCGACCTTGAGAGGGCCTTGGTCTCTGGCGGCCTTGGCTCTCAGCACGTGCCAGTTTCCATGCTGGTCCTTGACGCGGACGCGTCCGGGCAGTCCCTGGTCGAGCGGGCCGAGCGATACTTCGGCGGTCCGGCCGATCAGCGCGTCGAGATCGACGGCATAGGTCTCGTCGTGCGGCACGATCCGCGCCACGGTCCTGCTCGATGCCCTGACCATGGGAACCGTGACCAGGATGGCGGGAATGGCGGCGACGGCGGCGGGAAGCGGCGCCCAGAAGGCGTTGGCGACGGCCTGTATGGCAAAGCCCGTCATGGCGAAGAAGCCGAGCGCCAGCATGATGAGGATGAGCAGGGGAACGCCGCCGACATTGAGCCAGGACAGATAGCCCGAAAGCCCGTCATGGCCATGGAAATCCGGTTTTCCCAGAAATTCCATGATCGAAAAACCCATGACGGTCGCAAGCATTTCGATTGCGGTCAGGCCTGCGAGCACGGCGGCGGCGATGGCGAAGGGAGCACATTCGGGGGCGAAGAGAAGTGCCATCGGCGTTACCGGTTATCCGCCTTAAAGCGCGCGAGGCGCGCCTCGATTGCCTGTTCGCGGTGCAGCCGGTCGAGTTCGTCCAGTTCGGAACTATGGATATGCTCGTCTGATGGAACGCCGGTCAGCCGCGAGACCGCGGCGGCGGCGCGGGCCGCACCCGCGCCCGGCGTGGGCCTGCCGTGCCCGGCCGCGGCCTGTTCGGGATGCTGGGCGATGCTACGCTTGAAATCGGCAAGGCGGGCGTCGGCCTCGCGGCGCGTTGCAAGCACAGCCTGCAGGGCTTTCTGGCCGTCGTCCACCTGCTCGCTGGCATCGGCCAGCGCCTTGTCGAGCGCGGCGATCTGGGATTCCAGATCGATCTGGCGGGCGACGCCGGCCTTTGCAAGATCGTCGCGCCCGGAGGAGACGGCGAGGCGGATCTTTTCATCGAGCGCATTCATGTCCTCGACGATTTCGTCCCTGCGGCTCTGGATACGGTATTCCTCGGCGCGCGCCTTGCCGAGGTCGGTGCGGGCCTCGTCCGCCGCCGCATCGATCTCGCGGATCGCCTGTTCGATAACGGCGATCTTGTTGACGCCTTCCGCCTTGTCGACCGCTGCATTCGCGATGCCCGCGATCAGGCGACCCATGCGTGAAAGAATGCCTTCATTCGCCATGTTTTCCTCCATCCGAGCGGAATTCGGCGTGACGCCGATGTGAATCTCGTAATGATTGTGGCCGGCAACAAGATAGGCCGGAAAAATACTCTCCCATCCCCTGGAATAACCTGCGACGTCGAAGGGTACGGCAACGCGTCCGTGCACGGTGGCGATCGTCAGGTCCGCAGGGCCTTTGATGGCGAAGAGCTTGTCGTCGAGCGGCAGCTGCGGCGGATCGGCGATCACGCCGCGATTGGCGGCGAAATCGCGAAGGCCGAGTGTGACCAGCCGTGCCGGCAGGCCCGTCTGGTCGCGAACGGTTTCATAGGCAAGCTCATGCAGGACGACGAGATTGGCGCCCGCCTTGTCGTCGATGATCTCAGTGAGGATGTCGATCATCCTGCGATAGGCGGCAATGGTGTCGTCAAGCGCCTGCCGGGCCTGATGATCCGGCGCCAGTGTGTAGCGCAGCAGCGATGGGTGAGATGTCTTACCTATGTTTGCCATAGCATAAAACATAAAGCACCGCTTTTGTGCTTTCAAGAGGTTGCGCTGAAAATACAACCTGGTTTTAACGGAGGGAGGTTTGGAAGGACCACGTGCCAAGCAACTCGAAAGAAACAGCGTTCGACATAGTTTCCGGAATACCTTGCCGATGCAAGGACCAGCGCCCGATCGGCTCCGCTTCCTATCCGGCGGCCGTTTGCGCCTCACGAATACCGGCGCGGATACGGTTGATGGTGGTCCATACGAGAAGCAGAGCCACAACTGCCCAAAGCCACGAGGTCCACGCTGCAAATGTACCTCCAACCGCGATAAAGATGCCGAGCGCGCCGAACAGCACCGCACGGTCGCTCTTGCCCAGCGGCCCGTCGTAACGCCGGCTTGCGCCGACCGTTTGACCGAGGATGCCGGCAACTTCCGTCAGCGCCGAGAGGAATATGACAGCCATGACCGGCATCAGATCGTTCGGATCGATGAGCGCAAACGGCAAATAAAGGGCGGCATCCGACACGACGTCCCCGATCTCGTTGAGATAGGCGCCCAAAATGCTCGTCTGCCCATGTTCGCGCGCCAGCATGCCGTCAATGGCATTGAGGCCCATGCGCAGCAGAAACCATACAGGCACCAAGAGAAACCAATGCGGAAGCGGGGCGACGCTCAGAAAAAGGCCAAGTGCAACCGAGATGGCGGCAGCAACCGAGGTCACCTGATTGGCGGTGACGCCTCGTGCCGCCAGGGAGCGCACCAGAGGGCGGAGAATATCCTGAAATCGGGACTTCAATTGGTAAACGGACATGCTACCTCAGTGGAATTTCGTGGCATGATCATAGTCTATCGGCTCGGACGTGCAGATCGTCGTACTTGTGAGGAAAGTCCCATTCCATGTCGGTCTTCTCAAGGACTTACATTTGCAGCTAGACTTTTGCAATAAAAGCAAATCACTGTTGCCGCTAATGGTTGCAACTCATCCATCAATCAGAATTGGAGAAGATCATGCTGCAAACTGCCGATAGCGTGCAACCGGCCTTGACGGCCAGACCAGTGCGTGAATCCGAATTTGTCTCGCATGACGGCGCCCGACTGTTTTATCGGACATGGCCTGCGACCGGCGCTGTAGCGAAGGGCGCGATCATTCTTCTCCATCGCGGCCACGAGCACAGCGGCCGGGTCGCCCATCTCGCCACCGAACTCGGCCTCGATGATTTTGCCTTCTACGCCTGGGACGCACGCGGCCACGGGCGTTCGCCGGGAGAGCGCGGTTATTCGCCATCCTTTGCCGCCTCGGCGCGTGATCTCGATTGCTTCGTCCGTCATGTCAGCGAGACCAGCGGCACTGCTGTCGAAAACATCGCCGTCATTGCGCAGAGCGTCGGCGCGGTGCTGGCCAGCACCTGGGTGCACGACTATGCGCCGCCGATCCGTGCGCTGGTGCTGGCCTCGCCGGCCTTCAGCGTCAAGCTTTACGTGCCGTTTGCCAGGGAAGGCATTGCGCTCCGGGAAAAGCTCAAGGGAACGTTCTTCGTCAATTCCTATGTCAAGGCGAGGTTTCTGACGCATGATCCCGAGCGCATCGCCTCCTTTGAAGCCGACCCATTGATATCTAGGCCGATTGCCTCCAACATTCTGTTGCAACTCTATGAGGCGGCAGCCCGCGTCGTCGACGACGCCCGCGCCATCACCGTTCCGACCCAGTTGCTGATTTCCGGCAGCGACTGGGTGGTGCGGCATGCGCCGCAGCACCGGTTTTACGAAAACCTCGGCAGCCGCATCAAGGAACGGCATGTGCTCGCCGGCTTCTACCATGACACGCTTGGCGAAAAGGACCGCGCGATTGCGCTCGCCGAGATCCGCCGTTTCATCGATGCGCGTTTCGCCGAGCCTCGGGCGCCTGCCGACCTTCGCACAGCCCATGTCCAGGGCTATACCAAGGACGAGGCCGACCGGCTCGCGAGCCCTCTGGAGGCCACATCCCCGCGCGGCATCTACTGGGCGCTCAGTCGTCTCAACATCAGGCTCGGCGCGCTGGTGTCCGAAGGCATAAAGACCGGGGTGAAGACCGGTTTCGATTCCGGCTCGACGCTCGATTACGTTTACGAGAACGAGCCGCGCGGGCTCGGTCCCGGCGGGCGATTAATCGACAAGGTGTTCCTCGAGGCGATCGGCTGGCGCGGCATCAGGCAGCGCAAGCTGCACTTGCAGGAACTGATCGACCTGGGGCTGCAGCGCCTGAAGGCAGCCGGCCGGAGCACCCACATGCTCGACATCGCGGCCGGGCACGGCCGTTATGTCCTCGATGCCATCGAGACGGCTGTCGTGCGTCCCGATAGCGTGCGGCTGCAGGATTATTCCCCCATCAACGTCGAGGCCGGCCGCAACAGCATCGCCGCGCGTGGACTGGGTGATTTCGTGAGCTTCCGCCAGCAGGACGCCTTTGACGGCGAGGGGCTGGCTGCAATCACGCCGGCTCCGGATCTCGCGATCGTCTCCGGCCTTTACGAGCTGTTTTCCGACAATGCGATGATCGCCGCTTCGCTCGATGGGATCGCCCGCGCGATTCAGCCCGGTGGCCTGCTCATCTACACCAACCAGCCATGGCATCCGCAACTGGAGATGATCGCCCGCGCGCTCACCTCCCACCGCGGCGGCCAGGCGTGGGTGATGCGGCGGCGGACGCAAGAAGAAATGGACCAGCTGGTCGCCGCCGCCGGTTTCCGCAAGATCGAACAGCGCATCGACCAGTGGGGCATTTTCACCGTCTCGCTGGCGGAGAGAGTTTGAGGGCAAAGCCGTTGGAGCAGGCACGTTCTCCTCTTTCCCGGACAGCGCCGGTCCTGAAGCGGGCCGCACTCTGGCTCGCCTTCCTGGCGCCGTTCTTCTATCTGACCTATGGCGGCGCCAACTGGCTGGCGTCGCAACGCGCTGATGTGCCGAACATCGCCTTCACATGGGAAAGCGCCATTCCGTTTCTCGGATGGACGATCATTCCATATTGGTCGATCAACCTGTTCTACGGGCTCTGCCTGTTCATCAACACGACGCCGCGCGATGTGGATATGCTGGCGAGGCGTTATCTGACGATCCAGTTGATCGCGGTCGCCTGCTTTATCGTGTTTCCGCTCGAAGCGATCTTCGTGCGGCCGGCAACGAGCGGCCTGCCTGGTTTCATGTTCGCCGTCCTCGGCGGCTTCGATAAGCCGTTCAACCAGGCGCCGTCGCTGCATATCGCGCTGCTGGTGGTGATCTGGGACCATCTGCGCGGCCGGCTGCCGCGGAGGGCGCGGCTTGCCTGGCATGTCTGGTGCTTCCTCATCGGTGCCTCCGTGCTGACGACGTGGCAGCATCACGTCATGGACATACCGACCGGCGTGCTGCTCGGCCTTTTTGCCACCTGGCTTTTCCCGCGCGATGCCCGTTCCCCTCTTGCCGATTTTGCGTTGAGCGGCGATCCGAAGTCGCGCCGTCTCGGCACTTATTATCTGTGCGGTGCCCTGGCATTTCTCGGCATCGCAGCACTCTTTACTCCTCTATCGCCTGCAGCGCTTCTGTTGCTCTGGCCGGCCGTTGCGCTGGCGATCGTCGCAGTCGGATATCTCGGCGCCGGCCCGCAGATATTTCTGAAACGTGCCGATGGTCGAGCCGCACTTACCAGTCGCTGGCTACTGGCGCCCTACCGGCTCGGCGCTCTCATCAACGTTTGGCTCTGGACACGCAGAATGCCGGCATCCGTGGCGATCGCCGATGGCGTCCATCTCGGCCGTTTTCCGCGTCGCCACGAGGCCGACCGTTTTGCCACGGTGATCGATCTTACCGGCGAACTTCAGCGCCCGAGCGGGACGTCAACGCAATGGTGCAGCTTTCCCACCCTTGATCTCATAGGCCTCGACAAGATCCAGACGCTTGCCGCGGCGGACCTTATCGAGGTTGCCCGCCACCAGGGACCGGTTCTTGTCTGCTGTGCGCTCGGTTTCCAGCGGAGCGCCGGCGTCATCGTGCGTTGGCTGCTCATCAGCCGACGTTGTGAAAATCCAGCCGAAGCGCTGCGGCTGATCGAACGGGCGGGGCGGCGGGTTCATCTGCCCTTGGAAAGCATTCATGCCGTGACGGAGGGCTTGCAATGACGCAGTGGAATGCCACGGCCTCGGCGGCGGCGCGAAGTCTCGGCCGCAATTCGATCGTCTGCGGGCTGACGGCGCTGTTGCCGCTGACCGCCGGCCCGATCCTCGGGGGATATCGAGGCTTCGCTCCCGGGCTCGGCTGGCTCTTGATGCTCGTTTTCTGCGGGATCGTCCTTGCGCTGGCGATCCATCTCCTTTTCGATGCGCTGTTGTTCCGCCTCGCGTCGAGCCACGAGACAGAGGCCGCCGCTCTCGCCGCCGTCGACGACGTGCTGTCCCGGATGCAGCTTCGCAAGTTTGACGGGGCCGCGCGTGGCCTCGAGCGGCGGATTGCTGGATCGCGCCGCATCATCTGGCGGCAGCGTTTCGCGCTCGCCATCTATCTCGTGATTTTCGCGATCCTTCTGTTCAATGCCGCCGATGGCCAGCCGCTATGCTGAATGGCACGGCAGGTGATTGAGAGGCTCGCCAGCACGTCTGGCCGGCCTCGCCCGCGCAATCAGAGCAGGTCATTGCCGCCCTGATATGATCGACGAGTCTATGTCGTTGATGTCGCGCTTGCCGCAGAGCGCCATGGTGATGTCCATTTCCTTGCGGATGATGTTGAGCGCCAGGGTGACGCCTTCCTTTCCCATGGCGCCGAGCCCGTAAAGAAAGGGGCGGCCGATATAGGTACCCTTGGCGCCAAGCGCCACGGCCTTCAAGACGTCCTGGCCGGAGCGGATGCCGCCATCGAGATGGACTTCGATGCGGTCGCCGACGGCATCGACGATCTTCGGCAGCATGCTGATCGAGGAGGGGGCGCCATCAAGCTGGCGGCCGCCGTGATTGGAGACGATGATCGCATCGGCGCCGGTGTCGGCTGCGGCCTTCGCATCCTCCGGATCGAGTATGCCCTTGATGATCAGCGGGCCGCCCCATTGTTCCTTGATCCAGGCGACATCCGACCAGGACAGCCGCGTGTCGAACTGCTCGTGCGCAAATGTCGGCACCGAGGCGACATTGGCGACATTCTTTGCATGGCCGACGATATTGCCGAAATATCGGCGCTTCGTCTTCAGCATATCAAGGCACCAGAGGGGCCGGGTTGCCATCTGCCAGAGATGTTTCGCGGTCAATTTCGGCGGGGCCGAGAGACCGTTGCGCAGGTCCTTGTGGCGCTGGCCGAGGATCTGCAGGTCGGCGGTCAGCACCAGCGCCGAGCATTTCGCGGCCTTGGCGCGACGGATGAGGTCGAGGACGAAATCCTTGTCTCTCATCACGTAGAGCTGGAACCAGAAGGGACGCGTCGTCACTGAGGCGACGTCCTCGATCGAGCAGATGCTCATCGTCGAGAGCGTGAAGGGAACGCCGAATTCTTCCGCTGCGCGCGCGGCCAGCATCTCGCCGTCGGCATGCTGCATCCCGGTCATGCCGGTCGGCGCGAGCGCCACCGGCATGGACACTTTCTGGCCGATCATCGTCGTTTCGAGCGTGCGGTCGCTCATGTCGACCAGCACGCGCTGGCGCAGCTTGATGTCGCCGAAATCGCTTTCATTCGCCCGATAGGTGGATTCCGTCCAGGCGCCCGAATCCGCATAGTCGAAGAACATTTTCGGCACGCGGCGCTGCGCGAGTTTTTTCAGATCGTCAATGGTGAGCGGAGTGGCCATGAATCGAACCTTCTACACGTATAAATGCGACCATCGCCCATAACATGAATCCCAAAAGGAGCGTTACGGGAAACGGCCGCCCCAGACGGTCTTCACTGTACCTTGTTGGCGGGAACCGATATCGTCAAAGCCCTGTTTTCAAGGCAATGCCGGAAACGTAGGTCTCGGCGATCGCTCTGTCGTCGCCCATCGTCTGAAGCAGGAAGAGTTCCTCGGGCAGGGTCTTTACCGTTTCCATCTTCAGCGCCATGGCCGGCGTCGCGGCCGCGTCGAGGACGACGAGGTCGGCTTCGGTGCCAGGGTCCAGCGTGCCGATCCGGCCGGCGAGCGACAGCGCCTCGGCATTGCCGCGGGTCATCAGGTAGTAGCTTTCCAGCGGGTTCAGCCGTTCACCAAGCAACTGCTGGATCTTATAGGCCTCGTCCATTGTTTTCAGCATCGAATAGCTGGAGCCGCCGCCGATATCGGTTGCGACACCGATGCGGACCGGCTTTTCGCGTCGCGCCAAGGCCTTCAATGGAAAGAGGCCGGAGCCGAGGAAAAGGTTGGAGGTCGGGCAGTGAACGGCGACGGCGCCGGCCTCGCTCATGACATCGGCCTCGCGTTCGGACAGGTGGATGGCGTGGCCGAAGAGACTCTTCGGCCCGAGCAGACCATAGCGGGCGTAAATGTCGGTATAGTCGATCGCCTCGGGATAGAGCTCGCAGGTGAATTTGATCTCGTCGTGGTTTTCCGACAGATGCGTCTGAATGTGCAGGTCGGGAAATTCGCGGGCGAGCGCTGCTGTCGCTTCCATCTGCGCCGGCGTCGAGGTGATGGCGAAGCGCGGAGTGATGGCGACGTGGTTGCGGCCCTTGCCGTGCCAGTCCGCTATCACCTGGCGGGTCTCGTCATAACCCATCTCGGGCGTGTCGAGCAGGCCCTGGGGGGCGTTGCGGTCCATCATCACCTTGCCGCCAACCATGCGCATATTGCGCTTCATCGCCTCGGCGAAGAAGGCGTCGGCCGAGGTCTTGTGCACGGAGCAGTAGGCGACCGCCGTCGTCGTGCCGTGGCGGATCAACTCGTCGTAGAAATGTGTGGCGATCCTTTCGGCATGCGCGCTTGCGACGAAGCGGCATTCCTCGGGGAAAGTGTAGGTGTTCAGCCATTCGAGCAGGTTGGCGGCATAGGAGGCGATCACCTGCATTTGCGGAAAATGCAGGTGCATGTCGATGAAGCCGGGGAGGATCAGATGCGGGCGGTGATCGATCTCGGCCGTGCCTTCGGCGGCTTTCGCCTTGATCTCGGCATAGGGGCCGACAGCGGCGATCAGCCCGTCCTCGATCAGCAGGCCGCCGTCTTCCTCGTAGAGATAACTCTGGCTGTCGGCGAGACTCAGGGGCGCGCGATGGAAAGAGAGGAGGCGGCCGCGAAGAAGTGTCGACGTCATTGTTTTTTGCCTTCGACTGCGCTTTCGAACCAGGCGACGAGCAGCCTGCGTTCGTCCGGCGTAATATCGGTCACGTTGCCGGGTGGCATGGCATGGCTGCGGCCTGCCTGTATATAGATTTCCCGGGCATGGGCGGCAATTTCCGCGTCGTTTTCGAGCATCACGCCTTTCGGTGGCCGCACGATGCCTTCATAGGCGGGCTCGGCGGCATGGCACATGGAACAGCGCGTCGAGACCAGCTGCTTGACGGCAGGAAAATGCGGATCGCCGGCGAAGTGCCGGAAGGCGGGGGCGACCGCCGCCGTATCCGCATCGCCGGTCAACAGCTTTGGCGCGGTCGAAAGCCACATGATCAGGATGAAGAGGACGACGGTGACGATCCAGGTCCAGGTCGGGCGGCCTTTCCTCGCATGGGTGGTGTTGAACCAGTGGCGGATGGTGACGCCCATCAGGAAGACGAGCGCCGCAATCACCCAGTTGAACGCCGTACCGAAGGCCAGCGGATAATGGTTCGACAGCATGAAGAAAATGACGGGCAGCGTCAGATAGTTGTTGTGCAGCGAACGCTGCTTGGCAATTTGACCGTATTTCGGATCGGGCGTGCGCCCGGCGATGAGATCGGCGACGACGATCTTCTGGTTCGGAATGATGATCATGAAGACGTTGGCCGACATGATGGTCGCAGTGAAGGCACCGAGATGCAGGAAGGCGGCGCGGCCGGTGAAAAGCTGCGTATAACCCCAGGCCATGAAGACGAGCACGACATAGAGCACTGCCATAAGACCCCAGGTATTCCGGCCAAGCGGGGATTTGCACAGCAGATCGTAGACGACCCAGCCGAAGGCCAGTGACGCCAACGAGATCAGGATTGCGACCGTCGGCGTGATATCAAGGACGTGGCGATCGATGAGAAAAAGGTCGGCACCGCCATAATAGACGATGCAGAGCATCAGGAAGCCCGAGATCCAGGTGAAATAGCTCTCATATTTGAACCAGGTCAGATGCTCAGGCATCTGAGCGGGCGCCACCAGATATTTCTGGATATGATAGAAGCCGCCGCCATGAACCTGCCATTCCTCGCCATAGGCGCCGGGCGGCAGATGCGGGCGTTTCACCAGTCCGAGATCGAGCGCGATGAAATAGAAGGACGATCCGATCCAGGCGATCGCGGTAACGACATGGAACCAGCGCGCCGCGAAGGCGAGCCATTCCCATGCTATGGCATATTCATACATCGAGTTCCCCTATCTTCCTCCGACTCGTGACATTGCGGAAAATTTGCCGGGGAGGGAAGAGGAGAATGATGAACCGCACATGCCCTTTGCAACGTGGCGAGCGTCGCGGGTCACGCCAGTCGCCAGCGATGTTGCCGAGGTCGCCAATCGCGGACGCACAGCCGATCTGTTACCCCCGTGCCTAAAAGCTGCCGAGAAGGCCATGCATTATTACTGTCTCATATTGGATCTGCTAAAATTGGCGGATCTTGAAACTATGATGAGCGGATACAGTTAGGTTTGCAGGCCGCCGGCATGAAATAACAAGAACCGTTGGAGATCGGCGGCGCATTCATCGACGGAGAGATGCCCATGCGCAGCATTCTGACGTGTGTAATGATGGCATACGCATCGTTGGCGATGGCTCACGACGCACCTTCGGGGTGGAGTTATGACCCCTATTGTTGCAATGGCGACAGTCATAATGGCGATTGCCAGATGATTCCGTCCAAAAGCGTCGCGGTGACACCAAACGGATATCGTGTGACATTGATGCCGGGCGACCACCGGCTGGTCACGCATGCTCACGTCTTTCTGCTGCCGATGACGAAGGCGATGCAGTCCGGCGATGGTGATTATCACCTCTGTCTGTTCCCCAACGAGAACACGCCGCGCTGCTTCTACGCGCCGGAAATGGGATTTTGAAGCCGAACCTACTAAGCCCTGTTCAGGTTGATTGGCCCTGATGCGTTTGTCGGGTCAGGTTCCGGCGGCGTTCATCTCCTCCAGGATCCAATTGCGGAAGGCCTTGATCTTCGGCACGTTGCGGCGATTTTCGGGATAGGCGAGCCAGTAGGCCTTGCCGTCGCTGCGGGTTAGATCGAAGGGCTGGTAGAGCCGGCCGAGCGCGATTTCGGCCTCATAGAAGGCAGGGTGAAGGATGGCGATGCCGTGGCCGGCCATCGCCGCGTCGGCTTCCATCGCCTGCGAGCCCAGCTGGTTGCGCGGGCGTCGATCGAGATCCGTATCGGTGACGCCGGCAGCCTCGAACCATTGTTTCCACCAGATGTCGCCGGCATCGAAGAGATCGAATTTCAGCAGATCGCGCGGCTCTTTGATGCCCCCTGCCGATTCCGCCAGCTTGGGGCTCAGCATCGGCGTGAACTCCAGGCCCATCAACCGGTGCAGCGCGAGCCCCGGCCAGTTACCGTCGCCCCAGCGGATGCCGACGTCGATCTGCTCGCGGCCGAAGTCGATGATGTCGGAGGTCGCCTGAAACCGAACCGCGATCGCCGGATGCTTCAAATGGAAGGAGCCGAGGCGCGGCGCCAGCCATTTCGACGCGAAGGTATGGGTCGAGCTGATGGCGAGCGTGCCTTCGACGCTGTCGCGCGCCGTCGCCATCGCGTCATGCAGCATGGCGAAGGCTTCGGTCACCTTCGGGGCCAGCCGCACACCGGTCTCCGTCAGCGCGATCTGGCGTGGGCGACGCAGGAAGAGCGGCTCGCCGACATTATCCTCCAGGAGCTTGATCTGGTAGCTGACGGCCGTCTGCGTCATTCCGAGCTCGTCACCCGCCTTGGTAAAGCTGCCAAGCCGGGCGGCGGCTTCGAAGACGCGCAGCGCATTCAGCGGAAATTGCTTCGAAAGTTTCATGGATAAGTTCTCTTGATGCAGGCAGACGATCGTTCGATTGGAATTGCAGCATTTTTCGCGGCAGACTGCAACTCATACCATCAATCTGATGAGGTGACGTCATGGATTGCCATGCTATCGAAGAGAGCCAGCCGCAACGGAACAGCAGTGTTTTCCTACGTCTTGCCGGCTGGCTCATGGCCAGTTTCCACCGCTTGCCGCGCCTCGATCTTACGGCCGCGCCCGATCGGGTTAAGCGCGATCTCGGTTTCCTCGACGGGCGCGATCCCCATTATGAGGACGAGCGCATGCGGTAGGCCGCAAGCGCCGTCAGGATCTCGGCAGCGGTCATGGCGGCGATCACTTCGGGGCGCTTGTCCCTGACCGTCGAGCCGCCGATCGGCAGCGTCAGCCGCTCCATCCAGCCGTGCTCGCCGTCGCCTTCGCGTGAAAGCCAGCTTGCGAGGGTGGCGCGCTTGGTGGCGGAGCCGATCATGCCGGTATAGGCGAGGTCGGTTCTCGCAAGCGCCTCGCGAGCGATGAGGAAATCCAGCGCGTGGTCATGGGTCAGGATGACGACCGCGCCGCCGGCGGAAATATCTTTCACCAACGCTTCCGGCATTGGCACGAGCCGGGCCTTGATTTCATCCGGCAGGTTGGCAAGCTCTTGCTGTCTCGTTTCGACGACCGTCACCGACAGCGGCAGCGGCGCAAGGGCTGCCGCCAGCGCCCGGCCGACATGGCCGGCGCCAAAGAGAAAAACCTCCGGCAGGCGCTCAATCTCGCCTGCAAGCCTTGCCTTGAGCTCATCCGTCAGCGCTTGCGTCAACCGCCGAAACCGCAGTTGCGTGCGCCCGCCGCAGCATTGGCCGATTTCGGGGCCGAGCGGGATGTCCATGATGGCCGTTCCGCCGGTTCCAGCCAGAATCTCGCGCGCTTTTGCGATTGCCATGAACTCGAACTGCCCGCCACCGATCGTGCCCCAGAGGGCGTTCGCCGAAACAAGCATGAAAGCGCCGGCCTCGCGCGGAGTGGAGCCTTGCGTGCCGGTGATGTCGACCAGGACGCTCTCGGGGTGGGCGGCGAGGAAGGTGGGGAGGTCCTTCATGGCAAGACAACCGATGGGTATGTGGCTGCGGTCCCCCCCTCTGTCCGGCAGGACAGAGGGGGGTGCCACCCACTCGGCCCGTCCTGCTCAAACAACAAATCAGCCGGACGCATCCTACACCCGCTTCATCCGCTCCACAGCCATCAGCACCCGTTCCGGCGTCGCCGGCGCATCGAGTCTCGGGCAGACCTTATAATCGGCGACGCTAGCGACCGCCATCGACAGGGCTTCCAGCACCGAGATCGCCAGCATGAAGGGCGGTTCGCCGACCGCCTTGGAACGGCCGATCGTCGCTTCGGCATTCTCTGACCATTCGGCCAGCCGCACGTTGAAGATTTTCGGCCGGTCGGAGGCGAGCGGGATCTTGTAGGTCGACGGGGCATGGGTGCGCAGCCGTCCCTTGTCGTCCCACCAGAGCTCTTCCGTCGTCAGCCAGCCCAAACCTTGCACGAAGGCCCCTTCGACCTGGCCGAGGTCGATCGCCGGGTTCAGCGAGCGGCCGACATCGTGGAGAATGTCGGTGCGGTCGATCAGATATTCACCGGTCAGCGTATCGATCGAGACCTCGGTGCAGGCGGCGCCGTAGGCGAAATAATAGAAGGGGGTGCCGCGGCCGGCCTTGCGGTCCCAGTGGATCTTCGGCGTCTTGTAGAAGCCGGCGGCTGAAAGCTGGACGCGGGCGAAATAAGCCTGCTTGATGAAATCGCGGAAGGGGATCTCGAACTCGCCGACGCGCACGCGGTTTGGCAGGAAGACGACGTCGGAGGGGGCCACATCCCATTTTTCGGCGGCAAAGGCCACCAGCCGTTCCTTGATCTGGCGGGCGGCATCGTAGGCCGCCATGCCGTTCAGGTCCGAGCCGGAGGAGGCGGCGGTGGCCGAGGTGTTCGGCACCTTGGCGGTCGTCGTTGCGGTGATCTTCACCCTAGAGATATCGATCTGGAAGCTGTCGGCCAGCACCTGCGCCACCTTGGTATAGAGGCCCTGGCCCATTTCGGTGCCGCCATGGTTCAGGTGGATCGAGCCGTCCTGATAGATATGGACGAGGGCGCCGGCCTGGTTGAAGGCGGTCATGGTGAAGGAGATGCCGAATTTGACCGGCGTCAGCGCGATGCCCTTTCTGATGTAGCGGCTGTCGCGGTTGAAGGCGATGATGGCGTTGCGTCGCGCCCGGTATTCGGCCGTCTCCTCCAGTTCGTCGACGACACGGGCGATGATGTTGTCCTCGACCTCCTGGTGGTAAGGCGTCAGCGTGCGCCCGGAGCCCGGCTGGCCGTAGAAATTCAGCTTGCGAATATCGAGCGGATCCTTGCCGAGGGCGTAGGCGATCTCCTCGATGAAGCGCTCGGCGCCGAGCATGCCCTGCGGACCGCCGAAGCCGCGGAAGGCGGTGTTGGAGACCGTGTGCGTCTTCAAGGGTTTCGACTGCAGATGCACATGCGGGTAGAAGTAACTGGAATCAGCGTGAAAGAGGGCCCGGTCGGTCACCGGCCCCGAGAGATCGGAGGAGAAGCCGCAACGCGCCGCATAAGTCGCATCGACAGCGTGAATACGGCCGTCAGCGTCGAAGCCCACTTCGTAATCGACGAGGAAATCATGGCGTTTGCCGGTGGCGCTCATATCCTCGTCGCGGTCGGGGCGGAACTTGATGGCGCGGCCGAGCTTCTTGGCCGCGAGGGCGGCAAGGGCCGCGAACTGGCTGCCCTGTGTTTCCTTGCCGCCGAAGCCTCCGCCCATGCGGCGCACATTGACCGTCACCGCGTTCGAAGGGATGTCGAGCACATGGCCGACGATGTGCTGGATCTCGCTCGGATGCTGGGTCGAGGACCAGACGGTTACCTCGTCATCCTCACCGGGAATGGCGACGGCGATATGGCCTTCGAGATAGAAATGCTCCTGTCCGCCGATGCGCATTTGGCCTTTCAGCCGCATGGGTGCGTTCGGCATTTCCGTTTCCGGCTCGCCGCGCTGCAGCGTCATCGGCGTGGTGACCAGCGGGCTGCCGTTTGCAAGTGCGCCGTCGATATCGCTCCAATGCGGGAGGTCGCGATAGGCGATCTTCGCCAGCCAAGCGGCGCGGCGGGCGGCCTCGCGCGTCTCGGCGATGACGGCAAAGATCGGCTGGCCGTGGAACTGAACCAAAGTTTCGGCGAGCAGCGGCTCGTCATGGCTGCCGTTGGAGCTGACGTCGTTGACGCCGGGCACGTCCTTGCCGGTGAAGACCCAGACGACGCCGGGATAGGCGGCGACCTCGGAGAGATCGATGCTGAGGATTTCGGCGTGTGCCCGGTCGGAGAGGCCGAGCGCGCCGTGCAGCAGGCCGGCGGGTTCGGGGGTGTCGTCGATATATTCGGCCGTTCCGGTAACGTGTTTGTGCGCGGAATCATGGCGCAGAGAGCCGTACATTGGGCCCGAGATGACGACTTTGGGGTCTTCGAAGGTGGACTTGTCCATTAGATCAGCCCTCCGCGAACGGAGTTAGGAAATGCGGCTACTCCGCACTCCCTCATTCCTTTGCCCTCAGGGCTTCGCCCGAGGGATGTCACAGGAATCCAGCCACGGCGCGTCTGCGCCGTGAATGACTCATATGACGCTGAGGAAATGTCTCCTGCGCCCAGGGACTTGGGCGCGCTGAATTCCTGTGCCAAGCACAGGAATGAGGGAGAGGAGGAGACCGCGACTATTCCCATCAAGGCTTGCATTCCGGGCGTTCTGATCAATTTCTCCATCACGCCACCTCCTCGAACCGCTTCAGCTCCGCCGGCGCGCCGACAGTTTCCAGATAGAACCGCGTCAACAAATTCTTCGCCGTCAACTGGCGGTATTCCGCCGTGGCGCGCCAGTCGGTGAGCGGTTGGAAATCGACGTCGAAGGCGGGGCGGGCGGCCTCGATCGTTGCTTCAGTCCAGGATTTGCCGATCAGTTCGGTCTCCACCGTGCGAGCGCGTTTCGGCGTTGCCGCCATGCCGCCGTAGGCGATGCGGATGTCGGTGACGATCTCCGCGTCGTCGAGGGTCAGCAGGAAGGCGCCGAGCACGGCGGTGATGTCCTCGTCGCGGCGCTTGGTGATCTTGTAAGCGGCAAAGCGGCTGTTTGCGGGATAGGGCACGAAGACGCTCTCGACGAACTCGCCGGGCCTGCGGTCCTGTTTGCCGTAGGCGATGAAGAAGTCCTCGAGGGGGATTTTGCGCTGGCCTTCGAGGGAGCGCAGCGTCAACGTCGCCCCGAGCGCGATCAAGGGCGGCGGACTGTCGCCGATCGGAGAGCCGTTGGCGATGTTGCCGCCAATCGTGCCCATGTTGCGCACCTGCTCGCCACCGATGCGGTCGATTAGCCGCCCGAGCGCCGGGATTTTCCGGGCGATCGCTTCGAAGGCCCTGGTGTAGCTGACGCCAGCGCCGATGGTGACGCCGTCCTCGCTTTCGGTGACGGTCTGCAATTCGCTCAGGTGGTTGATGAATACGACCGGGCTCAGCCGCCGCATCTGCTTCGTCACCCAGAGGCCGACATCGGTCGAGCCGGCAACGACGGTCGCGTCGGGCTCCTGCGAGAGAACTTCGGCCAGTGCCTGGACAGAAGCCGGCACGATCAACCGGTCTTCGCCTTTGGCAATCCGGATGGTGCCGCTCGCCTGCATGGCCCAGAGCCGTGCGATGATTTCCGAGCGCGTGCGCTCCAGCGGGTCGAACAGCGCGCTCGGGCGCATCAGGCTCACCTGCTCGGCGGCCTTGACGATTGGCTCGTAGCCGGTGCAGCGACACAGATTGCCTTGCAATGCCTTTTCGATCTCGCGGCGACCGGGTTTTTCCTTTGTCAGCCATAACCCATAGAGCGACATCACGAAGCCCGGGGTGCAGAAGCCGCATTGCGACCCATGACAATCAACCAGCGCCTGCTGCACCGGATGCAGCGCGCCATCCCGGCCGGCCAGGTGCTCGACCGTCACCACGTGCGTGGCGTGCAGCGAGCCGGTGAAACGGATGCAGGCGTTGACGGATTCATAGGCAAGCTTGCCGTCGACGAGCCGGCCGACGAGCACGGTGCAGGCCCCGCAATCGCCTTCCGCGCATCCCTCCTTGGTGCCAGTGAGGCGCCGCTTCAACCGCAGAAAATCGAGAAGCGTCTCGGTCGGCCCGACATCGGTGAGCTCGATGTCCTCGCCATTCAGGATGAAGCGAATGCTGTCGTTCATGATATTCCCGGTTATGTTTTCCAAATGGTTAGGCCGCCGTCCAGCCACCGTCAATCGAGATGTGGGTTCCGGTCACCTGGCAGGCGGCATCGCTCGCAAGGTAGATCGACAGCGCACCGATCTCCTCGGCCTTGACGAATTCGCGCGTCGGCTGCGCCTTGAGGATGACTTCGCTCTTCACCTGCTCCTCGGTCATGCCGCGCGCCCTGGCGGTATCGGGTATCTGCTTTTCGACGAGCGGCGTCAGCACATAGCCGGGGCAGATGGCGTTGACCGTCACGCCGAACTCCGCAAGTTCCAGCGCCGCTGTCTTCGTCAAGCCTAATATACCATGTTTTGCCGCCACATAGGCGGATTTGAAGGGGGAGGCGACGAGCCCGTGAGCCGAAGCGATGTTGATGATGCGGCCATATTTCTTGGCCTTCATCAGCGGAATGGCGGCGCGCATGGTGTGAAAGGAGCTCGACAGGTTGATGGCGATGATCTGATCCCATTTTTCGACCGGGAAATCCTCGATCTTCTCGACATGCTGAATGCCGGCATTGTTGACGAGGACATCGACGGTGCCGAAGGTTTTTGCGGCGGTTTCGATCAGGTCGGCGATCTCGGCGGGCTTGGTCATGTCGGCGGGATGGTAGATTGCCCGGCCCTTCGATACCGATTCAAGCCGCTCGACGATCGCGTTGATTTCATCGGCATTTCCGAACCCGTTGATAACGACGTTGTCGCCGGTTTCGGCGAAGGCGGTGGCGATCGCAAGACCGATGCCGCTGGTGGAGCCGGTGACGACGACTGATCTGCTCATGCTGTTTCTCCGTGAATGCCGATGCTGCGTCGCAGCGTTAGCCTCGAGGTTATTCCCAAAGGCGGCAGGCTGGCAATTCCGCTTTATTCGCTTTTCTCGCCCGCATCCGTGTCCTATTGATTTGCCATGATAATCAGCGTGGAGCATTTCCGTTTTTCTCCGAATCACGGAAATGCTCTATCTCTTTGATCCACGCAATTCCGGACGCAAACCGCTACGCGCTTTTGCTGGAATTGCTCCAGGGAGAAGGATTTCATGAGCGGATATGTTCTGGCGATCGATCAGGGAACAACGTCGACACGGGCGATCGTTTTTGATGGCACCATGCAGGTCGTCGGCAAAGGCCAGAAGGAATTCACTCAAATCTATCCGCGCTCCGGCTGGGTGGAGCATGATCCTGAGGAGATCTGGGATTCAGTCGTCTCCACCATCCATATGGCGCTGCGTGAAGCCAAGGTGATGGCGAAGGACATTGCCGCGCTTGGCATCACCAACCAGCGCGAGACCGTTGTTGTGTGGGAGCGCGAGACCGGCCGGCCGATCCAGAATGCCATCGTCTGGCAGGATCGACGCACGGCGAGCTACTGCGACAACCTGAAACGGCAGGATCTGGAACGGGTTTTCACAAAGAAGACCGGACTCATCCTTGATCCCTATTTCTCCGGCACGAAGCTCTCCTGGATGCTTGCTAATGTGAAGGGGGCGCGGGCGCGTGCGGCCCGGGGCGATCTCTGCTTCGGGACGATCGACACCTTCCTGATCTGGCGGCTCACCGGCGGCAAGAGCTTCGTGACGGATGCCACCAACGCCTCACGCACGCTGATGTACAACATTGCCGAAAATGCATGGGACGAGGATCTGCTCGACATTCTGAGAGTGCCGGCCGCCATGCTGCCTGAGGTCAAGGATTGTGCCGCCGATTTCGGCACGGTCGATTTAGAGATATTCGGCGCTGCCATCCCGATCCTCGGCGTCGCCGGCGATCAGCAGGCGGCGACCATCGGCCAGGCCTGTTTTGCGCCGGGCATGCTGAAATCGACTTACGGCACGGGCTGCTTTGCGCTGCTCAACACCGGCACAGACATGGTGCGTTCGAAAAACCGGCTGCTGACAACAATCGCCTATCGCCTCAACGGCGAGACGACCTATGCGCTTGAGGGCTCGATCTTTATCGCGGGTGCTGCCGTGCAATGGCTGCGGGACGGGCTTCGCATCATCGGCAGTGCCGCCGAGACCAACACGCTTGCCGAAAAGGCCGATCCGACGCAGGAGGTCTATCTCGTGCCCGCCTTCACCGGCCTCGGCGCGCCATATTGGGATGCCCAGGCGCGCGGCGCGATTTTCGGGCTGACGCGCAACAGTGGGCCCGCTGAGCTTTCCCGGGCGGCGCTCGAAGCCGTCTGCTACCAGACCCGCGACCTGCTCGACGCCATGCAGAAAGACTGGAAGAACGGCACCGAAGATACGGTGCTCCGCGTCGACGGCGGCATGGTCGCCTCCGACTGGACGATGCAGCGCCTCGCCGACCTGCTCGACGCGCCGGTCGATCGCCCGGTGATCCTGGAGACGACGGCGCTGGGCGCGGCCTGGCTCGCCGGCAGCCGGGCGGGGGTGTGGCCTGACAGGGATGGGTTTTCGGCGACATGGAAACGCGACCGGCGTTTCGAGCCTGACATGGACGAGAAGGTGCGGGCGGCAAAACTCAAGGGTTGGAAGAATGCGGTCAAGCGGACGCTTACCGAAGGCTAGCCTTCGGTAAGCGCCTTGGTTCCTGCAACCGCCGCTGACCCGGATAATTTTTTGATGCGGCCTGTCGGCTAAGCGGTTACTCCTTCGTCATTCGGAAAGAGGAGTGACCGATGCTTTATGCAATCCTTTGTTACGCCCATGAGGAAACCGTCTTCGCCTGGACCAAGGAGGAGGAGGCTGCCGTCATGGAAAAGCTTTACGCCGTGCAGGAGCCGCTTGCCAAAGCCGGTAAGCTGGGTCCCGTCGGTCGGCTGATGCCGACGACGGCGGCGACGACCGTTCGCAAGGGCAAAGACGAGGCTCTCGTCATCGACGGGCCTTTCGCGGAAACGAAAGAGGCGCTTCTCGGCTTTTACGTGGTTGACTTCGAAACGCTGGAGGAGGCGGTCGCCTTCTCGAAACAGCTATCCGCGGTCAATCCCGGCTCCTCCTCTTACGAAATTCGGCCTTTCTACGTGTTCAGGCCGGGAGATGCTGCATCATGACCGACATTGCCTGGATCGACCTCGCGCTTGCCTCGGCCCGCCCGAAGGCGCTGGGCGCGCTGCTGCGCTATTTCCGCGATCTCGATACCGCGGAGGAGGCGTTTCAGGAGGCATGCCTGAGGGCGATCCGGACATGGCCGGAAAGAGGACCGCCGCGCGATCCGGCGGCATGGCTCATTTTCGTCGGTCGCAACAGCGGCATCGATGCGGTGCGCAAACGATCGAAGCTGCAGGCGTTGCCGGACGAGGACGTCATTTCCGATACTGAGGATGCCGAAAGCGACATTGCCGAGCGGCTGGATGCTTCCAATTATCGCGACGATATCCTGCGGCTTCTCTTCATCTGCTGCCATCCCGATCTGCCGGCGACGCAGCAGATCGCGCTGGCGCTGCGCATCGTCTCCGGCCTTTCGGTGACGCAGATCGCGCGCGCCTTCCTGGTCTCCGAAAGCGCCATGGAGCAGCGCATCACTCGGGCCAAGGCGCGCGTCGCCAAGGCGGGCGTGCCTTTCGAAACGCCGAGCCCTGAGGAGAGGGCCGAACGCCTGTCGATCGTCAGCACGATGATCTATCTGATCTTCAACGAGGGCTACACCCAGGCGAATCCCAAACATGAGGCGGCCGCCTTCAGCGACGAGGCGATCCGGCTGGCACGGCTGATGCTGCACATGTTTCCGTCCGAACCGGAACTGATGGGGCTGCTTGCGCTCATGCTTCTGCAGATATCGCGCCGCCCGGCGCGTTTCAGCGCCGAAGGCGAGATCGTGCTGCTCGAGGATCAGGACCGCTCTCTCTGGAACCAGCTTTTCATCAATGAGGCTCTGGCGCTGCTCGACAAGGCGCTACGCCACCGCCGGCCCGGCCCCTACCAGCTTCAGGCGGCCATCGCCGCCATCCATTCGCGCGCGAAACGTGCCGAAGACACCGACTGGACGGAAATCGATCTGCTTTACCGGGCGTTGGAGCGTATTCAGCCCTCGCCTGTCGTAACGCTTAATCGCGCGGTCGTCGTTTCCAAGCTGCATGGGCCGCAGGAGGCGCTGGATCTCATCGATCCGCTCGGCGAGAAACTCGGAGGCTATTTCTATTATCACGGTCTGCGGGGCGGGCTGCTGAAGCAGCTCGGTTTGACCAGCCAGGCGCGCGAAGCCTTCGACCATGCCATCGCGCTTGCCCATTCGGCGGCGGAAGCCGCGCATATCCGCCGGCAGATCGACAAGATGCAGGAAGAGGCGGCGCAGCCGATTGCAAATTAATTCTTCGTGGTGTCGGAACGGCGAAGTTTACACGTCCTTGTAACAACCTGAGACGAAACAGGTTTCATTCAAACGGAGAGATGTTGAAATGACCGCCAGCACGCAACATGAACTCGTCCTTATCAGGGAATTCCACGCCCCGCGCGATAAGATCTTCAAGGCATGGACCGATCCGGATCTCGTGAAGCAGTGGTTCGTCCCGCGCCCGTGGAGTGTGGCAGACGCGACGCTCGATGTGCGCCCCGGCGGCGCGAGTGTTGTCGTCATGCAGGATCCCGAGGGCAATCGGTATCCGAATCATGGCGTCTATCTCGAGATCGTCGAGAATGAGAAGATCGTCTTCACCGACGCCTATACCAGCGCCTGGGTGCCTGCCGAAAAGCCTTTCTTCACCGGCGTCATTCTGCTCGAAGACCTCGGTAACGGCAGGACGAAATATACAGCCAAGGCGCTGCACTGGCGCGCCGAAGACAAGGAAGCGCACGAGAAGATGGGCTTCCACGAGGGATGGGGCAAGGCGGCCGATCAGTTGGCGGAATTGTTGGCGAAAATGTGAGCGGCGGGGACGGCGTGGTGAAGGCTGTGCCGTCCCGTGCTTCAAGTGTGGCACGAGGCGGTTTGGAAGATGATTCCACCTGTGCTTCGAAGTCGTTGAATTCAGATTCTATCCTGTGCCAATCTGCTGGTATGAAAGGGTACGTCTATATCCTCGCATCCGGACGCAACGGCACGCTCTATACCGGCGTGACGCGTGATCTTGCCGGCCGGCTATACGAGCATCAGAATGAGCTGACGCCGGGTTTTACGTCGAAGTATGGTGTCAAGACACTGGTGTGGTTCGAGGAGCATGATCTGCTGACGACAGCGATCACGCGCGAAAAGACGATTAAGAAATGGCCGCGACTGTGGAAGCTCAATCTGATCGAGCGGGAGAATCCTGAATGGGAGGACATTTCGTTTCATCTCTTGGGCCTGTGAGAGGAGAAGTCTCCTGTCGCGCGGACGCGCGACTGCTGGATTCCTGTGACAAGCACAGGAATGAGGGAGTTCTTGGCAGTCGCAGAGGTCAACAACGATGGTTCACGCAGTTCAGCATCTAACAAAAACGCTCTGAATAGTATGGGATATGGTTGGCCAGGTGCGCACCATTTGCTCCCTCATTCCTGTGCTCGTCACAGGAATCCAGCAGCGCCATGTCCATGGCGCAGGGACTCTTTGCCATCGTACAATGTTCGCTCAGTTAGATGTAGCTGAGGGTGCGAACCGCCGCCGCCTATCAAGATTCTCGAACAATCCGTTCCACAATTTGTGTTTGCGCTCCATCGCCGCCATCCTTATCTCCGGATCGAGTTCAACAGGATGCCGACGATGGAACTGGGCCTTTACACATTCGCCGATGTCAATCCCAATCCCTCCCGCAGCAAGGGAGCGGAAGGGGCCGAACGGCTGAAGCATCTGATCGAGGAGATCGAGCTTGCCGATCAGGTGGGGCTCGATGTCTTCGGGCTTGGCGAACACCATCGGCCGGACTATGCGGCGTCCGCTCCCGCGGTGGCGCTGGCGGCTGCGGCCGTCAAGACCAAAAACATCCGGCTGACGAGCGCGGTTACTGTGCTCTCCTCCGACGATCCGGTGCGTGTGTTCCAGCAGTTTTCGACGCTTGATCTCATTTCGAACGGCCGTGCCGAGATCATGGCAGGGCGTGGCTCGTTCATCGAGTCTTTCCCGCTGTTCGGCTACAACCTCGAGGATTACGACCAGCTTTTCGAGGAGAAGCTCGATCTGCTGCTGGCGCTGCGCGATGATGAGACTGTCGCGTGGAAGGGTGAGCTTCGCGCGGCGATCAACGGACGCGGCGTCTATCCCAGGCCGCTGCAGGATCCACTGCCGCTGTGGATCGCGGTTGGCGGCACACCGCAGTCGGTGGCGCGCGCCGGCGCGCTCGGACTGCCGGTGGCGCTCGCGATCATTGGCGGCGAGCCGCGCCGTTTCGCGCCGCTCTTCGATCTCTACCGCGAGGCTGCGCGCCGGGCCGGGCAGGATCAGGCGAAGCTGAAGACCAGTATCAATGTCCATGGCTTCATCGCGGACACGACGGAGAGAGCCGCCGACCAGTTCTACGGACCACAGGCGGAGGTGATGAACCGCATCGGCCGCGAGCGCGGCTGGGGACCGACGAGCCGGGCGCATTTCGATCTTTCGCGCGGGCCGAACGGCGCGCTTTTCGTCGGCGATCCCGAGCTGGTCGCGGAAAAGATCATCGCCCATCACGCGATATTCAAGAACGACCGCTTCCTGCTGCAGATGGCGATCGGCCTGATGCCGCATGATCAGATCATGCGTGGCATCGAGCTCTACGGGACGAAAGTGGCGCCGATCGTCAGAAAGGCATTGACTGAAAAGAGCGAAGGAGTGAAAGCCTCAGTTTGAGGCGGCCGCGGCCGCCCTGTGGAAGGGCGGAACAGACGAATGGTTATCGCAAACGACGACGAACTGGTGAAGCTCAAGGAGATCGGCCGCATCTGCGCCAATGCCATCCAGGTGATGGCGGCAACGATGGAGCCCGGCATGACGACGCTGGAGCTCGACCAGATCGGCCGCAAGGTGCTCGAAGATGCGGGCGCACGCTCGGCGCCGGAGTTCTGCTATCAATTTCCGGGCGCGACCTGCATCAGCATCAACGAGGAAATCGCCCACGGCATTCCCGGCCCGCGCGTCATCCGCGCCGGCGATCTCATCAATATCGACGTCTCGGCCGAGAAGGACGGCTTCTTCGCCGATACCGGCGCCTCCTTCGCGGTGCCGCCCGTCAAGCCGAAAATCGAGCGGCTCTGCCGCGACGGTAAGCGGGCGCTCTGGGTCGGGCTCAACCAGGTGAAATCGGGCGAATCGCTGGCAAAGATCGGCACCGCCGTCGGCGCTTTCGCGCAGAAGAACCGCTATACGCTGGTCGCCAATCTGGCGAGCCACGGCGTCGGCCGCTCGCTGCACGAGGAGCCGGCCGAGCTCTCGACCTGGCCGGATCCTTCGGAAAAGCGTGTGATGACGGATGGCCTCGTCTTCACCGTCGAGCCATTCCTTTCGCTCGGCGCGACATGGGCCGAAGGCGGCGACGACGCCTGGACGCTCTATGCCGATCCGAAGGCGCCGACGGTGCAGTTTGAGCATACGGTGGTTGCGACGCGGAATGGGCCGGTGATATTGACGCTGCCGGATGGGCGGGTGTAGGGCTGGGGTCAGTGGGCTCGCCCTTGGGCTTGGAATCTTCAGGTCGCTTCGTGGGGAGCGCTCACCTCTCCTTTTTGTTCCTGTGCTTGTCACAGGAATCCAGCCACCGCGCGTCTGCGCGGTGATTGACCCATATACAATTGAAGAGAGTCTCCAGCGCCCAAGGACTTGGGCGCACGGGATTCCTGTGACAAGCACAGGAAATGAGGGTGGTTGTGGTGGGCGCACATGTCAATTCATTCGGCTTGACCGCCACGTCCCTTCGCTCCCGCGCTTCGATCTGCGCCCTAGATATTGTGGTTCAAAAACGGCGGTGAAAATCCTACCTTTCGCAGAATTGATCGATCGATCAGAAATAGTCGTTTGTGGCCTTTGCGTTGCAGCGCGATAAGCGGTGCATGCTTTCCCGTCCGCCTCGCTCCGCGCCCAACCTGGTTTCGATTGCTGCTGCCGGCGCCGTGGCCATGGCGGCAGCCATGGGCTTCGGGCGCTTCTCTTATACGCCGATCCTGCCCGGCATGATGAGCGGCGTGCCGCTTTCGGCGGCGGATGCCGGCTTTATCGCGTCGGCGAATTTCGTCGGTTATCTCGTTGGCGCCGTGCTGGCGGCTTATGGCTGGGCGGCGGGGCGCGAACGGCTGGTGGCGCTCTTGGCACTGCTTGCCAACGCAATCCTGCTCGCTGCGATGGCGGCCACCGATTCCGTTGCGATCTTTGCGGTCATCCGGCTCCTGGCCGGCCTTGCCAGCGCCTTCGCGATGGTGTTCACCTCGTCGATCGTGCTCAGCCACGGGGCTGCTGCCGGCAATGACCATGTGCAGGCGGCGCATTTCGGCGGGCCTGGAGCGGGCATTGCGCTTTCGTCGGTCATGGTGCTCCTGATTGGTCTTGGCTTTCACGATGAGCCGGGCGGCTGGCGCGCCGATTGGATCGGCGGGGCGCTCTATTGCGCGGCAAGTCTCGCCATCGTCTGGTGGCTCTTGCCCACGGCGCCGGCACAGGCAGCGCGGTCGGGCAAGGAACCGGCGCTCAACTGGAGCCGGCCGATGGTGCTTGTCACGCTGTCCTACGGCCTGTTCGGCTTCGGCTACGTCATCACCGCGACCTTCCTCGTCACCATCGCACGCATGGCGGCGACGGGAGCTTTCGTCGAATTTCTCTGCTGGTTCATTGCCGGCGTGACGGCGGCGGTGGCGCTGTTTGCCTGGAAGCCGCTCGTCAGACCGCTTGGACTCGGCGGCGTCTATGTCGCGGCGCTTCTCATCGAGGCCGCCGGTGTGCTCGCCACCGTAGCGCTGCCGCCTTCGGTCGCGCCGCTGATCGGCGGGGCGCTATTCGGGGCGACGTTCCTGGCGATCACGGCCTACGGACTGCAAATCGGCCGCAAGCTTTCCCCGAAGAGTCCGCGGCGGATCCTGGCGATGATGACGGCCGCCTTCGGCGTCGGCCAGATCGTCGGACCGATTGTTGCCGGCTGGATTGCCGAACGCTCGGGCAGCTTTACCCTGCCGACGGTGATCGCTGCCGCAGCACTTCTTGTCTGCGCGGCGCTCGTAATGCCCGTCATCAGGAAAATCGCCTAACCGATTACATCTGCGTAACAATCGGCTGAACCCATTGCTGCTTCCTTCGAACTGCCTTAGTTTCCGGCACAATCAGTGTTCCGACACTCCCGAGACTCACAGTTCAGGAAAGCAAAGCTCCCCGTGTTTCATTCCTTCTTTCCCCAGCCGAAACCTTTCTTCATTTCGCTTGTCGTCTGGACGCTAATTTCAATATTGGGCTGGTATTTCTTCGCGGCCGGTCTCGGCGCGTCGCTCGGATTTGCACCGGTTGCAGAAGAGCAGCAGCCGATCGATCTTTCCTTCTTCTTGCTGCCCGAAAATGTTTGGTTTTACAGCTATTTCTTTCTCTCGGCGATCATCTTCTGCGGCGCTTGGCATCTGAAGGCGCTGCACCATCCCTGGAAGCTGTGGTCGATCTGGGGTTCTGCGCTCATCATTTTTGTGACCTATTTCGGCGTGCAGATCACGGTCGTGATCAACAATTGGCGCCGCCCATTCGGCGACCTTCTGCAGAACGCCCTGTCGAAGCAGCCGGGCATTTCCGTCGACAATTTCTACAGTCTGATGTGGGTCTTCTGTCAGATCGCGTTCCTCAGCATGTTCGTGTCGATCATGACCGACTTCTTCACCAGCCACTACATCTTCCGCTGGCGCGCCGCGATGAACGATTTCTATATGTCGAAGTGGGAAAAGCTGCGGCACATCGAAGGTGCTTCACAGCGCGTGCAGGAAGACACGATGCGTTTTTCGAGCACGCTCGAGGGTCTCGGCATCAGCCTCATCAATTCGGTGATGACGCTCGTGGTCTTCCTTCCGATCCTTCTGGCACTGTCGCACTATGTGACTGAACTGCCGGTCATCGGCCCGCTGGCGAATTCCCTGTTCTGGCTGGCGCTGTTCTGGTCGGCATTCGGCACGCTGCTTCTGGCGGTCGCCGGTATCAAGCTGCCGGGCCTGAACTTCCGTAATCAGCGCGTGGAAGCCGCCTATCGCAAGGAACTCGTCTATGGCGAGGACCATGCGGAGCGGGCGCAGCCGCTGACAGTCAGGGAGCTTTTCAACAACGTTCGGCGGAACTATTTCCGCATGTATTTCCACTACATGTATTTCAATGTCGCCCGCTATTTCTACATTCAGGCGGACGCACTCTTCGTGGTCTTCATGCTGGTGCCGACGATCGTGGCCGGGACGATCACCTACGGCATCTTTCAGCAGATCTCGACGGCCTTCGGCCAAGTCAGCAATTCGTTCCAATATCTGGTCAATTCCTGGACGACGATCATTGAGCTGCTCTCCATCCACAAGCGCCTCAAGGCCTTTGAGGCGGCCATTGACGACGAGCCGCTGCCTGCGATCGATCGACACTATCTGGAGCGCGAGGCTGGTGTCGTGCATGCGGATGGTTGATGCCTAGGATTTGGCTGGAGCGGGCGAGGTGGTGCCATGCGGCCCCCTCATCCGGCTGCCACCACCGACCGGGGTCGAGCCACTGGTCTCGACCCGTCCTTCGGACCCCCGAGGGGAGAAGAGACTCGTGGCAATGCCTCGCCTTGATCCATCGCTCGAGAGAATTTTCGTGGACTTTGCGATTCCCTCTTCTTCCCAGAGGGGAGAAGGTGCCCGTCAGGGTGGATGAGGGGGCCACACGGCACCACCCCCCGTTCTCAAAAGCTTTCGTCAGAGCCCCGACGTCCGCTCCAATTTCCCACGCGCCTCGATCATCGGAATCGCTTCGGAATAGCTCACACAGGCCACGTCCGCCCGGTGGCAGACGTCGCTGACCAGGCGGTCAAGCGCGCGCCAGTAGGCGCCGCCGTTCATTTCGACGAAATGGAAGCCGAGCTGGAGGGGGATGCGGTCGCCGTTATACTGGCTGTCGAAAACCTGGGAGAAGGCGGCGTAGGCGCGGTCCTCGAATGCCTTCGTATCCGCGCTGTCCTCCTGACCCTTGGAATGGCGGACGAAGAGGTTGTAGTCCATGCCGATGACCGGCTTTTCGCTGGGGCCTTCGGGAATCAGGGGGAGGCCGAAGCGGAGGATGCCGTCTTCCTCGACAGGCATCGCCGGGCCTTTGGTCACGAGGCTTGCGTCATAGGTGAAGCCCGCCTTCTTTTCGGCGGCGATCATGTCGGCGCCCGCCGTCGCCGAGAGATAGGGGGCGCGAAAGCCTTTGATGCCATGGTCGACCAGATCCTGCCAGCCGGCGGGTTCTTCGAGGCCGACGCTCTTCCAGGCATTTTTCAACGTAGCATGGAAGGTCGCGTATTCGGCCGACCAGTCGGCCTCGCTCCAGAGGCGGCCGTCAAAATGGCCGCACGCATGGCTTGCTATGTCGTGGCCTTCGAGATGGGCGTGCCAGATATTGCCGAGGCGCTCGCGGATCTCGTCGTCGCTCCGGGCAAAGCCGACATTGGATTTTCCGGGTTTCTGGTGCGGCGCCTGATAGGCCTTTTTCGCCGCCTCGTTCATCAGGAAGGTGCAGGAAAGGAAATAGGTGAAATGGGCGCCGTTCCTGGCGGCCATCTCGCGGCTTTTCAGCCAGAGCGCGTTGTTGTGGGCACCGTCGAAGGAGATGATGACCAGTTGCTTTGGCCGGTCGGCCGCCTCTGCCACCGCGGGAAGAACGAGAGAGGCAATCAGACAGGTGGCGAGGAGAGGGCGAGACATGGGCACCGCGACAATTTGTTCGCGGTTTCCCTCCGATAGAATTGCGGCGAAGCTGCGGTCTTGCTGGTATTTTTTCCCGCCAACCGCTAAGTCATGTCAAACTGCACGGAAGGGACCGCAATGGCACTGCTTATCGTCGGCATCATACTTTTTCTCGGTGTGCATCTGGTGCGGGTGGTGGCTCCGGATCTGCGTCGCTCGATGATCGCGCGCCTCGGCGAGAATGGCTGGCGTGCCGGGTATTCGGTTGCGAGCATCCTCACACTGATCCTGTTGATCTACGGATTCGGGCAGGCCAGGCAGGTGACCGGCATGCTCTACAATCCGCCGGTCTGGATGGCGCATATCACCATTACGCTGATGTTGATCGCGCTGATCTGTCTCGTCGCCTCGCTGTTGCCGGCCGGATACATTGCGACCAAGACCAAGCATCCGATGGTGCTGTCGGTGAAGATCTGGGCGCTGGCGCATCTGCTAGCCAATGGCGAGACGTCGTCGGTCCTGCTGTTTGCGGCGTTCCTTGCCTGGGGCGTGATCGTGCGCATTTCGCTCAAGCGTCGCGAGCGGGCGGGCGAAATCAGGCGCCGGCCCTTCGTCTCGGCCAAGTACGACCTCTATGCCCTTGTCATCGGCATCGTCGTCTGGGCGCTGATCATCTGGAAGCTGCACGAATGGCTGATCGGCGTTTCGCCGCTCGCCATGTGACGAATCTTTCACATCCCCCTTACAATGGCGGCAAAATGGGGTAGAAGGCCGGAAATGTGCGTGTCATGCACATGCGTATAGGTATTTCCGCGGCCGGAGACGAGAATGGCATTCAACGACGACAGCTTCATCCGTGAAGTCAACGAGGAATTGCGGTCCGACCAGATGAAGGGCGCCTGGCGCCGGTTCGGCCGCTATATCATTGTCGTCGCCATCCTGATCGTCGCCGGCACTGCCGGCAAGGTTCTCTATGAATATTGGGACGACAACCGCTCCTCCAGCGCCGGCGACCAGTTTCTGGCGGCGATGAAGCTTGCCGACGAAAACAAGAACGACGAGGCGCTGGCCGCGCTTGAAAAGCTGGAGAAGGAAGGCCATGGCGCCTATCCGGTGCTGGCGCGCATGCGGGCGGCGACCGTCAAGGCGCAGAAGGGCGACGCTGCGGCGGCGATCACCGCCTTCAACGAAATCGGCAAAGACAACAGCGTTCCGGCTGCCGTGCGCGATGCCGCCAAAATGCGCGCGGGCTGGCTGCTGATCGAGAACGGTTCTTATGAGCAGGTTTCGGCCGCGATCGAAGAAATGGCCGTGCCGAGCAGCGCCTTCCGCCATTCGGCGCGCGAAGCACTCGGTCTGGCCGCCTACAAGGCCGGCAACATGGCGCAGGCGCGGCAATGGTTCCAGTCGATTGTCGACGACACCGGCAGCCCGCGTCCTGTTGCCAATCGCGCTCAGATGATGCTTGATCTCATTACCGCATCCGGCAAGGCGCCCGCCGCGCAGGGCTGAGTTTTAAGGAAAAAGAATGAGTTTCACGGTCGCCATCGTCGGTCGTCCGAATGTGGGCAAGTCGACGCTTTTCAACCGCCTGGTGGGCAAGAAGCTTGCGCTCGTCGACGATACACCCGGCGTGACGCGCGACCGCCGGCCGGGTGACGCGCGGCTGATGGGTCTGACCTTTACGATTATCGACACGGCCGGTCTGGAAGAAGCCGACGAGGAAAGCCTGCAGGGCCGGATGCGCGCGCAGACGGAAGCGGCAATCGATGAGGCTGATCTTTCGCTTTTCGTCGTCGACGCCAAGAACGGGCTGACGCCAGTCGATACTGCCCTGGCCGAAATGCTGCGCCGGCGCGGCAAGCCGGTCGTGCTCGTCGCCAACAAATCCGAGGCGCGCGGCTCCGACAGCGGCTTCTACGACGCCTATACGCTCGGCCTCGGCGAGCCGACGCCGATTTCGGCCGAGCACGGGCAGGGAATGCTCGACCTGCGCGACGCGATCGTCGAGGCGATCGGCAAGGACCGTGCCTACGCCAAGGAGGATGTCGCCGTCACGGACGTTGATATCTCCCACTCGGCCGATGAAGGTGAGGACGAGGACGAAGAGCCCGCTTATGACGAGACCAAGCCGCTCCGGGTGGCGATTGTCGGCCGTCCGAATGCCGGCAAATCGACACTGATCAACCGTTTCCTCGGTGAGGACCGGCTGCTAACCGGGCCGGAGGCGGGCATTACCCGCGATTCCATCTCGGTCGAATGGGACTGGCGCGGCCGCACTATCAAGATGTTCGACACGGCCGGCATGCGCCGCAAGGCGCGGGTGACCGAGAAGCTGGAAAAACTTTCCGTGGCCGACGCGCTGCGCGCCATCCGTTTCGCCGAGACCGTCGTCATCGTCTTTGACGCGACGATCCCTTTCGAGAAGCAGGACCTGCAGATCGTCGACCTCGTGCTGCGTGAGGGCCGCGCGGCCGTACTTGCCTTCAACAAGTGGGATATGATCGAGGACCGGCAGGCGGTGCTGGCGGATCTGCGCGAAAAGACCGATCGGCTGCTGCCGCAGGCGCGCGGTATCCGCGCTGTGCCGATCTCCGGCCAGACCGGCTGGGGCCTCGACAAGTTGATGCAGTCGATTATCGATACCGACAGGGTCTGGAACAAGCGCATTTCGACGGCGCGGCTCAATCGCTGGCTGGAGACGCAGCAGATCCAACATCCGCCTCCGGCCGTTTCCGGCCGCCGCATCAAGCTGAAATACATGACACAGGTCAAGGCCCGTCCGCCGGCCTTCATGATTTCCTGCACCCGCTCCGACGCGCTGCCGGAATCCTATACGCGCTACCTGATCAACGGGCTGCGCGCCGATTTCGATATGCCGAGCGTACCGATCCGCATCCATTTCCGCTCGCCTGATAATCCGTACGAGCCGAAGAAGAGGCGGACGTAGGGTTTAAGGGTGGTTGGGCTCTTACGCGGCATTGTTGCGCCGCGCGCCCGTTCTTCTGCTCGTCTAGCGGCGACGACACGCTTCGCAGCGCCCTGCACAGAAAGAACTGATCAGTCTGCGGATGAGAGAGGCCCGGCGGTTTCGCCGGGCTTTCTGCTTCTTGGAAGCGACTTGGCAAATTGCCAGGCCTTTTTCCATTTGGGCGTGATGACCCCATTGGCCGCGCGAATATTGTTGATGAATTGCTGCGTTGCCGCTTCCCAGGAATATTGCATGGCAAGCTCACGCGCCTTGGTGCGCGAGGCGGAGAGAGCGGCCAGGCACGCGGCCTGCAGGTCGGCGTCCAATGATCCGACCTCGCTGTCCTCGCCGATGATATCGAGCGGGCCGGTGACGGGGTAGGCGGCGACCGGCACGCCCGATGCCAGGGCTTCGAGAATGGTATTGCCAAAGGTATCGGTGAGCGAGGGGAAAACGAAGACATCGGCCTGCGCGTAGATTTTCGCCAGATCCTCGCCGAATTTCACTCCGGTGAAATGGACGTTCGGATAGCGCTGCTCCAGCTCGGCGCGCGCCGGACCATCGCCGACGACGACTTTGGAGCCTGGCAGGTCGAGGTCGAGAAATGCCGGCAGGTTCTTTTCCAGCGCCACGCGGCCGACGGTCATGAAAATCGGGCGAGGGAGGCCAAGGGGCTCCGGCTCAAGCGGCATCGGATGGAATTGCGTGGCGTCGATGCCGCGGGTCCAGGGCATCAGGTTCTTGATGCCTCTCGCGGCCAGTTCGCGCGCAAGGCTTGGCGTCGCGACCATGCAGCCGGCGCCGCCATTGTGGAACCAACGCACGAAGGCATAGAGCCAGCTCTCCGGGATCGGCAGGCGGGCAGACACATATTCTGGAAAGCGTGTGTGATAGCTGGTGGAGAAAGGCATGCGCTTGCGCAGGCACCAGCGGCGGGCGGTCAATCCCAGCGGACCTTCGGTGGCAATATGCACATAGGTCGGATTGTGCTTTTCGATCTCTCGCGCGACACGTCGGTAATTGGCAATCGACAGCCGGATTTCCGGATAGGTCGGGCAGGGGATGCTATGGAAACGCTCCGGCGTCACCATCGCAACCTCGACACCCATTTTCGCCAGTTCGCGATTGGTGTTCTCGATCGAGCGAACGACTCCGTTGACCTGCGGATGCCAGGCGTCGGTAACGATTACCAGCCTTTCCGGCAGGTTTCCGGCGGCTGCGGCATGGGCCCAGCTCTCGCCGCTATAAGTGTTTGCCGGACGTTGCAGCATGTCGCGATTTCCATCCGCGTTGCAGTGATCTGTCAACGCTCAACCCCAAAGCGGGGTTCCGGAACGGCGATTCCCGCTTGCCTATTTTGAGGCATGACCATGATGGAAATATTACAGCCGCTTGCCAGTATTTCAGGCGTTTAGCGGCTCGATCGGCGCGAATATGTCAGCGGCCGACGATGTTTTTCAGGCAGAAAGAATGACGGCGCCGGTCGGAGACCGGCGCCGCTTGGGAGGTTAGGCGGCAGCGGAAGCCGAACCGGCGAGCGGAACTTCCGAGATCGTCTTCAGAACCTGCGAAGCGATCTGGTAGGGGCAGCCCTGCGAGTTCGGGCGGCGATCTTCCAGATAGCCCTTGTAATCGTTCTTGACGAAGGAGTGCGGCACGCGGATAGAAGCGCCACGGTCGGCAACGCCGTAGGAGAACTTGTTCCACGGAGCCGTCTCGTGCTTGCCGGTCAGGCGCTTGTCGTTATCGGGACCATAGACGTTGATGTGATCCATCAGGTTCTTTTCGAACTGCGCCATTAGCGCTTCGAAATAGGCCTTGCCGCCGACTTCGCGCATGTACTTGGTCGAGAAGTTGCAATGCATGCCCGAACCGTTCCAGTCGGTGTCGCCGAGCGGCTTGCAGTGATATTCGATGTCGATGCCGTATTTTTCGGTCAGGCGCTGCAGGAGGTAACGTGCCATCCAGATCTGGTCGGCGGCCTTCTTGGAGCCCTTGCCGAAAATCTGGAATTCCCACTGGCCCTTGGCCACTTCGGCGTTGATGCCTTCGTGATTGATGCCGGCAGCGAGGCAGAGATCGAGATGCTCTTCGACGATTTCGCGGGCGACGTCGCCGACATTCGAATAGCCGACGCCGGTGTAGTAGGGGCCCTGCGGAGCCGGATAACCCTGCTCGGGGAAGCCGAGCGGGCGGCCGTTCTGGTAGAAGAAATATTCCTGCTCAAAGCCGAACCAGGCATCTTCGTCGTCGAGGATGGTGGCGCGGGCGTTGCTCGGGTGCGGCGTGACGCCATCGGGCATCATGACTTCGCACATGACGAGCACGCCGTTGGTGCGGGCCGGGTCAGGATAGATGGCGACGGGCTTCAGCACGCAATCGGAGCTGCGGCCTTCGGCTTGCATCGTCGACGAGCCATCGAAGCCCCAGAGCGGAAGCTGTTCCAGCGTCGGGAATGCGTCGAATTCCTTGATCTGCGTCTTGCCACGCAGGTTTGGTACCGGGGTGTACCCATCGAGCCAAATATACTCGAGCTTATATTTTGTCATCGTGACTCTCTCAATGCGACGAAGGTGAGCAAACCCGGATGATCTGGGCGCGCAAACGCATCCGACCGCCAGGGGATGCACCTAGTGAAGCACGTAGCGTGCCAGTTTGATCGCCGGCGAAAGAAAAATCTTCAATGAGCCGCTCGATCCGCGCTTTTTCTTTCTCGAAAAGAAGCCCGTTTGAACGGTCGAAGGCTGATTCCTCAGGAGGATAAAGAGGTTTTCTGCCTTGGAACCGGATGAAAATTTGGGCGTTTTGCTTGAAATGGTGAAGTGTTGAACAAATAGGCGGAAGCTTCGGGCGCAGACAGCATATGGATCAATCATAGTTACTTCATGCATATATTTTGTGCAATTTGCATAATCTATGTGCATCATGCTATGGTCGCAGTCCTGATATCGATGCGCCGAACGGAATGGAGGCGATCTCATGCCCACCGGTTTCCATCGCGAATCCGCGACGATCTACCAGTTTCCCGTCAAGCCGACCCGGGCCGCAAACCGGTTCGAACGCGCAAGGCTGATGGAGCGCGAGGCGGCTGATGTCTGCGACGCCGCACTCGACAGCTGCTGGTATCATGACGAGGCGGTTCGCGAGACAGATCGGCCGACGAAGTCCTGATTTTTACACCCTTAACCGGGAAGAATGCTGAGAAGGCGGGGAGCGCCCGCGCATGGCATATCTGCGCGGCGGTCACGCGCGGGCTCAGCCACCACTCAACCCGAGTTTTTCTCTTGCAACCAAGGCCCCATGCTCGCTGACGACGCGAGCCGCCACGCCTGCGGCGAAGCGGGCGGCTGCCGGCGCGTCCTGACTCTCAAGATAGCGTGCGAGGAAGGCACCATTGAAACTGTCGCCAGCACTGGTGGTGTCGACGACGTTTTCGACCTTTTCGGCCGGAACGAAGGTCTCCTCACCGGCGAAACTCAAGGTGACGCCGTCGGCGCCGTTCTTGACGACGACATTGATGGCGCCGAGTGCGAGATAGCGCTGGATCGTTGCTTCGATGGAATCGTCGCCGAAATGGGCGGCCTCGTCGTCGAAGCTCGGCATGACGAGCACGGAAGAGCGGGCGCCCTCGCTGATCGTCGCGTGCATGACATCGTAGCTCGACCACAGACGGGGACGGATGTTCGGGTCGAACACCACGAGCTTGCCGGCTGCCTTGGCGCGGCGGACCTCCGCGAGCAGCGTCGCGGCATCCTCCTGCGGCAGGATGGCAAGGGTGATGCCGGAGAAATAGACGAGATCGGCGCTCTCCACCGCCTCGCGCAAATGATCTGGATCGGCAGCCAGGCTGCGGGCGGCCGAACTGTCGCGCCAATAGCTGAAGGAGCGTTCGCCGTTCTTCAGGTTGATCATGTAGAGGCCCGGCGTCCTGCCCTTGATGCGGCGGATGAGGTTCGTGCCGATACCCGCTCCGGCGATAAAGGCAGCCATCTCGTCCGACATGGCGTCGTCACCGAGCGCCGTGAAATAATCGACCGACCAATCGGGACCGAGGCAAGCGCGAGCATACCAGGCGGTGTTGAAGGTATCGCCGGCAAAGCCCTTGCGCAGCAGACCGTCGCCGGCCTGCGAGAGCTCCACCATGCATTCACCGATCGACAGAAACCGTCTTCCGTTCACCTTGCCCTCCCGGCATCGGAGCGCCGCTGATGCAACAGCCGCTCTATCGCTTTGAATAAACGCTTCATGCGCTGATACGCGGAGCCGGGCGGAGTGACAAGGGTCGATATTGCGAGCGCCATTGCGACCAGGAACGGAAAGCCGCCTTCGCAGGCTAAGCGAAGGCGGCGCCGGCGAAGGGTGTCTATTCGTGAATGGTGTAACTGCCGAGCGCGCAAAGGTCCTGCGTGTCTTCGGTGGTGTCGAGGTTCGAGTCTTCGTCGAATTCGAAGCGCATGTCGTATTTGCAGACGGTGCGGCCGTCGGCGATGGTGATGTTCACAGTCTCGCCCGGATTGAGGACATCCTCGCCAAAGACGTCTTCTTCCCAGTTGTTGACGCCGGTCGGCGAGCTGTAGAAGCGCGTCAGGACGGAATTGGTCCCGTTGGTGAGCTGGAATTTCAGATCTTCGGCATACGACGATACGGCGGAGGTGGCGATGATCGCGGCTGCAAGCGCGATCAATCCGGATAGTTTCGATTTCATATATGCGTTCCCCAGGCCCATGATCAGGCGGAGGCAGGGATAGCATATCCGCATCTAATTCTTTGTTATCGGAGACTATGGATTCCGAAGTAAGTGTGTTTTGGCCGTTTCGCGGCGAAGGGGACGTGAGAAGTCTTTGGAAAAGGCGGGCCGCTTCATAGGGCCCGCGTTCCATTCACGGCCTGTCCATATGATAGCAGGCCGCCTTCTGGCCGGGACGAACCTCCTCGGTCGGCGGCATTTCGGTGCGGCAGATGTCGGTTGCCTTCCAGCAGCGGGGAGAGAAGACGCAGCCTTTCGGCGGGTTGAGCGGCGAGGGCGGATCGCCCTGGAGGCGGATGCGGGTGCGCAGGCGCGCGAGCTTCGGATCCGGGATCGGCGCGGCGGAAAAGAGCGCCTGTGTATAGGGATGGGCCGGATGATCGAAGACGGTGGCGCAGTCGCCTGATTCCACTACCCGACCGAGGTAGAGCACCAGCACATCGTCGGAGATCAGGCGCACGACCGAGAGGTCGTGGCTGATGAAGATCAGCGTCAGCCCGAATTCCTTGCGCAACTTGCGCAGAAGCGTGATGACCTGGCCCTGGATCGAAACGTCGAGAGCCGAAACGGGCTCGTCGCAGACGATGAGCTTCGGTTTGGTGATGATCGCACGCGCAATGCCGATGCGTTGCGCCTGGCCGCCGGAGAATTCGTGCGGATAGCGGTTGATCATCTCCGGCACCAGGCCGACGGCGCCCATGATGTCGCGCACCCGCTGGGTACGCTCGGACTTCGAAAGTTTCGGTTCGAAGACAGTGAGCGGCTCGGCGATGATGTCTCCAACCGTCATGCGCGGGTCGAGCGAGGCGATCGGATCCTGGAAGATGATCTGCATGTCGCGGCGCGCGGCGCGCATTTCCTCCTCCGACAGGTCGAGAAGATTGCGGCCTTGCCAGAGAATGCGGCCCCTCTGCGATTTCAAAAGCCGCAGGATGGAGCGGCCGAGTGTGGATTTGCCACAGCCGGATTCGCCGACGACGCCGAGCGTGCGGCCTTCGGCGAGGTCGAAGCTGACATTATTGACGGCGGTAAGGAAGACCGGCGGCTTGAAGAGGCCTTTCGCCGGCAGTTCGAACTGGGTGGTGAGGTTTTCGACTCTCAGCAGCGATCGCTCAGCCATGGTTCAGCAACTCCTCACGACGCGGGAACGGGTGGTAGCAGGCCGCACAGTGGCGCGGCGCCAGGGTTTCGAGCGGCGGCGGGCGGTCGATGCAATCGTCCTGAACCTGCGAACAGCGTGGCGAGAAATTGCAGCCCTTTGGCAGGTGCTGCAGGTTCGGCGGGCGCCCCGGAATGACGACGAGGTGGTCGACATCCTGGTCCGGCCGCGGGATCGAGGCGTGCAGGGCCGCCGTATAGGGATGGGCGGGACTATCGAAGAGTTCGTCGACAGGCGCCTCCTCGACAATGCGGCCGGCATACATGACGGCGACGCGGTCGGCGAGGCCGGCGACGACGCCGAGATCGTGGGTGATCATGATGAGCGCTGTGTTCATCTCCGCCGTCAGATCGTTGAAGAGATCGAGGATCTGCGCCTGGATCGTAACGTCGAGCGCCGTCGTCGGCTCGTCGGCAATCAGGAGCTTCGGCTTGGTGAGCAGCGCCATGGCGATGACGATGCGCTGACGCATGCCGCCTGACAGTTCGTGCGGATAAAGGTGGAAGCGCCGCGTTGGGTCGGGGATGCCGACGCGTTTCAGCATGTCGAGGGCAGCGTCCGATGCGGCGCGCGCCGTCAGGCCGCGGTGAACCTCGAGCTGTTCCGTCAGCTGCCGGGAAATCTTCAGCGACGGGTTCAGCGCCGTCATCGGGTCCTGAAAGACCATGGCCATGTCCTTGCCGCGGATCTGGTCGAGCTCGCGCGGTCTCAGCGACAGCACGTCCTTGCCTTCGAGCAGCGCCTGTCCTGTCGTCTTGCCGTTCTTGGCGATGAGGCCCATGATGCCGAGGAAGGTCTGGCTCTTGCCGGAGCCGGACTCGCCGACGATGGCGATGCGCTCGCCGCGCCGCACGGTGAGGTTCATGTTGGAGACCGCCTTCACCTCGCCGTCGGGCGTCGCGAAGGTGATCGAGTAGTCCTTGAGTTCGAGCAGGATGTCTTTTTCTTGGAGCATTCTATCGATCCTTCGGGTCGAACGCGTCGCGCAGGCCGTCGCCGATGAAAAGCAGGCTGAGCAGCAGCATCACGAGGAAACTTGCCGGGAAAATCAGCAGCCAGGGCATGCTTTCCATGGCGTCGGTTCCCTCGGCAATAAGCGTGCCGAGTGAAGTCAGCGGTTCCTGCACGCCGAAGCCGAGATAGGAAAGGAAGCTTTCCGTGGCGATGATTTCAGGCACCGTCAGCGCCGCGAAGATGACCACCGGCCCGACGAGGTTCGGGATGATGTGCTTGACGATGATCTTGAACGGCCGCTGCCCGGAGGCCCGCGCCGCCTCAATGAACTCGCGATGCTTGATCGACAGCGTCTGGCCGCGCACGATACGGGCCATAGTCAGCCATTCCAGCGCGCCGATCGCGGCAAAGAGCAGGTAGACGTTGCGGCCGAAGATCACCATCAGCAGGATGACGAAGAGGATGTAGGGAAGCGCGTACATGATGTCGACGAAGCGCATCATGATCGCATCCAGCCTGCCGCCGATATAACCTGAGATCGCGCCATAAAGCACGCCGATGACGACCGAGACGACGGTCGCCGTCAGCGCGACGGCAAGCGAGACGCGGGTGCCGTAGAGCACACGGGCGAGAAGGTCGCGGCCGTTCGGGTCGGTGCCGAAATAATGGCCCGTCTCGATCGAGGGCGGGATGCGGAAGGCCGCCCAATCCGGATCCTCGTAGTTGAAGGGAATGAACCAGGGGCCGAGGAAGGCGGCGAGGATCAGGAGCCCCAGGACGGCGATCGACAGCACGGCGGCCTTGTTGCGCGCTAGGCGACGCAACGCATCCTTGGTCAGCGAACGGCCTTCGGGTGCGAGACCCTCCGCTTGCAGAAGCTTCTGGGCGAGCAGCTCGCGCTTTGCGGGATTGAGGATCATCGGTTTCTCACTTTCGGATCGAGCCACGCATAGGCGATATCGACGAGAAGGTTCAGGAACACGATCAGCACCATGTAGAAGATGACCGTACCGAGAACCATTCCATAGTCGCGGTTCAACGCCGCATTGACGAAGTAGCGGCCGATGCCGGGCAATCCGAAGATGCTCTCGACAACCAGCGAGCCGGTGAGAAGGTAGCTTGCCGCCGGTCCGAGATAGGAGACGACAGGCATCAATGCAGGCTTCAGCGCGTGGCGCATCACCGTCAGCCGCGGGCCGATGCCCTTGGCCTTGGCGGTGCGGATGAAGTTCTGGTTCATCACCTCGATCATCGAGCCGCGGGTGATGCGCGAGATGCGCCCGGCATGCGGCAGGGCCAGAACGATGATCGGCAACACGAGGAATTTGAGCGAGCCGTCACCCCAGCCGCCGACCGGAAACCAGGCGAGGTGGATGCCGAAGATCAATTGAAGGATCGGCGCGATGAGGAAGTTCGGCAGCACGACGCCGATCAAGATGAGGCTGCCGAGAATGTAGTCCGGCGTCTTGTTCTGGTAGAGCGCCCCGAGACAGCCGACGGTCACGCCGACGAGGATGGCGAGCAGGAAAGCGGCCGTGCCGATCGTGAAAGTATAGGGCAGACCGATCATGATCTGCTGAGCGACGCTGAAATCCTCACTGGAGAAGGAGGGCCCGAGATCGCCCTTGAGCAGATCTCCGACGTAGAGCAGGTATTGCTGGATCAGCGGCTTGTCGAGATTGTAGTGGGCCGCGAGGTTCTTGAGGATGACCGGCGGCAATGGCCTTTCGCCATCGAAAGGGCCGCCGGGGGCAAGGCGCAGGACGAAAAACGAGGCTGTCACGGCGATCCACATGACGGGGATCGTCGACAGCAGGCGACGGAGAGCGTATTTGATCATGGTCGTGGGCCGGTCCTTCCCGCGCGGGGCGGGAAGGACCGTTTTCCCTTACTCTTTCATCGACAGCCAGCGCGTGCGGTGGATGTCCTGGATGTTGTCGACGAAGCCTTCGACCTTCGGTGAGACGACGTTCTTCGAGACATAATAATAGATCGGCAGGGCGGCGGATTCATCAAGCGCCAGCTGCTCGGCCTTCTTGAAGATTTCGGCGCGCTTCTTCAGATCGGTTTCCGCGTTGCCGTCCTTGATCAGCTTGTCGTAATCGGGATTGGACCAGCGGCCGTAATTCATCTGGACGCCTGTTACCAGCAGGTTCAGGAAGTTGTCCGGATCATTATAATCGGCAAGCCAGCCGGCACGGCCGATTTCGACCTGGCCACGCTGCATCTGGTCGTAATGCACCTTGGTTTCGGCATTGACGAGTTCGACGTCGACGCCAAGCGGCTTCCACATGGATGCGATCGCAACGGCGATGCGCTTGTGGTTGTCGTTGGTGTTGTAGCTGAGAACGGCGTGAAGCGGCTTGTCCGGGCCGAAGCCGGCCTCAGTGAGCAGCTTCTTGGCTTCGGCGACCTTGTCCTTATACGGCAGGTCCTTCCAGCTGACATAGGCCGGCTCGCCGTAATTGGCGGTGCCCGGCGGAACCCAGGAATAGGCTGGCAGCTCGCCGGTGCCGAGGATCTGCGGGCCGATGACTTCACGGTTGATCGCCATCGACAGTGCCTGGCGGACGCGCTTGTCGCTGAAGGGCGGCTTCTGCGAGTTGACGACATAATAATAGAGGCCGGAGAAGGGAGCGACATGCGCCTGGCCCGGCAGGTTCTTCTTCATCCACTCGTACTGGTCGGTCGGGAAGTCGGTGAGGATGTCGAATTCGCCGGCACGGTAACGTTTCAGTGCGGCTTCCTGATCCTCGAGCACGAAGAACTTGGCGCCGTCGATCTTCAGGTCCTTGGCCCCGTACCACTGGTCGTTCTTGACTGTTGTGACGTGCGAGCCGGGAACCCATTCGACTGGCTTATAGGGGCCGTTGGTGACGATGTTGCCGATCTTGACCCAATCCTGGCCCTTCGCCTCGACGACATGCTTCGGCAGCGGATAGGCGGTGTAGTGCATCAGCGCATTGAGGAAATAGGGGGTCGGATTTTCGAGGGTGATCTCAAGCGTCTTGTCGTCGATCGCCTTGACGCCAAGCTGGCTGAGATCGGTGATCTCGCCCTTGTTGATCTTTTCGGCGTTCTTGATGGTGAACTGCAGATAGGCATAATCGGCGGCGTTCTTCGGGTCGACGAGGCGCTGGAAGGCGAAGACGAAGTCTCCTGCCGTTACCGGCTGGCCATCGGACCACTTGATGCCGTCGCGAAGCTTGAACGTGTAGACCTTGCCATCAGGCGAGATGGTCCAGCTTTCGGCCTGGCCGGGGACTGGATTGTCCTTGGCATCCTCGGTGACGAGGCCTTCGAAAATGTCGCCGGCGATGCGGTTCTCCCAGTCGCCGGAAAGTTTCTGCGGATCGAGCGACTGCGGATCGCCGCCATTGTGGATGTTGAGCGTCGCCGCGTGCGCCGAAAACGCCAGCAATGTGCCAAGCATCGCGGAGGCGAGAAATTTTTTCGTGAACTGGTTCATCGTGGGTCCACCTTTCTAGGCTTTGCGCCTTTATTAGACATCTGTTCCCGATTTTCGACCTCTTACGTGCAGGTCAGTGCGCACCTTATCGCAAAGGCTTTGCGTTGCAACCCCAAATCCGGGGGCTGGATTGAGGTTGTGGACAAGCCCATATGCGTCTCCCTCTTGTTGGATCGCGACGAAACGTCGCGGCGGTCGCGGTTCCGTTCATAACGGCTTCACGTGGTTGTCTTTTGTTTCGTCCGCTTTAGTGTGTCGAGCGCAAACGAGGCAGGAGATGTAGCCGATGGCATTGCAGGCAGGCGGGAATGCGGGCTGGTGGCGCGGAGCGGTGATCTATCAGGTCTACCCGCGCTCGTTTCAGGACACGAACAGCGATGGGCTCGGCGATCTCAAAGGCATCACCCGCCGGCTGCCGCATATCGCCAGCCTCGGCGTCGATGCGATCTGGCTTTCACCCTTCTTCAAGTCTCCCATGGCCGACATGGGTTACGACGTGTCCGATTATTGCGACGTCGACCCGATCTTCGGCACGCTCGCCGATTTCGACGAGATGATGGCCGAGGCGCACAGGCTCGGCATCAAAGTCATCATCGACCAGGTGATCTCGCACACCTCCGACCGACATCCCTGGTTTGTCGAGAGCCGGGCGAGCCGGAGCAATGCGAAGGCGGACTGGTATGTCTGGGCCGACCCGAAGCCGGACGGGACGGCGCCGAACAACTGGCTGTCGATCTTCGGCGGGCCGGGCTGGGAATGGGACGGCGTGCGCCGGCAATATTACCAGCACAATTTCCTGACGTCGCAGCCCGACCTCAATTTCCACAACGCAGAAGTGCAGGAGGCGGTGCTGGAGACGGTGAAGTTCTGGCTCGATCGCGGCGTCGACGGCTTCCGGCTGGACACGGTCAACTATTATTTCTGCGACAAGCAACTCAGAAGCAATCCGCCGCACGAGCCCGATACCAATGATGGGGGCCTCGATGCGCCCGACACCAATCCCTATGGCATGCAGAACCACCTCTACGACAAGACGCAGCCGGAAAACATTGGCTTCCTCAAGCGCTTCCGCGCACTGCTCGACCGCTATGAGGATCGCACGACCGTCGGCGAAGTCGGCGACGGTGCACGCTCGCTGAAGACGGTGGCCGCCTATACGAGCGGCGATGATAAGCTGCACATGTGCTACACGTTCGATCTGCTGGGACCGGATTTCACCGCCGCACATATCCGCGGCTGCGTCGAAGCCTTCCAGAAGGTGGTGACCGACGGCTGGGTCTGCTGGGCATTCTCCAATCACGACGTCATGCGCCATGTCAGCCGGTTCGCGCTGACCGAAGAGGAGCGGCCCGTCATCGCCAAGCTCGCGATCTCCGTGCTTGCGGCGCTGCGCGGTTCGATCTGCCTTTACCAGGGCGAGGAGCTCGGACTGCCGGAAGCGGAGCTTGCCTTCGAGGATCTGCGCGATCCCTACGGCATCCGCTTCTGGCCGGCCTTCAAGGGCCGCGACGGATGCCGCACGCCGATGCCTTGGGAAGCCAGCAAGGCGCATGCAGGCTTCACCTCGGCTGAAAAGAGCTGGCTGCCGGTGCCTTACGAGCAGGCTGCGCTTTCCGTGGATACGCAGGAGGACAGCAACAGCTCGGTGCTGCACCACTACCGCAGGACGCTCGCCTTCCGGAGGAGCCAGCCGGCGCTTGTTGACGGCGAGATGACCTTCATCGGCACCAACCAGGACCTGCTCGCCTTCACCCGCGAAAAGGGTGAAGAGAAACTGCTGTTCGTTTTCAACCTGACGCGCAAACCGGCGGAATTCCGCCTGCCTGACGGCATGGTGTTCGGAGAGCCGTTGACCATGCCGGGGTACGAGGCTGTGGACGGAGCCGGAACGGTCACGCTTGGGGCGCTGGACGGGTTCTGTGCGCGGGTTGGTGGCCTCTCGAAGCTGCTCGGGACGGTGCCCGTTGCGAAACCTGTTGAGAGTGAATTGCCGGAAGCCTGGCAGTAAGCACTCCAACCCTGGCGCTACTCACCCGATCAGCGCGAATTTGTCCACATCGACCATGCCGCGGTCGGAAATCTTCAGATGCGGGATGACGGGCAGCGGCAGGAAGGCCAACTGGAGGAATGGCTCTTCCAGCGTGGCGCCGAGTGCCAAGGCGGCCTTGCGCAGATGGTGCAGCGTGTCGCGCACCTTCTCGTAGGGTTCCAGACTCATCAGGCCGGCGACGGGCAGGGCGATTTCGCCGGTTATCTTGCCGTCCTCGATCACGACGAAACCACCCTTGATCTCGCCGAGGCGGTTTGCGGCGCGGGCCATGTCGTCCTCATTGACCCCGACGACGCAGATATTGTGGCTGTCATGGCCGACGGTGGAGGCGATCGCACCCTTCTTCAGGCCGAAGCCTTGGACGAAGCCGTTGGCATGGTTGCCGTTCTTGCCGTGGCGCTCGATGACGGCGACCTTGATGATGTCGTTGGTTAGATCGACCGTCGTCTCGTTGCCCTTGGCCGGCAGGCGGTAGCGGCGATGCTCGGTGATGATCTTGCCCGGCATGACGCCTATGACCGATGTTTCGCCCTCGGCGACCGGCACACCGAAATGGGCGGCATTGACCGGCCGGGCCTTGACGCTGTCGAGGCCGATCGGGGCGACCGGTCTGCGCGTGGCAAAAAGCGCGTCGGTGACGCGGCGGCCGGCGGAAAAAACCATCTCTGCACGGCAGCTTTCCAGGCTGTCGAGAACCACGAGATCGGCGCGCCAGCCGGGCGCCACCAGGCCGCGGTCTCTAAGGCCGAAGGCGCGAGCGGCCGAGATCGAGGCGGCGCGGTAGATCGCCAAGGGCTCGACGCCGTTGGCGATCGCCGTGCGGATCATATGATCGAGATGGCCCTGTTCGGCAATATCGAGTGGATTGCGGTCGTCGGTGCAGAGCGCGAGGTAGGGGGAAAGCCGCTCGGTGATGATCGGGATCAGCGCGGCGAGGTCCTTGGACACCGAGCCCTCGCGCACCAGGATATGCATGCCCTTGCGGATCTTCTCCAGCGCCTCGGTGGCGCTCGTGCACTCATGCTCGGTGCGGATGCCGGCCGAGAGATAACCGTTGAGATCCTTGCCGGACAGAAGCGGCGCATGACCGTCGATATGACCGCCCTGGAAGGCGTCAAGCTTGGCCATGCAGATGGGATCTTTGTGGATCACGCCGGGGAAATTCATGAACTCGGCAAGGCCGATCACCTTGGGATGGTCGCGGAAGGGCAGCAGGCTTTCGATCGGCAAGTCAGCGCCCGCAGTTTCGAGATGCGTTGCCGGCACGCACGAGGAGAGCTGGACGCGGATGTCCATGATCGTCTCCAGCGACGATTCGAGGAAGAATTCGATGCCCTCGGTGCCGAGCACATTGGCAATCTCGTGCGGATCGCAGATAGCGGTCGTGACGCCATAGGGCAGGACGCAGCGGTCGAATTCATGCGGCGTGACCAGCGAGGATTCGATGTGCAGATGCGTGTCGATGAAGCCGGGAACGACGGTTCTGCCCGAGATGTCGATCTCGGTCTCGCCCGCATAGTCGCCCGCGGTGCCGACGATGCGGTCGGCGCCGATGGCGATGTCGGAGCGGACGATTTCGCCGGTGACGAGATCGAAGAAGCTGCCGCCCTTCAGCACGATGTCGGCGGGGATACGGCCCACACCCTGGTCGATGAGACGTTCGAGTCTGTTGGTCATGGCACCGCTCACATTGCAACCGATTCCGGAACTTATAACCGATCTGCAGCGACATGCGATGCCCACAAGCGAAACCGGGCGCTTATAGCGCCCGGTCGCAATCTCTATATCCTGATTTATTCCGCAGCGACGATCTTCCCGCCTTCCCACTTGTAAAGCGAGAAGCTTTGCGAGGTCAGGTCGCCGGTCTCGCCGTAGGTGAGCTTGCCGATGGCGGTCGGAACCTCCATCCCATCCTTCAGAGCAGCCGCGACGGCTTCCGCATCCTCGGCGCTGCCGGCCTTTTCGATGCCGGCTTTCAGAACTTCGACGGCGGCATAGGCGTTGAGGGTGAAGGCCTCGGCCGGAATGTTCTTGGCGGCGAGCGCATCGGCAGCCGTCTTGGAGTCCGGGCTCTTGGTGGCGTCGGAAGCATTGGTGAACAGCGTGCCTCCCGCCGCATCGGTGCCGATCGCCCAGAATTCGGTGTTCGAGAGGCCGTCGCCACCGATGATCATCGCGTTGGCGGAGAGGTCATGCAGCTGGCGGGCGAGCAGGCCGCCCTCCGGGTGGTAGCCGCCGAAATAGACGATGTCGACCTTCTCGGACTTGATACGGGTGGTGAGGGCGCTGAAATCCTTGTCGCCAGGGGTGATCGCGTCATTGGCGACTTCGGTGATGCCGCCGGCGTTCAGCGTTGCCTTGAAGGCGTCGGCAAGACCTTTGCCGTAGGCGCCCTTGTCGTTGACGATGGCGATGCGTTTGTCCTTGAAATTCTTCAGCACGTATTTGGCGGCGACTTCGGCCTGTTGATCGTCGCGGCCGCAGGTGCGCAGCACATTGGTGAGGCCGCGCTTGGTGAGGTCCGGGGCTGTTGCGGTCGGGGTGACCATCAGCACGCCGTTTTCAGCCAGAACGTCCGACACCGGGATCGCAACGCCCGATGTCACCGGGCCGACGACGAAGCGGATGCCGTCGCCAACAACCTTGTTGGCGGCGGAAACGCCCTGCTTCGGTTCGCCGGCATCGTCGGCCAGTTCCAGCACGACCTTCTCGCCGAGAATGCCGCCCTTCTTGTTGATCTCGTCGACGGCAGTCTGAGCGCCGTTCTTCACCTGATCGCCATAGGCGGCGACGGGACCGGTCAGCGGCGCGATCAGGCCGATGGTGATGTCGGCATGAGCAAGGGGCGCAAAGGCGAGTGACGCGACGAGGGTCGCCGTCAATGTCTTGAGGGTCATTGTCTGTCTCCTTGGATGGGGTCGTCGACCCGCGATGATGTGCCGCGCCGGCTTTCCCGATCATTCAACAGACTCCAGAGGCTGCGCCAAGGACGATCGGTAACGGTGCGATCAGCGAACCCGCCGGCCATGTTTGACTCGGGGAGGGCTCATGGCAAGATTTCTAGAAATTTTGATGGGATTGCGCAAGTTCATAACAAAATGGAAGGAAAATTCGGCGGATCCGGCTGAAAATTCAGTTGGAACGGATCATTTTCTCCGTTTTGTCGCGATTTTCAAAGGCGAGGCGGCGAATGGTCACGACCTGCTTCCGGACAAAATCACATCCATAAGGTTGTCTTTAATTTCCCTATTAACCGTTAGTTTGGCCAATGGCAGTAGTATCCATGGGACCCCGAATACCGCCGCATTGAAAAAGAGAAGAATACAAAGAATTAGATAGACCTATCGGGAAACAGAGATCTGCATGCTCAAGCGTATCGACGCCGGTCAGGTGTGTATCGGAATGTTTGTGGAGGTTATCGAGGGCCTGTGGCAGGATCCGTTTTTGTCCAAGCGCAGATTTTCCCTGCGGCGTGAGATTGATGCTGCAAAAATTCGTAAATGCGGCACTGCCGGCGTCGTCATCAATACCAGCAAGGGGCTCGATACCAACGGCCTGCCGGGCCGCGACGTCGAGATCGACATTCAGGCCGCGCGCGAGACCGTCCAGAAATCCGTGCAGTTGCTGGAAGAGGCTTTCGCAAAGCTGCGGAACGGCGATGGAGTCAGCATAGATCACGTGGCGCCGGTGATTTCGTCCGTCTCCAAGTCGATGGATGAGAACCCCGCGGTGTTCCTGAGCGTCACGCGCCTGAAATCAAAGGACGAGGTAACCTTCCTGCATTCCATTTCGGTGAGCGCGCTGATGATCCTTTTCAGCCGTCATCTCGCACTCGACGAGCATACGATTCAGATGCTCGGCACCGCGGGTTTGCTGCACGATGTCGGCAAGCTTGAAATTCCGCTTGAGGTGCTGAACAAGACGGGGCCCCTGGAAAAGGATGAAATCGGCTTGCTTCGGGGCCATCCGGAGAAGGGGCACGCGATCCTGTCGCGGCAGGAGGGCATGTCGGACATCGTTCTCGACGTTTGCCTCAATCATCACGAACGCATCGACGGCAAAGGCTATCCGCGCAGCTTGCCCGCCAGCGAGGTGAGCCTGCACGCGCGGATGGCCACGATCTGCGATGTGTATGACGCCATTACCTCTGTGCGGCCATATAAGGCGCCGTGGAGTGCCAGCCAGGCACTGAAATGGATGTTCGGCGCCGAGGGGCATTTCGATCGCCAGCTCCTGAAAAAGTTCGCCCTCTGCCTTTCCGTCGCCTCTGTGAACTGAGGTTTAAATTTTCAGACGGAAAGACCCGCGAGAACATTGTCTATCGCGGGTCTTCTGATGAGAGCCTCGTGAGCGTCTTCAGATGTTGTTCTGAAGAATGGTCCGCAGCTTGCCGAAGAGTTCGTCGATATGCTGCTTCTCGATGATCAGCGGCGGGGAGAGTGCGATGATGTCGCCGGTGGTGCGGATCAGAAGCCCGCTCTCATAGGCCTTCAGGAAGGCGGTGAAGGCGCGTTTCGTCGGCTCGCCGGCGATCGGGTCGAGTTCAATTGCGCCGATTAGGCCGGTGTTCCTGATGTCGATGACGTTAGGGCAATCCCTGAGTGAATGCAGCGCGTCGGCCCAGTAGTTGGAAAGTTCGCCGGCGCGGGTGAGCAGACCTTCTTCCTTATAGGTGTCGAGCGTGGCAAGGGCTGCGGCGGAAGCGATCGGGTTACCGGAATAGGTATAGCCGTGGAAGAACTCGATCATGTGCTCCGGGCCGTTCATGAAGGCATCATGGATCTCGGAGGTGACGAAGACAGCGCCCATCGGAATGACGCCGTTGGTCAGTCCCTTGGCGGTAGTGATCATGTCGGGCTTGACGTCGTAATATTGCGCGGCGAAGGGGGCACCGAGACGGCCGAAGCCGGTGATGACTTCGTCGAAGATCAGAAGGATGCCATGTTTGGTGCAGATTTCGCGCAGCTTCTGCAGGTAGCCTTTCGGCGGAATCAGGACACCGGTGGAGCCCGCCACCGGCTCGATGATGACGGCGGCGATGGTGGAGGCGTCATGCAGCGTGACGATGCGCTCGAGTTCGGTAGCGATGTCACCGCCATGCTCAGGTTCGCCGCGGGTGAAGTTGTTCTTGCCGGGCTGGTGGGTGTGCGGCATGTGGTCGACACCGGTCAGGAGCGTGCCGAACATCTTGCGGTTGGCGACGATGCCGCCGACGGAGATGCCGCCGAAATTGACGCCGTGATAGCCGCGCTCCCGGCCGATCAGGCGGAAACGCGAACCGTTACCCTTCACGCGGTGATAGGCAAGCGCCACCTTGAGCGCGGTCTCGACGGATTCGGAACCGGAATTCGTGTAGAGGACGTGGTTCATGCCCTCCGGAGCGATATCGACCAGCCGGTTCGCCAGTTCGAACGCCTTGGGATGGCCGAGCTGGAAAGCCGGCGCGTAATCGAGTTCGCCCGCCTGCTCGCGGATCGCTTCGGTGATTTTCGGGCGGCAGTGGCCGGCGTTGACGCACCAGAGACCAGCCGTGCCGTCCAACACCTGACGACCGTCATGGGTGGTATAATACATGTCCTTGGCGCCGACGAATAACCGCGGCTCCTTCTTGAACTGGCGATTTGCCGTAAACGGCATCCAGAAGGCACGAAGATCGTTCGGTGCATTGAGGCGGTTGGACATGCTGTTCTCCTGACCGTTGGCGGCCCGTTCCCAGGGGCTTGTCGCCCGAATTTTTACTGCCCGGTCAAATTATCAGGGCTTCCCAACGCGTCAACGAGAAAAGTCCCGACACAAAAGCGCGACCGGCAAATTGCGAGAGTTGCCGGTCGTTTTGAGTTCAGCTGCTTGAATACGTTGCCGAGATTTGCGGGGAGCATTTCCTACGGCGCGGCACCGGCCGACGTTCATGTCAGCGCTATCATCAGGCTGCGGATCTGCTTCTGCTCGGAACGAGGTAGATGTCTTCGAGCGTCGCCAGGATCTTCATGACCGGCTCGGATGTACTCGAATAGTAGATGGTTTGAGCGTCGCGGCGGGTCTTGACCAGCTTCTGCGCGCGCAGTTTCGAAAGGTGCTGTGAAAGCGCCGACTGGCTAAGGCCGACTTGTGTGGCAAGCACTCCGACGGCGACCTCGCCTTTTACCAGGCTGCACAGGATCAGCAATCTTTTGGGATTGGCCATGGCTGACAATAGTGCTGCCGCCACATTCGTGTGGTCAGCCAAATCGGGGGTTTCCATATTGTTATCTTCCTAATGCGAAACGTACATCATCTATCTGGTAAGGGCTGTCTGCCGGAGCCCGCGGCAAAATTAGCAACTGGGCTCGAAGATTGTATATACCTAAATTTAAGGTATCGAGTATGCTATTTTAGATATGTTTGAACAAATGTGATCGGAATCCACAGCGAGCGTTTCGAATTCGCATCGCACCAAAAAGTCGCTGGAAATGATCTCAAAACCCGCCGGATCGATACCGCAGATGCGCCAAGAAGCCGATTTCGGGGCTTTTAAGCGCATGGCAAGGGTTTGCGCCACATCGGAATGGCGCTCTACTAAATCTCGCACTATTTCGGCCGCTTTGGCGGCAACCTCTTCGTTTGCCGGTGATTGGATGATGAGATCCCCGCCGTCGAGATGGTAGGCGCGGCCGAAGCCGGCGTTGAGGCTCGCCTGCTCCGGTTTGAGACGGAAGAAGAGGAAATCGGGGAAATCGATATAGAGATTTGCCTTGGGATGGCGATCGAGGAAACGCGTGCGAATGCGCTCGTGGAGCCGATGACCATGCTCAATCGGCTCCGCCGTGCATTGGGTCGTCAGCCGGCCATGGGCAAGCGGATCGCCCTTGCCGGGCTCGCCGGTCAGCAGCGAGGCGCGCGGGTCTCTTGCGAGCGCCTTTGTGTGAGCCGAAAGTTTCGAAACCAGGATGACGGGGGCGCCGTCGATATCGGTGGCGAGGAGCACTCGGCTGGCAAAGGGAAAACCAGTATCGGGATCGAGAACGGCAATCGCCGCGTACCGTGCGGAGCGCAACAGCACGCGGGCGAGCCTGCGGGCCTCGTCGTCGGTTTCGCGTAAGGGCGAGGGCTGATCTTTCATACCCGCTTTGTGGCAAAGCGGATCGAAAACATCAAGCGTCCTCCTTGCGGCGATGACGCGTGAGGCCGGCGACGACATCCTGGGCGGTGATCGTGCCGATGACCGTACCGTTTTCCACGATGCCGATGCTGCCCGGCTGGCGGGCGAGTACGTCGAGGACATCGACGAGCGGAGTTGCGGCACGGGCCGTGGCGCTGACGCTCATGCCGGCCGCCGTCTGGCCGAGACCGGGCTGCATGACGTCGGCGGCGGTCAGCATGTTGATCGGGTTGAGGTTCTGCACGAAGTCGGCGACATACTGGTCCGCGGGGTTCTTGACGATGTCGTGCGGCGTTCCGCACTGAATGATCCGGCCGCCCTCCATGATGGCGATGCGATTGCCGATGCGGAAAGCCTCGTCGAGATCGTGGCTGACGAAGAGAATGGTCTTCTTCAGCCGCCGCTGGAACTCCAGGAGTTCGTCCTGCAGGCGGGTGCGGATCAGCGGGTCGAGCGCCGAGAAAGGCTCGTCCATGAGCAGGATCGGGGCGCCGGTGGCAAAGGCGCGGGCAAGGCCGACACGCTGCTGCATGCCGCCGGACAATTCGTTGACCTTGCGGTTCGCCCATTTCGTCAGGTTGACGAGTTCGAGCTGCTCGCCGACGCGGGCCTTGCGTTCGGCCTCCGGCATGCCGGCGAGTTCGAGACCGAAGCCGACATTTTCCGCGACGGTGCGCCAGGGCAGCAGGGCGAACTGCTGGAACACCATGGAGACGGTGTGGGTGCGCAGTTCGCGCAGCGCCTTGGCATTGCATTTGTAAGGATTGACGAGGCCGGTGGTCGTGGAGACCGCGACGTCGCCGCGCACCACGGGAGCGAGCCCGTTGACGGCGCGCAGCAAGGTCGACTTGCCCGAACCGGAAAGGCCCATCAGCACGAGGATCTCGCCTTCCTCGATCGTCAGCGACGCATCGGCGACGCCGAGCACCAGGCCAGTCGCGGCGCCGATCTCGTCACGCGTTTTGCCCTGGTCGGCCATGGCAAGAGCGGCTTCCGGCCGATCGCCGAAGATAATGCTGACATCCTTGAAGCTTACCGCGGTCATGCGCCGTCTCCTTCACCCGCCGTGCGGAACATGCGGTCGAGAATGATCGCCAGGATGACGATACAGAGACCGGCTTCGAAGCCTTTTGCGACATTGACGGTGTTCAGCGCACGCACGACCGGCACGCCGAGACCATCAGCGCCAACGAGTGCGGCGATGACCACCATCGACAGCGACAACATGATAGTCTGTGTGAGACCCGCCATGATCTGCGGCGCCGCGAAGGGGAGCTCGACCTTGCGCAGCACCTGCATCGGCCGCGCGCCGAAGGCGACCGCGGCTTCGACAAGGGAGGGCGGCGTCGAGATAATGCCGAGACGTGTCAATCGAATGGGAGCGGGGATCGCGAAGATGACGGTCGCGATCAGGCCCGGAACCATTCCAAGGCCGAACAGGATCAGTGCCGGGATCAGGTAGACGAATGTCGGAATGGTCTGCATCAGATCAAGTACCGGGCGCATGGCGGCATAGACCCAGGCGCGGCGGGCGGCCGCGATACCGAGTGGAATGCCAATCACCATGCTGACGAAGGTGGAGGCGAGCACGAGGGCGAGCGTCTCCGTCGTCTCCTTCCAGTATCCTTGGTTCATGATGAGCAGCAGCCCAAGACAGGTGAAGAGCGTGATCGCGATCGACCGCCGCAGCCAGAAGGCGAGGGCGGAAATAATCGCGATGACGATCAGCGGATGCGGCTTTTGCAGCACGAAGAGCAGGCCGTCGATGACGTGCGACAGCAGAAAGGCAAGCTGGTTGAAGAACCATTCGCCATTCGAGGTCAGCCAGTCCACGAAGGATTTGGCCAATGGGCCGATGGGAATCTTAGAGTCGGTGATCCAATTCAAGAGCGCGCCTATCCAGAAAAATAACAATCGGACAAAAATGAAGCGGGGCGGCGAACCGCCCCGTTCATGTGATCAAAGGCCGAGGCTGGTCTTGGCGGCCGCCAGAGCGTCGCCCTTGCCGTCGCGGGTCTTGACGCCGGCGAGCCAGGGCTCGAGCGCCGACGGGTTGGCCTTCAGCCATTCGGTAGCCGCGGCTTCCGGCTCCTTGCCGTCGTCGAGGATCTTACCCATGATCTGGTTCTCCATGTCGAGGGAGAACGTCAGGTTCTTCAGCATCGCGCCGACATTCGGGCATTCGCCGAGGTAGCCGGCGCGGACATTCGTGTAGACCTTGGCGCCGCCGAAGTCGGGACCGAAGACGTCGTCGCCGCCCGTGAGATAGGTCAGCTTGAAGTTGGTGTTCATCGGATGGGGTTCCCAACCGAGGAAGACGACGGGCTTGCCTGCCTTCTCGGCGCGAGCGACCTGGGCGAGCATTCCCTGTTCGGAGGATTCGACGACTTCCATATCCTTCATGCCGAACGTGTTCTTTTCGATCAGATCCATGACGAGGCGGTTGCCGTCATTGCCGGGTTCGATGCCGTAGATCTTGCCGTCGAGATCGTCCTTGTGGGCGGCGATATCCTTGAAGTCCTTAATGCCGAGCTCAGCACCCTTGGCGTTGGTGGCGAGCGTGTACTTGGCGCCAACGAGGTTGGGGCCAAAGGAATCAACCGACTTGTCATCGATATAGGGCCGGACGTCCTTTTCCTGCGTCGGCATCCAGTTGCCGAGGAAGATGTCGATGTCCTTGTTCTTCAGCGAGGTATAGGTGACCGGCACCGAGAGTACCTTGACGTCGGTCTGGTAGCCGATGCTCTTCAGGACGACGGAGGCGGTCGCCGTCGTGGCGGTAATGTCAGTCCAGCCGACATCGGAGAAGTGGACGGTGGAGCAGCTGTCGGGATCGGCGGCGAAAGCGGCGGTCGCAACGGAGAGGGCGGCGACGGCAGTTGCAGTGACGAGTTTGAATGCGCTTGTTGTTTTCATTTTAGACTCCCAGTCTTTAGGTCCCCAAGCCAATCACCAATAGCCCAGTTTGACAAGCGACCTCAGTGTGTTTGCGTCGTATCGACGGGTGCGATTGCGACGTTCGCAGATTTTTCGCAGTCGCGGGTTTTTTGCGCCTTTCGGCGGGTTTCGGGCGTCAATTCCTGTGATTATTGCCGTTGCGGGGCTTTTCTTTGCCGATCCGAGCTTTCAATAAACCGATCAGGGAGAAATCCGATGGCAAAGCTCTATTTCAACTACTCGACGATGAACGCCGGCAAGTCGACGATGCTGCTGCAAGCCTCCTATAATTATCGGGAGCGCGGCATGCGCACGTTGCAGCTGATCGCCGCCTTCGACGAGCGCGCCGGCCGCGGCGTCATCGGTTCGCGGATCGGGCTGGAGGCGAGCGCCATACCCTTCGAGCCGGACGAGGATCTGTTCCGGCTGGTCATGACGCAGAGTGAAGGGGCGCCGATCTCCTGCGTCTTCGTCGACGAGGCGCATTTCATGACGCCTCTCCATGTCTGGCAGCTTGCCCGCATCGTCGACCGACTCGGCATCCCCGTCATGGTCTACGGGCTGAGGACGGATTTTCAGGGCAAGCTGTTTCCGGCCTCCCAGGAGCTTTTGGCGATCGCCGACGAAATGCGCGAGGTGCGCACGATCTGCCACTGCGGGCGTAAGGCGACGATGGTGGTGCGGCTGGACGCGCAGGGGAAGGTGTTGCACGAAGGCGCGCAGATCGATGTCGGCGGCAATGAGAAATATGTCTCGCTCTGCCGCAGGCACTGGGACGACGAAATGAATGGGGTCTGGATCGCCGAGCCGGTGTGAGGCGGTGACAGAGCCGGTTTTCTTCGGCGTCTGGAGCGGCTAGCTTGGGCGGACGATTCTCCGGAGGGATGAGGTGCGCAAAGCTCCGCCATTCGACAGTCAGTACGAAGCCGCAGGCGGCCTTGCCGAAAAGATTGCGGCCGAGGGAGCCTGTTGCGAAGCCTGCATCCGCGGCTTTGACAGCGACGAAACACGATCGGCCGACGAGGTTTTTCTCGAACAGAATGCGCGCTTCCAGGCCCATATCGCCGATGGCGCGGCGCTCGATGCGTTGCTTGCCGAGCTGGTCTTTACATTGGACCGGATGACGGGGGAGGTTTCGGCCGATCTCGACAGTTCCCGCGGATTGACGCTGCGCGAGAAAATGGCCGGCTGGACATCGCGCCAGCGGATGTGGCGCATGTATACCGAACGCGTGCGCGAGGCGCCTGCCATCGAGCGGCTGCTCGATCTCCTCGCGAAATCCGACGCGCTCGCCAGGCTGATTGTAAGCCAGCGCACCTCGATCATCGAACGCCACAAGATAGCCGAACACGGTCTCGTAGGCATTGTCGAGCAACGGCGCCGGCTGGTCGATTCGATCGACATCGCCCGACTGAAGATGAAGGAGCTCAACGCCAAAGCACTGACGACGCAGGGCCGTATCGGCGTCTATGGCAACAGGGCGCACTGGGAACAGATGGAGGCAGAGCGGCGGGCGTTGAAGGCGGAGGCCGAACGAATTTCCGCGGAGGAGCACGAGATGCGGGAGGACAGCCAGCGGCGCGAGCGCTTCATCGGCCTGTTCCAGGCTTTGGTGGATTCGCTGAATGGCCGGATCGGTACCTGCAACGTCTTGCTGCGCAAGCTGATGATCGATGTCGAGGAGCGGCTGATCATCTATCAGGCGCAGGTCGATACCGACCGGCCGGGCATGAAGGCCAGGATCAAGCCGGAGCTTTTCCCCGATATTGCAGCGCCGATCAGGCTGTTCGAGAAGGGGATGCTGGTCGCCCAGGATCTGGAGCGGCGCAAGAGCCGCGTCGACCTGGAAGCCGCAGGAAAGTTTCCTGCTTGGGCCGAGCCGTCGCAGGCAGTGTCGGGAGCGCCGCTCATCGATGCCGCCCGCAGGTCCTTCCGCTTCAGGTTGCCATTTCTGCGCTCCTGATCCGTGACGCCGCGCTGTTCGCGCTGCTTTCATTCGTAAAAATCGGGCGGCTCGTGTTGTGCTCGGGCGGGCGAGCGCATATGTGGATGCAGCGGGGCGGCGATGTCCTCCTGCTTAATTCCTTAACTCGGAACCGATTTAAGGAATTATGCAGCAACTCAAAGTGCTACAGCGTCCTTAGCGCGTGTAAAAGCGCGCGGCGCTGTAGTGTTCGCCTCGCCTGACAGGAGACGACGATGCTTGACCGGATTGCCGGTTTTTTCAGGCTGATCGGCCAGACGATCGGCCGCTGGGCCCGCCTGTTTTCCGCCTGGGCCTTCTGGCCCTTCCTCGCCGCGCATGGCTGGTATCAGCGCCGGAGCTGGATGATCCAGTTGCCGATCGTCGCGTTCGTCGCCCTCTTCGTCATGCTCTACGGCTATTTCTTCTGGCAGACGCAGGTGTGGACGAATTTCAACACCGCTTTCGTCGATCAATATCGGCTTTCCGAACGCAAGGTACCCGCCGGGCAGGAACTGCCGGTCGCCGAAGGGGCGGGTGCTGGGACCGCCAAGACCTGCCAGCGCTCGGCTATCGTCGATGTCGCCGCTGACCTGACCGATTTTAACGTCGACCAGAATGCATGGATTTCCTCCATGCTGCTCTACAAGATGGGCTTCTTCGGCATCGACTGGGACCACACGCCCTTCCTCGACAACAAGGCCTCGTTCCAGCGCGGTATCAACCAAGCCGTTCGTCGGACTTCGGCGGAGCTTGTCGACACGCTCGGGCGCGTGCGTGGCACGTCTGGCATCAACAATGACCTGCAGAGCGCACGCGGCAATCTGCAGTTCGACGAATACAGCTGGTATTTCGGGCTCAATCCCTTCGGCCCGAAGACGCCGACGCCTTCCTTCTACCGTACGGCGATAAGAGACCTGCGCAAGTTCAACACAGATCTCGCCGCCTGCAACGCTGTTTTCGACGGCCGCGCCGACAACCTCATGCAGTTCATCGACCGCATCGCCAACGATCTTGGTAGCACCTCCGACATGCTTGCCGAGCGCTCGGAACACCACAATCGCGGCTGGTTCGACACGCGCGCCGACGACCGATTCTGGTTCGCCTACGGCCAACTCTATGCCTATTACGCCATCCTGACCGCCGCGCAGGCGGATTTCTCGCAGGTCGTGCGGGAGCGCAATCTGGGCGCGATCTGGGGCGGCACCACGCGGCAGTTCCAGGCGGCACTGCGCATCCAGCCCGCGATCATCTCGAATGGTCGCGAAGACGGCTGGATCATGCCGAGCCACCTCGCCACCATGGGCTTCTATATCCTGAGGGTGCGCTCGAACCTCGTCGAGATCCGGTCGGTGCTCGATCGTTAGGGCGTCGGTCGTCAGCGGCATGCGGTATGATCTTCAAAGCCAACGACGCGCAGCTAGGCTGCTCGAAGCGAAGAGACACGATTCCCCCTATTCACAGGATGACGTGCCGATCCTCTTCTGATTTTTCAGCTGATCAGCTTTAATCGAATTGCTTTGGCTACCAACTGGGTCCGGTTGACGCAATCGAGTTTTTTGATCGCATTGGTCATATAGGCGTTCACGGTATGGTCCGAGAGCGTCAGGATCTGGCCTATTTCGATCGAGGTCTTGCCCTGTGCCGTCCAGCGCACCACTTCAAGTTCACGCGTCGACAGCGCATTGTGCGCGCTTTCCTCGTTGCGTCTGACCGCATTGAACGCGTCAAGGGCATGCAGAGTGATGATCGCCAGCTCGTTGACCTCGCTCTGGCTGAGCGCCGCACGCTCGCCGCAGAACCAGAAGACCAGGCGCCGGCCATCGACTGCAATGGTCGGCATGGCAACGCCCGCAGGTATCGCATGGCGCAGCATCAAGGCGCGCAGTTCGGCCGGAAAGGCCTGTCCATTGACGGCATCGCTGAGGTGCCAGGCCTGCGGCACGGCCGACTCCCTCAACCGTACGCCGAAAGGGCAACCACGCATCATGTTGGCCCGATCGAAATCTCTGATATAGGCCGCGGGAAGCGAGCTTTCGATCAGCAGCGGCTTTAGGAGAAGGTCTTCCGGTGAGGGAGCGTGCATCAGCGTCGCATAGGACAGTCCGAAGGCCGCGGAGACTCTGCCGAGCCCTTGCGCAAACAGGCTGCGTGTTCCTGCAACAGCAAGTTCCGCCGAAAGCAACGACTGTCTTTCAGAGGTGGTCATGTAAGACATTTGTACGCCTCCGGCAGCCTCAATGTTGACGCTATCAAATACACAAACACCGCCGGAAGCTAGTCCCAATTGCCTTTTGTCAAGCCGATCAGCCTGAAACGCACAGAAATAGTCACAACTGCGCGCGCATCGGTTGAGTTGCGGCTTGCGCAAGTAGCGTTGTGGTATCTTTGACTTCTGCTGCGGCGGGATAGCTGGGGATTCTTCCTGCTCCACGCAGGAAGAGAATCACGCCGGAAGAGCCTGGGCGGCGGGAGGCGTCGAAATCCGGCTTGCTGCGGCACGATGCAATTGATAAGCGTATCATCATGTATAACTGAGGCGATTTAATCGTGCGCTTTGCACCTGGTTGGCATTTTAAGCATCTGTTTTCTCTGGCAGTACTTGTTGTTCTTTTGTTGAACTTGTCGCTCGGTGCCGCGCCTTCGCAGGCGGCTGGGCAGAAGAAGCAGGCAGGGCAACCCCCGATGCGTTTCATCATCGTGCGCAGCCTCCTCTGCATGGAAGACTGTCCTGAATGGATATCGGCGGAGGGCCGCATAACCTCCGATACTCCCACCCAGCTTAGGAAAGTTCTGAAGAAAATCGGGGACAGGAAACTGCCTGTCGTCTTCCAGTCGGAAGGCGGTGAGGTGGATGCTGCCTATGCGATGGGCCGGATGATCCGCAAGGCAGGCCTGGAAACAGCTATCGGGGGGACGCGACTGAAGGATTGCCCGGAGGATGATGCGCGCTGCGCTGCGGCTATCGCCAAGGATGGCAGCTCGGTCGGCGTCACCTATTCGGATGGTGCATACTGCTTTTCTGCGTGTCCCCTGGCCTTCGCCGGCGGCATCTCGCGCGTCTCGTCGCAATGGGCCTTCATCGGCGTCCACCAGATCACGACCGTCTACAACAGGGTGCGTATCTCCTATCGCATCGAATATAAGATCGTGAACGGCAAGAAGACGGAAATTTCGCGCAAGGAGGTTGGACGCAAGGCGGCGGGACAGAGCAGCTCCACCAAGCTCGGCAAGAAGGCCACTGCTGCCCTGAAGACCTATTTGAAGGAGATGGGCGTCAGCGGTGATCTGATCGCTTTGATGATGAGTACGGCTCCTGATCGCATCACGATCGTACCGCCCGCAGATGCACTTCGCATGGGTCTGAACACCGACATGCTGGCTTACAATGAGTGGCCGGGAATGCCGCTCTGCGGGCCGGGTGCAGCCACTGATGCCGTCTGCCACGGCCATTCGGCGGTCGAAGCGGCTGAGGCGCCCGGGCAGGCTGCAGTCGCAGACACAAGCGAGAAACTGCCGACAACCCAGCCGATGGACTTTCTCCTGATGCATCACGGCAATTGTCAGGAGGAGTGCACGCAGTGGATTTCTGCGGAAGGAGACATCACTCCCGATACCCCGGCCCGGCTGAAGGCGATCTTGAAGCCGCTCGGCGAAAGAAAGCTGCCGATCGTGCTTCAGTCCAATGGCGGGGACATGGATGCGGCTTTCGCAATGGGACGCATCATCCGTGCTGCAGGTCTGGAGACCTCGGTTGGCAGAACACGGTTGCCGAACTGCCCGACCCTAAATCCGCGTTGCAAGGCGAGCATGGCCAAAAGCGGGTCGACCGAGGGGGAGGTCTCTGCCGGCGGTGCATACTGCCTTTCGACCTGTGCTCTCGTCTTGATGAGCGGAACGCCGCGGATTGTCGGATATTCCGATATCGGCCTTGTGAGACCCACGACGGCTGAATCTACGAAATTCTTCGCCTATTTCGAAGAGATGGGTGTCAATGCCGAGTCTTTCGAGGCGATGATGATCGCGACCTCGATTGAGCGAAAAGAAATCCCTCGTGCGCAGGCGCTCGAGCTTGGCATCGTCAATGGCATCATCCCTTATGGTGATGAGCCCGGCGATCGCCTGTGTGGACCCGATGCCAAGGAAAGTCTTCGATGCCCCAGAAAAGCTGAGGCAGAGATCGTTCCTGTTGCTGGGGCCTCGAATTGACGCGGAAGGGAACGCCATGACAGCCGGTTTGCCCACGCACTGACGTGACAACCAGTTCGTCGTCCCTCTATCCCTTGTCCTTCAAATCGTTCTTCGATGTCACGCTCATGAGCTTCTCGAGGAAGCCGAGCATGACGGCCGAGGCGACGAAGGCGAGGTGCATCAGAGTCAGCCACATGATCTTGCCGTCGTCGTATTTGTCGGCATTGAGAAAGACCTGCAGCAAGTGGATGGAGGAGATGGCGACGATCGAGGAGGCGACCTTGATCTTGAGGCTACCTGAATCGAGCTTGCCAAGGAAGGAAACCTCGTTGTCCGCATCGCTGGCCTCGTCGAAACGGCTGACGAAATTCTCGTAGCCTGAAATCATCACCATGACGATCAGACTGGCGACGAGGGCGGCATCGATTAGGCCGAGCATGGCAAGGATCATTTCCGCCTCGTCGAGCACGAAAACATCGGCGGCGATTTTCAGGAACTTGTAGCCGAAGGAAACGGCATAGACGGCGAGCGCCGCCACCAGGCCGATATAGAAGGCGACCAGGATCCAGCGGCTCGACAGGATGATGCGCTCGATGATGAGTTCCAGTGCTTTCATGTCTTTACCTTAAGAAGCCGCGATCGTTGAGCGCCACATAATGATCCAGCAGGGCGGTCGCAAGGCGAGCGCTATTCACAGCATGCCGATATTTCGATATCCCAGTGGCGAGGACAAGCGCTTTCGCGCCCGCGAAAGGCCGGGACGGAGGAGCATCCATGCCATCAATCAAATCCGATATCGAAATCGCGCGCGCCGCGGCCAAGAGGCCGATCTTCGATATTGGGGCAAAGCTCGGCATGGCGGCCGAGCAGCTCGTCCCCTATGGTCACGACAAGGCAAAGGTCAGCGCCGAGTTCATCGCGGCGCAGGCGGGCAAGAAGGACGGCAAGCTGATCCTCGTCACAGCGATCAATCCGACGCCGGCCGGCGAGGGCAAGACGACGACAACAGTCGGCCTCGGCGACGGGCTGAACCGGATCGGTAAAAGGGCGATCGTCTGCATACGCGAGGCGTCGCTCGGTCCCTGCTTCGGCGTCAAGGGCGGGGCGGCCGGCGGCGGCTATGCGCAGGTCGTGCCGATGGAAGATATCAACCTGCATTTCACCGGCGATTTCCACGCGATCACCTCGGCGCACAATCTGCTGGCGGCGATGATCGACAACCACATCTACTGGGGCAATGGAGAGAATATCGACATTCGCCGCATCGCCTGGCGGCGGGTCATGGACATGAACGACCGGGCGCTAAGGAGCATGGTCTCCTCGCTCGGCGGCGTCGCCAACGGTTTTCCACGCCAGGGCGGCTTCGACATCACCGTCGCTTCCGAGGTGATGGCGATCCTCTGCCTGGCCACCGATCTGAAGGATCTGGAGCGGCGGCTCGGCGACATCATCATCGGCTACCGCTTCGACAAGACGCCGGTGCATGCGCGCGATCTGAAAGCCGACGGCGCCATGGCCGTGCTGCTCAAGGATGCGATGCAGCCGAACCTCGTGCAGACGCTGGAGAACAATCCGGCCTTCGTACATGGCGGTCCCTTCGCAAATATAGCCCATGGCTGCAATTCGGTGACGGCGACGAAGACGGCGCTGAAGCTCGCAGATTACGTGGTGACGGAAGCGGGATTCGGAGCGGATCTCGGGGCTGAGAAATTCTTCAATATCAAATGCCGCAAGGCCGGGCTGAGGCCGGACGCGGCCGTCATCGTCGCGACCGTCAGGGCGCTGAAGATGAATGGTGGCGTCAAGAAGGAGGATCTCGGCACCGAGGATGTCGTGGCGTTGAAAAAGGGCTGCGCCAATCTTGGCCGCCACGTTGCCAATGTGCGCCGCTTCGGCGTGCCCGTGGTCGTCGCGATCAATCATTTCGTTTCGGATACCGATGCCGAGATCGCGGCGGTGAAGGAATTCGTGTCGCGGCTCGGCGCTGAAGCGATCCTCTGCCAGCACTGGGCGAAGGGTTCGGCCGGTATCGAGGAACTGGCGCATAAGGTGGTGGAACTGGCCGAATCCGGCCAAGCGAAATTTCAGCCGCTCTACGGCGACGACATTTCGCTGTTCGAAAAGATCGAGATCGTCGCCTCGAAGATCTACCATGCCGGCGAGGTGACCGCCGACAAGGCGGTGCGCGATCAGCTGCAGACATGGGAGGAGCAGGGCTACGGCAAGCTGCCGGTCTGCATGGCGAAGACGCAATATTCCTTCTCCACCGATCCGAACCTGCGCGGCGCGCCAGAAGGCCATATAGTCTCCGTGCGGGAGGTACGGCTTTCAGCCGGCGCCGGCTTCGTCGTCGCCATCACCGGCGAAATCATGACGATGCCCGGCCTGCCGAAATCGCCCTCAGCGGAACGGATTTTTTTGAATGAGCAGGGTTATATCGAGGGGTTGTTCTGATCAGGCGTGGTGAAGGGACGGGATGCGGCCTCTCAATCCTCTCTTCTCCCCGAGGGGAGACGGGAATATGCCGCACCGTCTACGTTCCCCGCCAGTTCTTGTTTGATGATGGGGTCCTGACCTTCGACGTTAATGACAATAACGATAGCCGCCCTTCCTTTCGATGATGTCGAGATGGAAATGGGTTTCGTGGGCCGCGTCGCTTTCGGGGTCGAGTACAGTCGTGAAATAGAGGCAGCCGGCGGCGCTGACGGCGCGTTGGAAGGCACCGGTCAGCGTTGGGTCCTCGCGACGGGAGCGGACGGCGACATCCTCGCCCTTTTCGAAATGGAAGCTGGCAATATCGATGGCGTTGCCGCGGGCATGCTCGGAGATCTTGCCTGTCTCGGCGCCATTGCGCAGGCGGCACATATAGGCGGTAGCCTGGTTGACGACAGTGATGCGACCCTGCTCCGGCAGGGCGGCGGAAGCGGCAGGGACGACGCTCTCCTTCATCCAGCGGGCAAGTGCGAGTGCCGCCGGGCAGCGGATCGTTGCCTCCGGTTTGACGGCGATACCGGGCAGAGCCTCCGAGACGATGATCGGTTTGTCGATGCCGCAGCCGTTGCCGTCATCGATGCGCGGCGTTTCCTTGAAGACGGCACCCAGAGCCTTGAGTGCAGACGTGCATTCGGCATGCTCGGCGTCACTCTCGGATTCGATCGTCAGATGCTGCTCTTCAAGCGTCTGCTCGCCGGGCGGCTTTTCTTCCGGTGGAGTCTGCGGGCTCTCTAGCTGGCCCGGCGGAAGCGGCGGGCCCTGCATCGGTTCTGAATGCTCAGGCTTTGCCGGTTCGGCTGGCGAGGCAGGCGGCTGGTCCGGTGCGGATGTCTCCGGCTCCTTTACGTCAGGTTTCGGCTGAGGGGCCGGCACCTGTTCAGGCGCGGAGGGTTCCGCTTTTTCTGAGGACGGGCGGGTGGGGGCGGCCGTCTGCCCGGCATCGGGCCGAGGCTCTGGCAATGGGCCGTGCGGGGGCAGGCGGGCACCAGCCAGAAAGGCGGTAGCGGCGAGGAGGATCGCCAAAGTCGAAAATTTTCTCAATCCATGCGATTCCTAATATTGGTGGCTAGAGGCAACGCATGAGAGCGTTTTTCGTTGCAATTGTGCAACATTTTTGACGATCGCAAAAACCTGACAATAATATCCAACATAAGGCGGGGCGATTTGTGTTGACTGTTATCGTCATGTTTTCACCGGGCGGATCGCCACTTTCCACACTCGTTATCAGAATTTCATCGAGACGGTGACGAGCGTTGACGCGACCGGCTTCAGAGCTTCAATTACACCAACGTGGCTGCGGCGACGATCTCGGGTGTTGAAGCAAGTGCCGTCAAGACGTTCAATAACGGCATCAATCTGCATGCTCGCTTGCCTATGCCTACGGCAGGAATGAAGAAACCACCCAGCGCCTGCGCTCGGTGGCGCCGTTCAAGGCGATTGTGGGCGGCGGCTGGAGCAATGACACCTTCGGCTTCGATCTGTCCTCGAAGCTATCTGCCGGCATGCTCACAGACCATCTCAATACACCCGTCACCAACACCAACGACACAACCTTCGATGCGCACGGTTACGCAATCATCGACCTGAACGGCTGGTGGACGCCGGAACAGTTGCCCGGCCTGCTCGTTCAAGCTGGTGTCTACAATATTTTCGACCAGAAATATTTCAATGCGCTGGCTGTACGTGACGTCAACCTGGTCTCTCGACCGCATCGCAGCCTCGCGATTGGTATTCCGAGCCGGGCCGTACCTTCAAGGTGTCGCTCACGAAGACATTCTGATTGCCGGCGACACACTTTCACGGCTGGGGAGGGGCGGCTTTCGGGCCGCCCTTTTTCATTGCGCAATCGCCTCTTGCGCGGCGGCTGATCTCAGGCTAACAATTTTCCATGATTACGTCCTTGAACATTGCTGTTTGGTGGTGGGCTCGCTGAGGCGGCCTCGACCAATCGTGTCCAAAGACGACGAGTGAGCCGCCCGAAACTTCGAGGCGGCTTTTTTGTTTTATCGCCGCCTGTCGTCCGGGCCCCGATAACGGAGTGGAACAATGGTAACGATCCTGCGGGATGATGGTGCGGAACTCTACGAGACCAAGGGCGGCATATCAGTCACCCGGCAGCGGCGGGCAATCCCCTATGCCGATGCGGTCTCTTCCTATATCGACAAGCTCGACGAGCGCCGCGGCGCGGTGTTTTCGTCGAACTACGAATATCCGGGCCGTTATACCCGTTGGGACACCGCCGTCGTCGATCCGCCGCTCGGCATCTCTTCCTTCGGGCGCAACGTCTGGATCGAAGCCTATAATGAACGCGGCGAGGTGCTCCTCGGTTTCGTGACCGAACGGCTGCAGACCGTCCCTGACCTCGTGCTCGGCGCTTCCTCAGCCCGGCGGCTCGACCTCTCCGTCAAGACGCCGGACCGGGTGTTCACCGAGGAAGAGCGCTCGAAGATTCCGACGGTGTTCACAGTGCTGCGGGCCGTGAGCGATCTTTTCTACTCGCAGGCGGATGCGAGCCTCGGGCTCTACGGCGCCTTCGGCTATGACATCGCCTTCCAGTTCGACGCGATCGATCTGAAACTGACGCGCCCTTCCGACCAGCGCGACATGGTGCTCTACCTGCCGGATGAAATTCTCGTCGTCGACAACTATGCCGCCAAGGCCTGGATCGACCGGTATGATTTCGCGAAGGACGGCGTGACGACCGAAGGCAAGGCGGAAGATATCGCGCCCGAGCCCTTCAAGCAGACGGATGCCATTCCGCCGAAGAGCGACCACCGGCCGGGCGAATATGCCGAGCTCGTCGTCAAGGCGAAGGAAAGCTTCCGCAAGGGTGATCTCTTCGAGGTCGTGCCTGGGCAGAAGTTCATGGAGCGCTGCGAAAGCAAGCCTTCCGACATTTCCAAGCGGCTGAAGGCGATCAATCCGTCGCCCTATTCCTTCTTCATCAATCTTGGCAATCAGGAATATCTGGTCGGCGCCTCGCCCGAAATGTTCGTGCGGGTCTCCGGACGGCGCATCGAGACCTGCCCGATCTCGGGCACGATCAAGCGCGGCGACGACCCGATCGCCGATAGCGAACAGATCCTGAAGCTCTTGAATTCGAAGAAGGACGAGTCCGAGCTGACCATGTGCTCGGACGTCGACCGCAACGACAAGAGCCGCGTCTGCGAGCCCGGTTCCGTCAAGGTGATCGGCCGTCGGCAGATCGAGATGTATTCGCGCCTCATCCACACGGTCGATCATATAGAAGGCCGGCTGCGCGACGACATGGATGCCTTCGACGGTTTTCTCAGTCACGCCTGGGCGGTGACCGTCACCGGCGCCCCGAAGCTCTGGGCGATGCGCTTTATCGAGAGCCATGAAAAAAGCCCACGCGCATGGTATGGGGGGGCGATCGGCATGGTCGGCTTCAATGGAGATATGAACACCGGCCTGACGCTGCGCACCGTGCGCATCAAGGACGGCATCGCCGAGGTGCGTGCCGGTGCGACATTGCTCAACGATTCCATTCCAGAGGAAGAAGAAGCCGAAACCGAATTGAAGGCCTCCGCCATGCTTTCCGCCATCCGAGACGCCAAGACCGGCAATTCCGGCAAGATTCAGCGCGACGTCGCCAGCGTCGGCAAGGGCGTCAGCATCCTGCTGGTCGACCATGAGGACAGTTTCGTCCATACGCTCGCCAATTATTTCCGCCAGACGGGGGCAACGGTTTCGACCGTGCGGACGCCGGTGCCGGAAGAGATCTTCGACCGGCTGAGCCCGGATCTGGTCGTGTTGTCGCCCGGGCCCGGAACGCCGAAGGATTTCGATTGCAAGGCGACGATCAAGAAGGCGCGGGCCCGCAACCTGCCGATCTTCGGCGTCTGCCTCGGCCTGCAGGCGCTCGCCGAAGCCTATGGTGGGGAATTGCGCCATCTGGCGCTGCCGATGCACGGCAAGCCGTCGCGCATCCGCGTGCTGGAACCGGGCATCGTCTTCTCCGGCCTTTCGAAGGAAGTGACGGTCGGCCGCTACCACTCGATTTTCGCCGATCCCTCGACTCTGCCGCGTGAGTTCATCATCACGGCGGAAAGCGACGATGGCACGATCATGGGTATTGAACATGCCAAGGAGCCGATTGCCGCGGTGCAGTTCCACCCCGAATCGATCATGACGCTCGGCGGCGATGCCGGCATGCGGATGATCGAGAATGTCGTGGCGCATCTGGCGCGCAAGGTGAAGACGAAGGCGGCTTAAACCAAGTATCATCTCGCCCCTTCCGTACGCGGACGGGGCGAGGGTTGACTCTGCCAGGAAAATCAGAACATTTCCGGAACGATCAACCGGGAATTATCGCCGTGGCCAGTGCCGAGAAATTCATCGTCCTTCCCTACCGCAAGAACCGCGGCAATCTCGTGCCAGGCGAAATGCGGCAGGCATCGAACGCCGTCAGCGCGGAAAAGATCGCCTCGGCGATGGCCGAGCGTTTCGTCGGGGTCGCGGCCTATGCCGTCATCGTCGATGAGGAGACCGGCGACATGAGCTCGCCGCGACTGCTCGCGCGGTATGGTGAGATTGCCGATCTCAACGCCGCCTGAGCGCGATTTTCCCATGGAGACGTCGCTCTACCTGCCGGTCAAAGCCTTCCTGGAGGCGGCGGGTTACGCCGTCAAAGGCGAGGTCGGCGGATGCGATCTCGTTGGCTTGAGCTATGGCGAGCCGCCGGTCGTGGTCGTCTGCGAACTGAAGCTCACCTTCAACCTCGAACTGCTTCTCCAGGCGGTCGATCGCGCGGCGATGAGTGATGAGGTCTGGATCGCGGCGCGGGTTTCGGCCAAGGGGCGTGGGCGAGAGACGGACAAGCGCTACCGCGACCTTTGCAGGCGGCTCGGCATCGGCATGCTCGGCGTCTCGGATGGCGGCGAGGTCAGCGTCATCGTCAGTTCCATCTCGCCGATGCCGCGCACCAATCCCAAGCGGCGTTCGCGCCTCGTCAAAGAGCATCAGTGCCGTCGCGGCGATCCTGCCGTTGGCGGCGGCTCGCGGGCGCCGATCATGACGGCCTATCGCCAGCAGGCGCTGCTCTGCGCGGCCGCGCTCGATCGGGGAATTGTGCGCCCGCGGGATATGAAGGCGCTTACGCCGAAGGCCGGTCCGATCCTGCGCGACAATGTCTATGGATGGTTCGAGCGCCAGGAAAAAGGCGTCTACGCCCTGACGTCGGCAGGCCAGGCCGCTCTTCTGCGGTGGCCGCAATCTCTCCAGTCCGATCCCGCTCCCTCGGCGGTGTAGAAGATCGCGTATCGTGTGCCTGCGCTGCTTTCACATCGGCACGCGGCCACAGCTGTGAAGGACGCGTCATTCTCTTTGACAAATCCTCGATCATCGCCCATATCACCCTCAACTGGGCCGCCTGCGCGACATTCGCGTGGGCGGTTTTGCATTTCAATGGCTTGGATCCTGCAATTCATTCGCAACCGCAGGAGGACGATATGAACGACAACGGCGATCTGACGGTTCGGAAGCTGGCGATGTGGGGGATTCCGCTGTCGCTCGGCGTCATGGGGCTGAAGATGGTGGCTTGGTGGGTGACCGGATCGGTGGCGCTGCTGTCGGACGGGCTCGAATCCACGGTCAACGTTGTTGCCGCCTTCGTCGCTTTCTTCGTGATCCGTTATGCGCAGAAGCCGGCCGATCAAGACCATCCCTTCGGCCATCATAAGGCGGAATATCTCTCCGCGGTCACCGAGGGCGTGCTGATCGTCGTTGCCGCGCTGCTGATCGTCAACGAGGCGGTCGGCTATCTCGCTGCGCCGCGCATGCTCGATGCACCGATGCTCGGCCTTGCGATCAATCTGGCGGCTGGCGTCATCAATGCGGTCTGGGCGAGCCTGTTGATCCGGACCGGACGCAAACATCGCTCGGCGGCGCTGGCGGCGGATGGACAGCATATCATGTCGGATGTGGTGACATCCGTCGGCGTGCTCGTCGGCCTGCTGCTGGCCCTGGCGACGGGTAATGCGATCTTCGACCCGGTTCTTGCGATTCTCGTTGCCATCAACATTCTCTATCAAGGCTGGAGGGTGATCTCGCAATCGATCGGCGGTCTGATGGACCAGGCGGTCGAGCCGCAGGAAGAAGAAGCGATCAAGCAGGCGATCGCCACCCATGCGGCGGGTTCGATCGGCGTGCATGACCTGAAGACGAGGCGGGCAGGCGCCGTCACTTTCATCGATTTTCACATGGTGGTGCCTGGCACTATGTCCGTGCGGCAGGCGCATGATATATGCGACCGCCTTGAGGATGCCATCAGAGCGGTGCATGAGGGCGCCAAAATAGCCATTCATGTGGAGCCGGAGGGCGAAAAGGCCCATGGCATCCGCGTCAAAGTCGTCAAGGAGGCATGATGCCGAATACCGATGTTTCCAGCCTGTCGATGCTGGGTCAGCAAACCGAAACCGCGAAATCGCCGGAGGAGGCGGTGCTGGAAAAAGTGCCGTCCAATCATGCCGGCACCGACTATGTCGTGCGCTTCACCGCGCCGGAATTCACCTCCCTCTGCCCGATGACGGGGCAGCCGGATTTCGCCCATATCGTCATCGACTACATCCCCGGCGAATGGCTGGTGGAATCGAAGTCCCTGAAACTCTTCTTGTTTTCCTTTCGCAATCACGGCGCCTTCCACGAGGATTGCTCGATCTACATCGCCAAGCGCATCGTCGAACTAGTCGACCCCAAGTGGCTGAGGATCGGCGCTTACTGGTATCCGCGTGGCGGCATTCCGATCGACGTCTTCTGGCAGACGGGCAAGCCGCCGGAAGGTGTGTGGCTGCCGGAGCAGGGCGTCGCAACCTATCGTGGCCGTGGGTGAGGCGCGCTCGGGCGTAGCCCGAGCAATCGATTTGAGTGAATTGATTGCAGCGACGAACGCCCTGAGCCCAAGCGAAGGGCCGGGATACGGGGCGGCAATGTAAAACCAACTGCCGCCCATTTCCGCCCGTTAAACCTCAGACATCCGTAACGTCGCCGGACGAGTCATCACTGTAATCGTCCGCATCGTCGTAATCGGCCTGTTGCACATCGTCGTCATTGTCATTGCCGGCATTATCCGCGGCCTGACGGGTGTCGTCATTGCCATAATAATTGTTGATGATGGTCTCTTCGGTCGGTGCGGTAGCATTGCCGAACGGGTTGGCGCCGAAGGGCGAGCCCCAACCGAGCGAAGACATGTGATTGCCGAAGATGCCGCTCAACGAGTTGGCAAGCAGCATGCCGCCGGCAACGCCGGCTGCCGTGCCGAGAGCGCCGCGTAGAAAACTGCCGCCGGCAGACGGCGCGTAGGCCTGCTGGCTCCAGGGGCCGGCGGGCTGCTGCGGCGTCTGGCGATCGTAGCCGCGCGGCTCGTCATAGGCGCGGGACGGTTGGCTCCAGGGGCCGGGGTTGGAGGGGACAGGCGCGGGCTGCTGCGTCTGGGTGTTGCCGAAGATCGAACTCAGGAAGCCGCCGCCCTGTTCTGCCTGGTGGTGCTCGCTGGCTCCGGCTTCAAACTGCCGCACGCGCTCCTCGAGTTCCTTGATGTGGTTGGCGGCCGCTTCCAGCCCTTTTTCCTGCACGATGACGGCCTGGGCGAGATAATAAGTGGCGGACGGCTGCTCGCGCGTCGCCTGATCGATCAGGGCTTCGGCTTCGCGATCGCGCGGCTGGGCTTGCGCGGTGCGCACGCGGTCGAAGAGGGCGGTCAGCAATTGGCGTTCTTCCGGTGACATGTCCGGTCTCCTGTTGATTTCATTTGGCGGTTGCCATGTGAGAGGTGAGGTAGGAACCGATTCCGGCTTTTCAAAGCCTTCCAACCGTTACATTTCAGTAAGGCTTGCGGAACGATGCGCGGCTTCTTAAGGATATCTCCACCGCTTCGGTGCCTTGTGTTTTTCCCGCATTGTTTTAGGCATTGAGTCGCACTATGTGCGAGGAACCCGAATTCATCTCCGAGAGGTTCGAATGAACGACGAAGAACAGGACGACAAGACGAAGGAACTGCCGCTCGGCAAGGAAACGGAGGCGAATCTTTTCAAGTCGCGTTCGATCTTCATCTATGGACCGATCAACCAGGAACTGGCGCAGAAGGTCTGCTCGCAGCTCGTCGCGCTTGCCGCGGCCAGCGACGAAGACATTCGCATCTATGTCAATTCGCCCGGCGGTCACGTCGAATCCGGCGATTCCATCCATGACATGATCAAGTTCATCAGGCCGAAGGTCTGGATGATCGGTACGGGCTGGGTCGCTTCGGCCGGCGCGCTGATTTACGTCGCGGCTCCCAAAGAGCGGCGCCTGTGCCTGCCGAATACGCGCTTCCTGCTGCACCAGCCGTCGGGCGGCACGCGCGGCATGGCGTCCGACATCGAGATCCAGGCACGCGAGATCATCAAGATGAACGAGCGTCTGAACAAGATCATGGCGGAGGCTACCGGCCAGCCGATCGACAAGATCGCCAAGGATACGGATCGCGACTACTGGCTCTCTGCCGAAGAGGCGAAGGATTACGGCCTCGTTTCGCGGATCGTGACGTCGCAAGCCGACATCTGAGTTTTCTGGACTGAAGCGTTCAAGACGCCCTTGCCTGCCGACCGCAGGCAGGGGTGTCTTGCTTTCAGATGGCTTGAGGTCATCGACCAGCAGAGCTGGACGGAAAGCCCTCAATCTGGACTTGCGCAGGCGGCAGCCATCATGCTCCATGCGCCATTCCCGCAGCTCAGAGTCCGCCATGCTCAAAGATTTTTCCGTCCAGGCCCTGTTCATGGGGCTGCTTACCGCTTTCGTCGGCTCCGCCAGCTCCTTCGCCGTCGTGCTGCACGGGCTGCAGGCGGTGGGTGCGACGGATGCGCAGGCCGCTTCGGGGCTGATGGCGTTGTCGATCTCCATGGGCGTCTGCGCGATCGTGCTCAGCGCCGTCACCCGATTGCCGATCAGCATCGCCTGGTCGACGCCGGGGGCGGCACTGCTGGCAAGCACCGGAGCGATCGAGGGCGGTTTCAATGCAGCGGTCGGCGCATTCCTGATCTGCGCCGTACTGATCATCATTGCCGGGTTGTTCAAACCGCTCGGCCGGGCGGTGGCCGCCATTCCTGCGCCGCTCGCCAATGCGATGCTCGCCGGTGTGCTGATCGGTCTCTGCTTCGCGCCGGTGAAGGCGATCGGCTTCAATCCGCTGCTCGGTCTGCCGATCGTCATTTCCTGGATCGTCGTCGGTGCCTTCAAGCGGCTCTGGGCGGTGCCGGCCGCGCTCGCAGCCTTCGTGCTGGTGCTCGCCTTCGGCATCGATATTCCCGATGGCGCTTTCGCCTCGCTCGAACGATCGCTGATGCCGACGGCGGAAATCGTCCGGCCGGTATTCAGCTTTGCGGCCTTCATCTCGATCGCGCTGCCACTCTTCATCGTCACCATGGCCTCGCAGAACATTCCGGGCATCGCGGTGCTGAAGGTCAATCATTACGATCCGAAGCCAGGCCCGCTTTTTGCCGTAACCGGCTTCTTTTCGCTGCTGTCGGCGCCTTTCGGCGGCCATGCCGTCAACCTGGCGGCGATCACCGCGGCCATGTGCGCCGGGCATGACGCCCATGCCGATCCGAAGCGGCGCTATTGGGCATCGCTGATCGCCGGCGTCGGTTATATCATCCTCGGGCTGCTTGCCGGCGCGGTGACGGCCTTTGTCGCCTTGGCGCCGCCCGTTCTGATCGAGGCGGTGGCGGGGCTGGCGCTGGTCGGGGCCTTCTCATCCTCGGCGATGTCGGCTTTCCAGGCGCAGGAATCGCGCGAGGCGGCGGCGATCACTTTCCTCGTCACCGCATCCGGCGTTTCCTTCGCCGGCATCTCCGGCGCTTTCTGGGGATTGATCGCCGGCGGGCTGATGCTCGTGCTGTCGCAGCTGGTGAGGGTTTGGAAAGACCGGCCTCAGTCCGGGTAACGAAGGCGGCGGGCCGCGAGGGCTTGCCAGTTTCGCTGCCCAAGGTTATAAGCGCGGCCATGAAGACCTCTGGCGCCAAGATTTCCGAGACGATTGCACGCGGCCGCATCGCCCTGCGTGACGTCTCGAGCGCCGTGACCTCGCTTCTTCTCCTCGGCCTTACGCGCGGTTGCCGGGTCCGTTGAGGAGCGCCCGGCGGCCGAAAGCCCGCCCGGTATCGCTCCTCGCGACTCACTTTCAAAATTGACCCAACGACCGACGAAGGTCCGCATTTGTTTATCGCCAAGTCCGATGCGATCGGCTAAGAGGCGGGGCAAATGCCGGCACGAGGAGACAAGACAATGGACAATACCAACAGCCGATCCTCCGCGAAGGGCATGCCCGATGCCGCGATGAAGTACCGGCCCTATCCGCAGGTGAATATTCCCGACCGCACCTGGCCGACCAAGACCATCACCAAGGCGCCTGTCTGGTGCTCGGTCGACCTGCGCGACGGCAATCAGGCGCTGGTCGACCCGATGGGCCACGACCGCAAGGCCCGGATGTTTCATCTGCTGCTCGAGATGGGCTTCAAGGAAATCGAGATCGGTTTCCCCTCCGCCTCGCAGACCGATTTCGATTTCGCCCGCTGGTGCGTGGAAGAGGGTAACGTGCCCGCCGATGTCTCGTTGCAGGTGCTGGTACAGTGCCGCCCGGAGCTCATCACCCGCACCTTCGAAGCGCTGGAAGGCGCAAACCGGCCGATCGTGCATTTCTATAACTCGACCAGCGAGCTGCAGCGCCGCGTCGTTTTCGCCAAAGATGTGCAGGGCATCAAGCAGATTGCCGTCGACGCCGCCAAGATGATCACCGACATGGCAGCCAAGGCCGGCGGCGGCTATCGTTTCGAATATTCGCCCGAGAGCTTCACCGGCACCGAGCTGGAGGTGGCGCTGGAGATCTGCAACGCCGTCATCGAGGTCGTCAAGCCGACGCCGGACAACAAGCTCATCATCAACCTGCCGTCCACTGTCGAGATGGCGACGCCGAACGTCTATGCCGATCAGATCGAATGGATGTGCCGCAATCTCGACAAACGCGAGAACCTGATCGTATCGCTGCATCCGCATAACGACCGAGGCACCGGCATCGCCGCCGCCGAGCTGGCCTTGCTGGCAGGCGCCGACCGCGTCGAAGGCACGCTGTTCGGCAATGGCGAGCGCACCGGCAATGTCGATGTCGTGACAATGGCGCTCAACATGTTCACGCAGGGCGTCGATCCCGGGATCGACTGCTCGAATATCGAGCGGATCAAGGAAGTGTTCGAATATTCGAACCAGATGGCGATTGCAGAGCGTCACCCCTATGTGGGCGAGCTGGTCTATACGGCCTTCTCCGGCTCGCATCAGGATGCGATTAACAAGGGCATGAAGGCCGCACAGGTCGCCAACCATCCCGTTTGGGAAGTGCCGTATCTGCCGATTGATCCGCGCGATGTCGGCCGTTCCTACGAGGCGATCATCCGCATCAACTCGCAGTCCGGCAAGGGCGGCATCGCCTATATCCTGCAGCAGGATTACGGGCTCAACCTGCCGCGCAACCTGCAGGTCGAGTTCCGTGAAGATATCCAGCGCATCACCGACGTCGAGGGCAAGGAGCTTCCCTCGAAGCGCATCTACGACCGCTTCATCGAGCGTTACGTGACGCAGCCCGAGGCGCGCCTCAAGTTCGTCGACCACCACACCTATCCCGACACCGAGCGCAAAGGCCAGCGGATCGTAGCAGCTGAAATCACCGATAATGGCGAGACCAAGCGCATCGAAGGGCGCGGCAACGGCCCGATCGACGGCTTCATCAACGCACTGTCGCATTATCTCGGCATCGAAATGTCGGTCGAGGACTATTCCGAGCATTCGCTGCAGCACGGCTCGAATGCGGCGGCGATCTCCTATGTCGAGACCTCCTATCCCGGCGGCAAACTCTTCGGCGCCGGCATCAACACCAACATCGTCGCGGCATCGCTGGAAGCGATCGTCTCGGCGGCCAACCGGGTGCTCGAGGTGAAAGCCGGCAAGGCTTGATCTGCGAAAGGTTCAGGCCGCGATCGTTTTGGTAGGACGCGGCCTGACGATTAGGTTGACTTCGTTCCGCCTTCGCTAAGCGCAAGCGAAAGCAGTGAAAGGCGTGCCGTGTGGCCCCCTCATCCGCCCTACGGCCCCTTCTCCCCGCCGGGGAGAGGGGGAAACCGAGACCGTCGCCGCGAGTCTCTTCTCCCCAGTGGGGAGAAGGTGCCGGCAGGCGGACGAGGGGGCCGCTGGCGCTGAACGTCGATTTCCCCTATCGCGTCAAATCGTCGATCTGCCGATCAGATCGCCGTGGCGATCTTCATGGCGAGCTGGCCGAGGGTGGCTTCGGCGGAGGGGCCGGCGAGAACATAGGAGGTGCCGGCATTGTGCCAGGTCACCAGGCCAATCTCGTCCTTGATCGTTTCCTTGAAGTCGTCGGTTTCAGGCGGCTGCGCGTCCTTGCGGAAGCAGATGGAGATGATGTCGCCGTCGCTGTTGGAATAGACGAGCTGACCGACGGGGCGATTGTCGCCGAGAATGACGCGGGCACCCTGGAAGGTCCAGGATTCGGTGCTGAGATCCGGCACACGGAAAGGCACGCCGATGGCGGTCGTCAGCCAGCTGGAGATTTCTTCGGCCTGTGATGCCGGCACTTCGACGAGGTGACGGGGCTGGCGGATCAGCAGGCGTTGATAGGCGGTGACGTCGCCGAGCCAGTCGTTGGTATTGGCAGGCGCCGTGGCGGTCGTGGTGGCGATCTCGTCGGCATCGGGGGTGGTGCCGGCAAAGTAGCCGATGCCGCAACCGACGACGAAGAGGATAAGAGCGGCTGCCAGCGCCTGCGGGCCGCTCGGGGCCAGTTTCACCTGGGGGCGCATGGCGCGCTGGGCGATCGGCGTCTTTGGCGGCTGGGTGCTCTTGATCGAGCGGACGAGGGCGAGCGGCACCGGCTCCTTCAGGACATCGTCGAGGCGGCGGCGGCCGAAATCGGCGCCATGGCGCAGCTTTTCATGCAGACGACGCGCATTCTCGTCGCTTGCCAGGCGCTGTTCCAGTTCGTGCCGCTGCTCGGGAGAGACCTCGCCGTCGAGAAGGGCGGTGAGCTGGGCTTCGAGCGGCAATTTCCTAAGATCGAGCAATTCAGTACCTGTGGATGGGGTGGGTGCCGGCAAGTCCGGCGAAATGCAGCCTTGCGGTGGCAAGCTGGGAGACGACGCTTGCCGTCGAAATTCCCATGATGTCGGCCGCCTGCTGATAGCTATGTCCTTCGACATCGACGAGCAGGAAGACCGAAGAAACGCCGTCCGGCATTTCGGCGATCATGTGATGGATGGCGTCGGGATCGACCGAGGCCGAGCGTTCACGGGCAGCCTCTCGGATGTCGGTGACGTTGCCGCGTGCCGAGGCCTTCGGCTTCCGCTTGCGGCTGTCCTCCGTCCACTGCTGACGGGCAAGCGTGTATATCCAGCTTTCCAGTCGGCCTTCGCCATTCCACTGGTGCCCCTTGGCAATGGCACGCAGACAAACGGCTTGGATAAGTTCGTCGGCCACGCCGGCTTCGCCCGCGAGCGTGATCGCGAAGCGGCGAAGGTGGGGCAGAAGGCCGACGAGATCACGCCGGAGGTCGATGGTCGTTGCGGGCTGACGCATTGTCTATCCAAGAAGCATTCACAATGGTTTCGCGGACGAAAGCTTCGCCATCGGACGCGAAACCGGCTTTGTCGGCACCGGGGATGCAGATGCTTTATGAAGCAAATCCACTGCACTTCGCAAGCATTCGGTCATCTTATCCCCTTCCCAAGGGGTTTTCCTAATCTGGACCGCAAAGCTTGCGTCAATATGTCCTGTAACCGTTCAAGCTTTGCAGCAGCGCGCGGTAGGCCCAGGTGTCTTCGCCGCCGCGGTCGCGAATTTCGACGAGCTGGACGCGCGCCCCTTCGATGTCTCCTTGTTCCACCAGCGCCATGCCCATGTAGGAGCGGGCGAGAATATAATTCTCATCCGCCTTCAATGCCTTGCGGTAATAGGACATGCCGAGCTCCATGCGGCCGGCCTTGCGGTTGGCATAGCCAAGATAGTTCAAAATCCGCGGGTCGTTCTGACTACGGGCAAGGTTGAGCACGGCGATGGCATTCTCATACTGGCCGGCATAGGCGAATTCGCGGGCGAACTTATAGAGATCGTCATCGTTGAAGCTGTTCTTCTTCGGGGTGACGCATTCCTTCTTGGCCTTGTCCCAGACCTTGCCGCCGGTGCAGGTTTTGGTCGTCTGGGTCTTCGGCGGCGGATTGGTGTCGTCGTTGCTGTCGCCGACGGCGAAAGCGGCCGTCGCGATGGCGAAGGCAAAGCCGGCGGCAAGTGTTGTTCTGCACGGGCGATGGAAGGGGGAAGTCATTGGCGGCTCCGTTCTGAGGCAATGCAGTCGGTCGGATTGTACGCTTACCGGCAAAAATACCAAGAGGGTAGGCCGCCTCCGTGGCAAATGTTGCGACAGTGGCAAAGGGCCTTCCGAGATTGATTCACCTACTGCATAAAAAGAGTCCGAAGCCAGCGCTAAGGGGCGAAAATATCGACGCTTTCCGGCATCATCGCATCGCCTGTCCGGTTCAGGCTGAAGCGCTTGCCGGTGAGTTCCCAGGCGCCCGGAGAGCCATCGATGGAAAAGAGGTTGTAGGCCGCCGGCGGCTTAATGCTGCCCGGTCCCTGCGAGGCCGATGCTATGCCGACGACTGGCACCGGCTGCACCTGGCCGCGCAGCCAGTGCAGCGTATTCAGATGCGTGTGGCCATGCAGCACGAGCTCGGCGCCGCCGGTCGAAATCACGGCCGCGAAGCGGCGGATGCCGATCATGCGTTTGTAGAAGGCGGTGGCGCCGCGGATCGGCGGATGATGGATCATGACGACGCGGAAGAGACCGGCTTCGCCGGCCGCACGCAGCATGTTCACCGTATCGCGGGCCTGGCGGGCGCTGAAAAAGCCGGAGGCTGCGAAGGGGGGCGTGGCGACGGCCGTGGAGCAGCCGACGATCGCAACCTTGCCGCGGACGCGCAGATAGGGAAAGATGCGGCGGTCTTCCTGCCATTGCGGCGGGGCGAGGTCGCCGCGGACATAATCGTACCAGGCGCGCATCGACTTTTCGTAAGCGCCCGGCACATAGGCGTCGTGATTGCCCGGAACGACCGAGGTGTCGGCGGGATCACCAAGCACGCGCAGCCAGGCGGCGGCGGCGCGGATCTCGATGCCGCTCGCCAGGTTGACGAGGTCGCCGGTGACGGCCAAATGGTCGGCCTGATGGGCGCGGATGTCATCGAGCAGCAGATCCAGCGTGCTGGCGAAAAGGTGCTTGCGTCGATTTCGATGCCAGTTCACAAAGCCGGTTATGCGTTTGGAAAACAGCTCTTGAATGGAAAGACGGGGCAGTGGTCCGAGGTGGACGTCGGAAATATGCGCGAGCTTGAACATGCTACGAGACATAGACCAGCTTATTGACAAATCAAACACATCCGGCGCGACGAAGAGCCGAAACGGGACGAAGGTGGATAAAGAGAAGCGGCCCCCTCACATCAGGCTGGCCCTGCGCCTGCTGCATGTCTATTTCTCCTTCGCCCGCGGCATGACGATGGGCGTCAGGGCCGCCTGCTTCGATGCGGACGGCCGGATCTTCCTCGTGCGCCACAGCTATATCGGCGGCTGGCATATGCCCGGCGGCGGGCTGGAGCGCAACGAGACGGCGGAAGAAGCGCTGGCCAAGGAACTGCGCGAGGAGGGCAACCTCAGAATCATCGGGAAACCTCGGCTGGTCCAAGTCTATTTCAACACCACGACCACCCGGCGCGACCACGTCGTATTCTATCGCGTGACCGTCGAGCAGACGGCGCCGCGGCCGCCGGATTGGGAGATTTCCGACAGCGGGTTCTTTTCGCTCGACAGCCTGCCCGAGGGCACGACCGAGGCGACGCATCGCCGCCTCGCCGAGCTTCGGGGCGAGCAGGAACCCGACCACCGCTGGTGAGAAGCTTTAGGCCGCATTGCAGCAATTTAAAGTTCTACAGCGTCCTTTGCGCGTCTAAAAGACGCGCGGCGCTGTAGCGCGGCCATGCGGGCTGTCGAGATCAAGCGCCGGGCCGACCGGGACGATGCCGGTCGGATTGATCGTCTTGTGACTGCGGTAATAGTGCTGCTTGATGTGCTGCAGGTTTACCGTCTCGGCAACGCCTGCCGTCTGATAGAGATCCCTGAGATAGCCCGGCAGATTGCGATAATCGGCGATGCGGCGAATGTTGCACTTGAAGTGGCCGACATAGACCGGGTCGAAACGCACCAGTGTGGTGAAGAGGCGCCAATCGGCCTCCGTCAATCTGTCGCCCAAAAGGTAGCGGCCCTTGCCCAGGCGTTCGTCGAGAATGTCGAGTGTTTCGAATAGTTTGCCGACATTTTCCTCGTAAGCTTCTTGAGTTGTGGCAAAGCCTGCCTTGTAGACGCCGTTGTTGACGGTGTCGTAGACGGTGGCGTTCAGCATGTCGATCTCGGCACGCAGATCCTCCGGATAGAAATCGGCCTTCGAACCCGTCAGCCCGTCGAAGGCGCTGTTGAACATGCGGATGATCTCGGCCGATTCGTTGTTGACGATCGTGCCGGTCTGCTTGTCCCAGAGGGCGGGAACGGTGACACGGCCGGAATAGTGCGGATCCGCCTTGACGTAGATCTGCCAAAGCGTCCCAGCGCCAAACAGATGGTCGCTGGCAGCGCCGTCACCGATCTTGAACTCCCAGCCATTCTCGAGCATCAGCGGATCCACGACAGAAACCGAAATCAGCTCCTCCAGCTTCTTCAGCTTGCGGAAGATCAAGGTGCGATGGGCCCAGGGGCAGGCGAGGGAGACATAGAGATGATACCGCCCGGCCTCGGCCTTGAAGCCGCCGCTTCCGGAAGGCCCGGCCTCGCCGTCCGCCGTCACCCAGTTGCGAAATTGCGAGGGCTGCCGTTTGAAGTGCCCCTTGCTCTCCTTCGTGTCGTACCAGATGTCGTGCCAGACGCCGTCCACAAGCATTCCCATGATCTTCATTCCCTTGATTGCCGTGTTGGAATCGAAGTTAGCTGAGATAGTGGGGCTTTGCAGGTGGTAAAGATTGAACAGTGCGTCACGCCCCCCACGCCAGCAGGATCGGGTGTGCATTTTGCGTTGGACGGCGGAAATTTTTCCTGCTATCGGCCTTTTCACGATTTGAGGAACGCCTGCCTGATGTTCATTTCCAGAAACCCGCGACGACGCTGATGCTCCCGAACGCCGAAGGCGTGTTCGAGACCCATCAATCCGTCCAACCGGTTTCTGCCATCATGTACAAGCACGATCTCGTCTACCTCACCGAAGACGCGTCCCACGACGCCGCCATCGAACATATCAATGAAGAAGCCTTCGGTCCGGGCCGCTTCGCGCGGGCGGCCGCGCGTATCCGCGAGCAGGGGCCGCACGACCTGTCGCTCTCCTTCATCTGCGCTGACGACGGCGAGACGATCGCCTCCGTGCGCATGACGCCGGTGCTGGCCGGCACGGTGAAGGGACATCTTCTTGGCCCGCTTGCCGTTCGACCCTCGCACAAAAACATAGGTATCGGCCGAGAACTGGTGCGGATCGCGGTGGAAGCTGCGCGGCGCAAGGGTTCGGAAGCCGTCATCCTCGTCGGCGATCCGCCCTATTACGGTCCGCTCGGCTTCGAGAAGGTGGCCTATAACGCGCTTGCCTTTCCAGGTCCCGTCGATCCCGGCCGGGTGCTGGTCGTTCCGATCGCCGAGGGTGTGCACGAGCGGCTGAAAGGCATAATCGCCTGGCGCGGATGATCAGAGATTTTTCCGGAGGAAGCTGCGGGTGCGGCCTTCCGGGAAATCCTCAAGCTCGCCGAAGATTTCATAACCCTGGCGCAGATAGGCGCGGAGAGCCTGCGGGTTGAAGGTATCGATCCAGGCGCCACGACATCCTCGCGCCTTGGCCTCGTCTTCCGCTTTTGCGAGGATCCTGCCGGCTATGCCCGTTCCGCGCAGCGTATCGGGGATGTAAAGCATTTGGGTGAAGAGCCAGCCCCAGGCAGTAAATCCCGACAGGCCGCCGGTCACCTTGCCGTCGGTATCGCGGACGAGGACGGCGAGCGGCTGGCGGTCCGAAGGGCCGACATCGCTGTTATTGAAGGCCGAGAGTGCATCGGTGATGGCCGCGAGCTCCACAGCCGAAGGCGATGCCGTAAGCTCGAATTCCGGCATGCGACTATCGCCCTTCGCGCCACCACATGGCGCCGAAAGCGAGCAGCAGGATGCCGACGCCGGCGAAGCCGGCAAAGAGCGGCAACGTGTTGATTCCCTTCAGGACCGTTTCGTTGGTCATGCGGATCATCATACGCTCGTTGTCGGAGACGCGGATCTGGCCGCGCACCGGCAGGATCGGCGGAACGCTGATCGCGCCCTTTTCGCTGGCGACACGGGTCACGAGACCTTTGCTCCTGTCAACGACAGGCTTCAGCACATCGGTCGTCGAGATCATTGCCTTGAATTCCGGCGCATCGACGGCGCCGATGTGCACAAGCGTCGATAACTTGCCGTTACGGATTTCAAAGAGGCCGACCTCGTACATGCGTTTCTCGGCCTTGTAGAGCCCGGGTTCCGTCTGGGTGAGTGGCAAGGTTTCGGTCTTACCGGAGGGATAACGCACGGTGGCGTTACCGGGATTGTCGCCGATTGTCTGGCGGGTGACTTCAAGGGTTCGGCCGGAGGCGCGCGCCGTCAAGGCTTCTTCCTCGAGCGCCGGTTCCTTCATCAGCCAATGAGCGATGCGGCGATACAGCGAGACATTTGGACCGCCGCCTTCGAAGCCGCGCGCCCAGAGCCAGCCCTGATCTGAAAGCAGCATGGCGACGCGGCCTTGGCCGGCGCGGTTCAGCACCAGCAGCGGATGGTTGTCGGCGCCAACCATGATCGTTTCGCCCTGCGGCCGTTCGACATCGACGCTGCGGAACCAGCGGCCCCAATGCGGCGGGTCCTCGCCGGAGCCGTCCAAGCCGCGCGTGACCGGATGCTTGCGCCCTTCCTCGGAGAGGCGAGGATAGAAGGCCTTTTCGATCATCCGGCCAGTCGGCTCTGCCGGCAGCACGGAGGCGAGCGGCGTCATCGCGATCGACTCTGGGCTCGCATGTTCCGGACCGGCGGCGATCAGCAGCGCGCCGCCGTTCTCCACGTATTGCGCGATGTTGTCATAATAAAGCATCGGCAGCACGTTGGCGCGGTCCTGATAGCGGTCGAAGATGATCAGGTCGAAATCCTTGATCTTGTCGATGAACAGTTCACGCGTCGGGAAGGCGATCAGCGACAGCTCGTTGATCGGCGTGCCGTCCTGCTTTTCCGGCGGACGCAGAATGGTGAAGTGAACGAGATCGACCGAGGCGTCGGATTTCAGGAGGTTGCGCCAAGCGCGCTCGCCGGCATGCGGCTCGCCGGAGACGAGCAGGACGCGCAGATTCTGGCGAATGCCGTCGATGACGTGGACGGCGCGGTTGTTGGCGGTGGTGACTTCGCCGGGAAGCGCGGCGACGGAAAATTCGAGCACGTTGCTGCCGCCAGCCGGCACCTTGAAGGAGAAAGGCGTATCCTGGCCGGGCGTTGCCTGCAAGGTAGCGATCTCGTCGCCGTTCAGCTTCACCGTGACGTCGGCCGTGCCGCCGGGGCTCGGACCATCGTCGAAGACGCGCAGGACGACCTGCTGCTCCTCGTTGACGATGCCGAAGCGCGGTCCCTTGATGACTTCGATGCGACGGTCGAATTCTTTAGGCTTGCCGGTGACGAGACCATGGATCGGCGCATCGAAGCCGAGCGCCTGATTGGCGGCAGGGACATCATGGACTTCGCCGTCTGTCAGCATGATGGCGCCGCCGATGCGGGCGGATGGGACGTCGGCGATGTTGGCTGCCAGCGCGTCGAACAGGCGGGTGGACGGAACGTCGGAGTTGACGTCGCCTTCGACATCGACGAACCGGGGTTCTATCTGGGGGAAGCGGGCAAGCTGCCCTTTCAACGCCGCAAGCGCGTCATCGGTCATCTTCATGCGCTCGGGCGTCTGCTGGCTCTGGCTCCGGTCGACGATGACGGGGACGATCGTCGACAGCTGATCTCGATCCTCCTGCAGCAGTACGGGATTGGCAAGGGCGGTCAGCAGGGCGAGGGCGGCCAGTGTCCTGATCCAGGCGCCGCGAATGCCGCGCCAGATCGCAAAGGTGGCGATAAGAGCGCTGACGACGGCCAGTGCGGCCAGAATCGGCCAGGGCAGGAAGGGTGAGAAATCGAAGGTCATCTCATTGCCCTAACCGTTCGAGGAGGTCGGGAACATGAACCTGGTCCGTCTTGTAGTTGCCGGTCAGCATGTACATCATGATGTTGACGCCGGCCCGGTAGGCATATTCACGCTGCCCTTCATCCGAGGGCACGGTCGGCAGTATCGGCGTGCCGTTTTCGTCGACTGCCCAGGCGCCGGCGAAATCGTTGCCGGTGATCAGGATCGGCGAAACCCCGTCGGCCGTCGCCGCCGATTTTTCGGTCGTTTCGCGGCCACCTTGGCGGGCTTCGATCCAAAGCGGGCTGCCGGCATAGCGGCCGGGAAAGCTCGACAGGAGATAGAAGGATTTCGTCAGCACGTGATCCGATGGAACCGGTTCGAGCGGCGGTATATCGAGATTGGCGAGGATTTCCTGCAGCCGCTGGCCGTTAGCGCTGACATTGCCGCCATTGTCCAGAGCGCTGAGCTGGTCGCGCGTGTCAAAAAGCACGGTGCCGCCGTTGCGCATATAGGCGTCGATGCGGCTGATCGCGGCCGATGACGGCATGGGCGCCGTTGCCGAAACCGGCCAATAGATGATCGGGTAGAAGGTGAGTTCGTCCCTGGTGAGGTCAAGGCCGACGGGCGGCGCCGGCTCCAGCGTCGTGCGGAAGGTCAGGAACTGGGTCAAGCCCTCAAGGCCGCGCTCGGATATATTGTCGACTTCCTGCTCGCCGGTGACGACATAGGCGAGATGCGTGTTGTCAAGCCTCTCCAGAATGAGGTCGTCATCGGGCCGGGAGTCGTTGGCGTGAAGTGTGCCGGGCTGCAGCAGGAAGCCTGCGCCGAGTACGACGGCGATCACGCCCACGGCGCGAGCGGCCGGGCGCAATCGCGAGAAAGCGCCGTTCATGAAGAGGACGATCAGGCTGTCGGCGAGCAGCAGCAGAAAGGCGACCAGGAAAAGAGCCGGCTTTGCCGACCAGCTTTCGCCACCGATCAAGCCTTCGCGCACGGCGTTGGTTCCAGCGGTATCGAGCGGCGTCAGTTCGGCGTTCTCGGGCAGCACGTTCAATGAGGTGAAACCATCTTCCGAACCGTAGAGGCCGGGCGGATTGTCGAAATTCGCCGTCGGTTCGGCTCCGGCCCTGGGGATCAGAGGTCGCGCCGAGCCAGTCTCGGAAACGAGCACACCCTTGGCCGTCAGCATGCGGTAGGGCGGAAGGGTCTCGGAGACACGCGCGCTGCTGCGTGCCTCGGACGTCACACCGCCTGAGCGCGATATCTGCAGGAGGTGACGCAGCATATCGACGAAAGTGCCCGAGATCGGCAGATCGGACCAGGTCGCTTCCGCGGTGACGTGGAAGAGGACGATCTGGCCGGATGCCAGCTGCTTCATCGTCACCAGCGGCGTGCCGTCGGCGAGGCTGGCCCAGGTGCGTTCGGCAAGGTCGGGTGTCGGCTCGGCGAGCACCTGCCGTTTGACGACGACATCGGCGGGACGCGGTATGCCCGCGAAGGGGCCGATGCTCGGAAATTCGGCCAGCGATTGCGGTTCGCTCCAGGACAAGGTCCCGCCCAGCGCTCGTTCTCCCTGGCGTAGGATGACGGGAATGAGCGGATCGTCGGCAGGTGCCGCCGCCATGCGCGGGCCGGCGAAACGTAGGAGCATGCCACCATTCGATATCCAGCGTGTCAGAGGTTCGTAGGTCTCCTCCGGCAGGCGGCCGATATCGGCCATGATGATGATCGAAGGGTTGTTGGCGAGAAGCTTCGGTATGGCGACGGCCAGATCGGAATCGGTGGGCTGGATGAGATCCGCATAGGGCTGCAGCGCCCGCTGGATGTAGTAGAGCGGCGAGAGCAGCGGCTGGAATTCATCGGCTCCGGTGCCGGACAGGAGGACGACGCGGCGGCGCTTGAACGCGTCGTCGAGAAGGTGGACCGCGCCTGCCGTCGCGCCGTTGTCGACGCTGATGCGGGCGAAATCGTTGCGCATCTCGAAGGGAGCGGTGATCGAACTCGTGGCAACGCTCTGGCCGGGACGGAAATCCACCCTGCCGTTGGCGATCGAGCGGCCTTGGGCATCGACGGCGTTCAGCGCCACTGATGCGGGGCGCGAACTGTCGAGCCGTGTGACCTTTACGGTCATGGCGTCGGCCGCATTGCTGGCCGCGGTGACGGCAACCGTCTTCGTGGCATCGCCCTCGATCAGGCGCAGATCGGCGGGCTGGAGCTCGGCGAGCCTGCGCACCGTCGGATCATCGGCCTTGGCGGCGGCGCCGTCGGTCAGGAAGGCGAGAGTGCCGGGCTTGACGCCATTGAGCGCCGCGCGCAGCGCTTGGAAAGCGCGCTCGCGATCGGGAACCAGCGGCCGCGGCTCGGCAGCCCGCAGCTTGTCGCGGGCGCTGGCTGCGGTGCCGGGCACGGCATCGTTGGTCGGATCGGCGGTGAAGGCGATCGCTACCGGCGTGCCGGCGGATTCGGCATCGTCCACCAGCGCGTCGGCGGTCTGGACTCGGCGCTCCCAATCGGGTGCTGCCGCCCAGCTGTTGTCAACGAAGAGGACGAGCGGGCCGCCCGATGCCAGAGAATTGGTGCGCGGATTGAAGACCGGATCGGCAATCGCAAGGATGATGATGGCAGCGAGCAGCATGCGCAGCAGCGTCAGCCACCAGGGGCTTTGCGCCGGCGTTTCCTCGCGCTTCAGCACCGACGCAAGGATCTTCAGCGGCGGAAAGACCTCCGTTTTCGGACGTGGCGGCGTCAGCCGCAACAGCCACCAGATGACCGGCAAGGCGATGAGGGCGCCGAGAATGGCGGGATAGGCGAAAGCGAAGGGGAGGGCGTTCATAGCAGCCCTCCATGCGTTGCCTTGGCCGGCATGCCGGAGAGGTACATGTGGACCGCGACCAGCGCCTCCGAGGCAAGATGATCGGTCCGGTGGGTCGTAAAGGTCCAGCCGAGATGGCGCAGCGACTGGCCGAGGCTCTCCCTGCGGGCGAGGTAGGCGTTGCGATAGGTCTCGCGGATGTGTTCGGCGCGGCCGGAGATGAGCTTGGCCCCCGTCTCCGGATCAATGAATTCGGTGCGGCCGCTATAGGGAAAGATCTCTTCGGCGGGGTCCGATATCTCGACCACGTGGCCGTGCAGGCCGCGGCGGGCAAGCGGACCGAGCCGCTCCATGATAACAGGAGCGTCGTCGAGGAAATCGCCGATGAGCACGAGGTCGCTCCAGCCGCGGATCATTCCCGTTTCCGGCAGTCCGCCGGTCAGCGGCGCGTGCATGAGCGCGGCTGCGAGGCGTTCGGCGGCATTGCGGGTGGAGGCAGGTTCCATGATGCCGGGGCAGCCGATGCGTTCGCCGGAGCGGGCAAGGATTTCGGCAAGCGCCAGCATGACGACCAGCGCCCGGCTTTCCTTGGAGACGCTGCCGTAGCTCGACTTGTACATCATCGAGGGCGACATGTCGCACCAGAGCCAGATGGTGTGCGCTGCTTCCCATTCGCGCTCGCGCACATAAGTATGGTCGTCGCGGGCAGAGCGGCGCCAATCGATGCGCGACAGGCTCTCGCCCTCTGCATAGGGCCGGAACTGCCAGAAATTCTCGCCGATGCCGCGTTTGCGACGGCCGTGCCAGCCGGCGATCACCGTATTGGCGATGCGCTTGGCTTCCACCAGGCAGTCCGGCATCAGGGAGGCCCGCTGCCTGGCGCGGGAGAGGGCATCGCTGCCTGACGTCGGGTTGACGGTCTGTCCGATAGATGCCACGCGTCCGGCTTCCTTATCCCTTCGCCTGCCTGACCAGGCCGGCAATGACGTCGCGCACCGACATGCCTTCGGCGCGGGCGGCGAAGGTCAGCGCCATGCGGTGCTGAAGAATGGGTTCGGCAAGCGCGAAGATATCATCGAGGGACGGGGCGAGGCGGCCCTCGTAGAGCGCGCGGGCGCGCGCGCAGAGCATCATCGCCTGGCCGGCGCGCGGGCCCGGACCCCAGGCGACGTTCTTGTCGGTCGAGGCATTCCCCTGACCGGGGCGGGCGGAGCGCACCAGCGAAAGGATGGCGTCGACGACCGTCTCGCTCACCGGCATCTGGCGCACCAGGGCCTGGATTTCGATCAGCCGTTGCGCATCGATGACGGCTTCTGGCCGGGTTTCGCCGAGGCCTGTGGTCTCGAGCAGGATCTGTCGCTCGGCGGCGAGCTCGGGATAGTTGACGTCGACCTGCAGCAGGAAGCGGTCGAGCTGGGCCTCGGGCAGAGGATAGGTGCCTTCCTGCTCCAGGGGGTTCTGGGTGGCGAGCACATGGAAGGGAGCCGGCAGGTCATAGCGCTGGCCGGCGATGGTGATGTGATATTCCTGCATCGCCTGCAGAAGCGCCGACTGAGTGCGCGGCGAGGCGCGGTTGATTTCGTCGGCCATCAGGAGCTGGGCGAAGACCGGGCCTTTGACGAAACGGAAGGAACGGCGGCCGCTGTCGTCCTGATCCATCACCTCCGACCCCAGAATATCGGAAGGCATCAGGTCTGGCGTGAACTGGACGCGGTTGGCAGCAAGGCCGAGCACCTCGCCGAGTGTCGTCACCAGGCGGGTCTTGGCAAGGCCGGGGACGCCGACGAGCAGGGCATGGCCGCCTGATAGCACGGCGAGGATGGTGTTCTCGACGACGCTCTCCTGACCGAAGATCACTTTGGAGACTTCCCCGCGGATGGCAGCGATATCGGAGAGCGCCCTTTCGGCGGCGGCGACGATCGCCTTTTCATCGAGGCTGGCTTCGGTCTTCATCATACCCACGGGCATCTCCAACGGCTGAAATCATTCGGCAGCGAATCGGCGGACTTATACATCTGCCTCATACTCGATAGAGTTATGGAGATGCGACGGGCTGACAAGTTCGTTACGAATGACTATCTCGTGACTTCACTTCGTTAAGGACAAACCGGGACGGAAGAATGGCAGCCGAAGAAATCAGCGGACAGGCGGATGCGGCGGGGCTTGCCGCGCTGATTTCGCGCGCGTCGCAGGAAACCGCCGGCAAAAAACGAGGATTGCCCCCGGTCGAACGGTGGAATCCGCCCTTCTGCGGGGATATCGACATGGAGATCAGGGCCGACGGCACCTGGTTCTACATGGGCACGCCGATCGGCCGGCCGGCGCTGGTGCGGCTTTTTTCGACGGTGTTGCGCAAGGACGAGGACGAAAAGACCTACCTCGTAACTCCTGTGGAAAAGGTCGGGATCAGGGTCGTGGACGCGCCGTTCGTCGCCGTGGAGATGAGCGTGACGGAGCGGGAGGGCAAACAGGTACTGACATTCCGCACCAATGTCGGTGATGTCGTGGAGGCGGGAGGAGGGCATCGGCTGCGCTTTGCCATTGCGGGCGGCAATGCCGAACTGAAACCCTATCTGCATGTGCGCGGGCGGCTGGAGGCGCTGGTGTCGCGTGCGGTGATGTATGAACTGGCGGCACTCGGCGAGACGCTCGACGTGGAGGGGCGGGCGATGTTTGCGGTCCGCTCCGCCGGCGAGGTCTTTCCCGTCATGCCGGCCGACGAACTGGATGCGCTTTCCCGATGAACGATGCGATCACCCAACGTTATCCGCTGTTCTCAGCAGCTGAATTCCGCCGCCGTGCGCTCGATCAGAATGGCGGGCCGGTGGACCATGCCTGGCGTGATCACGGCGACCATATCCTCAACCCCGATATCGTGGAGGAGATTGCGACCTTCAAGCTGCGCGATGCCGCCGTGCTCGTGCCCGTCGTCGACGACGGCGAGGAAGCGCGGGTGATCTTCACCAAGCGCACGGCGACGCTGCGCAAACATTCCGGTCAGATCGCCTTTCCCGGCGGCTCGATCGATCCGGCCGATATCTCGCCCGAAATGGCGGCGATCCGCGAGACGGAGGAGGAAATCGGCCTGCCCGGTTCCTTCGTCGAGACAGTCGGCAGGCTGCCGAATTATCTCGCTTCGACAGGCTTCCGCATCACGCCCGTGCTCGGCGTCGTCAAGCGGGGTTTCGCGCTGACGCCGAACCCGGCCGAGGTGGACGAGGTGTTCGAGGTGCCGCTCTCCTTCCTGATGAATCCGGCCAATCATAACCGCGACAGGCGCGTGATCGACGGCATCGACCGGCATTTCTACCGCATGCCCTATGAAACCAGAATGATCTGGGGCATCACCGCCGGCATCGTCCGCACGCTCTACGAAAGGCTTTACGCATGACCGGCATTGCCGACCAGGCATGGTTCCGCGATCCGGCGCTCGCCCGGGTCCTGGCACTTCTCAATACCGATGACGGGGAAGGACGGGTGGTTGGCGGCGCGGTGCGCAACAGCCTGATGGGCCTGCCGGTCAGCGATATCGACATCGCCACGACGCTGGCGCCCGAAATTGTCATGGAGCGGGCAGCAGTGGCTGGCATCAAGGCGGTGCCGACAGGGCTGCAGCACGGCACGGTGACGCTCGTCATCGACGGCAAGCCCTTCGAGGTGACGACCCTTCGTACCGATGTCGAGACCGACGGACGCCGCGCCAAGGTCGCTTTCAGCACCGATTGGAAGGCCGATGCCGAACGGCGCGACCTGACGATCAACGCGCTCTATGCCGATGCCAAGGGCGAGGTGGTGGATCTCGTCGGCGGGCTTGCGGACATCGAGACGCGCAAAATCCGCTTCATCGGCGATGCGGCAAGGCGTATCGCCGAGGACTATCTGCGCATCCTGCGCTTCTTCCGCTTCTTCGCCTATTACGGTTCCGGGCGGCCGGATCCCGAGGGTCTGAAAGCCTGTGCTGCGGCGCGTTCGAAACTGAAGACGCTCTCGGCCGAGCGCGTCTGGTCGGAGCTTAGAAAGCTGCTTGGTGCCGGCGATCCCGGCCGGGCGCTGCTCTGGATGCGGCAGGTGGCGGTGCTGACGGAAATCCTGCCGGAATCGGAGCGGTGGGGGATCGATGCAATCCCTTCTCTCGTTGCCACCGAAAAGGCGCTCGGCTGGACGCCCGATCCGCTGCTGCGCCTTGCGGCGATCGTGCCGCCCGATGCGGCGCGGCTCACGGCGCTTGCGGCCCGGCTGAAGCTCTCGAATGCGGAAGCCGCCACCCTGACGGCCTGGGCGAAAGCGGAACCGGTCAATGACGAGATATCGCCGGCCGCCTTCGAGCGACTGCTTTACCGCAACGGCGCGGACGGTATCACGACGCGGCTGAAGTTGGCGCTCGGCGTTGCGCGCGGCAAGGCCGAAGGCGATCTTGGCGAAATGGCGCGCTCCGCGCGGCTCGGCAAGCTCCTGGATCAGGCCGTGAACTGGAAGAAGCCGCAATTTCCTCTAAATGGCGGCGATGTGATTGCGGCGGGCATCGCATCCGGTCCCCGCGTCGGGCAACTGCTTGCGGTGCTGGAAAACCAGTGGGTAGAGGAGAATTTCGCCGCTGACCGGCCAGCACTGCTCGCCCGGCTGCAGGAACGCATCCAATAGGGATTATACGCCGCATCGGGTGGATGCGGCGCTGTCATAGTCGTCGCTGCCAGGACGCGGGCACCCGCTCTCAGGCGGCGGTGGCCTCGTCGCGGATGCGTGCCTTGATGTTGTCAACCATGTTTTCGCGTATGATCGTTTCGCCGTGAGCAATCTTCAGGTGCTCAACGGCGCGGCGAACCACTTCTGCGTCATTATCCGCCCGGGTGTGCCAGGCGCAGCCGGGAACGAGCGTGCCACATTCGAAAAGTCGCATGGTTTTCTCCTCTGTCTGGAACGCAACGGCCATCGCGTTCTCACGCGATTGATGAAATGTACGTGCGAAGAGAAGGTTCCGGCCGGCAGGAGGTGGCGACCGGAGAAGGTGTTCAGTCGGGCATCGCCCAGGCTTTGAAAGTATCCGAGAGATGGCCGGGCGTGTTGCTGTTGGCTGCGTCGTTCTGCAGATCCTCCGGCGACTTTCCGCCGGCCAGTTGCAGCTTGACCTGCTCGATGAAGCAGCACAGCGGCAGATCGGAGCCACTCTTGGCCCGCAGTTTCTCGGCAATGCGGATAAGGAACTCGGGTGTGTCGATTGCACGGAATGTTTCCTGGACATCCGTGGACGCAGGCGAGCCGCTTTCTGTCGTCATGACAATCCTCCTCCGATTGTTACGCACGTACATATAAAGTTAGGACTCACTGAATTTTTATGAAGGTCCCTCAGTTCGAATAATCGATGAGATTTTACAGTCTCACGGCCAGCGCACGACAGGCGGCAGCGAGGAGAGAATGGATTCGACGTTGCCGCCGGTCTTCAGGCCGAAGATCGTGCCGCGATCATACAGCAGATTGAATTCGACGTAGCGGCCCCGGCGGATCAATTGTTCGTCACGATCGGCCTCCGTCCACAACTTGTTGAAGTTGGAGCGAACGATCTTCGGATAGACCATGGCGAAAGCCCTGCCGACATCGCGCGTGAAGGCGAAATCGGCGTCCCAGCCGCCGGCTTCTTCGCTCGAATGCAGCCAATCGAAGAAGATGCCGCCGATGCCGCGGGGCTCGTTGCGATGCTTGAGGAAAAAATAGTCGTCGCACCAGCCCTTGTAGGCATCGTAATCGGCGACGGCATGGTTTCGGCAGGCGATTTCCATGGCTTTGTGGAAGAGCTGGCTGTCCTCATCCTCCTGGGTGCGGCGGCGCGACAGCACCGGCGTCAGATCGGCGCCGCCGCCGAACCAGCGGCTTGTTGTGACCACCATGCGGGTGTTCATATGCACCGTGGGAACATTGGGGTTGACGGGATGAGCGATCAGCGAAATGCCCGAGGCCCAGAAACGCGGATCGTCCTTGGCACCCGGTATCTGGGTGCGAAAGTCCGGTGAGAATTCGCCGTGAACGGTAGAGGTGTGGACGCCGACCTTCTCGAACACGCGGCCTTCCATCATCGACATGCGGCCACCGCCGCCGGCGCCTTCTTCACGCGACCAGTCCTTGGCGACGAAGCGGCCGGGCTCCTGATCGGACAAGGGGCCTTGCAGTTCGTCTTCGAGGGCTTCGAAGGAGGCGCAGATCGTATCGCGCAGTCCTTCGAACCAGTTGCGGGCGGCCGCCTTCTTCTCTTCGATATCCGCAGGCAAGCCGATCGGCAGTTCCGGTCTTTCCATGTCACGCCTCCGCGGCCGGCATCCGTTCAGGATGCGACTCGCTCATTCCCTGTTGCCCGCCACATCTAGCAGGTGGCGCCGCCTCTCGCCAAGGCTGCGGCCGGGGCATCGAGATTCGACTCGCAAAGCAAGGGTTTCGATACTATCTTTTCGGCAGAGGTAGGGTTGATGGCAAAAATTCCAGGACCTCCGTCCTTCGACGGCCTGAAACGCAGAATGGCGAGACACCGGGCGGAAAATCCTGCCCGCAAGAAAGACCATTTCGTGCGTGAGACATATTGCCTCGGCCTCCTCGATGCCCGCGCCAAGGCGCGCGAATGGTTCGACGAATATCCGAAAGCGGCCTATTGGACCGAGGTCGAAAGCTGGCGTCAGCTCGACGGCGACCAGATCGAATTCACCATGCGCCGTCTGCCTTCGGCCGACTGACCGTCACTCCGCGACAGCACGCACGCGGCTTTCGATCAGAAGGCCGCTTTCATCCAGGATCGGATGCGCCACCGAGACGATGTGGGCGTTGATCCTCTTCAGGTCACGCAGCATATCGAGATGCAGCGAGCTTGTCTGCAGACTGTCGGCGCGTCCGTCACGCAGGCGCTCCAGGTGGTGTTCGGCCGACTGTTTCTCCATGCGCCGGACCTCTACCTTTGTCTCCATCATCTGACGCGCAAGATTGAAATCGCGAGTGACGAAGATCGTCTGGGCGACACGAAGATTGTCGATCGTCAGGTCGAACAGCTTACGCAATTCCTGATGACCGTCGTCGGAAAACCTGAGCCCGAGCGAGATCTTCTTCGATATCTGCTCCAGCAAGCCTTTCTCGATGATATCGCCCATATGTTCGAGATTGATGGCATAATCGATGATAACGATCGAACGGCGGGCGTTCTCGTCGCTGAGCCCCTCGCGGCCGAGCTTCGAGAGATAGACCTTCACCGCCTGCTGCAGCTTGTCGACACGCTCTTCGAGGATCGCGATTTCGGAAAGCTTGGAAGAGTCATTGCCTTCGAAGGCCTCGGAGACTCGGATCAGCATGCGCTCGATGATGTCGCCGATGCCGAGCACTTCGCGGGTGGCGCTGGTCAAAGCAATGACGGGCGTCGAAAGCTCATGGGCGTCCAGATATTTCGGAGCCGTGTCCGGCTCGGCCTGATCCGGAACCAGTCGGGTCATCAGCGTGGCGAGCGGCCTCGAAAAGGGCCAGGCGAGGGCGGCGAGCAGAACATTGAAAAGCAGATGCGCATCGACTGGGAGCTTTGACGGTCCGAAGGGCAGCACCTGAATGAATTCCGCGCCGTAGCCCGCGAGCGGCAGGGCGATGATGCAGCCGAGCGCACGGACGGCGAGATTGCCGAACGTGACGCGTCGCGCCGAAACCGGCCCGGACATCGTCGCGACGACGGGCGGTATCGCGCCGCCGAGATTGGCGCCGAGCACGAGCACGATGACGAGTTCGGCAGAGATCAAGCCGGCCGAGGCGAGCGACAGGATGAGCACCACCACAGCCAGACTGGACGATGAGACGAAGGCGAGCGCTGCCGAGAAAAGGAGCGCCACGGGCAGAGCGCCATCCAGCAGACTGATGAAAGCGGCGAGAGCGGGGGAGGCGCGCATCGGCTCCGTCGCAAGGCTCAGGAGATGCAGCGACAACAGCATCAGGCCGATCCCGATCAGCGCTGCGCCGCCGCCTTGGCGGGTGCTGGAGCGGCCGCGGTAAAGCACGATGCCGGAGAGGATCAGGAGCGGTGAGAGCCATTCGATGCCTGTCGCGACGATCCATGCAGTGATCGCCGTGCCGACATTGGCGCCGAGCAGGACGAGCTGGGCCATGCGCGGATTGATCAGATCACGTTCGACGAAGGAGGCGGTCATCAGCGCTGTTGCCGTCGAGCTCTGCAGCGCGACGGTCGCGACAAGTCCCGACAGGAATGAGCGAAGGCCGCCGCGCGTGCCGGTCGCCAGCCCCGTTCTCAGCCGGGCGCCGAAGGCCCTGGACACGCCGTCCTTCACCTGCGCGAGGCCGAACAGCAGCAGCGCCACGGCTCCGAACAGGTTGATCATGATGATCGTAGAATCCATTTTCTTGTTTTATTCTGCTTTCGTCAGTCTAAGGGCGTCGGCCTGATGGCCAATCTTCCCAAGTTATTGAAATTGTGAAAATCGTGCGGGGGTTTTGATTGTCCGGCTAATGAATATACGCCGGTTTGATCGATTGACAATGTCGATTTCCGACACTTGTTGATATATTCGGCAATCCGTTCAGACAGCCGCCGATCAAGCCCAGACGGTTTGGCGCATCGCCTCGCCGACGATCATGGCCGCCGAGACTGCGACATTGATCGACCGCTGGCCTTCGACCATCGGAACGAGGATGCGGGCGTCGGCTCTCTCGTGCACGTGATCCGGCACGCCGGCGCTTTCGCGCCCAAACAGCAGGACATCATCCGGGCGGAAGGCGAAGTCGGTGTAGCGGTCGGCGGCCTTGGTCGAGGCGAGGATCAGGCGCCGGCCTGATGTGGCGCGCCAGGCCTCGAAGCGGTCCCAGCTGACGTGGCGGGTCAGCGCCGCGGCGGCGATATAATCCATGCCCGATCGTTTCAGGTTGCGGTCGGAGACGTCGAAGCCGGCGGGCTCGATCAGATCCACGGCAAAGCCGAGGCAGGCTGCAAGGCGCAGGATCGTGCCGGTATTGCCGGGAATGTCCGGCTGATAGAGTGCCAGTCTGAGGTTCGCCATGTATGCGCCGCTTGTTCGTTTAGACGCGGGGAGGCCTAATACAACTGTGATTTCGGCGCAATAGGACGCGGTTTGGCCCTAAAACGCGCTATTTGCGCCAGTTCAGGTCTGGAAGTTTCGCACTTTTCGCGTTATGCATGCACATCTTCGAACGCCAGCAGGGAGGGCCTCATGAATATTTTGCTCATTTCGCGCTTTCCTGCCGTGATGCCGATCAAGGCGACATGGCACCGCTAGAGCGGGCTTCTTTCTAAAACTTCCCTTTTGATCCATTGTGCGGCTGTTTCAGCCTCGCCCCTTGAACGTCCGGTTCCCATATGTGCTTGCATGCGCCGGGATGGCGCGAAGCCGGGAGCCGGAACGGTGATGTTTCGGAGCAATTTCATGTTTGGCTGGTTCGAGCAGCGACTCAATCCCTTTCCGAGCGAGGAGCCCGTCGCCCCCCCGAAAGGTCTCTTTGCCTTCTGCTGGCATTACAGCAAGCCGGCAGCGCCGTGGCTCGGCCTGATGGCAGTGCTGACGTCGCTGATCGCCATCGGCGAAGTGGCGCTCTTCCAGTTCCTTGGCGACATCGTCGACTGGCTGACCAATGCCGATCGCGCCACCTTCCTGCAGACGGAAGGCCACAAGCTGTTCTGGATGGCGGCTCTGGTGCTGGTCGGCTTGCCGCTGGCGGCAGGGCTCGATTCCCTCATCATGCACCAGATGCTGCTCGGCAATTATCCGATGATGGCGCGCTGGCAGATGCACCGCTTCCTGCTGCGCCACAGCATGACCTTCTTCGCCAACGAGTTTGCCGGGCGTGTCGCGACCAAGGTGATGCAGACCTCGCTTGCGGTGCGCGAAACGGTGATGAAGATCCTCGACGTCTTCGTCTATGTCGTCAGCTATTTCCTGACGATGATCATCGTGATTGCCGCGGCCGACTGGCGGCTGATGATCCCGATTCTCATCTGGCTCGCAGTCTATGTCAGCATCGTCTCTTACTTCGTGCCCCGGCTTCGCAAGATCGCGGCCCAGCAGGCGGATGCGCGCTCGATGATGACGGGCCGCGTGGTCGACAGCTATACGAACATCGCAACCGTCAAGCTGTTCTCGCATGCGGGACGCGAGGAGATCTATGCCAAACAGGGCATGGACGAGTTCCTGCAGACCGTGCACAAGCAGATGCGAAAGGTGACGCTGTTCCATATCAGCGTCTACCTGAACAACTGCGTCGCGCTCTTTGTCGTCTCGGGCCTGTCGATCTGGTTTTGGCTGAACGGGGCGATCTCGGTCGGAGCGATCGCCATCGCCATCGGTCTTGCCATGCGCGTCAACGGCATGTCGCAGTGGATCATGTGGGAAGTCTCGGCGCTGTTCGAGAATATCGGCACGGTCTATGACGGCATGGAGATGATGAGCAAGCAGCACGACATCATCGACCAGCCGAATGCGCCCGCAATGACGGCCAAGAAGGGGGCGATCCATTACGATCGCATTCGCTTCCACTATGGCAAGGGCAAGGGTGTCATCGACAATCTGTCGCTTGACATCAAGGCAGGCGAGAAGGTGGGTCTGGTCGGTCGTTCCGGCGCCGGCAAGACGACGCTGATGAACCTGCTGCTGCGCTTCTATGACCTGGAGGCCGGCCGCATCACGATCGACGGGCAGGATATATCAGGCGTCTCGCAGGAGAGCCTGCGTTCGCTGATCGGCGTGGTGACGCAGGACACCTCGCTGCTGCACCGTTCGATCCGCGACAACATCGCCTATGGCCGGCCGGAGGCCACCGACGCCGAAGTGATCGAAGCGGCCAAACGCGCCAATGCCTGGGAGTTCATCGAAGGGCTCGTTGACATGCAGGGCCGCCAGGGGCTCGACGCGCAGGTCGGCGAGCGCGGCGTCAAGCTCTCAGGTGGTCAGCGGCAGCGGATCGCGATCGCCCGCGTCTTCCTAAAGGATGCGCCGATCCTCGTGCTCGACGAGGCAACCTCGGCACTCGATTCCGAAGTCGAGGCGGCGATCCAAGAAAACCTCTTCGCCCTGATGGAGGGCAAGACGGTGATCGCGATCGCCCACCGGCTTTCGACGCTGACGGAGATGGACCGGCTGATCGTGCTCGACAAGGGGCGGATCGTCGAGGCCGGTTCGCACGCCGAACTGATCGGAAGCGGCGGCATCTACGCCGACCTCTGGAACCGCCAGTCCGGCGGCTTCCTCTCCGATCATGCCGAAGAGGCGGAAGAGGCCGCGGAATAAGAATCGACCCTCCCGGCGTGAGCGGGGAGGGCATTTTCATGATTTCGATGATTTGTGCTCGCGAGACGATTGTCGAAGACCGGATGCGCTCGTGCCGGCGTTCTTTTCAAAGACTGTCGGCCCAGTCGATCACGCGGTCATGTCCGACGACGACGATGCTGTTGGCGGCCGCGATCGTGCGCAGCGCCACGATGCGGCGGCGCTCCTCGCTGTCGAGCCAGGCGGCGATAGCCTCGATGACGATCTCGTCGCGCGGCAACGCCAGGTCGAGAGCCAGGGCATCCAACCTTTCTGCAAGCGGAAGCGGAATATGCGCATCGAGCATTTTCGTTTCCATGACGTCTCTCCGGTTAAGCGCGATCCTATCGTCAGATTGTGACGGGTTCGGGGGCAATCAATGGCGATGCCGCCGATGTTATCGTCTATTACCAAAATATAAGGTTGCGTCCGCTTTTCATTCCCTTTGCCACTCCCCTCAATCCGCCTATATCGCTTGCATGTTTCTGCGACCCCTCTTCCGCCTGTTTGAAACCTGGATCGATCCGTTCCGCCGGCGCGACGACTTGCAGCCGCCGCGCGCTACGCTCGGTTTCATCTGGTTCTACATCGGCCAGGCGAAGATGCCGTTCATCGCCATGCTCATTCTCGGCGGCACGTCGGCGGCAATCGAGGCCGCACTCTTCTGGTTCGTCGGACGCCTCGTCGATATTCTCGCTAGTATTGCGCCCGGCGCCGGCTGGAGCGGTCTTATCGCGGCCCATGGCGGCGAGCTGTTCGGCATGCTCGCTCTCATCGGGCTCGTGCGCTTCGTCGTTGCCTTCCTGATTGCCCTCGTCGATCAGCAGGTGATCACGCCGGGCTTCTACAATCTAGCACGTTGGCAATCTTATCTCCATGTCTCAAGGCAATCATTGTCGTTCTTTCAGAGCGATTTCTCCGGGCGTATCGTCACCAAGGTCTGGTCGGCCGGCCAGGCAACCGGGGATCTCGTCACCTCGTTGATGGAAAGCGTCTGGTTTGTCGGAATTTATGCGGTAACGACGCTGGTGCTCGTCGCCAGGCTGGACTTTACGCTCGCCGCCGTCGTGCTGTTCTGGCTTGGCGCCTTCAGCCTGCTTGCCCGCCACTTCGTCCCACGGATCCGCCATCACTCGCGCGAAACGGCGGAGGCCGGATCGATGCTGAACGGCCGGATGGTCGACGCCTATAGCAATATGCAGACGCTGAAGCTGTTCGCGCGCGATGAAGAGAGCGACCGCTACATGCGCCAAGGTTTCGATATCTATCAGGACACGGTGATGCGCTTCACGCGGTTCATTACCGGTGTGAGGGCCTCCATGGCGCTGCTCTCCGGCCTGATGATCGTGACGATGGCGGGCTTGAGCGTCGATCTCTGGCTGCGCGGCCTCGTCAGCTCGGGCGCGGTGGCGTTCTCGCTGGCGCTGGTGCTCCGGCTGAATTTCCTGCTCGGCAGGCTGATGACGCAGTTCAACGGCATCATGCGCAATCTCGGCACCATTCAGAACGCCGCCGAACTGATTTCGCAGCCGCTCGGGCTCGTCGATCGGCCGGATGCGAAGAGCCTGGTGATCCGCCAGCCCGGCGTCCGCTTTGACAATGTCTCCTTCCGCTACGGCAAGGGTCAGCAGCCCGTCGTCGAGAATTTCTCCCTGACCATCCGCCCGGGCGAGAAGGTCGGGATCGTCGGGCGTTCGGGCGCCGGCAAATCAACGCTGATGAATCTGCTGCTGCGCCTCTATGACATCCAGGACGGCCACATCTTGGTCGACGGTCAGGATATATCGGCCGTGACCCAGGAATCGCTGCGGATGCAGATCGGCGTCGTCAGCCAGGATACGTCGCTGCTGCACCGTTCCGTGCGCGACAATATCCTGTTCGGACGACCGGATGCCGGCGAGGAGCGGCTGGTCGACGCGGCCCGACGCGCCGAAGCTGTGGACTTCATTGCGCGCCTGCAGGATCAGCAGGGCCGTAGAGGTTTCGATGCGCATGTCGGCGAACGCGGCGTCAAACTATCGGGCGGGCAGCGGCAGCGCATCGCCATCGCGCGAGTCATGCTGAAGGACGCGCCGATCCTGGTTCTCGACGAAGCGACGTCGGCGCTCGATTCGGAAGTGGAGGAAGCGATCCAGTCCAATCTCCATCGGATCATGGAGGGAAAGACAGTGCTCGCAATCGCCCACCGGCTTTCGACGATCGCCGCGCTCGACCGGCTGATCGTCGTCGACCTTGGCCGGATTATCGAGGAGGGCAGCCACGACGAGCTGCTTCGCCGCGGCGGGCTCTATGCGGAACTCTGGGCACGCCAGTCCGGCGGATTTCTCGCGTCCGACGAGGATGCAGGCTCAAGGATCGAGGACGAATTCCGCCATGAGGCCAAAATGGTTTGATCCGAAACTGTTCTCGATGCGGCGGACCGATTTCAGCCGCAGGGGCGCTTTGCTGAAGACGTGATCGATCGAAATGCCGAGCGGGCCGGCGGCGATCGGCCATGTCGCAGGCTCCAGCGATGCGGTGCCCAAGCCTTGGCTGCGCATGAGATACTGCACATCCGGCGCCAGAATCGACGTATTGAAATCACCAGCAAGCACGAGCGGTCCCGGCAGCGAAGAGATAATCTCGGCGAGATCTTCGACTTCCAGGCCGTGGAATTCGTCATAATAAGGTTTGGTCAGGTGCGCGGCGAGCAAGTTGACCTTCTGGCCGTCGAAATCGATCGTCGAGATCGTCAGCCGGTTGCGCCACAGCAGGCCGAGGCTGCGGATGCGAGGTTCGATCAGCGGGCGCTTCGACAGGACGAGCGTATCGCATTGCTCCATGCCGACGCCGCAGCCGACGTAATAGGGGTATGTCTTCAGCAGTCGCGGCAATTCGGACAATACCGGTTCGGCCTCGAGGATGTTGACGACGTCGGCGCCGGATCCGATCGCCATGTCGGCGATATCAGCGCCGTTTGCGAAATTGTCATTCTCTATATTGAAGGACATCAGCTTGAAGAGAGCAGGGCGGCTCTCGTCTACCTTAGGCTCGACGAATTCACGCGCCATCACGATGCCGTGGACGGCGAGAACCATCGATGCGCCAAGTGTCAGCAGCGCGTACCAATGGCGCTTGAAGAGGAGGGCTATGCCGGAGGCCACTGCTGCGGCCGCTGCCAGATGGATCTGGAAGCTATAAAAAAGAGAAAGCAGATAGAAATCTTTGGCATAGCGCAGCGAGATGATAGCGAGAACGAGGGTTGTGAGAACGCTCATTACGCAAAAGATCGTGTCTCTCATCCGCTCGGGTCCGGCTGGCTGGCATCGTTGCGGTTGCGCCTAACACGGTGGCTTTTGTGTTGCAATGCAACATAAGGGCAAGCGGGTGTTTGCCGTAAAAAATTCATCTGAAATTTCCCGCGACATTGTGCCCTCATCCCCTTGCCAAGGCTGGACATAATTTGCGATCAAGCTTAGAACGCGCCGGATTGCCGGGGAATCTATGGCCGAAATGTGTCCAGATCGATTCGTCAGCAGAGGGGGCGGGGCGGAATTCCGCGATAATTGCGCAGAGGATGGTTAAGCCGTGAGCGAACACGTAACGACAAGCGAGGCTTCAGCAGAGCCCACTCGCCGTGATTTCCTTTATCTCACCACTGGTATGGCGGGCGCTGTCGGCGCCGTTGCTGTCGCATGGCCGTTCATCGACCAGATGCGTCCGGATGCATCGACGCTGGCGCTTGCCTCCATCGAAGTCGATGTCGCGAGCCTTGAGCCCGGCATGTCGCTGACGGTCAAGTGGCGCGGCAAGCCGATCTTTATCCGCAACCGCACACCGGAGGAAGTGAAAGCGGCAGCTGATGTTCCGCTGGCGGATCTCAAGGATCCGATCGCGCGCAACGCAAACCTTCCACCTGAAGCGCAGGCAACCGGTGTTGACCGTTCGGGTGGCAAGGACAAGGAAAATTGGATCGTCATGATCGGCACCTGCACCCATCTCGGTTGCGTTCCGCTCGGTCAGGCCGGTGAGTACAATGGTTGGTTCTGTCCCTGCCATGGCTCGGTCTACGACACGGCCGGCCGCATTCGCAAAGGCCCTGCGCCGCAGAACCTGGCGATTCCGACCTTTTCATTTGTGTCCGATACCAAAATCAAGATCGGTTGAGGGGAGACTGATTTATGAGTGGCCATTCCAGCTACGAACCATCAACCGGCTTCGAAAAATGGGTCGATGCGCGCCTGCCTCTGCCGCGCATGGTCTATGACAGCTTCGTGGCATATCCGGTTCCCAGAAACCTGAACTACGCCTATACCTTCGGCGCGATGCTTTCCGTGATGCTGATCGTGCAGATCCTGACGGGTGTCGTGCTCGCCATGCACTACGCCGCCGACACGACGATCGCTTTCAACTCCGTTGAAAAGATCATGCGCGACGTAAACCACGGGTGGCTGCTGCGCTACCTGCATGCCAACGGCGCATCCTTCTTCTTCGTCGCCGTCTATCTGCACATTGCCCGGGGCCTCTACTATGGCTCTTACAAGGCACCGCGCGAAATCCTCTGGATCCTGGGCGTGGTCATCTACCTGCTGATGATGGCGACGGGCTTCATGGGCTACGTCCTGCCCTGGGGGCAGATGTCCTTCTGGGGCGCGACCGTCATTACCGGCTTCTTTTCGGCCTTCCCGCTGGTCGGCGAATGGGTGCAGCAGTTCCTGCTGGGCGGCTTTGCCGTCGATCAGCCGACGCTGAACCGTTTCTTCTCGCTGCATTACCTGCTGCCTTTCATGATTGCGGGCGTCGTCGTCCTGCATATCTGGGCGCTGCATGTGACCGGCCAGACGAACCCGACCGGCGTCGAGGTCAAGACGAAGACGGACACGGTGCGTTTCACGCCCTATGCGACGATGAAGGACGCCCTCGGCGTCTCCGTCTTTCTGCTCGTTTACGCCTATTTCGTCTTCTACCTGCCGAACTTCCTCGGTCACGCCGATAACTACATCCCGGCCGATCCGTTGAAGACGCCCGCCCACATCGTTCCCGAATGGTACTTCCTGCCGTTCTACGCGATGCTGCGTTCGATCACCTTCAACATCGGCCCGATCGACTCCAAACTCGGTGGCGTGCTCGTGATGTTCGGCGCAATCATCGTGCTCTTCTTCCTGCCGTGGCTTGACACCTCGAAGGTCCGTTCGGCGGTCTATCGTCCCTGGTACAAGCTGTTCTTCTGGCTGTTCGTGCTCAACGCGATCATCCTCGGCTGGCTCGGTTCGCAGCCTGCGGAAGGCAGCTACGTCATCGTGTCGCAGATCTGCACGCTTCTCTACTTCGCCTTCTTCCTGGTCGCGATGCCAGTTCTGGGTCTGGTGGAAACGCCGCGCCGCATCCCGAACTCGATCACTGAAGCGGTGCTTGAAAAGCGCAACAAGACCACTGGCGCCGCCGCGGCGGCCAATGCGTAAGCGAGCGACGGAAGGGAATAGAACTATGAAAACGCTTGTTGCAAGCATTCTGCCGCTTGCCGTCGCCGCTCTCCTTGGCAGTGCCGCTTTCGCAGAGGAAGCGACGCCCGCGAATGGTGCAGCTCCCGCGCATCACGAGGAAGGCGCGACGCCGCACTATCCGCTAAAGGAGCCAAAGGAGCAGGAATGGAGCTTTGCAGGCCCCTTCGGCCACTACGACAAGGCTCAGCTCCAGCGCGGTCTCAAGGTTTACACGGAAGTCTGTTCTGCCTGCCATTCGATGAGCCTCGTGCCTTTCCGCACGCTCGACGAACTCGGTTATTCCGAGGCACAGGTGAAGGCATTCGCTGCCAATTACGAAGTTCAGGACGGGCCGGACTCGGCCGGCGAAATGTTCACCCGCAAGGCAGTCCCTTCGGATCATTTCCCATCGCCCTTCGCCAATGCTGAAGCGGCGGCTGCGTCCAACAACGGTGCGGCTCCGCCTGATTTTTCGCTGATCGCCAAGGCCCGTGAGGTCGAGCGCGGCTTCCCGCAATTCGTCTTTGACATCTTTACGCAGTATCAGGAAAGCGGCCCGGACTACATCTACTCGCTGCTGACCGGCTATGAAGAGCCGCCATCCGGCTTCCAGGTGGCTCAGGGCGCGCATTATAACCCGTATTTCCATGCTGCCGCCGTTCTCGCTATGCCGAAGCCGCTTTCCGACGGCCAGGTAACGTATGACGACGGCGCGCCGGCGACTGTCGATCAGTACGCCAAGGACGTTTCCGCTTTTCTGATGTGGGCCGCTGAACCGCATCTCGAGGAGCGCAAGCGCACCGGCTTCATGGTCATGGTGTTCCTGGCGATCTTTACGGTGCTGATCTACCTGACAAAGCGCTCGGTTTACGCCAACAAGGAACATTGAGCGTTCCGTGTCCGAATTCGAAAGGCGGCTTGCGAGCCGCCTTTTTTGTTGGTTCCACCCCCGGCAATTGATAGGGTGCAGCCGGTTTTATGCGCTCGCAGATACGGACTTTCCATGAACAATATGCTTTCGGAGCTTGCCGCCAGCATCCGCTCCATTCCTGACTATCCCAAGCCCGGCATCATTTTCCGCGACATCACCACGCTGCTCGGCAATCCCCGCGCTTTCCGCCGCGCGGTCGACGAACTCGTGCAGCCTTATGCGGGCCTGAAGATCGACAAGATCGCCGGCATGGAGGCTCGCGGCTTCATCCTCGGCGGTGCGGTGGCGCACCAGCTTTCCTCGGGCTTCGTGCCGATCCGCAAGAAGGGCAAGCTGCCGCATGACACCGTGCGGATCGCCTACAGCCTGGAATATGGCGTCGACGAGATGGAGATGCATCGTGATGCGGTCGAGCCTGGGGAGAAGGTGATCCTGGTCGACGATCTCATCGCCACCGGCGGCACGGCCGTGGGGGCGACGCAGCTTCTGCGCCAAATGGGCGCGGAAGTGGTCGGTGCCTGCTTCGTCATCGACCTGCCCGATCTTGGCGGTCGCAGGAAGCTGGAAGAACTCGGCGTCGTGGTGCACACGCTGGTCGAATTCACTGGACACTGACCCCTGTTGCGACGGGGTCAGTCGTACTCCAGCACACCGCTTTCGAAGCGCATCACCGGATCGCCGTTCTGATTGACGCCTTCGCAGAGAATGGTGTTGAGGTGCCACCCCGGCCGCGACGCGAGCGGCCGGCTGGAGAGAAGGGCGACGGAATAGCTCACGACGTCGCCTGCAAAGACGGGCCGCAGCCATTGCAGCTTCTGAAAACCGGGCGAGGGGCCGAGGTTCGGTGCCGTCAGGCCTCTTTCCCTAAGCGCGATGCTTTGCTTTTTCCAGAAGGCGAGGAAGGTCCGCATCCAGGCGGCCGTGGTATGCCAGCCCGAGGCGCAGAGGCCGCCGAAAAGGGTGTCTTTCGCCGCTTCCTTGTCGATATGAAAACGCTGCGGATCGTAGCGTCCGGCAAAGCGGATGATGTCTTCCTCGGTGAAGGCATAGCTGCCGATTTCGGCCTTCGCGCCGAAAGGATAAAGTTCGGACATTCTCATGCCGGCAGCTCCGGGTTCATATCGGCGTCCTGCGGGGGGCGCATGCGGATCATGACCGAATTCTCCGAAAGGCAGACGAGTTCGCCGCGCTGGTTTTCCAGCACGTGGCGGAATTTGACGATGCCCATGCCGGGGCGCGAGCGCATCGGCCGCGTTTCGAGTACGCTCGAATGGCCCTGCAGCGTATCGCCCGCGAGCACCGGCTTTCGCCATTCCATCAGATCGATGCCCGGCGCCCCCTCGCAGAGGGCGTTCAATATATAGCTGTCGGCCATCATGCGCATGAGCATTGCTGAGGTATGCCAGCCGGAAGCGGCAAGTCCGCCGAGGATGCTGGCGCGGCCGGCAGCTTCGTCGAGATGCATCGGCTGCGGGTCGAATTCTCTGGCGAACTCGATGATTTCTGCGGCGAGCACCAGCTTGGGACCGAGGGGGAAACGGTGTCCGGGCTCGAAATCTTCGAAAGACAGCTTTTCTGCCGGCATTTTCTCCTCCGCCATATGCAGCGCATAATGCTTACAATAGCATCCGCGCGGGCTCAATGATTCCGGGGAGAAACCGGTATGACTGAACTGAGGTCGATACTCGACGAAGCGGCGCGCGAGGGGCTAATTTCGCCGGAAGCGGGTGGGCGTCTTCTGCCGTTTCTCATCGAGCGCGGCGTTGCCGTTGCCGAAGCGCCGGTGACAACAACAGCCGAACCGCAGCAAACATGGTCGGATACCGAGACGCCGCGCTTCGTGCGCGGCTTCCACGACGTGCTGATCACCATCGGCGTTATTGTCGCGGTCGTCGGCCTCTGGGGGCTGGCGCCACTTTACGCCGTGCCGGTTGCCATCATCGTGCTTTCGGAAATCCTGGTGCGGCGCCAGCGGCTCGCTTTGCCGGCTGTCAGCCTGACGATCGCACTGTTCTGCTGGACATTTTTGATGATGTCCCGCGTCTTCACGCCGTGGACCTCCGAAATCGGGGCGGATCTGACGCAGTTCGTCGCCGGCTTTCCGATCCTGCTCGGCGTCTATTATGTCCGCTATCGCGTGCCGTTGTCGCTGGCGCTCACCATCATGTCGACGCTTGCTTTGGTGCTCACGCTGCTTTTGCGACTGGTGCAAGGTCTCAGCGGCAATCCCGCGTTTTTTGTCGATCATCTTGGTGTGCTGGCCGCGGTCGCTTTCGTGTGCGCGCTCGGCCTGTTCGCGACGGCGCTTTATTTCGATCTCGGCGACCGGCTGCGGCGGACGACGCGTTCGGATATCGCCTTTTGGCTGCATCTCGGCGCGGCGCCGGCGCTGCTCTACAGTGCCGTCTCCCTACTGTCGTTCGGGGAAAGCGGCAGGATCTTCGACCTGGCGAACATGTCGGCCCGGACTCCCGTGGTCGTCGCGACCGTGGCGGCGCTGATGCTGATCGGCCTCGTCATCGATCGTCGCGCCTTCGTCACGTCGGGGCTGCTGTCCCTCGGCTTTGCGATCTTCAGCGTCGTTCGGAAGGGAAATGCGACTGTCGACACCTACATCTTCACGACGCTGATCGTCGTCGGCGCGATCGTGCTCATTATCGGAACAGGCTGGATGCCGCTTCGGCGGCTGGTGCTCAGGGCACTGCCGCCGGCAATCGCAAACAGGCTGCCGCCCGGTTAACGCGGCAACGATTTCATCAGGTGTTGAAACGGAAGTGGATGACGTCGCCGTCCTGGACGACGTATTCCTTGCCTTCGTCGCGCGCCTTGCCGGCATCCTTGGCGCCAACTTCGCCATTGTACTTGATGTAATCGTCGTAGGCGATGGTGTTGGCGCGGATGAAGCCGCGTTCGAAATCCGAGTGGATGACGCCGGCGGCTTGCGGCGCCTTGGTGCCGCGCTCGATCGTCCAGGCGCGCGTTTCCTTCGGGCCGACGGTGAAATAGGTGATGAGGTCGAGCAGCTTGTAGCCGGCGCGAATCAGCCGGTCGAGGCCCGCCTCGTCAAGGCCGAGGGCAGAGAGGAATTCCTTGGCTTCCTCTTCGGCAAGCTGCGCCACCTCAGCTTCGATCGCCGCCGAGATGATGACGGTTTCGGCACCCTGCTCCTTCGCCATGGCGGCGACGGCGGCGGTGAATTCGTTGCCGGTCGAGGCATCGCCTTCGGCGACATTGCAGACGTAGAGCACCGGATGCGAGGTGAGGAGGTTGAGGCCCTTGAGGATAGCGATCTCCTCGGCATCGAGCTTCGACAGCAGCGTGCGCACCGGCTTGCCTTCGTTGAGCAGCTTCAGCGAGGCTTCCATGATCGGCAGCATCGCCATCGACTCCTTGTCCTTGCCGGTGGCGCGCTTGCGCGTCTGCTCGGTTCGGCGCTCCAGGCTCTCGAGATCGGCGAGCATCAGCTCGGTCTCGATCGTCTCGGCATCGGCGACCGGATTGATACGGCCCTCGACATGGGTGATGTCGCTGTCCTCGAAACAACGCAACACGTGCACGATGGCGTCGACTTCGCGGATATTGGCGAGGAACTGGTTGCCGAGGCCTTCGCCCTTCGAGGCCCCGCGGACGAGGCCGGCGATGTCGACGAAGGAGATGCGGGTCGGGATCAGTTCCTTCGACTTGGCGATGTCGGCGAGCTTGCGCATGCGCGGATCGGGCACCGCGACTTCGCCGGTGTTCGGCTCGATGGTGCAGAAGGGGTAGTTCGCCGCCTGCGCGGCCGCCGTCTTGGTGAGCGCGTTGAAGAGGGTCGATTTGCCGACGTTCGGCAGACCGACGATGCCGCATTTGAAGCCCATGGCTTGATCCATATCTAGTGGTAAACTTTGCCCTGCCTATGCGGGAATGGCCGGCTCGGGTCAAGGGTTTGCGGCACGAATCGAAAAAGCAAGGCCGGCCGGCTTGAAGGTAAGGCGGTTTAGCCTTACCTTTGGCGGAAAGGATAGAGCTGACATGACAACCCTGACAGTGACGGCAAAAGGACAGGTCACCTTGAGAAAAGAAGTGCTTCGGCACCTCGGGATTAGGCCCGGCGACAAGATCGATGTCGATCTCCTGCCTGGTGGCAAGCTTGAGGTCGTTGCGGTCAAAACGCAGCCGGCCAGCGGCTCCATCGAGAGTTTCTTCGGAAGTATCGAGAACAAGGGCAATGTCCATGCGACGCTCAAGGAGATCGATGAGGCCATAAAGGCGGGCGGGGCTGGCGAGGTCGGCGTCGCTGATGATCGTTGATACGAATGTGCTCGTGCGGGCGGCCGTGGATGACGATCCGAAGCAAACGGAACGTGCAAGGATGTTGATGCGCGAGGCTGAGCAGCTGTTCGTCTCCAACTTGACGTTCTGCGAGTTCGTTTGGGTCGTCGGTCGGATTTATCGCAAAAGCGCCGCCGAGATCGCCGCGACAATCCGGCTGTTGATAGCCGACAGGAAGGTCGTCTACGATAGAGCAGCTGTCGAGGCTGGATTGTCCTTCCTCGATGCCGGCGGGGATTTCGCCGATGGCGTCATCGTCTTGGAAGGCCGCAGGCTTGGCGGCGAAGTATTCGCGACCTTCAACAGGAAGGCTGCCGCCATCGTCGAAAGCGCCGGGCGAGCCTGCCTGCTGCTCTCGTCGGAGTGATATCCGTCATTGAACTGCCGTGCTGACGGTGCAATATAGTCCGGCGGATGTTTCTTCCGCCTTTTCATGTCATCAACGGGTGGATTTTCCGATGAGTGACAATGACGTTGCCCTGAAACCGAAGACCAAGGTGAAGCCGAAGCTGGAGAGGCCGAAGCTCTACAAGGTCATTCTCGTCAACGACGATTATACGCCGCGCGAATTCGTCATCGTGATCCTGAAGGTCGTTTTCCGCATGAGCGAGGAGACCGGCTATCGGGTGATGATGACGGCGCACAAGCTCGGCTCCTGCGTGGTCGTCGTCTGCGCTAAGGATATTGCCGAGACCAAGGCCAAGGAGGGCATCGACCTTGCCAAGGAGATGGGCTTTCCGTTGATGTTCACCACCGAGCCTGAGGAATAGCTGGGCTCAGGGCCGGCGGATCTGATAGCCCGTCTTGTCCTGCAGGAAGAGGCAAGTCTCGTAGAAGCGCAGCGTCGCCGGGTTTTTATAGCCGGTGAGCCGCATCACCTTGTAACAGCCGGCGTTCCGCGTCAGATTTGGGACGATGATCACCGCGAGGTCGCAGCAGCAAAATTGCCAGCAAAGCCGATGAACAGGTCATGCCGGGCTGAGCGAGGTTGGCGGACAAGATTGCCGGCGCCGGAGGGACGTTAAGATCCTGGTCCGGCATCCGTCTTATTCCCCCTTGTTGCCGAACATCTTCTTCAGCATCTCGGCCATCGGGCCGCTGGTCGGCAGCTTCGGCTGATTGCTGTTGCGGGCCTGGCGGATATGCGATTGGCCGGCCGGCTTCTTGTCGCTATCCCTGCTTTCCTTTCGCGGATTCTCTTCCTCGGCCTTGCCGCCGAGCGCCAGCGCGATCTTGTTCATCAGCTGCGAATCCTCGTTTCGCACCAGCATGTCGGCATTGTCGGCGAGCGTATCGAGAAGCGGCTCCAGCCAGACCTTGTCGGCCTTGGCGAAATCGCCGAGCACGTGGTTCTGCACCATTTCCTTGACGCCGGGATGGCCGATGCCAAGGCGCAGCCGCCGGTATTCCTTGCCGCAATGGGCGTCCAGCGACTTGATGCCGTTATGGCCGCCATGGCCGCCGCCGGTCTTCAGCCGCGCCTTGCCAGGGGGCAGGTCGAGTTCGTCATAGATCGCGACGAGGTCGGCGGGCTGGAGCTTGTAGAAGCGCATCGCCTCGCCGACGGCCTCGCCGGAGAGGTTCATGTAGGTCTGCGGCTTGATCAGCAGGACCTTGTCGCCGCCAAGCTCTCCCTCCGCAATTTCCGCCTTGAACTTCTTCGACCAGGGGGAGAAGCTGTGGCGCCGATGGATGGCGTCGACGGCCATGAAGCCGATATTGTGGCGGTTGCCGGCGTATTTGCCGCCGGGATTGCCGAGACCCGCAATGATCAGCATGGCCTGTCGTCCTCGCTTAAGCTTTTCCGACGTTCACCACCCGGAAACGGGAGCAAAGTCAAGCGGAAAGGGCGGCGGGCGCACCGAGCGGCATCAGTCCGACAGGTTCATGCCGTATTTCTGGAAGATCTGCCTCTGGTCGCCATCAGCGATCAGCTTGTCGAGGGCAGCCTGCATCTTGGCGTGCAGATCGTCGGGAAAGCTCTTCTCGCAGGCGATGCCCATTGGCTGGGAGGAGAGCACGGTTACGATCTCCACCGGCTGATCGGCCTTCAGCTTTTCGAAGTAGAGTTCGGAGATCGGCATCATGTCGATGCGGCCGCTGAGCAGCTTGCGCAGTGTGGCGTTGAAGTCACTGGCGACGTCGAGCTTGGTGAAACCCTTCTCCTTCAGGATCGTCTCGGTGTAGTCCTCGCGCTGGGTGCCGATCGTATATTTCTTTGCCTCTTCGAGATTGCTGGCGGTGATGCCCGAACCCTTGCGGGTGATCAGGATGTTTCGGTCGATGAGCAGCGGTTCGACCCATTTGAACAGTGGGTCGCGCGCGCTGTTGTGGGCGGTGGCGAAAACACATGTCATCGGCGCGGTGCGGGCAAGGCTGAAAGCACGCGCCCAAGGCATGACCTCGATCGTGTAGTCGACGCCGATCGCGGCCATCACCTTCTCGACCTGCTCGACGGTCGCGCCCTTGATCTCTTTGCCTTCGCGATAGTTGAAGGGAGCGTAATCCTCGGTCGTGAAGGCAACCGTCTGTGCGTGAGCCGCGCAGGGCAGCGCCAGGCATGCGAGAAGCAGGAGCTTTTTCATCGTCTCATCTCCTTGGGTCTTCGTTTATGAGGCGCGCGCGACGGCCGACTGCGGGGCCATCAGTTCCTCGATGAGTGCGGCTGCGTGCTGCGGACGATGGAAGAGATAACCCTGGCCGTAGTCCAGACCCATCTGGTGAAGCGTGCGGCATTCCTCTTCCGTCTCGATGCCCTCAGCAATGACGGTGCAGTTCATCTTGTGGGACAGGGTGGTGATGCCTTCAATCAGCATGCGGCTCTTCTGGCGCACGTCGTCGTCGCCGTCGTTAATCGCGCGGGTGAAGGACTGATCGATCTTGATGATATCGACAGGGAAACGATTGAGGTAGCTCAGCGACGAGTAGCCGGTGCCGAAATCATCGAGCGCGATGCGGCAGCCGAAGCGGCGAAGTTCCGTGACAATCATGCGAATCTGCGGGTTGTCGTGCATCAGCACGGCTTCCGTGATTTCGACGACGATGCGCTCGGGGCGGATGCCGTGGCGACCGACGATCGCGGCAAGACGGGCAGGCAGCGCCGGCTCGAACTGCAGCGGCGAGAAGTTGATGGCAAGGTAGGTATCCTGCATCCCCGATATGCGAGAGATTTTCGCGAGATTGGAGATCGCCTTTTCCATGATGAGGTTGCCGACGCGGACGATCTTGCCCGTCTCCTCTGCGACGCTGATTATTTCGGCCGGCGGCATCAGGCCCTTCTGCGGATGGTTGAGCCGCATCAGCGCCTCGAAACCGGCGACGCCGCGGCCGTTCAGATTGACGATTGGCTGCAGGAACGCCTCGAACCAGTTCTCGGAGAGACCGGCTTCGATATTGGCCTCGATTTCGGCGCGGCTGCGGGCGCGGTCGAGCATGGCTTTGTCGAAGAGCTGTGCGCCGTTCTTGCCGTCCCGCTTCTTGGCATACATGGCCATGTCGGATTTCTGCAGCAGCTCGGCGGCGGTCGCGGCATGATGTGGGTAGATGGCGATGCCGATGGAAGCGCTCAGATGCATGTCCGGGGCAAATGGCGTTTCGAAGATTGAGGCGATCTGCTCGCACATCGCCTTTGCGCGTGTTTCGGCGTCTTTCGCCGGCAGCAGGATGGCGAACTCGTCGCCGCCGAGACGGGCCGCCTCGTCGGAGGGGGCAAGATGGGTCTTCAGGCGCTCGACGAGTTCGATCAGCGCCGTGTCGCCGGCAGCGTGCCCCATATTGTCGTTGATCCACTTGAAGCGGTCGAGATCGACGAAGAGGCAGGCGAGTTCCTGGCCGGCGGCGTCTGCGGCAGCGATTTTGTTGTCGAGCACCGCCTCGAAGCCCTGGCGGTTGAGGAGCCCGGTCAGATGGTCGGTGATTGCCTGGCGATGGTTGCGGTCCTCCGAAGCCTTGAGCTCGGTCACATCCGTCATGACGGACAGCGAGAGGCGATCGTGAGCGCCGGCGGCGGCTTCCGATTCCATAATGAGGACGTCCATGGTGCGGCCGTCCAGGCAGACGAATTTGACGGTGACCGTCATGCCATTTTCGCCCTGGCGGCGCTTGACGAACTTATCGCGGCTGCTTGACGTCACCAGATCTGCGAAATTGCGGCCGATGATCTCGGGGCGGCTATATCCGGTGGCAAGCAGCCAATAGTCGCTGACGGCGGTGATGCGGTCTTCCTCATCGAGCGAGAAGAGCATGGCGGGTGTCAGATTGTAGATATCGGTGGCGCGACGATGGGCGAGCTTCAGCTCCATCTCCTCGCTTTCGAGCTTGGTTTGCATCTCGTTGAAGCTCCGGGCAAGCCGTCCCATCTCGTCGTTCGACTGCCAGTCTACATGATGGCGCGAGCCGAGCTGCCGGGTGGCCTCGATTGCCGCCGTCAGACGCATCAGCGGCTGGATGACGAAGAATCGGTTGCCGATCAGCGCTGTGCCGAAAACGGTCAGAACCGCGAAGATGAAGATCGAAATGAAGACGACCTCTTCCTGCTTCAGACCGGAAAACAGTCCGAGGGCGGGATAATAGACGCTGATGCTGCCGAGGTTCTTCGGACCGTCGACGGTGTTGTAGATGATGGCACGCGACACCTGCACGAGCTTGCCGTCAAAGGAACGCGGAATCGTGGATTGGCTGACGTCGAGCTGGCCCGACTGATCACGCACCTCGACCTTGACGATGGCGCCTTGGGAAACGACCGTCGCGCTGATCTGGGTGACACTTTCCTCGTCGAGGTCCCAGAGCGGTTTTGCCAGCGCCTGAGCGTTGGCGACAAGAAGAACAGAGATATGGTCGCGTATTTCTTTGTCGGCGCGCTCCGAGGAAAGAAAAAGGAAGAGAACAAAAAGCGGAGCGACAAAAACAAGCAGCGCTCCGCAAACAATCCCAAAAAACCTGTTCTCAACGGAATTGTTCATGGTTCCGTCTACTCCCCCAGGCCGGCATATTTGCTGTCGCGCGTTCGGGCCGGCTTCTTCGCAGCTGACGGCCCATGCTTTCACGAATATGTTAAATGTTGCTGAAACGGAGGCTTGGCAGGCAATGAAAAGCCCGCCTTCCCCGTAAGCTGGCTCTAGAAAGTTGGATGGCAACTTTCTAGAGCCAGTTCACCGGGGAGGCGGGCTATATGCTTTCAATTGGTCGAAGCGATCAGGCTTCGGCTTCACCTTCAGCTTCCGTGGCGCTCTCGTCGACGCCGGCAGCCGGAGCGACGATGGTGGCGATCGTGAAGTCGCGGTCGATGACCGGGCTGACGCCCTTCGGAAGGGTGACTTCCGAAATATGGATGCTGTCGCCGATCTTCTTGCCGCTGAGGTCAATGTTGAAGAATTCCGGGATCGCATCGGCCGGGCAGTGAACTTCAACTGCGTGGCGGACGATGTTCAGAACGCCGCCGACCTTGAGGCCCGGAGACTTCGTTTCATTGACGAAGTGAACCGGGATTTCGACGGTCACCTGGGTGTTGCCGGAGACCCGCAGGAAATCGACATGCAGCGTGAAGTCGCGGACCGGATCGAGCTGGTAGTCCTTCGGCAGAACCTTGTACTTCTTGCCGTCGACTTCGATGGTCGCTACGGTGGTCATGAAGCCACCGGCATGAATGCGCTTCGTCACCTCATTGGTGTTGATAGCGATGGCAATGGGGGCCTGCTTGTCACCATAGATGACAGCGGGAATCAAACCGTTGCGGCGAAGTTCACGGGCGGACCCCTTACCAACCCGTTCGCGCGCCTCGGCCTTGAGCTCGTAAGTTTCCTGGCTCATGGCTTTTCCTTTCGAGGTTATTTGGAGAGTTCGGCGGCGGGCAAAAGCCTTGTTCCGTCGAACCGGAGGCGGGTTTTCCCGTCCTCATCCGCGTTGCCTCCAAGGGTGTCTACGCGGACCGGTGGCCTATAGTATAAGTCGTCCTGAAACGCAAGTTGCCGATAGCGCCGGTTTTCCGACGATGGAGGGGCTTTCGCCGGGGCGCTCCATCATTTGAGAAGAGCGAACTCGCCCAGATTGCATCCGCACCCATCCCAATGCGAGAACCTTGTCGAAATCACTCGCGATCTGCACCTGGTCAAAGGCAAGATTGCCAGTGCCTATCGCCGCTTGGCTTGACATCGGCGCGCTTCGCATCTTTGGATGGCCGCAACCGAAAAGCGGCTGAGGAGAAAACCGGACCATGCGTCTCAAACTTGTCACGGCAACGAGTATGCTTGCCCTTTGCCTTTTCACCGGGGCCGAGGGCGCGGAGATCAACCAGGAGGGCGCCAATGCGGTCAAGGAGACCCTGACGAAGCTGCTTCCGCAGGATTTGGCAAAAAGCGGTCTCATCACCGTCAATCCGGCCGGCACGCGCTATGAGGTCATCTATGATCTGGCGAAGCTGCTTACCAAGGCCGATCCGGCGACGTTTGCGATCACAGGGCTGACACCGTTTTCGATGTTCGCCACGCCATTGGACAGCGGGCTCTGGAACGTCGAAGGCGACAACAAGCTCAACGTCTCGGGCCATTTCAAGGGTCCAGACCAGAAGCCGACGGATTTCACCTATTCCATCGCGTCGCTTGTTTACACCGGCGTCTTCGACCCGGCGATCAGCTATCTGCGCTCCGGCACCTTCGCGGCTAAAGACATCAAGGTATCAAGCAAGTCCGAAACCGAGGAAGTCCATGCCAGCATCGCCAGCATGGACCAGAAGCTGAGTTCGACCGACAGCACAGGCGGCAATGGACGTATCGATTTTGCCGGCAGCGGCTCGATGTCTGATTTCGTCGAGCAGGTTTCCGGCCTGCAAATGCCGCCCATCGAACTTCGTGCCGGCTCAATCGATGTCGATGCCAAGGTGAACGGCCTGCCGGCCAAGCAGATTCGCGAGATAGTCTTCTTCGTGCTCGACCATCTCGATGAGAAGGAATTGAGCCCGGAAAACAGTGACAAGATAAAGGGAATAGTGAAGGAAGCCTTCCCCCTTCTGACCTTGTTCAGCGAGACGATCGGGGTCAACGACCTGACCGTCAGCAGCGAGATGGGCAAGGGCGGCGCCAAGGCATTCGGCTACAACCTCGCCATCGATGGGCCCAGTGACGCAATGCGTTTTGGCTTCGGCATGAATGCGCAGGAGATCAGCCTCGACACACCGCTGATGCCGGCAAACTATTCGGCCTTCATGCCGAGCAACTTCGATTTCCAGCTCGCGCTTCCGAACCTGGATTTCGCAAGCTTCGGCGACGCGCTCATGGCGATGGATTTCAAAGATTCGGCGTCCGAGAAGACCGGCGAGGAGATGGCGAAGAAGCTCTTCCGCGATGGCCGGCTTGCCGTCGAGTTTCCGAAGATCAGTGCCAAATCGCAGGTCTATGACGTCGATATAACCGGCAGGATCGAAGGTCGCGTCGATACCGAGAAGGACTATTCGATGGAGGCGACGATCCTCGCCCGCGATCTCGACAAGACGATCGCGGCGGTCCAGGAGCTTGCCAAGACGGACCCCGATCTCAACCAGGTCTCCTTCGGCATCATGATGGTGAAGGGCTTTGCCAAGATCGATCCGGATGGCCGTTCGCGCTGGGACGTCAGCATCAGCCGCGACGGTTCCGTGGCGGTCAATGGCCAGCAGATCAAGGGACCGGATGGCCCGAATCAGGATCAGGGGCTGGAGTCGGACCAGGAGCAGGAACCGGATCAAGGACAGGACGTGATACCTGCGCCGCCGCAGCAGCCTTGAAGGTTCTCGATTGGAATCGAAAAAGAAAGAGGCCGGCTTGTGCCGGCCTTCAGGCCGCTGACAAACCACTGCAAAAGCCGTGTCGCCATCTTCGGCCTTGTGCCGAGGATCTCATCCGGCCGATTAAATATCTGAAAATAATGCTTTCCTGCCAAGGAATTGCAAGGGCCAGATGCTCGGCACGCCGAGTATGACGGAGGAGGCTTTTTAATCGAAAAGGCTGGAGACCGACTCTTCCTGGCTCGTGCGGCTGATGGCTTCGCCGATCAGCGGGGCCGTCGTCACGACGCGGATATTGTGCGCTGAAAGCACCGCCGTTGTCGGCTGGATTGAATCGGTGATGACGAGTTCACGCAGCTTCGAGGAGGTGACGCGGGTGACCGCGCCGCCCGAGAGAACGCCGTGCGTGATATAGGCGGTGACGCTGGAGGCACCCTGGGCGAGCAGTGCGTCGGCCGCATTGCAGAGGGTGCCGCCGGAATCGACGATGTCGTCGATCAGCAGGCAGTCCTTGCCGGTGACGTCGCCGATGATATTCATGACCTCGGATTCACCCGGCCGATCGCGACGCTTGTCAACGATGGCCAGAAGACAGTCCAGCCGTTTGGCGAGCGCGCGGGCGCGCACCACGCCGCCGACGTCGGGCGAGACGACCATGACGTTGCTGAGGTCATAATGGCTCTTGATGTCGCGCGTCAGCACGGGCATGGCGAAGAGGTTGTCTGTGGGGATATCGAAGAAACCCTGGATCTGACCGGCATGGAGATCGAGCGTCATGACGCGATCCGCGCCGGCTTCGGTGATGAGGTTGGCAACCAGCTTGGCGGAGATCGGCGTGCGGCCGGATGCGCGGCGGTCCTGACGGGCATAGCCGAAATAGGGAAGAACGGCCGTGATACGGCGTGCCGACGAACGACGCATCGCGTCGATCATTATCAGCAGCTCCATCAGGTGGTCGTTGGCGGGAAAGGCGGTGGGCTGCACGAGGAAGACGTCCTCGCCGCGCACGTTTTCCTGGATTTCCACGAAGATTTCCTGGTCGGCAAACCTTCGGACACTGGCTCTTCCCAAAGGAACATTGAGATAGTTGCAGATCGCTTCGGCGAGTTGCCGGTTCGAATTGCCTGCGAAAACCTTCATTTTGGTCCGCCTATTATGCGCTGATAGCCGCGCTTTTTAGTCAGCTTCCCCGTGAATGCAAGGGCAAAGGCGCCACAGACTTTCATATTTGCAAAAAGTTTGTGACTAACCACCCTGAGTTTGCCGCCAGGAGGTGAATTCCGCGATGGTTTTCGAAGCGATCTGTTGCATCACCGAAGCCGGGACACCCGCCCAAGGGTCGGCCGCGGCTGTCGGCACGCTTTCCTGGCCTTGGATTCGGTGCAGGCGGGCGCCGCCGCCATCGAGAACGTCCCAGACATAGACCACGGTGACCTTGCCTTCGTCACCGAAGGCAGAGAGGTAACCTTTGAGGATGTAATCGCTGCTCGTGTCATTCGAGCTCTTGATGGAAAGGCCGTGGGCGCGCGCCTCGGCGCCGAGCTGGCGCGAGAGCGGAGTCACGGCTTGCACCGGCGCCCCGATGATCGGCAGGAAGCGCACCGTATTGCCACGCGCGGAAGATGCGCCGGGCGCGAGGCCGGCGGTCTGCTGCGGTTGCTGCGTGTCAAGCAGCTGGCCGGGCTGTGTTGGAGTCTCGGCGCCGGCAGCGGCCGGCGGCAGCGCCTGTCCCTCGATCGGGGCGGAGGCGGCGGGCGAGGAGCCGTTTCTCGACAGCGCGTCTGCCTGCTCCTGCATCGTCGTCGGCGGCGCGCCGCTGCCGGGTCGATAGGTTCTTTGCGACTGATCATAGGCCGGATGATAGCCACTCGGCTGCGTGCTCCCGGCAAAAACCGGCTGGCGGGTGCCGGCCAGACGTTCTGCCTCGCCCTGCGTCATCGGACTTGACGGCGGAGTTCCGGAGGATTCGCCGATGCCGACTAGCGGCGTCAGCGCGTCGGTGGTGTTGCAGGCGGTCAGCAGAGCAATGACGAACAGGAGCGTGGGCACAGTCGCAGTTCGCGTCATCCCGTGATCCGTCCTTCCCACAATCGTACCAGCCCGCCCGGATTTATGCGGGCGGGGATGGTACTCTGTCAATTCCGGATTCTCACCGGTCAGCCCCGGTCTTCAAAGGCCGATGAAATCGAGCGAATGACGGGAAAGTGCGCGCGGCGCATCCGCGGTCGTCACGTAGGTCTGTCCGAGCGTCATTGCCGTGCCAGTATCGGAATCGGCAATGATCATGTGCACGAACAGCGACATGTTCGGCTCGATCGGCTGCGGATTGCCGACATGGAACATCTGGTGCTCCATCCAGGAGGGCGAGAAGCGGGCGCCGAGCGAATAACCGCAGGCATTCAGCCGGTGGCGGGCGAGGCCGCGCTCGTCCATGATCCTGGCATGCATGTCGAAGACGTCACCGAAGGTGTGGCCGGGCATCAGCACCGTCTCGATCGCCTCGATGGTTTCGCGGCAGGCATTGTAGAGCTCGCGATGGCGTTGCATCGGCTCGCCGATGACGATCGTGCGCATCATGGCGGCATGGTAATGCGCATAGGTGCCGGCCCATTCCAGCGTCAGCTGGTCGTTGGCGTCAAGCTTGCGGCGGCCGGCCTTGTAGCGGCAGAGCAGGGCGTCGGCAGCCGAGCCGATGATGAACTCGTTGGCGGGATAATCGCCGCCGCCGGAAAAGACCGCACCCTGCATGGCGGCGAGGATATCGGCTTCGTCAGCGCCGGGCCTGGTCAGCCGGATCGCGGCGTCGAGCGCGTCGTCGGCGAGAGCGGCGGCGCGCTCGACATAGGCGACCTCCGTCGGACTCTTGACGAGACGAAGACGGCTGACGAGATAGGAGGCGTCGACGATCTGGCCGAAAGTGGTCAATTGTGCGTCGAGCAGACGGGCGACGCGGCCGGTCATGCCGTGGGTGTCATATTCGACGCCGATGCGGGCGCCGAGCAGATCCATCTCGACCATGAGGTTCTTCAGGTCGAGCGTCGGATCGGCATTGACCCTGTCGACCCAGATGTGGACGTCCTCAAGGATCGATGTGTGTCTGGCCTGGCGAAGATCCGCCGAGCGGGTGATCAGCGCCATGGTGCCGTCGCTCTTGACGATCAGCGTCTGGAAAAAGCAGTAGCCGAAGGTGTCGTAGCCGGTCAGCCAGTACATGCTTTCCTGGGCGAAGAGCAGCAGGGCGTCGAGCTTTTCTTCCTTCATCTTCTCGGTGAGGCGCGCAAGCCGGCTTGCGAACTCGGCCTTTTCGAAGTGCAGTGCCATTCTGCTCAAGTCTCCCTGATTGATATCGCTGAAATCTGGCGGCCGTAGTCCGGCTCGCCGCGATGTGTCGTCCGGCGATAGGAAAAGAAGCGCTCGCTATCCGGATAGGTGCAGAGCCCGAGGCTTTCGGCCTGCACGCCAGCCCGCGTCAGCCTGTCGATCGTCAGCGCCGGCAGATCGAACATGGCGCGGCCCGGCGTTGCGGACGGCTTGAAAAAGCGTTCGTAGTCCGAATTCTCGGCGACGAAGCGATCGACGAATTCCGGCCCGACCTCGTAACTCGCCTGACTGATCGAGGGGCCGAGGCAGGCCAGTATGCTGGCGCGGTCGGCTCCCAATGCTTCCATGGCGGCAATGGTGTTTTCGAGAACACCGGTCAGCGCGCCCTTCCAGCCGGCATGGGCGGCGCCGATGACGCGATTTTCGGGGTCGGCAAAGAGGATCGGGCCGCAATCGGCGGCCAGCACGCCAAGGGCAATGCCGGGAACTGCCGTCACCATCGCGTCCGCGTCGGGACGGGCGCCATCGTAATCGGCGCCAATCGTCACGACGTCGGGCGAATGCACCTGATGAACAGTTGCCAGCCGCTCGAGCGGCAGATCGAACCAGGCGGCGACACGGCGGCGGTTTTCCACGACGTTCCCGCGCTCGTCGTTGGAGCCGAGGCCGACGTTGAGACCGCGATAGATCCCTTCGGAAACACCGCCTTTCCGGGTGAAATAACCGTGGCGGATGGTGCCGCCCGTCGCTTCGTTCAGCAGCGTGCTTTGGATCGGTGCGGGAGAGGCCGCGTCCTGCATCTGTAATTCCGGGTTTTTCGAGGGGTTTGTTTTGTCCCGAGCGCATCGCATCCACGGCGCGCTTCAAGTTCCTGTTTCGCGCGGATGTTGGCTCAGCCGCCTGCGCCCTGTCAATCCACCGGGCGAAAGGGCATGAGATCAACGGCAGGGTGGGAGACCGCCATGACCTTGAAGAGTTCGCCCATCCGACCCTCACCGGCGCCGGCAAGCCTGTCGATCGCCGACTGGATCACCTGCTGGGTCTGCGGTTCGCGGTCACGCCCGAGGGCGGCGGCGCGTTCGAGAATGCCGAGGCCGGTCAGAAAGTCACCCTGGTGCAGGGCGCCGTTCAGATGGAGGCCGGCCGTCATCGCCGTCTCGGCGAGCTGCTGGAAATCGACATGGCTCGTCAGGTCAGCTTCGCCGGGGTGAGCGAGCGGCGGATCGAATTCATGCATGCGCACCGCCTGCAGCGTATCGCCGAAGCCAGTGACGAGATGGCCGTAGTCGATGACCAGCGCCGTGCCGCCGAAGGCGCGCAGCCGCTCACAGATCGCCATCATCACGGCCTGGCGGGCGGGCGAGATCTCGAAGAGCGTGCCGAGCGGCAGGTTCTGCACCGGTTCCGGCAGTAGGGCAGGATCGATGCCCGCGACACCTGCGGCAAAGGTCAGTTCGCCATCGGCGTCAAGACCGACCATGCGCTCGCGGAAACCCGTTTGCGTGCGGACGAACTGCCGGATCGGGATCGCGTCAAACAATTCGTTGGCGGCAATCAGCGTGAAGCCCGGCGGGACCTCATCAAAGCCACCGTGCCACGCGATCCTTTCGCCATAAGCTTCGAGTGTCTGGCTCTGGACGTCGCGCAGGCGCTCGCTGGTTTCGACGAGATGCACGCTCATCGTGTCGAAGAGCGGCGGGGCAATGCGGGCGATGACGCGCAGCATATCCGCCATCATCGTGCCTCGGCCGGGGCCGATCTCGACCAGGCGCACATCTGCCGGCGTGCCATGACGCTGCCAGGCATGGACGACGAAGACGCCGATCATCTCGCCGAAGATCTGGCTGACTTCGGGCGCGGTGACAAAATCGCCGGAACGGCCGAAGGGCTCGCGGGTGCGGTAATAGCCGTGCTCGGGATCGGCGAGGCAGAGCGAGAAATAGTCGGTGACGCTGATCGGGCCGTTGGCCTGGATGATCGCCTTGATCTTTTCGCCTAGAGCGGTGGTCATGTCGCGCGTCCTGCCGGTTTAGAGCTGCGGCGCGGCCTGGCGACGGGCCCGCAGGATCGCCCAGAGGCCGAGCAGGATCATCGGGGAGGAGAGGATCATGCCCATGGTCAGCCAGTTGGTGCCGAGGAGGTAACCGAGCTGGGCGTCCGGCTCGCGGAAGAACTCGACGAAGATGCGCGACAGTGCATAACCGCAGACGAAGACGCCCGTGATGAAGCCAGGGCTTTTCAGCGCGCGCATGCCGTAGACGAGGGCGGCAAGCACCAGGAGCAGAACGATGCCCTCAAGGCCGGCCTCGTAGAGCTGGCTCGGATGGCGGGCGAAGGGACCACCGGTCGGGAAAACCACGGCCCAGGGGACGTCGCTCAGCCGGCCCCAGAGCTCGCCATTGATGAAATTGGCGATGCGGCCGAAGAACAGGCCGAAGGGAACGACGGCGGCGACGATATCGAACAGGCTCCAGATCGGAATGGCATTGCGGCGGGCAAAGATGATCATGGCGATCGTCGTGCCGGTCAGGCCGCCGTGGAAGGACATGCCGCCGTTCCAGATTTCGACTGCGCGGATGGGATCGCGCAGGATGGCGGAGAGGTCATAGAAGAAGATATAGCCGAGACGGCCGCCGAGCACGACGCCGAGGGCGGCCCAGACGATGAAATCGTCGAGCTGCGTCTTCGTCATCGGCGATGTATTGCCAGGCCAGAGACTGTCGTTGGCGGCGAGGCGGCGCGCATAGGCCCAGCCAAGCAGGATGCCGGCGACGTATGCCAGGCCGTACCAGTGAATCGCCAACGGACCGAGCGAAAAAGCGATCGGATCGATGTCCGGGAAAGGCATGATGGCAAGGAGATTGGCTGCTGTCGGCAAGATTTTCCCATCCGTTGAGGTCGGCGGAACATGCCGCCGCGATCCCGGACGGTCAAGTGCATTGTTCGTGATCGCTCCTCCGCTACCTGCTTCAGGATAAGGCTATCCCGCGCAAAGCGCTTGCATCCCAGGTGGCGAAGCCCTACCTCAATCTTCGGGGCCCCGAAGGGCTGAATTCACCTTATACGAAGGGAGAAAAACGCCATGACGACCGGAACGAACCGCATCATGGACGAGTTCGCCAAGCTGATGACCGACGCGGCAGGTGCCGCCCAGGGCGTCCGCAAGGAGATCGAGACGGCTTTCAACGCGCAGGCCGAGCGTTGGCTGAACAGCATGGACGTCGTCAAGCGCGAGGAATTCGAGGCCGTGCGCGAGATGGCGATCAAGGCGCGTGATGAAAATGAGGCGCTTGCCGCCCGTATCGCGGCGTTGGAGGCCAAGCTCGCCGGCGAGAGCCACTAAATTCCCATATGGCGCAGATGCGGCGTTGCCTTCATGCCACACGCCGCATCTGTCACAAAAAATTCCAGGTGAGTTTTCCACCTGTGGACACAGCCAAAAAAGCCAATACGCAGAGTCGTTTAATCTCCCTTCTGAATTGAGTTTCGAAGTGCTTTCCACAGCAGGTCCGCCCTATTTTCCCTTCTGGGGGCTGGCAGGTGGCAAGGGTCATTATACACTGATTTTAAATGATGATTCGAAGCGACTTGGTAAGCTCCGGGCAGGTTATCTGCGTTAAGTCTGGCAGCGGTTCAACGATCATCCGATGGTGGTTTCCGGTATTGCGTGTGTCTTTCTTGTGTTCGTATCCCAAGCTAAGCCGCATTCGTTCCGGTCAAGAAGGTGCTGCATGAACCTGATGGAATTGGAAGTCGAGCGTCAGTCGAACCCGGTCGATATGATCGAGTACGTGGCCTCCAACAACGACTGGTCGTTCGAGCGGTCCGGCGAGGACGAGATCGCAATGACGGTCGAGGGGCGCTGGGCGGACTATCACGTTTCCTTTTCATGGATGGAGGAATTCGAGGCGCTGCATCTTGGCTGCGCTTTCGATATCAAAGTCCCCGACATCAGGGTCAACGAGGTGGTCAAGCTGCTCTCGGCGATCAACGGGCAGGTGCTGATGGGTCATTTCGACCTCTGGCGTCAGGAAGATGTCGTCATCTTCAGGCAGTCGCTGCTGCTTGCAGGCGGCGCGGAGCCGACCAATCGCCAGGTAGAGGTGCTGCTTTCCAGCGCGCTCGACACCTGCGAAGCCTATTTCCAGGCATTCCAGTTCGTTGTCTGGTCCGGCATGGACGCGGCGAAGGCGATGGAAGCCGTGCTGTTCGAAACGGTAGGCGAGGCATAAGATGCCAGCGAAGGCTTTCTCCTCGGTAAATCCCATCGTGCTGATCGGCGCCGGAAACATGGGCGGAGCCATGCTCTCCGGCTGGCTGAAGAGCGGCGTTCCGGGTTCGGCCGTCATCGTTGTGGATCCCGGCCCCTCGTCGGCGATGCTGGCGACGATCAAGGAAGCCGGTGCGATGCATCTGACCACGGTCCCTGCGGAATTGAAGGCGAGTGTCTTATTCCTCGCGGTCAAGCCGCAGGTGATGGAGACGGTGTTGCCGGCGGTGAAGAGCGCCGTCGGACCGGCGACGGTCGTTGTCTCGGTCGCAGCCGGCAAGACGCTCGGTTTTCTCGAAAGACATCTCGGCAAAGCCGCCATGGTGCGAGCCATGCCGAACACGCCGGCTATGGTCGGCCGCGGTGTGACCGGGGCCTTTGCCAATTCAGGGGTCAGCAATCCGCAGCGCGAACGCGTCCATGCCCTTCTCAGCGTCTCCGGCCCGGTCGAATGGGTGCCTGCCGAGGCCGATATCGATGCCGTGACGGCGCTTTCCGGCAGTGGCCCGGCTTATGTATTCTATCTCGTCGAATGTATGGCGGAGGCAGGCCGAAAGCTCGGCCTGCAGGCGGACCTCGCCATGCGTCTTGCGCGGGAAACGGTCGCGGGGGCTGGTGAACTCTTGCACCAGTCCCCCGACGATGCTTCGCGGCTGCGCCAGAATGTGACGTCTCCCGGCGGCACGACGGCGGCGGCGCTCGCCGTGCTGATGGCGGAGAACGGCATGCAGCCCCTGTTCGACAAGGCGCTCGCGGCAGCGCGCAAGCGGGCCGAGGAACTGGCCGGCTGAGGAAGAACCACATGGCGGAAGAGATCAGCTACGCCGATTTCGAGCGTGTCGACATCCGTGTCGGTACGATCATCGAAGCTAGCCTCTTTCCGGAGGCGCGCAAGCCGGCTTTCAAGCTGCTCATCGATTTCGGCCCTGAGATCGGCATCAAGAAATCCTCGGCGCAAATCACCGTGCATTATACGCTGGAAACCCTGATGGGCCGGCAGGTGCTCGGCGTCGTCAACTTCCCGCCGCGGCAGATCGGGCCGCTCCGTTCGGAAGTGCTGACGCTGGGATTCGAGGACGAGAATGGCGCGATCGTGCTTGCGGCGGTCGAACAGCCGGTGCCGAACGGCAGGAAGATGATGTGAGTATCGGCTCACATCGTTTTGCCGGGTGCCTGATGTGTCTGCATTGGATGCTCAACGAGGCCTGATTTCCTGCAGAAAGGGATTGCTTCGCCGTTCGTCGCCGATGCGGCTGCCGGGCCCGTGGCCGCAGATAAAGCCAACATCGTCGCCGAGCGGCAGGACCTTGTCGCGGATCGAATCCAGCAGCTGCTGATGATTGCCGCCCGGCAGGTCGGTGCGGCCGATCGAGCCGTTGAAGAGCACGTCGCCGAGATGGGCGAAATTCTGCGCGCGGTTGAAATAGATTACGTGGCCGGGGGCGTGGCCGGGCGTGTGATAGACCTCGAATTCGTGGGCGCCGAAGGAGACCTTGTCGCCGTTCTTCAGCCAGCGGTCCGGCAGAACATTGCGCAATCCGGATATGCCGTATGTCGCGGCCTGGGTCTCTATCCGCTGCAGCAGCGGCAGGTCGTCCTGATGCGGGCCGACGATGTCGACGCCGAGCGCTTCCTTCAGCTCCCTGGCGCCGCCGGCATGGTCTAGATGACCGTGCGTCAGCCAGATTTCCTTGATGGTCAGGTCGCCTTTCTCAATCGCCTGAAGGATCAGCGGAACGTCGCCGCCCGGATCGACGACGACGCCTTCCCGGGTACCGGGATCGAAGAAGACCGTGCAGTTCTGCTGAAAGGGTGTCACCGGAATGATGCCGGCCTGGAGCATGCCCATAAGTGCCTCGCTTGGGTGTCTCGGGTGCTCAGGGTATAGTCCGAAACGGCGTCGAGGACAGCCGAAATCTTCGGCTTTTGACGCGTGTTTCACGGCAGCAAGACCCACTGCAACACAAGTTTATACGTCCCTTCCACCGTTCGGCCCGTCGGGGAAGTCCAGTTTTGTTATGGTTTTTCAATTGCTTGCCAGCGCGTATTTACAGGTGTTGTTTTGCCGGGTCGGGGCGCGTGGGAACATCGTAGAACGCCGCGCGTTGTCCGGCCATCGAAACCAAGGAGACGCTCACATGACCTTGAAGAGAAACATCCTATTGGCTGGAGCCGTGCTCCTGGCGAGCGGCGGTCTGGCGCAGGCGGAGATGGTGGCGACCACGGTCAACGATCTCAACGTCCGCGCCGGTCCGGGCCCGCAATATCCGGCAGTCGGCCTTGCCACCCGCGGCTCGACCGCGGTGCTCGACGGCTGTATCGAGGGCAGCCGCTGGTGCCGTGTCGACGTCAACGGGATCCGCGGCTGGGTCTATGCGGATTATCTACAGATGGAGTATGGCGGCAATCAAGTTATCGTCGAGCAGCATCGTTCCGAAATCGGCGTTCCGGTCGTGACCTACGAGTCCACCGCCAGCGTTGTCCCGGCTGACCCACAGCCGGCACCGGGCGATGAATTGATCGGCCCCGTCGGAGCCGTCGAAACGATCACTCCGCCGGAGACGGTGCGGACCTACATCGAGACCAATCCGACCGAGACAGTCCGGCTTGGCGGCGATGTGGTCGTCGGCGCGGAAGTGCCTGCCGACGTGACTTTCGAGACGATTCCGGACTATGAATACCGCTACACAAGGATCAACGACCGGCCGGTGCTGGTCGATCCAGGTACGCGTCGGATCGTCTACGTCTATCAGTAAGATCATCGGGAAATCCGAAACGAGGCGGTCGGCAGGCCGCCTCGTCCGGGCAATTCCTCCTCCCGCCTCAATCCCGCAAGGATGGATTTTCCCAGCTTTCTTTCTTTGTATGAGAAGATAATAATATATTAAGAGTTCGGCCTGTTGGAGACCGGCGTTGCTTCCGCGGCCTAACCGGTGCGACCGAACCGGAAACATTCGCTGAAATCAGGCAGTTCCTCCGGCCGGATCGCGCCCTCGATCACCTCGATGCCAGGCGATCCCAAACCTTCTCCGGCGCTTAACGCGCCCTGCCTGTTGATTGTTGTCCCCATTACGTTTTATCCACAGGCGGTAAGGGAATTACTTATTGCGGTCGGAAATTCCGGCGGACCTTGGTTTCCAAAAGAAGTGTCAGGGAAACTGAGAAGCTGGGGGCTCCCACGAAAGTTCGGCAAAGCTGGCAGCCGCGTAAATTTATGCCAACAATACTGATCTATATTTTGCGGATAGTTTCCCGCAACATGCGGAACGAGAAAGGAAATGCCGAGTGTCACGACAGACCGGTCTGAAAGCAGGCAAGCCGGAGCCGTTGGCCACGCCGATGGAAGATACAGGCGGTATCGATTTCGAGATCATCGAACTGTTCTTCTTCGCCTATCGCGACTTCGTTTCCGATCCTGACGCCATCCTCGAGAAGAGCGGCTTCGGCCGGGCGCATCACCGCGTCGTGCATTTCGTCAACCGCAATCCGGGCATGACGGTGGCTGATCTTCTCGACACACTGAAGATCACCAAGCAGAGTCTTGCAAGGGTGCTGAAACAGCTGATCGACTCAGGCTATATTCGCCAGGTGGCCGGTCCTGAGGATCGGCGGCAGCGCAAGCTTTATCCGACGAAATCGGGCCGCGAGCTGGCGCTTGCCCTTGCAGAGCCGCAATCGCGCCGCATTGAGCGGGCATTCGAAGGAGCCTCTGCGCAGGAGCGGGAGGGCGTGAAGGCCTTCCTCGGAGGCATGCGGGACAGAAAGAAGGCGGATTGAATGGCGGTCAGGACAGGTATTTCCGACGATGCGGCGCATCTGCTGGTGGTCGACGATGACTCCCGCATCCGCGCGCTGCTCAATCGTTATCTCGCGGAGAACGGCTTTCGCGTCACTGTCGCGGCCGACGGCGCCGAGGCGCAGCGCAAACTTGCCGGTCTCGATTTCGATCTCATCATCATGGATGTGATGATGCCGGGCGAATCCGGCATAGACGTCACCCGCGGGCTTCGGGCCATCAAGAATGTGCCGATCATCATGCTGACGGCGCTGGCGGAATCGGGCAACCGCATCGAAGGCCTCGAGGCCGGCGCCGACGATTATCTCTCAAAACCCTTCGATCCGCGCGAGCTGGTCCTGCGCATCAACAATATCCTGCGCCGCAACGCTGGCGGTGAGGGGCTGAAGATTGAACAGGTCATGTTCGGGCCCTACACTTTCTCCTTGACCCGCAAGGAGCTGAAGAAAGCCAGTGAGGTGATCCGGCTTACCGATCGCGAGCAGGAAATCATGCTGCTCTTTGCGCGGCGCGCCGGTGACACCATCCCCCGTCACGAACTGATCGGCAATGACACCGAGGTCGGCGAGCGGACGATCGACGTGCAGATCAACCGGCTCAGGCGCAAGATCGAGGAGGATCCGGCCAACCCCGTCTGGCTGCAGACGGTTCGCGGCATCGGATACAGGCTGAGCATCGACTAGATTTGAGAAGTGGAGCATGATGCCGATGACGTTCACACTTTCCCGCATCGTGCTCTGAACGGCCGGGACCGACGATGGTGACAATGGACAGTTTGCGGCGGGAAGACCGCGCTCCGGCGGCGGGCTGGCGCTGGATCGTCCGCTGGCTGCGGCGCCGATTGCCCACCGGACTCTACGCGCGCTCACTGCTGATCATCATCATCCCGATGGTGCTGCTGCAATCCGTCGTGGCCGCCGTCTTCATGGAGCGTCACTGGCAAATGGTGACCGAACGGCTGTCGCTCGCCGTCACCCGCGACATCGCCGCGATTATCGAGATCGTCGAGACTTATCCGCAGAATTCGGACTATAGCGAGATCATCCGCATCGCGCGCGATCAGCTCAACTTGCAGATTTCGATCGAGCCGGACGGCGATCTGCCGCCGCCGCGCGTCAAGCCCTTCTTCTCGATCCTTGACGGCATTCTCAGCGATGAGATCACCGATGAGATTCACCGGCCTTTCTGGATCGACACGGTTGGTAACTCGAATCTCGTCGAAATCCGCATCAAGCTCGAGAACAAGATACTGCGGGTGCTGGCCAAACGCAGTCAGACCTATGCCTCAAACACCCATATCTTCATCGTCTGGATGGTCGGCACGTCGCTGGTGCTGATCGGCATCTCGATCCTCTTCCTGCGCGGACAGATTCGGCCGATCCTGATGCTGGCCCGGGCTGCCGAAAGCTTCGGCAAAGGGCAGAAGCCCGACAATTTCTATCCGCGCGGCGCCGACGAGGTCAGGCGCGCCGGCCTTGCTTTCATTCTGATGCGTGAACGCATCGAACGGCAGATCGAGCAGCGCACGGCGATGCTTTCCGGCGTCAGCCACGATCTGCGCACCATTCTCACCCGCTTCAAGCTGCAACTGGCGCTCGCCGGCGACAATCCCGACCTGCATGGCCTGAACGACGACGTCAATGATATGCAGACGATGCTGGAAGCCTACATGGCCTTCGCCCGCGGCGAGGTCGAAGAGGATGTTGGCGAACTGAAGCTCAGCGAGATCTTCGCCAAGCTGGAATCCGATTTCGTCCTGCATCGTAAAAGGTTCAGCTATTCGATCGAGGGCGACGACGACATTTCCGTCAGACCGAATGCGTTCACGCGTCTCGTCACCAACCTTGCCTCGAACGCGCGCCGTTATGCCGACAGGCTCGACATCGAGGCCAAGCACAATGCCAAGTGGCTGACTGTTATTTTTGACGATGACGGGCCGGGCATTCCGGAAAAGAATCGCGAAGACGTGTTCAAGCCGTTCTTCCGGCTGGACACGGCCCGCAACCTCGATGCATCGGGCACTGGCCTCGGTCTTGCGATCGCCCGTGATATTGCGCGCAGCCATGGGGGCAACGTCACGCTCGGCGACAGTCCACTCGGAGGCTTGAGGGCGACGATCCGCATTCCCGCTTAAATGTCCGTTGCCGTCAGCTTCACGGCCTTGCGCGCATCGAACTCATCCAGGCGCTCGACGATCCAGCGCCAGAGAGTGACAACCTGCATGAGCAGATTGCGGCCGAGCGGCGTCAATTCATATTCGACGCGCGGTGGAATCTCGGGATAGAGCGTGCGAATAATGAGGCCGTCGTTTTCGAGCGTGCGCAGCGTCTGAGTCAGCACTTTCTGGCTGATGCCCTCAACCCGCTCCATGAGGCGCGAGAAGCGTAAGGGCGCGCCGGCATCGGACAAGACGTGCAGGATGCGCAGCGGCCATTTCGCCGCCGCCCGCTCGATCAAGGCGCGCGCCCGCGCATCCTGCTCGTCGGTCATGTTGCAACAGAAATCGAACATTTCGCCGGCCATTCCCAGTTACCTCAGGGTGTGTATAGATCATACTGGTACCTTCTTTCGAATGGAAACAATACGACCTACATGCTCCGGGAACCAATCAAGGAGAGGTTACCGATGTCGAAGGTGTGGTTGATTACAGGCAGTTCGCGTGGTCTCGGTCGGGCGCTGGCGGAGGCGGTTCTGGCAGCCGGCGACAATCTGGTGGCGACGGCGCGCGATCCCGCTCAGCTTGCCGTTCTTTCCGAACTGTACCGCAGTCAGGTGCTGACGCTGCCGCTTGACGTGACCGACGAGCAGGCGGCAGCTGCCGCGGTGGAAGCTGGCGTGAAGCGGTTCGGCCGTATCGACGTGCTTGTCAACAATGCCGGCTACGGCAATGTCGGCCCGATCGAGGATACCAGCCTTGCCGATTTCCGGGCCCAGATCGAGACCAACCTGTTCGGCACTGTTATCATGACCAAGGCGGTGATCGCCCTGATGCGCGAACAGGGTGCGGGCCATATCATCCAGTTCTCATCCGTTGGTGGCCGTATCGGACCGGCTGGACGCGGCGCCTATTCGGCAGCAAAATTCGCCGTCGAGGGCTTTTCGGAGGTGTTGTCGAAAGAGATCGCGCCATTCGGCATCAGGGTGACGGTGATCGAGCCGGGCGGCTTCAGAACGGATTTTGCCGGTGCCTCGACGGTGCTGGCCGAGGGGCGAGCGAACTATGCGGAAACGGTCGGCGCCACAGTGCGCTTCCAGCGTGAATATGACGGCCGTCAACCTGGCGATCCTGCCAAGGCGGCTGCGGTCGTCATCCACATTTCAGGGCTCGAACAACCGCCGTTCCGGTTGCTGCTCGGCAGCGATGCGGTTCGCAATGTCGAGAAAGCGGATGCGGCGCGCATCGAGGCCGATCGAGAATGGCGTGCCGTCAGCGTCTCGACTGATTTTGACCCGGATGCCGAAGCGGGCCTAATGCCTTGGGAAAAGAAGACCGCCTAAACTCGGCAAAAAACAAAAGCGCCGCTGAGGAGCGGCGCTTTGTATCAGGAATTTTGAACAATCAGCCTGCAGTGCAGAAATGGCTGCGGCCGTCATTGCCGATATAGGTGCCGCTGCGCGGATCGAAGGAGCGGTAGCGGTAGGAGCAGTAACGCTCCCATTGCGGTGACCAGGGCTCCACCGAGGTGCGGACGGGCGCATAATATCTCGGCTGTTCGACATACTGCGGCTGCTCGACATAGACGCGGCGCGGGGCGCGATAGACCGGAGCAGGCTCGTAATATCCCGGCTCGTAAGGCGGGTCGATGTAGCGGGGTTCGTCGTAAACAGGGCCGTTATTGGCGTTGGCGATGGCCGAGCCGACGATCAGACCGGTGGCGAGGCCGACAGCGCCGCCGACCAAGGCGTCGTTGTTGTTATGATGGCGCCAGTGGCGGTCGCCGGCCGAGGCGTCGCCGATGACGGAGAGAGTAAGCGCGGCAGCCGTTGCCGTCAGCAGAAGAGTTTTGGCGAGCCTGTTCATAACCATCAAGTCCCAATCTCGGAAACCGAACTCCGGCTCCTTCTCGATGGTGTCAGTCCTAGAGATTTCTAGCTGAACGAAGGCTGAACGACAAAACCCGGCATTGCTGCCGGGCTTCAACTCGAATTCGACAGCCTAGTTAAGGGCTCAGCCGGCAATCTGCAGATTGACAGCCTTGGGGCCCTTGCCGCGGCGATCCGGCTCCGTGTCGAAGCTTACCTTCTGGTTTTCCGTCAAACCGGCCAGCCCGGAGGCCTGTACGGCAGAAATGTGAACGAAGATATCGGCGCCGCCCCGGTCCGGCTTGATGAAGCCGAAGCCCTTGTCGGTATTGAAGAATTTTACAGTGCCAGTCTCGGCCATGCGTCAGGTCCTTTTCTCTCTGCCCGCCATCCACACGGGCAGCATCATAGCATTGCCTCCTTGCGGGAGGCGTTAGCAGGCAAGTCTTGAAATGTGAGAAAAAGGTCCCCTCTACCTCGGCCTGTTCCAAGCAGGACTTTCGCCTGCTTTTTCTGGAACCGGCTGACCGGAATATTAGCGTTCCCGGCGCGCAAATACTTAAGGACTTCCCATGCTCGCAAAATGCCCGAACGAGCCGAGAGTGCTGCGTTTAAGGGATTTTGGCAAGCAAAAGTTTTTTAACGTGTCCTTCCGGGCACACTGCTCCCGACATCTGGTTTGCGCAAAAACGCAAAATTTCCGTCGCGAACGGAGGATGATTAACGATTCATATCGTCCGCAATGTAAGTTTCGGGCAGATTTTGCCAAAAATGCAACGTAAACGGGCCTTGCGGGTTCCTAAAATTTTTTTCCAGATCCGGCGTCCACCCATATTTGGAGGCGTGTTCAGACGGCTGGCAAGCGGCGGCGAGCAAATCCGGGGACGATCTCGACTACAAGCATAGCGATAAACATTAGCGCACAACCTGTATATCCTGTCGCCGGCATCGACTCACCGAGAATCAGGGCTGCGAGCGATGCACCGAAGAGCGCTTCGGACGAAAGGAAGATCGCCGCCTGCGACGGCGTCGTGTAGCGCTGCGCGATTACCTGCAGCACGAAGGCCAGACCGGACGAGAAGATGCCGACATAAAGGATCTCGGGTCCTGCGGACCAAATCGCGGAAAGGCTGATCGGTTCGACCGTTGCGGCAATGGCCAGCCCGAAGACAGTGGTAACGGCAAATTGCGTGGCCGCCAGCGCGAGTGGCCTTCCGTTCTCGGAGACGGTCGTGCCGGCAAGGGTGATCTGGATCGCCCAGAAGACGGCGCAGACCACGGTCAGGAGATCGCCTGAGGTGAGCGCCGAAAGATGACCGCCGGATAGGAGATAGATGCCGGCGAGCGCCATCAGCGCGCCCGGCCAGATGATCCAATGCGGGGCACGGCGCAGGAAGAACACGGCAATGAGCGGCACGAAGACGACATAGAGGCCGGTGATGAAGCTGGAATTCGTTACCGTCGTCGTCTGCAGGCCGACCTGCTGGGTGGCAGCGCCGCTGAAAAGGGCAAGGCCGGTAAGGACGTAGAGCCTGGCATGGCGCGCGCTGGTCTTCGCCTCTGCCTTGCGCGCTTCCAGAAGAACGAAAGGCAAGACGGCCAATGTGGCAACCGCAAAACGCAGGGCGATGAACCAGAAGGGGCCGATCGCCTTCATCGCCGTCGATTGTGCGACGAATCCGCCGCCCCAGATGGCGGCGGCAAACAACAGGAGGAGATTCGCCTGAATGCGCGTCATGTCGTCCTCCAAGGGAAGGGAGATGTGTCCGAGCGGTTAGCAGTTGCCTTTCCGCTAGGCAAGGGCGAAGACTTGGTGCTGATGGGGGAGGTGGAGGCATGCAACACGAAAAACAGCGGCCGGCGAGCGACATGGCTGCACCCGGAACGGCAAGCTATTCCGGTACGCCGCTTGCCAGGAAGCTCGGGCTTGCGCATGGGCAGGCTGCCGCTCTTCTCGATGTTCCCGAAACGATCGAAGACATCGTTGGTTTCGCCGGTTTTGCTTCGGTCGTCCGCGTGCTTCCCGAGACACTTTTGCGGGCGTTTGACTATGTGCATCTATTTGTCACTGAGCGCATGGTGCTGGAAGCGGCGGCGCCAACGCTTTTGCGGGTCCTAAAGCCCGACGGCATGATCTGGATCTCCTGGCCGAAGAAGAGTTCACGCGTGCCGACCGATATCACCGAAGACGTGCTGCGGGAGATCCTGCTGCCAACTGGCCTGGTCGACATCAAGGTCTGCGCTGTCGACGGGACCTGGTCGGGGCTGAAATTCGTCATTCGCAAGGAATTGCGCAGCGCGCTGTGATCGCTCAACCGTTGCTGGCCGGAGCGCGCGAGACCCTGAGCAGCGCGCCGTCGTCCTCGTCCGTCACCATCAGCAGCGCGCCATCGGGCGCCACGATGACGTCGCGGATGCGGCCGTAATCACCTTCGAACAAGCGCTCTTCGGCGACGAAGGCGCCGCTCTCGTCGCGCTGCATGCGCGAGAGCAGCTGGAATTTCAGTGCCGCGACGAGGAAGTCGCCGTCCCATTCCGGGAACATGGCGCCGCGATAGACAGCGAGCGCGCCGGGCGCGATCGAAGGATCCCAATAGTGCAGCGGCTGCTCCAGCCCTTTTTTGGCGGTGCCTTCGCCGATCTCGGCGCCCGAATAGTCACGGCCGTAGGTGATGATCGGCCAGCCATAATTCTTGCGGGCTTCGATCCGATTGATCTCGTCGCCGCCGCGTGCGCCATGCTCGACGGTGTAGAGCTTGCCGTCCTTGGCATCGAAAGAGATGCCCTGCGGGTTCCGGTGGCCCTTCGACCAGATCTCCGGCAGCGCCTTGCCGCCGTCCTTGAACGGATTGTCGGCGGGGATGCTGCCGTCGGCATTGATGTGAACGATCGAGCCGGCATCGTCCTGCCAGTCCTGCGAGCGGTCGCGGTCGCCGCGGTCGCCGACACTGATGAACAGCGTGCCGTCAGGGGCAATCGCGATACGCGCGCCATATTGGATGTTGCCTGAGGTGAAGCGCTTCATGGTGAAAATCGGCGTCACCGCCTCAAGCGTCTTTTCGTCAGGAGATAGCGTCGCGCTGAAGGCCTCGGTGCCGGAGCCCTGCTTGTTGGCGATGGCGGCGGTGAAATAGAGTTTTCTGCTCGCGACAAAGTCCGTGGCAAGCGCCACGTCCATAAGACCGCCCTGGCCGCGGGCATTCACTTTGGGCACGTTGCCGATCGGCTCGGAAAGCTTGCCATTGCGGATGATACGTATGCGGCCCGGCCGCTCGGTGACGAGATAGGCGCCGTCGGGCAACACTTCGACCGCCCAGGGGTGTTCGAGACCATCGGCCAGTTTTTCGACGCGAACCGTAGGACCCTGCGTGTTGACGGTATCGGCCGCATTGGCCGAAGTGGCGCCGAAAAGAATCAGCGTCGCGGCGAAATGGAAGGCGGATATTCTTGTCATTTGCTTCCCCGTCGTCTCTCCATCCGGAACGTGGAGTGGGCAGGGCAGAGCTTCAAGCCTCAGTCTGTCTGTAATAACGGCTTTGTGTTTGCCGGTTGAACGGAGCCGGCCGCGTTACCATCGACCAGTTCGGCTTCGAGGATGTAGCGCAGCGGCCCGCGTTCGGTCGCATCGAAAGGCCAGCAGGTGGTCAGTACAAGGCGGCGGCCATCGGAGGAGGGGTCGATGCCGCTCGCGTCCCAGGGGGCAACGCGGCCTTCGCCGGCCTTGAATGTCAATAGCTTGCCGTCGCGGCGGGTAACTTCGATCGTATCGCCCGGCCTTATATATTGCAGCCAGCGGAAATGGGTGTCGCGATGGGCGGCGATGACGGAGGTGCCTTCGTCGCCCGGCTGCGGTGTATTGGCGAGCCAGGCCGGACCGAAGGCGAGCGCTTGGCCGGAGGCGCCGGAAAGCACGATCGCCTCCTTGCCGAGGCGCGGCGCACGCACCCTCGCTTCAGTGATGAAATCGGCCCAAGGCCAGGGTTTCGTCTCCTTGCCGCTCAGTTCGGCGGCAAAAGCACGCTTCAGCAGGACCTGAGAGATTTCTGCCTTCGCCTTCAGCAGGAGGCCGTCGCCGATCAGCGTCAAGCCGTAGAAGGCAAGACCGGCAATGGCGAAGGCGATCGTCTTTTCGATCGGCGAAAGACGCCAGAGGAAGAAACCCTTTCTCCTCCGTGCCTTCGGCATGTCGTGGGCCGTGGCGGCGGCCATGGCGAGTTCCAGATAGGTCGGAAGCGGCTCGAATTCGGCCGCTTCCTGATTGTTGCTAGAAGCCATCGCGCTTGGCTCCGGCAGTGACGAGACCCTTGAGGCGGCGGCGCCAGATGGCGAGCCCGCTCGCCGCCGCCAGCGCCAGCAGCAGCATGGTGAGCCCGCGCATGATCTGCTCGTCGGCGCGCGTCGCCGTCTGCGGCAAGTTCACGGTTGAGCTCTTCTGCGCGATCAGCATGGCGGCTTTCGCCGTCGGCGCCGCGGCCATCAAGTTGGCGATCTCGGGCGATGCGGCGAGATCCTGGGTTGCGGCTGCGGTCCGTTGCGGTTCGGCTCTTCCAACCGGCGTGGCCGCGCCATGGCGTTCGGCGCCGCCAGAAGGGACAGCATTTTCGCCGAAGACCTTTCCGAAGTCCCAACCTTCGGGGAGGTTGAGCGGCAGCTTCGTCGAGCCGAGCGGTTCGGTTGCCGGCCGCGACGGCGTGACGTCGACGGCGACCAGACTGGTGACGCGCGAGACGAGGTGGTGGGCGAGCGCCACCGTCTCGATGTCCTTGTCGAGTGCCGCGGGGTCCTGGCGCTCATAGGCACGGGCCTCGAAATCGTCGATCTTGCGTCGCGCCCAGAGCTTGGAAATGCCGTTGCCGTCTGCGGCATTGGCGATATCCATCTCGACGCGCCAGGGCTGGTTGCCTGTCTTGCCGACGATCTGCAGCTTGCCGGTAGGCTTTTCCTGCGGCAATTCCGCAGTCAGAACGACGGGCTCGCCGCTATAGAGGTCGGGCATCGGGTTCGGCGTGATATCCTCGGCTTCGATGCCTTCGAAGGTTGCGGCGATATCGGTCATTGCGGGGTTCTGCAGCTTGGCGAAGAGTTCGCTCATGCGGCTTGCCACCTGGTCGGTCGAGCCAATCTGGGTGAAGGTGCCGCGGCCGACCTCGGCGGCTTTGGTCATGAAATAAGTGTTCGGCGCCGAGCCGATGCCGACGGTGAATACGCGGGCATCGCCGTGGTTTGCGGTGATTTCCTGGAAGAGCTGTTTTTCGTTGCCGATCGCGCCATCCGTCAGGAAGACGACCTGGCGCAGAGCGCCGGTTGCGACGGGGCCTTGGTTGCGAAGTGCATCCTCGAGCGCCGGCAGCATTTCCGTGCCGCCATCGGCGTTCAGGCTCCGGACGTAAGCGATGGCCTTTTCGCGGTTATCGGGAGTAGCGGCGACGAGGCCGTTGAAATAGTCGGTCATCGTATCGTCGAAACGGATGACGTTGAAGCGGTCGTCCGGGTTCAATCTGGAGATGGCAAGCGCCAAGCTTTGTCTTGCCTGCTCGATCGACTGGCCGGACATGGAGCCGGAATTGTCGATGACGAAGACCACTTCGCGTTTTGCCGGCGCTGCCGCATCCGGCGCGGTGGGCGGGGTGACGAAGGCAAGCAGATAGGTCTTGCCATCAATCGCTTCGCGGAAGAGGCCGGCGCCTGGCGTCTTGCCCGGAGCGGCTTTCCAGGTGAGCTCGAAATCTTTGTCGGCAGGAACCGCGTCTCCTTTCAGGCTGATCGTTCTCGCCTGGTCGCCGTCCTCCCGGATATCGACGTCGTGGAAGGACGACTTCACTCCACTGAGCGGGAAGCCAGCCTTGAGATTGACTGTCAACGAGATCGGATTGATTTTGGCATTCTCGCGCGGATCGAGCACCGGGGCTTCGATCTTCTCGCGATTTTCCACCGGGTCTCTCGGTGTTGCGAAGCCGGCACCGTTGTTGAACTCGACGGTCTGGACGATCGGCGCCGGATTGTAGCGCGGCGCGACGACCATCGGGAAACGCAGCGAGAATTCGCCGCCGGACTGGTGGACCGTCTGCTGATATTCGATCTGCACGACGATCTCTTCGCCGGGACCGATATTGGCGACCTGGTTGGTGAAGATGTTCGGCCGTTGCTGTTCGAGCAGCGCTGTCTTCTTGCCCTCAGCCTTGGCCTGCTCGTAGATCTCGCGGGCTTCCTGGCGCGGCTTGATCTGGCCTTCGATGAAGCGTTCGCCGATCTGCATCTTCAGCGCATCGACGGCGGAATTGTCCGGCAGCGGGAAGACGTAGGTGCCCTCGACCCAGCCCTGGCTCGGGTTCTGGAAACGCTGGGTCACCTTCACCCTGGCGATCGGGCCGGAAACAGCGATTGCGACGTCGGTCTTCAGCCGCGGCGCTTCGACATAAAAGCCCGGTTCCTTCGACGGGAAGAGCAGCGAGCCGCTATTGACGTCGTTCGGCCGTAGAAGGGCCGCGAGCTGGCCGGATGCCTGCCGCGTCTCGGCGCGGGCGGCAGAGGCAAGCCCCAGCATCGCAGCGATGCAGGCGACAAAGGCGGTGACGGCGACAAGACATGAAATGGAGATCCGGCGCATGCGCATGCGCCCAATGGCGAACTCATCTTCCAGAAACATTGGCCTACCCTCAATAACCAATTTTGGATGAGGGAATGATGCAGCTTCGATCTCGGCGCGCTCGCGACCGAATTGCGGCGGCGGGCGGCATTTGTTGCGGCTTATTCGTGGCGCGATTGAAATCCGGCGATCTCTCTGATTTTAAAAGACGAAAAACATGATCATCGTCACCGTGAAAATACCGCGGCCGGGGTCATACCCTGCCCAAATCCCGTGCCCCCAATTGTCGTGACGTTCATGGATGGGTAATTCTGTAGACCAGCAAATCATCCGAATCCACAAGCTTGGTTGCGGTCTTGTTCAGATAATCGATGACGCCGACATGATGCTCGATGAACCGTAGATCCTGCTTGTCGGCGGCGTTCTTCGCCACGCCGAACAGATCCGCCCCCTGCCGCGCAGGTCCTCGAGCTGCCCGATCGCCGTGGCGTCATTGGCGACGAATTTCGACCATTCGGAATCGCCTCCGCCGGGTGGAAACACCCATCCGCGCGCCCTGCTGTATTAGACCGCGACGGGATCGCCGGCCCTCGGGTGCGATGGCGACGACAAGGTCGCCCGGTTTCGCCAGCCGCGCCAGTTCCTCGTCAAGCAGCTTGCCCTTCATGGCGATTGGCTTCTTCATCGTCCTGACGAGGGGGAAGGGTCGACCAGCCCACAGCGACGACCACGATGCAGATCAAGCGGAGCACGACCGCCGGGGTTGTCTTAGATGAAAGCTTTGCCAGAAGAAGCGCGCCGTGGCCGCAAATATCGCGGCCGGCACATGGAAGATGTGCAAGTTCCATACATTGCTGGTGATCTCGCCCGCCGCAGCCAGATAGAGGATGACAGCTGCGGCCAGCCAAACAAGAGTGTGCGGTGCGTTTCGACTGCGCGCTGCAAGTCCCGGTGAGAACGACGGCGGGTCCGCCCGCCGGTGCGGCAAAACGATCGATAAGAATCATTGCCCCCATCACGCCTTTGCCCTTGAAATGCCGTCATACATTGGACATAGAGCTAACCGCAGAACTCCGGTCCCGGCTTTCTGCCCGTTTTAACCAATAGGACCGATATCATGGCCTTCCTTGCCGATGCTCTTTCCCGTGTGAAGCCTTCAGCCACCATCGCCGTTTCCCAGAAAGCGCGCGAGCTGAAAGCGAAAGGACGCGACGTCATCGGCCTCGGCGCGGGCGAGCCGGATTTCGATACGCCCGACAATATCAAGAAGGCCGCCATCGACGCGATCAACCGCGGCGAGACGAAGTACACGCCGGTTTCCGGTATCCCTGAGCTGCGCAAGGCGATCGCCGCCAAGTTCAAGCGCGAGAACGGCCTGGAATATTCCTGGGAGCAGACGATCGTCGGCACCGGCGGCAAGCAGATCCTGTTCAACGCCTTCATGGCGACTCTGAACCCGGGCGATGAGGTCGTCATTCCGGCGCCCTACTGGGTGTCCTATCCGGAGATGGTGGCGCTCTGCGGCGGCACGCCGGTGTTCGTTTCGGCCACCCAGGAGCATAATTTCAAGCTCCAGGCCGCCGATCTCGAAAAGGCGATCACGCCGAAGACCAAGTGGTTCATCTTCAACTCGCCGTCCAACCCGACGGGTGCGGCCTATACGCATGCCGAACTGAAGGCGCTGACCGACGTGCTGATGAAGCATCCGCATGTCTGGGTGCTGACGGACGACATGTACGAGCACCTGACCTATGGCGACTTCAAGTTCGTCACTCCCGTGGAGGTCGAGCCCAGCCTCTACGACCGCACACTGACGATGAACGGCGTCTCCAAGGCCTATGCCATGACCGGCTGGCGTATCGGTTATGCCGCCGGCCCGCTCCATCTCATCAAGGCAATGGACATGATCCAGGGTCAGCAGACCTCGGGTGCGACGTCGATCGCCCAGTGGGCGGCTGTCGAAGCGCTGAACGGCACGCAGGACTTCATCCCGGCGAACAAGAAAATCTTCGAAGGTCGCCGCGACCTCGTCGTGTCCATGCTGAACCAGGCCAAGGGCATCGTCTGCCCGGTGCCGGAAGGCGCCTTCTACGTCTATCCGTCCTGCGCCGGCCTGATCGGCAAGACGGCGCCGTCGGGCAAGGTCATCGAGACGGACGAAGATTTCGTTTCCGAGCTTCTGGAATCGGAAGGCGTCGCCGTCGTTCACGGCTCCGCCTTCGGCCTCGGCCCGAATTTCCGCATCTCCTATGCGACGTCGGAAGATCTGCTCGAGGAAGCCTGCCGCCGCATCCAGCGCTTCTGCGGCGCCTGCAAGTAAAACGAACCGCGATCATATCGATCGAAGGCCTGCCGGTGACGGCGGGCCTTTTATTTATCCGGCGTTGACGGTGTGGCTGCATGTGGCTACATTTGGTATCATGAAGACCGTTTCGATCCGTGACGCGAAGAACCGCCTGACCGAGCTTGCCCGCGAGGTCGAGGCAGGCGAGACCATTGTCGTCACGCGGAACGGCCGACCGGTGTTCGACCTGGTGCCGCATCAGAAACGCGGCGGTTTGAATCTGGAGGCCGGTCAGGCCTATCTTCGTGCTCGGGGTATTACCAATCCGGTGCCGTTCATCGCGGATGATTTTGACGATCCGCTGCCGGAGGATTTCCTCCTGAGGCCTTTGCCGGAGTCATGAGACTTCTTCTTGATACTCACATCGTTCTCGCGATCCTGAGGAAGGATGCTGGCGCGCGATTTCCGGAGATCGCGTCGCTGCTCGGCGACAGCAAAACCGTGGGCTTCGTCAGCGTCGCGAGCCTTTGGGAAACGGCGATCAAGGCTCGTCTGGGAAAGTTGGATCCCGGCATGCCGCTCGAAGACATTGCCGGTTCTCTTGAGGAAATAGGGCTGATCCTGCTGGGGATCGAAATTCAGCATGTGATTACTGCCGCCGACCCCGAGCCGGAGACGCGTGATCCCTTTGATCGGCTGCTGCTGGCGCAGTGCAAGGTCGAAGGCTTGCAGCTTGCCACCGTCGACCGGCTGCTCGTCGATCATCCTTTGGCGCTGCGGCTTTAGAGCCTTCCCTGGTCAGATTGCAGCGTTCTGCCGGAGCAGGTTTTCGTCAGGGCAAAGGCGATTGGCGACGGGCATACCCGCAGGTACGTCCGAGCCGATCGCCCGACGCGCGCCGGCCGGTCGACCATCCAACTCCGTTTGAGCCAACAGAATGCTGCAATCTGACCAGGAAAGGCTCCAAGTTCACATCCCGATTCAACCCGTTGCCGCATTGAATCCACTTCGCCTCGCAAGTCGTTGAATTCCGATTCAAAACGTGACGGGGAGTGCCGGTGGGGCGGGTGATCTGCTGTTGCGGGCGGACGCCAAACCAACTAGATATCCGGCATCAAGTTCAAATTGCCGCTTCGGGGGTCCGGATTTTGCAGCAGAGTGCCGTCATCGTCTGTTCTGACGTTAACATGCTCCCGGCCGCCTGCTGCACTCTGCTTTCCGTCAAGCGCAATCTTACCAATGCTGATGTAGAGTTCCTGCTTCTCGGCATTGACCTCAAGCCGCACGAGGTCGCCGAGGTCGATAATTTTGGGCGGCTTCACGGTATGGCGATCAGGGTGTTGCCCTATAAGACGCCCGACACCGGCCTCCAGGCGCGGGGCCGCTGGTCCGCCGCCACGCTGGCGCGGCTCTATATGGATCGGGATATACCAGAACATATCGAGCGCCTGCTTTACCTCGATGCCGATGTGCTCGCGGTGGCATCCGTCGACGAACTCTTCACGCGGGATCTCCAAGGCAAGGCGCTTGCTGCCGTCGACGACTATGTCATGGCCTTTCCCGAAAAGGCCGGCGCACGCCAGCGCAAGATCGGCATGAGCGAGGGCGGCCGTTACTTCAATGCCGGCGTGCTGCTGTTCGACTGGTCGGCCTGCCGGGCGAGGGGGCTTTTCGCAAGGACCCGGGAGATCTTCGAGGAACGGTCGCACCTGTTCGAGAACAACGACCAGGATGCACTGAACGTCACTTTCGATAGCGATTGGCTGGTGCTCGATCCGCGCTGGAATACGCAGACGGGCCTGCTGCCTTTCGTCGGCCGGCCGGCCATCTTTCATTTTACCGGCCGCAAGAAGCCGTGGCAGGCGAACGTTCCCTGGGTGCACCGGCGGATGGCCGATCGTTATGCCGAAGATCTTCGCAACACGTCCTGGGCGTCTTTCTGCAGGCAACCGTCGACGACGGACCGAGTGGCGGGCTTCCTCTCGCATGTGGGAAAGCAGATCGGCGGGCTGACGCGGCTTGCCCGGATGCGCGCCTATTTCAGCAACAGCTAGTCGGGCGGGCGGAACGCGTCGTCCTTGGAAAGTGCATGTGAGGCGATATGGAAGCAATCCCCAGCGATAACAAGGCTACGACCACTCCGGATGGTGGCTTCAATTTCCTGACGCCGGAAGCGTGGAAGGCGTTGTTGTCGGGCTATTCCCATATCGTGCTGGTAGCAAACAGCGAGGCGGTCGATATTGAACGGCTGCGGAGCGAATTGCCGGAGACGGCGCTCTACGTCTTCTTCAACAAGGTCTACAAGGTGCTCGACGAACCCTTCGTCGGCCATTCCATGCTGGTTGCCCGCAGCGACGTGATGGGCGCCCATATCGTCCACCGGCGCGAGGCGGCGGATGTCTTGCGGTTCTTTGGCGGCGACGATTTCCTCGGCGTCGTCAACATCCGGGTCTCCGTCGAGGAAAATCTCAGCGAAAAGAGCCGCTTCGAAGGCGCTAAGGCCCGTCACCTTGATCTGACGCAAATGCTCGCCGATCTCTATCCGATCGGCAAGATCGCGACGAGCGGCTTTGCGGTGGCGCTGTGGCTCGCCGATCTGCAGTTGCCGGGCAAGATCCTGCTTGCCGGCTTTTCGGCGAAACGGAGCGAGAAGTGGAAGGTGTTCGACGTGCACGATTGGACGTTCGAGCAGATCTTCCTGCGTCTCTTTGCGCGCATGGGATCGATCTCGATGATGGGCGGCGTCGATGCCAGCCCCTATTCGGCGCTCGCCAAACGGTTTCCTGAGGTGCCGCCGATCGAGATCGCGATGACTGCGGCTGAGGTCTTGTCGGAGCGGCTCGACAATACGAACAGCCAGATCGACAGGCTGATGTCCGTCACCAAGTTCATCCGCGCCGTCGACAATTTCTTTCGGCGGTTCAAACCGAAAACCCGCAAGCAGCGTTTTCTCGAAAAGTCGAAGGGATGACTGTCGCGGGCCTTTGCTAACAGGCGTGGGTGGCCACGAAAGCTGTTGCCGATACTGGCGATCAAGGTGGACAATGGAACAACAGAACGTTCGAATATTTGTGGGATTCGATCCCAAGGAAGTGGTCGCCTACCACGTTCTCGTGCAGAGCATCATCGAGAAGTCGTCGATCCCGATCGAGTTCTCGCCCATTGCGCTCTCCAACCTTGGCGGGATTTTCACCCGCCAGCGCAACGCGATGCAATCCACGGAGTTTTCCTTCTCGCGTTTCCTGACGCCCTATCTCAGCGGTTACGACGGCTGGAGCATCTTCATGGATTGCGACATGCTGATGCGTGCCGATATCGCCGAGCTTTGGGCATTGCGCGACGAGCGTTACGCCGCCATGTGCGTCAAACACGATTACCAGCCGAAGATCGACACCAAGTTCCTCGGCCAGGCACAGACCAAGTACGAAAAGAAGAATTGGTCGAGCCTCATCCTCTTCAACAATGACGAATGCCGCGCGCTGACGCCCGACTACGTCAATACCGCGACCGGGCTGCAACTCCATCAGTTCAAATGGCTGGAGAATGAAGACCTCATCGGCGAATTGCCGGTGACGTGGAATTACCTCGTCAATGAATACGACTACCGCGAAGACGCCAAGAACGTCCATTTCACCGATGGCGGGCCTTATTTCGAGGAACACAAGAACGACGATTACGCCGAGGAATGGTTCGCGGCCCGCGAACGCCTGCTCTTCGCCCAACAGTCCGCCTAAACAGCCTGTTCTTTCCCTTTTTCCGCGGTGAGGGAGCCCTCAGAGACCAAGCGCCGTCAGCATGACGAAGGTGGCGAAGAGGATGAAATGCGTCATGCCTTCTATGGCGTTGGTCTCGCCGTCGTTGAGGTTGATCGCGGCGGCAATCAAGGTGATCGTTACCATCACCGTCTGCACCGGGGTCATCGCCATGATGAAGGGCTGGCCGGTATAGAGTGCGATCGCCTCCATGACGGGCACCGTCAGGATCACCGTCGACAGCGAGGCGCCCATGGCGATGTTGACGGTCGCCTGCATTCGGTTCTTGAGCGCCGCCCGCAACGCGGTCAGGATTTCAGGCGCGGCCGAAATCGCCGCGACGACGACGGCGGTCACCGCGATCGGCGCGCCGCTGTCGCGCAGGCCTTCGGTCATGAAAGCCGACATGAACTCCGCCAGCAGGCCGATGATGACGACGCCGACGAGGATGGTGGCGATCGAGACAGCGGCCGGTCCGTCGGCGCCGTGTTCTTCCTGACTTTCCCGCTTCCGCTCGGAGCGCGGATAGCTGTAGCTGAAGAAATAGCTGTGCTGGCCGACCTGCATACGCAGGAAGAGGCCGTAGAGAGCGATCATCGCGACGATGGTAAAGGCGGAATAATAGTGCCACTTATCGCTCGGCACGAATTCCGGCACGATCATCGAAATGCCCATGGCGGTCAGGATCATCACGCCGTAGGTCTTGCCCGAATTGTCGTTGTAGGGCTGCTCCCCATGCTTGAGGCCGCCAAGGAGGGCCGCGAGGCCGAGGATGCCGTTGATATCGAACATCAGGGCCGAGTAGATCGTGTCGCGCACGAGCGTCGGCGAGCTCTCGCCGCTCATCATGGTGGCGAGGATGATGACTTCGACGGCGAGAGCCGAAAGTGTCAGAATCATCGTGCCGTAGGGATCACCGACCTTGACGGCGAGGAGTTCGGCATGATGGGCGACGCGGATGGAGGCGAGTACGATGGTGGCGACCAAGGCGGCGGTGGCGATGAGCGCCAAGCCGCGCCCCATCTCGATAACCGTGTGTTCCAGAAGATAGGCCATCACCGCGACGACGAGTGCGGTGACCAGAAACCTCTCCTCGTTAAGGCGTGACGCGATACCCAAGCCTCGGCTCCCGTTGTGATTCACGCCTTTTAACTAAGTCACTGATTTCGGAAGGGAAGCGCACGGTGGCACTCTGCTATTTGCAGTCTTCGGCGTTTAATGGAATACTGAACGCCATCGGGGCCGGAAAGCAGATCGCGGCGTCCTCGAATTCTCGTCACGCGGCCGCGATGATCCGGACCCTGTCCGGAAGCATGCGAATGCGCAACAAGATGATGAGGAGACGGATGCATGATCAAGGTGGTCTATGAAGTCGTGCCGCATGACGGCGGTTGGGCCTACAGGCTTGGAGGCGTCTATTCCGAGGCATTCCCGACCCATGCCGAGGCGCTCGAAGCTGCGCGCATCGTCGCGGCCGAACAGCAGGTCGGCGGCGATTCCGCCGAGATCAGCTGGCAGGACGAAAACGGCAAATGGCATGAGGAATATGCTGAGGGCGGTGACCGGCCGGAAACCGAGGTGGTCGACGGCTTATGGCAGGAGCGATCGGCTGGAGCCTCGCAGAGCGCTGGACATTAACCCTAAAGCGCGTCGTGATCTTTCAGATTCGCTCGCTGCGATTTAAGTCCTTGTCTTTGCGCATGCCGTTATCGCACAACCGCGCGCTTTTGCGCGACATGCACCTAGCCCCTCAATGCCCGCGTGACAATCGTGTCGACAAACTCGCGCTTCTCAGTGGTATAGCGATCGCCATCCATTCGGAATTCAGCTGCCAGCCTGCGTTTCAGCGCGGCATAATCGGCCGCCGCCTCGGGATGCGCGATGAGATAATCCCGGAAAGCCAGCCTGTTTCGATGCGTGCCGTTGCCGGCCGGGCAAAGGTAGACGCGCTCCGCCGGCATCGAACCTCTCGATAAGAATGCCCAAACCTCGTCGTCATAGCGGTTGCCGCGCGGTTCGTAGTTTTCCGAGAGAAGCACCTGCGTCGCATTCTCGATATGCTCCAGACCGGGAAGGACAATGTCGATATCGATGAGGGGCTTGGCGGCCATACCGGGTATGGCGGTGCTGCCGACGTGATCGATGGCGAGCGCCTGCGGCAGCAAAGCCAACAGCTTGGCTCGGATGCGCTGGAAAGCTTCCGGCCATTCCCTGTCATAGCTCACGAGTTCAACCGGCTTGTGCATCGTTATCTCCATAGATGCTGCGAGATTGCCCATGATTCTCATCGAAAATCGATCTCGATCTCCGCTTGCGCGCCGGTGGAATGACGATGGTAAGCCCGGATCCCCTTGACCAGCGCGTCGAAAGTGGCGCGGCAGCGCGGTGAGGTCTTCAGGCTTTCGTGCATGACCACCCATGTGCCGAGCGGAATCTCGAACGCATCGGGAAGCACATGCACGAGGTCGGGGTTTTCGCGGGCCAGTCCGATCTGGCAGAGGCCGATGCCGACGCCGGCGCGGATTGCGGAGAGCTGGGCAAGATTGCTGTCGGTCCTGTAGGAGAATTTGATCCCTTCGGGCGCCGGATAGCGTTTCATCACCATGCGGACGTAGGCCGTCTGCCGGTCGAAGCCGATGAGCCGGTGGTTGGCGAGGTCCGCCATGGTTTGCGGAATGCTGTGCCGTTCGAGATAGCGGCGGTGGGCGTGGAAGCCGATCGGGATGTCGCCGATGCGGCGCACGATGAGAGCATCCTGCTGCGGCTCGGCCATGCGTACGGCGATATCGGCCTCGCGATTTACCAGATCTTCGATCGCATCGGATGCCGAGAGCTCGATGTGGAGTTCGGGATAGGCTTCCTGCAGCGGCCCGAGAATCCGAGGCAGGATCTCGACGGCGACGACCTCGCTGGCGCTGACCCTGACCGTTCCGGCTACCCTCTCGCGCTCGCCGGATGCGGTGCGCAAAAGGGCGGCGGCGGTTGCCGCCAGCGTTTCGGCATAGGGTTTCAGCGCCTGTGCGGCGTCGGTTGGCACGAGGCCGTTCGGCGACCGGATGAAGAGCTCGGCGCCGATCGCCTGTTCCAGTGCGTCGACATGGCGGCCTATGGTCGGCTGCGTCAGCCCCAGTTCGCGCGCGGCGGCCGAAAGCGACCCCTGCTGGAGCACGGTCAGGAAACTGCGGTAGAAATCCCAGCTTGGTTCGAGAGGCATATGTTTTTGTATAACTGATCCACTTATTTCGTCAATTTTGTTTATCGGAAAGCAGGGGCATAGTCATCTCATGCAATTGAAAGGAGATGATTGCGATGAGTGGAGAGACGAAGATCACGGCGCTGGTTCTCGGCGCGACCGGCGGCATCGGCGGCGCAATCGCCCGCAAGCTTCTCGCCCGCGGGTGGCGCATCCGGGCGCTCAACCGCGACGCCGCCAAGGCATCGAAGAACGAGCCGGCATTCGAATGGGTGCAGGGCGACGCGATGAATGCCAGCGACGTGCTGGAGGCGGCTGAAGGTGTTGACCTGATTGTCCACGCGGTCAATCCGCCCGGCTATCGCGACTGGGAAAAGCTCGTGCTGCCGATGCTCGACAATACCATTGCCGCCGCTCGCGCCGTCGGTGCGCGCATCGTTCTGCCGGGCAATGTCTATAATTTCGGTCCCGATGCTCTGCCGGCGCCGGCGGAGGAAAGCCCGCAGCATCCGGTGACCAGGAAGGGTGCGATCCGTGTCGAGATGGAGACGCGGCTGAAGGCGGCATCGCAATCCGGCGCGGGCGCGATCATCGTGCGGGCCGGCGATTTCTTCGGTCCGGGCGCAACGGCCAACAGCTGGTTTTCATCGGGGCTGGTGACGCCGGGCAAGCTGGTTGGCACGATCAAGAATCCGGGACGGCGCGGCGTCGGCCATCAGTGGACCTTTCTGCCCGACATGGCGGAAACCATCGTCCAGCTCATCGAGCGGGCCGATCGGCTGCCGCCCTTTGCCGTTTATCATATGGATGGCTTCTGGGATGCCGATGGCATGCAGATGGCGGAAATGATCAAGCGCGTTTCCGGTGGCAAAGCAAAGATCGCCGGCTTCCCGTGGTGGATCGTGCCGCTCGCCGCGCCTTTTATGCCCATCATGAGGGAGATCAAGGAAATGCGCTATCTCTGGAAGGTGCCGCTCAGGATGAGCAACGCCAAGCTTGTGGCCGAACTCGGCAAGGAGCCGCGCACACCGATCGATGAGGCGGTGAGAGCCACACTCGTGGCCCTCGGCTGCCTGCCCGAACCGCATCACGACACAGCGGCCGCCTTCATTGCGCATTCGCCGGTTTCACCTCGTTAAGGTTGGTAACGCTTCATTTCGATCGCTGAGATAGGCCCGCCAAGTTCCATGTCCTGGATAATCGTCATTGTCGACATTCAGCCGGTGATGCGCCTGCCGGTCTCTGCCGCCTCATCGGGGCGGAGAGCCAGGAATTCGAAGAGCCGGGCCACCGCTTCCGCGCCGGGATCGATATGGCCTTCGAGCTGCTTGGCGTTGATGTATGCGGCGCGTCCGGCTTTCGCATGAACGAGCGTGGCGGTCAGGTCCGCGCCGGCGCGGGCGGCTTCCGCAGCCGCGGCAAATCCCACGTCGAGCGCATCCAGGGCCGGCGAGAGAGCATCGACCATCGTCCGATCGCCCAGACGCGCGCCGCCGATCTCCTGCATTCGGGAGAGGCCGGCCTTGAGGGCTTCGCGAATGCTCAGCCCGCTCGATGCGCCATCGCCGGCCGCGGCAAAGAAGATTGCGAGAAGCACACCCGAGGAGCCGCCCATGGTCTGGCTGAGTTCCTGCCCCATGGCCCGGAAGAGCTGGGTGTGATCAGAGAGGGGGAGACGATCAAGCGCCTCGATGAGCGCGCGGGCAGCACCGGCCAAGGTCGAACCGGTATCGCCGTCGCCCGACTTCGCATCGAGCGCATTCAAGTCCCTCTCCGCGCCGATGAGAAGATTGCAGCAATCCGTCAGGAACTGGCGGGTGGGTTCGTGCCTTGATGCAATCGGGGCGATCGGCGTCAATCCGTCCGGCAGCGAAAGCACCGTAACAGGTTTGACGGCTGTCACGCCCGGCCAGGCGGCAAGTTCAACCGGCTTGGAAAGAAGCTCCAGTTCTGCCTTGCCGGCAGGGAAGACCGAGATTGAGAATCCCTGCATGTCGAGAGACGTCATCATCGGCGCCGGTCCGACGATGTGTGAAATCCTGCCCGCGATGGCTGACTGGAGGAGTTCGTGAACGACGACCGACATTTCCAGGACCGAGGTGCCGCCGAGGTTGTTCACGAGGACGACGTGAGATCTGTCATCCATCGATTGCGCAAGACGCTCGACCATCGCGGCGACCGCGCCTTTCGCACCCGAATATTCGACCTGCTCGACACCGGCTTCACCGTGAATGCCGAGACCGAGCTCGGCGTGACCGTCCGGAATTCGGTGCTCCTTCGGAGAGCCCGGCACTGTGCACGTATCGAGCGACATGCCGATCGAACTGGTGTTTTCGATCACCCGGCGCGCGGCTTTGCTCACCGCCCCGAGGTCGGCGCCGCTCTCGGCGAGCGCACCCGCGATCTTGTGAACGAACAGGGTTCCGGCCACGCCGCGGGACTGCGGGAGATCCGGCAGCGCGATGTCGTCATCCACGATGACCATGCTGACGTTCAGGCCAAAGGCGCGTGCGCGTTCGGCGGCGAGACCGAAATTGAGGCGGTCGCCGGTATAGTTCTTCACGATGAGCAGGCAGCCGGCTGTTCCGGTGACGGCCAGGATACCGGCAAGGATCGCGTCCACGCTCGGCGAGGCAAAGACATCGCCGCATACGGCTGCAGTCAGCATCCCCTTGCCGACGAAACCGGCGTGTGCGGGCTCGTGTCCCGAGCCGCCGCCGGAGACGATCGCAACCTTGCCCTTGTCCCAATCGGAGCGGACGACGACGCGAATATGCGGATATCCGTCGAGGCGGGTGAGCGCGCCGCCGGATGCGGCCAGAAGGCCGTCGAGTGCTTCGGTGACCGCGTTTTCCTTGCTGTTGAGGAACTGTGACATTCTCGCCTCCCTTAAACTAAGCGCATGCCGGCCGCGTCGAAATAGAGCGGCTTGTTCGGCTGGATCTTGATGGTTTCACCGCCCTTGAGCTCGGTATGGGCGTCGGTGACGGTGATCAGATTATGTGTCTTGAACGTGATGTGGAGGCGCGTCTGATCGCCGAGATGTTCGACGCGCGTAACCGTCGCATCCTGGCCATCGCCCTGATCGATATGCTCGGGCCGCAAGCCGATCGATTTGGCCTTCGCCGGCGCGCCTGGGAAGAGCTCCGCGGGAATGACATTGATGCGGGGCTGCCCGAGGCGCGTCGCGGCGTAGATGCTGACCGGATGTTCGTAGATCTCACGCGGGGAGCCGAACTGGACGAGCCTGCCCTCTTGGAGAACGCCGACATGGGTTGCCATCGTCATCGCCTCGACCTGGTCGTGGGTGACATAGAGCAGCGTCGCGCCGGATCTGGCCTGGATATTCTTGAGCTCGATTCGGAGATCGGCGCGAAGCTTGGCGTCGAGTGAGCTCAGCGGCTCATCCATCAGATAGATCTGCGGGTTCCTGACCAGTGCGCGCCCGATCGACACGCGCTGCATTTCTCCGCCCGATAGCGCGGTCGCCTTGTTGTCGAGCTTGTGGGAGATCTGGAGGATTTCCGCAATCGCGTTCACCTTCTCGTCGATCACGCGCTGCGGCGTCTTCAGCAAGGGCGACTTCAGGGGAAATTCCAGGTTCTGGCGGACCGACAGATGCGGATAGAGCGAATATTGCTGGAACACCATGGCGACGTTGCGCTGGGCCGGCGTCAGGCCGCGCATGGACCGTCCGCCGATCATGACTTCGCCGACATCGGGGTTGTCGAGGCCGGACACCATGCGCAAAGTCGTCGTCTTGCCCGCACCCGTCGGTCCGAGAAGGACCACGAACGAGCCGTCGGGGACGATCATCGAGACGTCATCGAGTGCACGATGGCCGGCGAAGGATTTGGTGATGTTTTTCAGGATGACCTCAGCCACGGCGCACCACTCCTTCGTTGGCCTCGGAAACAAGCGCGTTTCCGGTCGCAGAGTCAAAGATCGTCAGGTTCCTGGAATCGAAATCCAGGCCGATCAGTTCGTCGACATGTGCGGATTGATTGGACGGTGTGCGGGCCTTGATCTCACCGTGGGCGGTGTCGATCGTGACGATCTGCGTCGTGCCTAGATATTCGACGGCAATAACCCGCCCGCGATAGGCTGAATCGTCGCTGAAGCTGATATGTTCGGGTCTTACGCCCAGGGCGAGTTTGCCAAGGCGTTCGTCCCGGCAGACCGGAACCTTCATCACGTGTCCGGCGAGGCTGACCTGGTCGTCGCCGGCGCCGATCGAGCCTTCAAATTCGAGGAAATTCATCGGCGGCGAGCCGATGAATTTCGCAACGAACTTCGTCGCTGGCCAGTCGTAGATCTGCTGGGGCTTGCCGAATTGTTCGACGACGCCGTGGTTCATCACCACGATCTTGTCGCCCATCTGCATGGCTTCCAGCTGGTCATGGGTCACATAAACGGTGGTCGCGCCCATGCGATCATGCAGAGCCCGCAATTCTTCGGCCATGTGCTCGCGGAACTCGGCGTCGAGCGCGCCGAGCGGCTCGTCCATGAGGAAGGCCTTCGGATTGCGCACGATGGCGCGACCGAGCGCGACGCGCTGCCGATCGCCGCCGGAGAGGCCACCGACCGGCTTATCGAGGATGTTCTCGATCTTCAGGATCTTTGCGACTTCCGCGACGCGCGCGGTGACCTCGGCCCTCCTCATGCCCTGGCTCACCAAGGGATAGGAAATGTTCTTGCGGACGTTCATGTGGGGATAGAGAGCGAACATCTGGAAGACGAAGGCGATGTCGCGCTCGCTCGCCCTCTTCATCCCCACCTCTTCGCCGCCGATGTAGATTTCGCCGCTGGTTGGAAGCTCGAGCCCCGCCATCATCCGCAGGGTTGTCGTCTTGCCGCAGCCGGACGGGCCGAGAAGCATGAAGAACTCGCCGTCTTCAACGGTGAAGGTGGAAGCCTTCACCGCGTTGAAGGCTCCGAAATCCTTGCGCACATTCTGAATTCTGATCTGTGCCATGCTTCACTCCGGGAAATGGCTGACGACGACGAACATCACTGTTCCCACAAGCGTCACGATGAAAGAGTAGGAGTAGAGCGACAGCGACAGGGGCTGCATCAGCATCACGACGCCAAGCGCGATCAGGATCGACGCCACCATTTCCCATGCATCGCGGCGCAGGCGGAACAGGCGATTGAGAAAGGTCGTCATTTGCGGACCGCTCCGAAGGTAATGCCGCGCAGGAGATGTTTGCGAAGCAGGATCGTGAAGACCATGACCGGCACCAGGAAGATGGTGGCGCCGGCGGCGACGGCGGGCCAGTCCTGGCCGCTGACGCCGATGATCGTCGGGATGAACGGCGGCGCCGTTTGCGCGTTGCCCGATGTGAGGAGGACGGCAAAGGCATATTCGTTCCATGCGAAGATCAGGCAGAAGATCGCCGTCGATGCGATGCCGGTGACGGCCTGGGGCAGCACGACTTTGTAGAAGGCCTGGAAGCGCGTATAGCCGTCGATCAGTGCCGCCTCTTCGTATTCGATCGGGATTTCGTCGATGAAACCCTTCAGCAGCCAGACCGAGAGGGACAGGTTTACCGCGGTATAGAGCAGGATCATGCCGGCATGCGTGTCGCTGAGACCCAGCGATCGGAACATCAGGAAGATCGGGATGGCGACGGCGATCGGCGGCATCATGCGCGTCGACAGAATGAAGAAGAGAAGATCGTCCTTCAACGGCACCTTGAACCGCGAAAAGGCATAGGCAGCCGCCGTGCCGAGCGTGATGCACAGGACGGTCGAGCCAAATCCGATGATGACGGAATTATAGAACCGCTCGGCAAAGCGCGAAGCACCGGTAATGACGACGCCCTCCTTGCGGACCAGTTTATCGTACCAGGTCGTCGGTTCGCCCAGTGCCTTGAGTTGATCCTCAGGCACGCGGGTGCGGGTCGTGAAGAGGTTCACATATCCCTCGACCGTCGGCTGGAACACCATTTTGGGCGGATAGGCGATCGCGTCCTCAGGTGATTTGAAACCGGTCCCGATGATCCACAGCAGCGGAAGGAGGGTGACGACGGCGTAGAAGACGACCAGAATACCGGCAACCCACTTCTGACGCCCGGATGGTTCGGTTACGGAATAGCTCATCGTTGTTTCACCTTGTTCAGAGCTTTGACGTAGATCGACGCAAGGCCGAAGACGGTGACGAAAAGAATGACGGCGTAGGCGGATGCGTAGCCGGTTCGCCATTGCTCGAAAGCGGCGCGCTTCAAATTGATCGAGGTCAGTTCGGTGATCGATCCCGGACCGCCGCCGGTCAGCTGAACCACGAGGTCGAACATCTTGAAATTCTCGATGCCGCGGAAGAGGACGGCCAGCATCAGGAACGGCAGCACCATCGGGATGGTGATGGTCCAGAACTGACGCCATTTGCTCGCGCGGTCGCATTCGGCCGCCTCGTAAATGCTGTCTGGAATGGAGCGCAGTCCTGCAAGACAGATCAGCATCACGAAGGGCGTCCACATCCAGGTGTCGACGATGACGATGGCCCAAGGTGCCAGCGACGTGTTGGCGATCATCGAGAAGCTGGAAGGATCGTTCCCTGTGAGGAAGCCGACCACGTAGTTGAACAGGCCGATTTGCGGCTGGTAGAGAAAGGTCCAGAAGTTGCCGACGACGGCGGGGCTCAGCATCATCGGAAGCACGATGATCGTCGTCCATAGGTCGTTGCCGCGGAACTTCTTGTTGATCAGATAGGCAAGCGAAAAGCCGATCAGCACCTGCAGCACGATGGTCCAGATCAGGAAATGAGCGGTGGCCTGCATGCTCTGCCAGATATCGCTATCCGTCAGGATGTTGATGTAGTTGCGCAAGCCGACGAACTCGATCGGCGCGTTGGGCCGGTTCACCCTGAAGTTGGTGAAACTCAGCCTGATCGTCCAGATCAGTGGAAAGATGTTGATGGCGAGCAGCAACACGATCGACGGTGTTACGAAGAGCCAGGCTATTGCGCGATCGGACAGGCCTTTGACCCGGGCCGCGATTGCAGGCGGAGTCGCGCTGGCGACCCGATCGATCGGGGAATGGAGCATGTTCATCTCCTTGGCATGAAAGATGGTGGTATGCAGGGCCGGCTCGGTCCACATGGCCGGCCCTGCGCGACGCTCACTGCTGGGAGAAAGCGGCTGTCAGCGTCAGTATTTTCCGTCGTCCTCGAAGACGCCCGTCCAATCCTTCACGAGGCCGTCGAGCGCGACTTTAGCGCTGCCCTGGTTTGCGACCACATAGTCGTGGAAGCGCTTCTGCGATGCCTGGAGGAGAGAGGCGTAGGCAGGTTCGGCCCAGAAGTCCTTCACGATCGCCATCGAATCGAGGAACGGCTTGGAGTAGGGCTGGCTGGAGGCGAAGCCCGGATCTTCCACGACTGCCCGAAGCGCGGAGTAGCCGCCGAGCTTCCACCATTTCTGCTGGATTTCAGGCTGACCGAACCACTTGATGTAGTCGAGCGCTTCCGTTTGTTTGTCGGAAGCGGCGACGACCGAAATGCCCTGGCCGCCGAGCTGGGCAAACTGCACACCCTTCGGGCCGGCCGGATTGGGGAAGTAGCCAGACTTGTCGCCGCCGACATTGCCATCGGCGTTGATCCCCGGCCAGGTGAAGGTGAAGTTCATCTGCAATGCGACCTGGCCGGATTTATAGGCGTCGACGTCCTGGGTCATGTAGGCGTCGGAATGGCCGGGCGGCGTGCAGCAATCGTAGAGCTTCTTGTATTCTTCAAGCCCGGCGACTGCATCGGGCGAGTTGACGAAACCTTCGAGATCGTAGGGCTTTTTCGGGTTCTGATATTCGAAGCCGTAGCTGTAGAGCGCATTCATGGCGCCCATGGTGATGCCTTCGGAGCCCCGTTCCGTATAGATCGCCGCGCCGTAGACCTTCTTGCCGTCGATTTCGCGCCCCTGAAAGAACTGGGCAATATCGACCAATTCGTCCCAGTTCTTCGGAACGGCGAGATCACGGCCGTATTTCTTCTTGAACTCGGCCTGCAATTCGGGACGTGAGAACCAGTCCTTGCGATAGGTCCAGCCGACCACGTCGCCGAAGGCCGGCATTGCCCAGTAGTTGGGCGAGTTCTTCGGCCATTCGGCATATCCGACGACGGTAGCCGGGATGAAATCGTCCATCTTGATTCCTTCCTTGTCGAAGAAATCGTTGAGCTTGACGTACTGCTTGTTCTCGGCCGCGCCGCCGATCCACTGGCTGTCGCCGATCAGCAGGTCGCAGAGTTTGCCGCCGGAATTCAGTTCGTTGAGCATGCGATCTGCAAAATTCGGCCACGGCACGAATTCGTAGTGCATCTTGTTGCCGCTCTTCGCCTCGAAATCCTTGCTGAGCTCGACGAGCGCATTGGCAGGATCCCATGCCGCCCAGCACAGGGTGAGGTCTGCGGCTTGGGCATGCGAAGCCGTACCGGCAGACGCGACGATATACATCCCGGCAGCGAGTGCCGAGCTCATCAAAAGAGACTTCATAACTGCGATCCTCCCGTTGAACCTCCCGACCTCCATCGCGAGGGTGAATGAAAAGCATTGCGGCAAGGGCGCATATGCTGGAGCGCGCTGTGGCCGCGTTATCGACTGCCCTTTCCGGTCTGGCCCGAAGAGCCCGTCGTAAATTATTTATAACTGAGGTGCGCACCTCAGCGCAAGCAAATTTTGAGGTGCGCACTTCAATTCTTGCAATTTTCATTTTTTTGAGGGAAACGTGAACGGTCCAAATCGCATCAGGAGCCCTTATGCGGCCAACAGCAAAAGACCTTGCGGAAGCCGCCGGCGTCAGCCTCGCGACCGTTGATCGCGTATTGAACGATCGCCCGAACGTGAGCAAAAAAGCGGTTCGCAGCGTTCACGAAGCCATTGAACGGATTGGCTTTATCCGCAACCCGGCGGCTGTGAGCCTGGCGCGCAACAAGAGCTATCGGTTCAGGTTTGTCCTGCCCAAGTCTGGCGATCTTTATCTTCGCGAGCTTTTGCGACGGGTGGAGGAGTTGGGGCAAGCCCTGAAGGGCGATCTTACCGATATCGATTATGTTCAAATTTCCACCGACGACGCGCATGGGGTGGCGAAGTATCTTGCTGGAATAGGTGAGGAAGAACTCGACGGAGTGGCGCTGATGGCGCCGGAATCGCCCCAGGTGCGCGATGCCGTGGCGCGGCTGCTCGAACGAAACATCAAGGTCGTGCAGTTTCTGTCCGGCCAGGAAAAGCTTCCCGCGGCCGATTTCGTCGGCGTGGACAATTTCGCGGCCGGGGCGACCGCCGGAAAGCTGATCGGCACATTTGCCTGCCGGACGCCGGGCAAGGTGATGGTGGTGGCCGAGACGATGCAATCGCTTGACAGCATTCAGCGCCGGCACGGTTTCGACACCATAATTAATGAGCGATTCCCGTTCCTTAGGTCTCTTCCTTCGATAGAGACGCATGCCGATGAGCGGCGCGCGAACGAGATCATCGGGCGTGTGCTCGATAACAACAAGGACATTATTGCCGTTTATGTTCTGAGTTCCGAGGCGCGCATTCCTCTTTCGGCAACCGCTGGGAAAGTCGATCTCGTCAACCTCGCAGTGGTCGTCCATGAGCGTACGCCGTTCAGCGAGGAAGCCTTGCGCGACGACCGCATCGACGCCGTCATCGCACAGGACCCTGGTCATGCGGTGCGCAGCGCAATCCGTATCATGCGGGCTCGCTCGGACGCCCGCGAGCCGCTGGCGGAACAGGAGAGAATAAGGATCGAGGTCCTTCTCAAGGAAAATCTCTGAGGAATCAATCCGCGACCCAGCGCCAGTTGAGGCGCGAACCTCATTGTGCTGCGACATGCTCTAGGCCCGAAGCTCGGAAAGCGCGATCCGCGCGACCGTCAACGCCGTCTCCGCCTGCTCGATATTGGGGTCGCCAAGGAACCAGGCGGCGGAAAGGCCCGAATAGGCGGCGATCCATTGCAGCAGCCGCTTCGGCTCCAGCCGGGCTTCTGCCGAGACGATGTCGAGCTGGCGGCGGAAACGGGCGGGGTCGGTAATGGTGGGCAATTCCTCGTTGGCGAAGATATTGGCGAAATCGAAACCGCGCTCGCCGCGGAGCCGTTTCGGATCGATCGCCAGCCAGCCGCGCTCCTCGAAATCGAGAATGTTGCCGTGGTGGATGTCGCCATGGAGGACGGAGAGATCGCGCTGATCGGCAAGGAGGACGTTGGCGACCGCCGAGCAATCGGCAAGCGTGCCGCCATATTTGGCGGCGGCTGGCTCGAGTTCGCGGAACCAGAGGGTGAGGGGAATGGGATCGGGGAGCGGTCTTTCGCGCGGAGCATGCAGCCGGGCTGCGGTGCGGCAGAGAATGCGGCTCGCTTCGTCGTCTTCTCCGTTCATCGCCATGGCAAGCAGCGAGCGTTTCCCGGTTGCCCTTTCCAGCAATACGGCGTCGTCTTCGTGGGCATAGACATGCGCAGCGCCGTCGCCGTCCCACCATTGCATCAACAGGGCGCCGTATCGTTCGTCGATATCGGTCGCGACTTTCAACATGGCGGGCCTCTCCTGCCAGAGGACCGGCAGCAGGCGGCTCGAATGGGTGATGATGGGCTCGCCGTCCGATATGAGGGACCAGCGATCGAGATGGGAAGCAAACATGCGTCCCATATAGGGATACTCAACGCAGAAATCCCACCTCTCGATGGGATTTCTTGATGCGTAGAAGAAGTCTCACGCGACCTTTTCGAGGGTGGGATAGTCGAGGTAGCCTTTGGCGGCGCCACCGTAGAAGGTCGACTGGTCGGGCGTGTTGAGCGGCAGGTTCTTTGCCAGCCGTTCGACGAGATCGGGATTGGCAATGAAGGGCTTGCCGAAAGCGACGAGATCGGCGCGGCCGCTTTCGGCGGCATCGATCGCGAGATCGCGGTCATAGCCGTTGTTGACCATCCAGCTGGCCTTGCCGCCGGCGGTTTCATAGGCCTGGCGCAGCGCCTTGTAATCGAAGGAGGGGTTGTCGCCTTGCTTGTAGTCGCGCTCGCCGCCGGTCTGGCCTTCGATGACGTGGATATAGGCGAGGCCGTATTTCGCCAGCCCTTCGACGACATGGGTGAAGGTCGCCTGCGGATTGGAATCATAACTTTCGCCCGACGGCGTCACCGGCGAGATGCGGATTGCGGTGCGGCCTGCGCCGACTTCCCTGACGACAGCATTGACGACTTCGAAGGTCAGGCGAGCGCGGTTCTCGATCGAGCCGCCATATTGGTCGGTGCGATCGTTGACGCCATCGCGGATGAACTGATCGAGCAGATAACCATTGGCGCCATGGATCTCGACACCGTCGAAGCCGGCATCGATCGCGGCGCGGGCTGCCTTGCGGTAATCCTCGACGATGCCGGGGATTTCGGAGGTTTCGAGCGCGCGGGGCTCGGAGGTATCGGCAAAGCTGCCGCTTCCGTCGGCGTTGACCAGATAGGTCTTTGCCTTGGCGACGCGATTGGTCGAGGAAACCGGCTTGCCGCCGTCCGGCTGCAGCGTCGTGTGCGAGATGCGGCCGACATGCCACATCTGGACGACGATCCTGCCGCCGGCGGTGTGGACGGCGTCGGTCACGCGCTTCCAGCCGTCGAGCGCTTCCTTGCTGTAGAGACCGGGCACGTCGGCATAACCCTGGCCCTGATGGGTGATCGCGGTCGCTTCGGTGATGATCAGGCCCGCCGTGGCGCGCTGGCGGTAATATTCGACATTGAGGTCGTTGGGGATCGCGCCCGGCGAACGGTTGCGGGTGAGCGGCGCCATGACGATGCGGTTCTTGACGGCGATATCGCCAACCTTGGTGGGTTCGAAAAGCTTGGCCATGATGGTCCTTTCTTTTGCGGGAGGATCACTCTGCGAGGGCAAGCGCAGCTCGGCCCTTGGCGGAGAGATAGGTGAGCGCCGTCGCACCCAGGCCGATCAGGGCCATCAGGGCTGCGGCGAGCGGAACGCGGGTGAGATCAAAGCCGGCATCGATGACCAGGCCGCCCGCCCAGGCGCCGAGCGCATTGCCGGTGTTGAAGGCGCCGATATTGATCGTCGAGACGAGGTTCGGCGCATCCTTGCCGAAACCGACGACGCCGACCTGCAGCGCCGGCACGGCGGCAAAGCTTGCGGTCGCCCAGAGAAAGAGGGTGATTTCAGCCGGGATGAAGAAACGGCTCGTATAGCTGAAGGCGATCGAAGTGACGGCGATGGCGGCGAAGACGCCGGCAAGTGTGACGCCGAGCCGCCAATCGGCAAGCTTGCCGCCGATGAGATTGCCGACAGTCAGCCCGAGGCCGATCAGGAACAGCGTCCAGGTGACGCCCTCAGGCGAAACGCCGGTGACGTCACGCAGGAGCGGCGCGATATAGGTGAAGAGGGCGAACATCGAGGCAGCGAAGAAGACGGTGGTGGAAAGCGCCAGCCAAAGGCCGCCATTCCTGAGTGCCGCAATCTCGCGCAGGATGCTGCCGGTTTGCTGCTTCTTGTCCTTCGGCAGGATGGCGATCAGGCCAAGAATGGTGACGGTGCCGATGACGGTGACGACGCCGAACGTGGCGCGCCAGCCATAGGCCTGGCCGATCGCGGTGCCGAGCGGCACGCCGAGGACGTTGGCAAGGGTCAGGCCGGTGAACATCAGCGCGACGGCGCGGGCCTTGCGGTCTTCGGCGACCAGGCCGGCGGCGACGACCGAGCCGATGCCGAAGAAGGCGCCGTGGCAGAGCGCGGTCACGATGCGAGCGATCATCAGCACCCAATAATCGGTCGCCAGAGCGCAAAGCAGGTTGCCGGCGATGAAGAAGGCCATCAGCGCAATCAGGGCGATGCGGCGCTTCAGCTTCGCTGTCGAAATTGCCATGACGGGTGCGCCGATCGCGACCGCGAGCGCATAACCCGTCACCAGCCGTCCGGCTTGCGGGATGGTCACCGAGAGATCGGCGGCGACTTCCGGCAGCAGACCCATGATGACGAATTCGGTCGTGCCTATCGCAAAGGAGCTCAAGGCGAGGACGAGAAGGGCGAGGGGCATTCTAGAGATCCCGTGTCAGCTGCTTGAGGAAAGCAGCGATCGTTTCTTCATTGCGCTTGTAGAAGATCCACTGGCCGACACGTTTCGTGGTGACGAGGCCGGCGCGCTGCAGGGTTCCGAGATGAGCCGAGACGGTGGATTGAGATAGGCCGCAACGCTCGAACTGGCTGGCGCAGACGCCCATTTCAAAGGGATGCTCCTGCGTGGGGAAATGTTCCGCGGGATTCTTCAGCCAGCTCAGAATGTCCATCCGGGTAGGGTGGGCGAGAGCCTTGATGATCTCGTCTTTGTCCATCGTCGCTTACCGAACTATAAATCGTGTTTGAACGATATATTGATCGTGGGATGCCGATATGCAAATCACGGAGACGTGAGGCGGCAGCTTTTGTTGATTGGGCAAATTTTGGGCAAAAAAAGAGGGCCACCGGAAAACCAGGGCCCTTTGAATTGTGAAGGTCAATAACCTCCAGAGGGGAACAGCTAATGCGGTGGAACTGGGAGAGAAACCACGAAATGCATCAGCTGGATTGGATATGGTGCTTCCTTAGGCAGGTTTCAATGCTTTTTTGTGCATGCCTGCTATGCGCCGCACAATTTTTTTGCGGCGCGGCATTTCTCGAAGCGGCAAGGCAAAAAAAGAGGGCCGCTGGAAAACCAGGGCCCTTATAATTGTGAAGGTTCAAAAACCTCCAGAGGGGAACAGCTAATGCGGTGGAACTGGGAGGAAAAGCCACCATGTGCATCAGCTATGTGCGATATGGTGGTTTAATGGGCAAACGGCAACCCTCATTTGTGCATGCCAGTCATGCACGCAATGCATAGTATGGAAATTATTCCATAAAACTGGCTCAAAAGTTCCAGTTTCTCGCTTTGCTGACGATGAAATCGCGGAAAGCCTTCAGCTTGGCGGCATTCTTGATCTCGTCGGGATAGCAAAAATAGGTGTCGAAAGACGGCACGTCGGCATTGATCGGCAGCTGAATCAGGCCAGGGTCGCGGCCGACGATATAGTCCGGCAGGCAGGCGACGCCGATTCCGAGCAGGCAGGCGCGCTTGATCGAGGTCTGGCTGTTGATCTGCAGATGCGGGATGCGCTTGTTGTCGGAGGAGCGGCCGGCGACTTCGAGCCAGTTGACGTCGAGCAGGTAGCTCGGCGCCGGCTCGCCGAAGGTGATGATGCGGTGATTGTCGAGATCCTCGATCTTCTGTGGTTCGCCATGGCGATTGATATAGGAGGGGGCCGCATAGACGTGCATGTGCACGGTGAAGAGCTTGCGCTGGATGAGGTCGGATTGCTGCGGCTGGCGCAGCCGGATCGCGCAGTCGGCATGGCGCATGTTCACATCCACTTCCTCGTTGTCGAGGATCAGCTGGATCTGAACGTCGGGATAAAGCTGCAGGAATTCCTGGATCTTGTCGGTGAGCCAACCCTGGCCGAGGCCGACCGTCGTTGTGACACGCAGCTTGCCGGACGGTGTCTCGGTCGTCTCGGTGAGCTGCATCTTCACAGTTTCGAGCTTCAGCAGCACGTCATGAGCGGTGCGGTAGAGCAACTCGCCCTGTTCCGTCAGGATCAGGCCGCGCGCGTGGCGGTGAAACAGCTTGGTACCGACATCCTGCTCCAGCGCGCTGACCTGGCGGCTGATGGCGGATTGGGACAGATGCAGTTTGTCCGCCGCATGCGTGAACGAACCCGCCTCGGCAGCTGCGTGAAAGATACGCAGCTTGTCCCAATCCAATGGCATTCCCCCACCCCTCATGCCGGTCTTACTCCGCAGCCACGGCGATAGGCATGTGGCCCGTCAGATATCGCTCGGCTTCGAGCGCTGCCATGCACCCCAAGCCGGCGGCGGTGATTGCCTGGCGGAACGTATCGTCGGTCACGTCGCCGGCGGCATAGACCCCCTCCAGGCTGGTCGCGGTCGAATCCGGCGCGGTCCAGAGGTAGCCATTGTCCTTCAGCTTCAGCTTGCCCTTGAAAAGCTCGGTTGCCGGGGCATGGCCGATGGCGACGAAGACGCCGTCGATCGGCATTTCGGTAATCGCACCGGTTCTGACGTCGCGCAGACGCGCACCAGTCACCGATTGCGGCATCGGCGGCTTGGCCGGGGTACCGGTGATTTCGGCGACCTCGGTGTTCCACAGCACCTTGACGTTTTCCTTGGCGAACAGGCGCTCCTGCAGGATCTTCTCGGCGCGGAAGGAGTCGCGGCGGTGCACCAATGTGACCGACTTCGCGATATTGGAGAGATAGAGCGCTTCTTCGACGGCGCTGTTGCCGCCACCGACCACGATGACGTCCTTGTTGCGATAGAAGAAACCGTCGCAGGTAGCGCAGGCGGAAACGCCGAAGCCCTGGAAATGCTGCTCGCTTTCGATGCCCAGCCACTTCGCCTTGGCGCCGGTGGCGATGATCAGCGTATCAGCGGTCCAGACCTGGCCGCTGTCGGTGCGGGCGACGAAGGGACGCTGGTTCAGGTCGACTTCGGTTACGAGGTCGTTGACGATCTCGGCGCCGACATGTTTTGCCTGCTGCAGCATCTGGTCCATCAGCCAGGGGCCCTGGATCGGATCGGCAAAGCCCGGATAATTCTCGACATCGGTGGTGATCATCAACTGGCCGCCCTGTTCGAGACCGGCGATCAGGACCGGTTTCAGCATGGCGCGCGCGGCATAGACCGCGGCGGTATAGCCGGCGGGTCCGGAACCGATGATGAGCACCTTCGTATGGCGGGCGGGCATGTCATTTCCTTTCGACTGGCAGGAGGGCGGCGGCTAAAAGGCGATTGCGGCCGTTTCGCGGTCCATGCGCCATTTATGAACGTCCAATGCTATTATTCAAGGGCAGCCTTGCATTACCAACAAGGCAAATCACGCTGTTGTGCAAGATTCCGTCATCGGCTTGAAACTTTCTTGCGTATTTCGCCGCTTTATATAGAAGCTCGCCGCTACGAATTAAAGAAAGGCCGCGATGTGGGTCGCACGGAACTCGACGTCATCGACATAAAGATCCTGCGGGAGCTGCAGGCCGATGGCCGCATGACCAATGTCGAACTCGCCGATCGCGTTGGCATCTCGGCGCCGCCCTGCCTGCGCCGGGTCCGCAAACTCGAGGAAGCCGGGATCATCGAAGGCTATCACGCCATGCTGAACAGCCCGAAGCTCGGCTTCGATCTGGTCGCTTTCTGCATGGTCGGGCTCAAACACCAGTCGGAAGGCAATCTCAAGGCGTTTGCCGCCGCCACCACCGAATGGCCGCTGGTGCGTCAGGCCTGGATGGTCTCGGGCGACAGCGATTTCCTGTTGCATTGCGTGGCGGAGAATCTCACCCATTTCCAGGATTTCGTCATAGAGATTCTGACGGCGAACGAGCATGTCGACACCGTGCGCACCATGCTGACGATCCGGCAGGTAAAGAAGCTCGGATTGGTCGAAGTCTGAAACAACCTAAAGCGCGTCGCGATCTTTCAGATTCGCTCGTTGCGCTTTAGGTTTTGCTTTTACCCATGTCGTTGCCGCAAAACCGCTGCACACTTTTGCGCGACATGGCTATTTGCGCGAGGCGTAGCCGCCCCGGTGGATGCCGTGGCGCTGCAGCTTGTCGTAAAAGGTCTTTCTCGGAATGCCGAGCGCCTCGATGGTGCGGCGCACGTCGCCGTTGTTGCTGGCGAGTGCGTCGCGGATGATTTCCGCCTCGTAGCGCTCCAGCCGCTCGGGCAGCGTGCCGCCGGTCGGCTGCGGGGGAGAGGATGGGTCTGCGCTGCCTTCGAGGCCCAACACCACGCGTTCGGCATAGTGGGAGAGTTCGCGGACGTTGCCTGGCCATGAATGGGTGGCAAGGCGGTGGCGAACCGCCTCCGAAAGCGGCGGCACATCGCGGCGGAAGCGCTCGGCGGCGCGGGCGGTAAAGTGGGAAAACAGCAGCGGAATATCGTCGCGGCGTTCCCTCAGCGGCGGAATCGAAATCGTCACGACATTCAGCCGGTAATAGAGGTCCTCACGAAAATCGCCGCGCACCTCGGGGTCGCCAAGGTCGATCTTGGCGGCCGCGACGACGCGCAGATCGACCGGGCGCACCTCGTTGGTGCCGAGCGGGGTGATCTCGCGCATTTCAAGCACGCGCAGCATCTTGACCTGCGTGGCGACAGGCATGCTTTCGATCTCGTCGAGGAAAAGCGTGCCGCCGCTTGCATGCTCGATGCGGCCCATACGGCGCTTCTGCGCGCCGGTAAAGGCGCCGGCCTCGTGGCCGAACAGTTCGCTTTCGATGACGGTTTCGGGGAGTGCCCCGCAGTTCAGCGCCACGAAATTGCCCTTCCGGCGGTGGCTCCACTGATGCAGGATCTGGGCGACGACTTCCTTGCCGCTGCCGGTTTCGCCGGCGACCAGCACGTCGACATCGGTATCGGCGATGTGGCGCAGAATTTTCCTCAGGTTTTCCATGGCAGGCGTCTGGCCGATCAGTGGCAAAGTCTCCTGCGCGTCTTCGGCGGCCCGGCGCAGCGCGCGGTTTTCCAGAACAAGCTGCCGCTTCTCGCCTGCGCGGCGTACGCTGTGCACGAGCCGATCGGCAGCGAAGGGTTTGGCGATGAAATCATAGGCGCCGTCCTGGATGGCCTGAACGGCCATCGGAATATCGCCGTGGCCGGTCATCAATATCACCGGCAGGTCGCCGTCCATGCCCTTCAGCGTGGCGAACAGCTGCAGCCCGTCGATCTCGGGCATGCGGATATCGGTGACGACGGGGCCGGCAAAATCGACCGTTAGTTCCTCCAGGGCGGCTTTCGCGCCGTCATAGGCCGAGACGGAGAAGCCGGCGAGTTCGAGGGTCTGGGCGGTGGCACGGCGCAGATCCCTGTCGTCGTCGATCAGCGCAACGGGCATCGGTGTGGCCATGATCAGGCCCTCCTCAGATGAATGATGAACCTTGTCCCGCTGCCATCGCTCTCCACCTCCATCCGGCCGCCGTAATCGCCGACGATATCCTTGGAGATAACGAGGCCCAGGCCGAGACCTTTTTCCTTCGAGGTGTTGAAGGGCGTGAACAGGCCCTTGCGGATATCGGGCGAAATGCCGGGGCCGTTGTCGGCGACCGTCAGCGTCACGATCTCCTGGTCATTCGATGTCCTGACCTCGACGCGCGCCTCGTCGGCTTTCGGGGCCACGGCCTCCAGCGCATTCTGAAGCAGGTTGATCAGCACCTGCTCGAGACGGATCCTACTGCCCATGACCTGCAGTTCGGCCGGCGGCAGCTCGATGTCGAGCGTATCCATGCGTCCGGCAAATCGGCTACGCAGCAGCATCACCGCGCCCTCGATGACGTCCTTCAGGCCTGTCGGCTCGGCGCTGCCGCGGCCCTTGCGGGCGAAGCTCTTCAGCTCCTCGGTGATCGAGCCGATGCGCTCCGTCAGAGCGGCGATGTTCTGAAGATTTTCACCGGCGGGCGCCGTCTGGCCGCGGTCGAGGAAGGTGCGGGCATTGTCCGCATAGGCGCGGATGGTCGCCACCGGCTGGTTGATCTCGTGGGCGACGCCGGCGGCCACTTGGCCCAGGATTGCCAGCCGGTTGGCCTGCACCAGATCCTGCTGCACGGCCTGCAGCTTCTGCTCGGTGCTGCGGTGACCGGCGATCTCGGCCTGCAGCCGATCCCGCGCCTGGCTGAGATCAAGCGTCCGTTCGGCCACGCGCCGTTCCAGTTCTTCACGCGCCTGCTGCTCCCTGAAAATTCGAAGGGTGGTCGTCTGGCGGCGGCGCAAGAGGAAGGCTGCGCCCGCCAGCAGCGGCAAAAGCAAGAGCAGCGCCAGCATGCGCGTTTCGCGGACCGCGGCATCGATGGACGGCCCCAATGCAACAAGATGCTGCAGATGCCAGCCGGTCGCAGGGATCGGCATCCCCACATCGAGAAAGCTGGTTTTTCCCGCGCCGCCGGGCGTGACGATCTCGACGACATCAAGCCTGTCGCCTAGGTGACTGATGATATCGAGCGGCAGCGGCTGAAGCGGCGCGTCGCCGAATTGAAGGCTCTCGCGGATCGCCGTCAGCCGATCCTCGGCGATACGGCCGATCGTCATGAACCGCCAGGAGGGAATGCTGGTGATGAGGACAATGCCACGATCGTCGATGACGTAGGACGGGGCGCCCGAGCCATTCCAATCCGTCTCGATATCGTCGAATTCGACCTTGACGACGACGACGCCCAGGAGACCGTCATCGCCTGATATCCGCTCGGAAATATAAAGGCCGGGCTGCTTGCTGACGGTGCCGAGCGCGAAATGCTCTGCCTGCCCTCGAGCGACAGCGCCCTGAAAATACTCGCGGAAACGATAGTCGTTGCCGACGAAGCTCGTCGGTTCGCGCCAGTTGCTGGCTGAAACCGCGATTCCGTTCTTGTCGATGACATAGATGACGGCGGCCTTCGTGCCGGCGGCCAGTGTCTCAAGCTTCCGGTTCAACTGCTCGAAAGTGCCGGCGTCGCGTCCAGCCAGGGCGGCGGCGAGCGCGGCATCTTGCGACAGCACGAAGGGCAGCGCCCGGTATTTTTCGAGGACGGTGCGCAGCAGCGCCACGTTCATCCTCGCATCGTTGCGGGCCTGTTCCTCCAGGGCAGCCTCCGCCCGGCGCCGGCCGATCTCGCCGCTGACCCAGAGGCTTGCGACGATGGCCGAGAGGGCGAGCACTGCATAGGCCCACCACATCCGGCGGATGCGGTGCTGCAAGGGCAAGGCGGGCCAAGGCCTTTGCGAGACTGACAAGGACATGGGGGATTTGTGCATTTTTCCGCACGAGACGCAAATAGATTTGTGTGGCTTTTCGCATCTCCTGAACGAGCCATCGGCCTACAGAAAGATTTTATGCTGGAAATACAAGGCTCTAGAAAGGTGGCGCGAAACTGGCACGGCGCTTGCGAAAGAGATGGCAACAACGGCTGAGCTGTTGGATTGAAGCGAACGGCTCGGGAGGCCGGAGTTCGTTCCGGACGAGCCTTTAGGAGGAAATCATGATCGCAGCACCACTCGATACAGTCGCAGACAGCAAGGGCAGGAAGCCCTTTTATTCCCATCTCTACGTCCAGGTTCTCGCCGCTATCGCTGCGGGTATCATTCTCGGTCATTTCTATCCCGACCTCGGCACCCAGCTGAAGCCGCTCGGCGATGCCTTCATCAAGCTCGTCAAGATGGTGATCGCGCCGGTCATCTTCCTGACGGTGGCCACCGGCATTGCCGGCATGAGCGACCTGAAGAAGGTCGGCCGCGTCGCTGGCAAGGCGATGCTCTACTTCCTGACCTTCTCGACGCTGGCGCTCGTCATCGGCATGATCGTCGCCAACGTCGTCCAGCCCGGCGCCGGCATGAACATCGATCCGGCATCCCTCGACCCGAAGGCCGTCGCCACCTTTGCCGATAAGGCGCATGAGCAGAGCATCGTCGGCTTCCTGACGAATATCATCCCGTCGACGATCGTCGGCGCCTTTGCCGATGGCGATATTCTGCAGGTGCTGTTCTTCTCGGTGCTCTTCGGCATCGCGCTCGCCATGGTTGGCGAAAAGGGCGAGCAGGTCGTCAATTTCCTCAACGCCCTGACGGCCCCCGTCTTCAAGCTCGTTGCCATCCTGATGAAGGCCGCCCCGATCGGCGCCTTCGGCGCCATGGCCTTCACGATCGGCAAGTACGGCGTCGGATCGATCGCCAACCTCGCCATGCTGATCGGCACCTTCTACCTCACCTCGCTGCTCTTCGTTCTTGTCGTGCTCGGCGCCGTCGCCCGCTATAACGGCTTCTCGATCCTGGCGCTGCTGCGCTACATCAAGGAAGAATTGCTGCTGGTTCTCGGCACCTCGTCTTCCGAAGCCGCACTTCCGGGACTGATGAACAAGATGGAAAAGGCCGGCTGCAAGCGCTCGGTCGTCGGCCTCGTCATCCCCACCGGCTATTCCTTCAACCTCGACGGCACCAATATCTACATGACACTGGCAGCCCTCTTCATTGCCCAGGCAACCGGCATCAATCTCTCCTGGGGTGACCAGATCCTGCTGCTGCTGGTAGCGATGCTGAGCTCCAAGGGTGCTGCCGGCATCACCGGCGCCGGCTTCATCACCCTTGCCGCGACGCTCTCCGTCGTGCCCTCCGTGCCGGTCGCCGGCATGGCGCTCATCCTCGGCATCGATCGCTTCATGTCGGAGTGCCGGGCGCTGACCAACCTCGTCGGCAATGCGGTCGCGACGATCGTCGTTGCCCGTTGGGAAAACGAGCTGGATACGGCGCAGCTCGCCAGAGCGCTGGGCGGCCAGGCAGAACAGGGCGCTCCGGCTGCCGGACTTCAGCCGGCGGAATAACAGGCCGACCTGTTCGCCATTCTCGGATATTTGCAGCGGCCCGTCATCCGATGGGCCGTTCGCTCGTTGATAACTCTCGTTCTCTAGTCGACGTCATCCTCGGCCTTGTTGTGCCGAAGGATCTGCTGCCCTATCAAACGGAGGCAGATGCTCGGGAAGCCTGAGCATGACGACGGAGAAGTTGGCCGGCTTTTTCAGCAGGCAGTTTCCCGTTTCGGCTTTAACCACTGTTGTCGCCGAGAAGGCGATCGTAAACAGCGCCAATCGCTTTTGCTTCCTTCTCCAGCGCGAAATTCGCCCGGACATGACGCAATGCATTCTCGCCATGCACGATCGCCAGCGCCGGATCTGCGATATAGGGGGCGATTGCCCGCGTCAGCGCTTCGCCATCGCCTGCAGCCACGACCGAACCGGTCTCGCCCTCGGCAATGAGTTCGGCATAGGCGCCCGCATCCGATGCCACTACGGCCGTCCGCGAGGCCATGGCTTCGAGCGGCGTCAAGCCGAAACCCTCGTTGCGGGAAGGGGCGACGTAGAGCGTCAGGCGGCGATACCAGACCTTGATATCAGGCACTTCGCCGAGAAACAGGATGCGGTCGGTGAGCCCGGCGGCGGCGACATCGGCCTTGAGCTTTTCGGCGAAGGCGGTGTGCTCGGCCGTCACGCGGCCGGAGACGACGGCTGTCCATTCCGGATGCTGCGGCAAGAGCTCGATCATCGCCTTAACGAATAGATCGGTGCCTTTCTGATGGCGCACGCGGCCGAAGCAGCCGACGAGATAGCGGCCGGGCAGGCCGGTCGCGGTTATGCCGTCGTCGGCGGTTTCCGGTGGGTGAAAGAGAGAAAGGTCGACGCCGTGCTGGATGACAGTGTGAGGCACTTCGAGGAAGGAGCCTGAGCGGTCACTGGTCGCGATCACCGCGTCCATGCGGCGGATCAGCCATTTCGTATAGGCGGTGTGACGGCGTTGCGCCGCCGAAGTGAAGAGCAGCTTCAGCGGCATGCGCAGGACATGGCGAAGCAGGATGCCGACGGCCATCTCATTGTTGCGGCGGGCGTGCCAGACGCGGTGACGTCGCCTGGCCGGCGGACGCCACAGCCCGAAAAGCTGCGCCCATCTCAGTTTGGCCAAGCCCTCCGGCAGGCCGGGGCCGAGCGTCGCTATGCGCATCCCAAGCCAGATCTGGCATGGGATGAGCTGAACGATGGTCGACGTGACGCCGGAGAGCCGGCGCTTGAAGTTGGGCGCGATGATCTCGACGTCACGAATATCCGGCAAGGAATGGGTCTCGTGTCTGACGGGCGATCAGCCCCAGGAAACCTGTAGGATTTCGTAGGCCTTGGAGCCGCCCGGCGCATTGACCTCGATGGAATCGCCGACTTCCTTGCCGATCAGCGCACGGGCGATCGGGGAGGAGATGGAGATGCGGCCGGCCTTGACGTCGGCTTCCTGGTCGCCAACGATCTGGTAGGTCTTTTCTTCCTCGGTGTCCTCGTCAACGAGCTTCACCTTGGCGCCGAACTTGATCTTGTCGCCGGACATTTTCGTGAGGTCGATGACCTCGGCGCGGGCCGTCAGGTCTTCCAGCTCGGTGATGCGGCCCTCATTGTGGCTCTGGGCTTCCTTGGCGGCATGGTATTCGGCATTTTCGGAAAGGTCGCCATGAGCACGGGCTTCGGCGATCGCCTCGATGATTCGGGGGCGCTCCTCCTGCTGACGCCAGCGCAGCTCTTCCTGCAGCTTGACGAAACCACCCTGTGTCATCGGTACCTTATCAACCATTTTTCTGTCCTTCACTCCTTGCGGCCGCCGTCTTGCGTCAGCACAGTCAGGCACACACAAAAGAAAACAGGTCCCGAAGAGGAACTTCGGAACCGTGCCACAATCATAGTTGCATGCTTATAGCAGATCGCCACGGCTGATTTCCAGAAAATTCGCATAAATGAAACGGATACCCGCTGGTACGTCGGGTGATGCGTGCCAAACGGGGGAGCGGCAGCCGCGCCGGGATTGACTTTGCGCCATGGAACATATAGTGAACATACTAATGAAGAAGTCGCTAACCGAACGTTTGGCCATCCTTTCCGATGCCGCAAAATACGATGCTTCCTGTGCCTCCAGCGGCACGGTGAAACGCGATTCGAGCGCAAGCGGCGGACTGGGTTCGACCGAGGGATCCGGCATCTGCCATGCCTATGCTCCGGATGGACGGTGCATTTCGCTTCTGAAGATCCTGCTCACCAATTTCTGCATCTACGACTGTGCCTATTGCGTCAATCGCTCCTCCAGCAATGTCGAGCGCGCACGCTTCACGACGGAGGAAGTCGTCTGGCTGACGCTCGAATTCTACCGACGCAACTATATCGAAGGCCTCTTCCTTTCCTCCGGCATCATTCGCTCTTCCGATTACACGATGGAGGAGATGGTCCGCATCGTCCGCGAGCTGCGGGTGACGCATAATTTCCGCGGCTATATCCATCTGAAAGCGATCCCCGAGGCGTCGCCGCATCTGATCGAGGAGGCGGGGCTTCATGCCGATCGGCTGTCGCTCAATATCGAGCTGCCGACCGACAGCGGGATTTCCCGTTTCGCGCCGGAAAAGAAGCCCGTCAATATCAGACGATCGATGGCGGATATCAGGTCGAAGATCGAGGCTGCCGATGAACCGACGCTTAAGACCGGGAAACGCCAGCGTTTCGTGCCAGCCGGCCAGAGCACGCAGATGATCGTCGGGGCGGATGGGGCCAATGACGCGACTATTCTGGCGAGCAGCGGCCGGCTCTACAGCAGCTATGGCCTGAGGCGCGTCTATTACTCCGCCTTCAGCCCCATCCCGGACTCCTCGAAAAACCTGCCGCTGATCAAGCCGCCGCTGATGCGCGAGCATCGGCTTTACCAGGCCGACTGGCTCTATCGGTTCTACGGTTTCGGCATCGAGGAGATTACTGCGAACCAGGCGGACGGCATGCTCGATCTCAATCTCGATCCGAAGCTTGCCTGGGCGCTTGCCAACCGGGGCGAATTTCCCGTCGACATCAACAAGGCCGAGCGCGAGCGGTTGCTGCGTGTGCCGGGCCTCGGCACCAAAACCGTGAAAGCGATCGTCTCTGCGCGCCGTTTTCGTCGCCTGCGGCTTGATGATCTCTCCCGACTCGGAGTTTCGATCAAGAAAGTCCAATCCTTCATCTCCGCGGAAGGCTGGTCGCCGCGACGGCTGGTCGACCGCCCGGACCTGCGCGCCGTGTTCCAGCCGCAGCATGAACAATTGTCCTTGCTGTGATGCGCCGGGTCGTGCTTGCAGGACGTGGAGATCTTGGCGAATGGCGCGATGCCGCACGCGTTTTGGCGGCAGCCGGCATCTTGCCCGAGGAGATCGACTGGCGCGAAAAAAGCGCCGAGGCCGATCTGTCGTTTCAACGGGACGCCATGCCGCCAGCGCCTGCGACAACGCGTAAGCCGATGACGGTGCCGCCCGCTTTCATCGAGCTTGCTGAGACCGTCCTCTGCCATTCCGATCCGGCGCGATTTTCTCTGCTGTACCGTCTCCTCTGGAGGCTGCAGCTGGATCGGCAACTGCTGGAGGTGACCTCCGACGAGGATGTTGTGCGGGCCAGGCTGATGGCGAAGAACATTCGGCGCGACGCGCACAAGATGACGGCCTTCGTCCGTTTCAAGGAAGTCGGCGCGGTATCGGCAGGTCGTCGGAAATTCCTCGCCTGGTTCGAGCCGGACCATCATGTCGTCAGGCGCACGGCTCCCTTTTTCCAGCGCCGTTTCAGCGACATGGACTGGCTGATCGCCACGCCCAAGGGCTCGGCGGCCTGGAACGGCGAGCGGCTGACGATTGCCGACGAGCCATGCGAAAGGCCTAATCTCACCGATGCCACGGACGAACTCTGGCGAACCTACTATGCCAGCATCTTCAACCCCGCGCGGTTGAAGGTGAAGGCGATGCAGGCGGAGATGCCGAAGAAATACTGGAAGAACCTGCCGGAGGCCGACCTCATTCCTGGCTTGATTGCATCGGCCGAAAGCAAGGTGCGGGAGATGGCGGCGCGGGAGGCGACGCAGTCGCTGCCGTTTCACGACCGCTTGCAGCGGGCCGCGCGCAATCTCCCCGCAGAACCAGCGGCTCCTGCGGGCACGCTGGAAGCACTGCGCGCGGAGGCCGCTGTCTGCACACGCTGCCCGCTTCATGCAAATGCGACGCGGACGGTATTCGGAGAGGGGCCGCGCGATGCGCAGGTGATGTTCGTCGGCGAGCAGCCGGGCGACCAGGAGGATATTTCCGGGCGTCCCTTCGTCGGTCCCGCCGGCAGGCTTCTCGATCAGGTGATATCGGAGGCGGGCATCGACCGCTCGAGGCTCTACGTCACCAATGCCGTCAAGCATTTCAAATACGAGCCGCGGGGCAAGCGTCGCATCCATCAGAAGCCGAATATGAATGAGGTGAAGCATTGCCGCTGGTGGCTCGATCGCGAGATGGCGCTCCTCAAGCCGAAACTGATTGTCGCATTGGGGGCGACGGCGCTTGCGGCGCTGACCGATGTCAAAGAGCGCCTGCAGGATGTCAGGGGAAGGGCGATGGCGATCGAAGGAGGGCGCACGCTCTTCGTGACGGTGCATCCGTCCTATCTGCTGCGCATTCCGGACGAGCGACTGAAGGCGGAGGAGCTGGCCCGGTTTCGCGTGGATATGCTGAAGGTTCAGCGGCTTATGGTCTCAGCCGGATAAATTGATTCCGGTGGAGTTCGCGCCACTGCCCGTCGAGCGGTGGCGCTGCCCTGTCTCAAGCGAAGTAACTTTGCAGCGGCCGCACTTCGAGATTGCCGGCCTTCAGCGCCTTGATCGCCTGGGCGGCGGCTTCGGCGCCGGCCATCGTCGTGTAATAGGGCACCTTCTGCATCAGCGTCGCACGGCGCAGCGACTTGGAGTCCGAGATCGCCTTGTTGCCGTCGGTGGTGTTGATGACGAGTTGGACTTGGCGGTTGCGGATGGCGTCCTCGATATGCGGACGGCCTTCCAGAACCTTGTTGATCTTGGTGGCGGTGATGCCGTTTTCGCCGAGGAAGCGGGCGGTGCCGCCAGTTGCCAGCACCTTGAAGCCTTCTTCGACGAGGATGCGGATCGCCGGCAGCACGCGCGGCTTGTCCTCGTCGCGCACGGAGACGAAAACCGTTCCGTCACGCGGCAGTTCGACGCCCGCGCCGAGCTGCGACTTGGCGAAGGCCAGTGCAAAATCGGTGTCGAGGCCGATCACTTCGCCGGTCGAGCGCATCTCCGGGCCGAGCAGCGTGTCGACGCCGGGGAAGCGGGCGAAGGGGAAGACGGCTTCCTTGACGGCGATGTGCGTGAGCTTACGCGGATCGGGCTTCGGCCCGTAGGCGGCGAAGGTGGCGTCAAGTTTCTCGCCGGCCATGACACGGGCGGCGATCTTGGCGATCGGCGCGCCGATGGTCTTGGCGACGAAGGGCACGGTGCGGGAAGCGCGCGGATTGACCTCGAGCACGTAGACGATGCCGTCCTTGATGGCGAACTGGACGTTCATCAGGCCGCCGACATTGAGCGCCTTGGCCATGGCTTTCGCCTGGCGCTCCAGCTCGTCGAGCAGTTCGACCGGCAACGAGCGCGGCGGCAGCGAACAGGCCGAGTCGCCGGAATGGATGCCGGCTTCCTCGATGTGCTCCATGATGCCGGCGACATAGACGTCGGTGCCGTCGGAGAGGCAGTCGACGTCGACTTCGATCGCATGGGTCAGGTAGCTGTCGAAGAGCAGCGGGTTCTTGCCGAGCAGGGTATTGATCTGGCCGGTCTTGTCGTTGGGATAACGCTGCTTGATGTCCTCCGGCACCAGTTCCGGAACCGTGTCCAGCAGGTAGGTCTGCAGCTGGCCCTCCGAATGCAGGATCTGCATGGCGCGGCCGCCGAGTACGTAGGACGGGCGAACGACAAGCGGGAAGCCGATTTCGGCGGCGACGAGGCGGGCCTGCTCGACCGAATAGGCGATGCCGTTGTTCGGCTGGTTGAGGTCGAGCTTCATCAGAAGCTTCTGGAAGCGGTCGCGGTCTTCGGCGAGGTCGATCATATCAGGCGCGGTGCCGAGGATCGGAATGCCTTTCTTTTCGAGCGCCTCGGCAAGCTTCAGCGGCGTCTGGCCGCCGAACTGGACGATGACGCCGACGACTTGCCCCTTCTCCTGCTCGGCGCGCAGGATTTCGATCACGTCTTCGGCCGTCAGCGGCTCGAAATAGAGGCGGTCCGACGTGTCGTAGTCGGTCGACACGGTTTCCGGGTTGCAGTTGATCATGATCGCTTCATAACCGGCATCCTTCAGCGCGAAGGCGGCATGGCAGCAGCAATAGTCGAACTCGATGCCCTGACCTATTCGGTTCGGGCCGCCGCCGAGGATGACGACCTTCTTGCGGTCGGACACCAAAGCTTCCGAGCGGGCGGCGCCGACGAAGGGCGTCTCGTAGGTCGAATACATATAGGCGGTCGGCGAAGCGAATTCGGCCGCACAGGTGTCGATGCGCTTGAAAACCGGACGGACGTTCAGGCCGTTGCGCAGTTCCGCGACTTCCTTCGGGCGCTTGCCGGTCAGCGTCGCCAGGCGCGCGTCGGAGAAGCCCATGGCCTTCAGCATGCGGAGGTTGGCAGCATCATTGGGCAGGCCGTGCTCGCGGATGCGGGCTTCCATGTCGACGATGTTCTTGAGCTCGGCGATGAACCAGGGGTCGATCTTGCAGCCTTCATGCACCTCTTCGATGGTAAGGCCCTGGCGCAGCGCCTGGGCGACCATGCGCAGGCGGTCCGGCGTCGGCGTGCCGATGGCGGCGCGGATGGCGTTCTGGCTGGACTCGCCTTCCTCGAAGTCGGGAATCTCGATTTCGTCGAGGCCGGTCAGGCCGGTCTCGAGGCCACGCAGCGCCTTCTGCAGCGATTCGGCAAAGGTGCGGCCGATCGCCATGACTTCGCCGACCGACTTCATGGCCGTGGTCAGAACAGGCGAGGCGCCGGGGAATTTCTCGAAGGCGAAACGCGGGATCTTGGTGACGACATAATCGATCGACGGCTCGAAGGAGGCCGGCGTCGCGCCGCCGGTGATGTCGTTTTCCAACTCGTCGAGCGTGTAGCCGATAGCGAGCTTGGCGGCGACCTTGGCGATCGGGAAGCCGGTGGCCTTGGAAGCGAGTGCCGAGGAGCGCGAGACGCGCGGGTTCATTTCGATGACGACGAGGCGGCCATCTTTCGGATTAACGGCGAACTGGACGTTCGAGCCGCCGGTCTCGACGCCGATCTCGCGCAGCACCGCGATCGAGGCGTTGCGCATGATCTGGTATTCCTTGTCGGTCAGCGTCAGCGCCGGGGCGACAGTGATGGAATCGCCTGTGTGGACGCCCATCGGATCGATATTCTCGATCGAGCAGATGATGATGCAGTTGTCCGCCGTGTCGCGGACGACTTCCATCTCAAACTCCTTCCAGCCGAGCACCGATTCTTCGATCAGCACCTCGGTGGTCGGCGAAGCATCGAGGCCGCCGCCGACGATCTCGAAGAATTCCGAGCGGTTGTAGGCAATGCCGCCGCCGGTGCCGCCGAGGGTGAAGGAGGGGCGGATGATGGCCGGCAGGCCGACATGGTCGAGCGCCTGGGCGGCGATCGCCATGGCGTGGTTCAGGTAGCGCTGCTTGCGGTCGCTCTCGCCGAGGTTCCACTGGTTTTCCAGCTCGTCCAGCGCCTTGTCGAGGTCGGGGCCGGAAAGGCTTTCGCGCAGTTTGCTGCGCTCGGCCTCGTGCGTCTTGCGGTCGAGATCCTTGATGTCGGTGGCGTTTGCCAGCATCGAGCGCGGCGTTTCCAGGCCGATGCGGGCCATGGCTTCGCGGAACAGCGCGCGGTCCTCGGCCATGTCGATGGCGGCGGGCTTGGCGCCGATCATCTCGACATTGTAGCGGTCGAGCACGCCCATGCGTTTCAGGGAGAGAGCGGTGTTCAGTGCCGTCTGGCCGCCCATGGTCGGCAGCAGTGCGTCCGGGCGCTCCTTGGCGATGATCTTGGCAACAACTTCGGGGGTGATCGGCTCGACGTAAGTGGCGTCGGCGAGACCCGGATCGGTCATGATCGTCGCAGGGTTGGAATTGACGAGGATGACGCGGTAGCCTTCCTCCTTCAGCGCCTTGCAGGCCTGGGTGCCGGAATAGTCGAATTCGCAAGCCTGGCCAATGACGATCGGTCCCGCGCCGATGATGAGGATCGATTTGATGTCTTGGCGCTTCGGCATGGGCGATATCCGTTGTCTGGCTGCGCAGAAAGCCGGCCAGGGTGGAGATCACCGGGTCGGTTGCGCATGCTGGGTCTTTTCAGGCTAGAAGCGGCTTATAGGCAAATGTTTTTGCAAACGGAACCCCATAAATCGCGGAATCGACAGGAATCCGAATAGGCGCGAATGGCTATTCCTGTCCAGGGATGACCAGCACCCGGATTTCGCCGCCGCGCGCCGGATTGATGATCGCTTCCGGGGCTTCTGCGAGCCCGATCCTGCGGGAGATCAACGGCTCGACCTTGATCCTGCCGGTGGCAATCAGATCGGCGGCGCGGCCATGGGTGAAAGGGTTGACGAAGGAGCTTATCAGCCGGACTTCGCGAAACAGCAGGTCGAAGGGCTCGATCTCGATCTTTGCTCCCTGCGGCATGACGCCGAGAATGACGGCGCTGCCGCCGCGGCGGGCAAGCCGGGGCGCCTGCTGCATGGTATCCGTGACACCGGCGCATTCGAACACGACATCGGCGCCGCCGGGCAGCAGTCCGTCCGCGTCGGTGAGACGGGCAATGATATCGCCGTCGCCCGGATCCGCTGTTGCCGTGGCGCCGAGGCTTTCGGCCAGCCGGCGTTTTCCAGGGCTCCGCGTCACCAGCACGACGCGAGTCGCGCCGGCGAGCCTGGCCAACTGAAGGGTGAGCAGGCCGATTACGCCGCCACCGAGCACGATGACCGAGGCGCCGGCTTGCAGCCCGGCGAGATCGACGCCGTGAATGCAGCAGGCGAGCGGCTCGCAGAAGGCGCCGTGGAGCGGATCCAGATCGGCAGGCAGCGCGAAGGCCTGGCTTTGCGGCATGCAAACATAATCCGCGAAGCCGCCGTCGCGGTGAATGCCGATCGCCCGGAGGTTCCGGCAGAGATTGACGCGGCCGCGCCGGCATTCCTCGCAGCCGCCGCAGAAAATGTTCGGATCGCCGGTCACGCGCATGCCGGGGCGGAAATCGGTCACACCCGGTCCGACCGTCTCGATGATGCCTGCGAATTCATGGCCGAGCGTCACCGGCGGCTTCGACGGAAATTCGCCGTGGAAGATATGGCGGTCGGTGCCGCAGATGCCGCAGGCCTCGATCCGGACGAGCAATTCACCCGGACCTGGTGCCGGCCTTTCGACTTCGCAAAGATGCAACTGTCCCGTCGCTTGCAGACGTACCGCCTTCATCGCCATCTCCTCCCGCATTCTCCCCTTCTAACAGGAAGAGCGAAAGCAGGAGTCGCGTCAAGCGGTTGACGCATCTTCTTTACGTGATGGGAGACGCATGTCGAGGCATGGCTGCGGCCGACCGGGCTGAGGGAACAATATCCTCTCCCTGAAGTTTTCGAGCCGAGAAACTGGAGCTGTGATGATGGATCCGAAAGACAAGGAACCGGCGGAAGGCTCGCGGGAGACCGTGGATAAGGAGCTGGCACGTCAGGGCCAAGGCAAGTCGCATGGCGGCGGTAAAAGTGGCGGAGAAAAGGGACCGGCGCAACCAAACCCGAGGAAAAAGTGAGCTGCTCAACCGCCTGTGTTGCATGCGGTTGAAGCCGCTGGAATTCCTCCTGTCGGCGGTTATATAAATTCCTTGAGCGCAAGCACGGGCATTGCCGGGGAGAACGAAAATGGAATGGAGAGGCCGGCGTCAGTCCGACAATATCGAAGATCGTCGCGGCAGTCCCTCAGGCGGCGGTTTTGGCCGTGGTGGTGGTTTCAGCTTTCCCTCGGGCGGCGGCGTCCGCCGCGCCGGCGGCGGCTTGAGCATCGGTACCATCATTTTCCTCGTCATCATCTATTTCATCTTCAAGATGATGGGTGTCGATCTGCTGCAGGTGCTCGAGACCGGCGACATGTCAAGCGGTCCCGGTTATGAGCAGAGCGAATCCGGTGCTCGAACGCCCGCCAATGACGAAATGACCGCCTTCGTCCGTACCGTCCTTGCCGAGACCGAGGATACTTGGAGCGGCGTTTTCCAGGCACAGGGCCGAGATTACGAGGAGCCTCGGCTCGTGCTTTTCTCCGACCAGACGCAGTCGGCCTGCGGTTTCGCTTCTGCCGCGACTGGCCCGTTTTATTGCCCCGGAGATCATAAGGTCTATCTCGACACGGCCTTCTTCCAGGAGCTGTCTGACCGCTTCGGCGCATCGGGCGATTTTGCCGAAGCCTATGTCGTTGCCCATGAGGTCGGCCATCACGTGCAGAACCTGCTCGGCATCCTGCCGAAGTTCAACCAGGCCCGTCAGCGCATGAGCGAAGAGGAGGCCAACAAGATGTCGGTGCGGGTCGAGCTGCAGGCCGATTGCTTCGCCGGCATCTGGGGCAAATACACGCAGCAGAAGGGCATCTTGGAAGCCGGTGATCTCGAGGAGGCGCTGAACGCCGCCCAGCAGATCGGCGACGACACGCTGCAGAAGCGCTCGCAGGGTTACGTGGTGCCCGAGAGCTTCAACCACGGCACCTCGGCGCAGCGTGTCAGGTGGTTCAAGCGCGGTTTCGATAGCGGGCAGCTGACGGCGTGTGATACGTTTTCCGGGCCGGTTTGAAATGCCCCTCATCCGCCTGCCGGCACCTTCTCCCCGCACGCAGGGCGAAGGGCATATGCCGCGGCCTCTCGGTTTTCCCGCTCAAGTCTCGTCTGGCACGTTCCCTCGCCCCGTTTAGGGGAGAGGGTTAGGGTGAGGGGCTTTACCCCCCCCTCGCGCCTTACCTCTCACTATCCATATGCTGCAGCATATGTTCCGGATAACGCCCGCCCGCGGCCGCGTCCTTTGGCACGGCGCGTTCAATCGCGGCGAAATCCTCCGGCGACAGGTCGACGGCGCGTGAACCGAGCGCCTCGGTCAGCTGGTCGCGGCGGCGGGCGCCGATGAGGGGGACGATATTCTTGCCCTTGGCGGCGACCCAGGCGATGGCGATCTGGGCGACCGAGACGCTTTTTGCTCGGGCGATCTCGCGCAGCTGCTCGACCAGCGCGAGGTTCTGATCGATATTGCCTTCCTGAAAGCGCGGACTATGGGTACGGAAGTCGCCGGCGGCGGCCTGGCCCTTCTGCCAATGGCCGCTGATCAGGCCGCGCGAAAGCACGCCGTAAGCGGTAATCGAAATGCCGAGTTCACGCGTCGTCGGCAGGATGCGATCCTCGATCCCGCGCGAGATCAGCGAATATTCGATTTGCAGGTCGACAATCGGGGCGGTGGCGGCGGCGCGACGGATCGTCTCGGCGCCGACTTCCGACAGACCGATGTGTTTGACGTAGCCTGATTGGATCAGGTCGGCGATCGCGCCGACGGTGTCCTCGATCGGCACATTCGGATCGAGGCGGGCAGGGCGGTAGATGTCGATATAGTCGACGCCGAGGCGCTGCAGTGTGTAGGCGAGAAAATTCTTCACGGCCGCCGGGCGGGCATCGATGCCGCTCCATCCGCCCGCGGGATCGCGAAGCGCGCCGAACTTGACGCTGATGACAGCGTCTTCGCGCCTGCGGCCCTTCAGTGCCTCGCCGACCAGCATTTCGTTGTGGCCCATGCCGTAGAAATCGCCGGTGTCGAGCAGATTGACGCCGGCATCGAGCGCGGCATGGATCGTCGCAATGCTCTCCGCGCGGTCGGCGGGACCATACATGCCCGACATGCCCATGCAGCCGAGGCCGATGGCCGAGACATCGGGTCCGGTCTGTCCCAAACGATAGGTCTGCATTGTCTTCTCCTTTGTTGCCCAGCCTGGCGCGACGGGTCATCGACGCCAAAGCAGCGCTGCCGATGCGGTTTTAGCGCTTTCGCATCCGGGTGATAATCGGACGACACCGAACAGGCTGTGCGGGAGCATGCACAATGCACGATCCCTTGATTGATCTGGATGCCTCCGGGGCGATTGCAAGGGAAATCATCCCCTCGGCGATTGGAAACAGCAGTGCGCGTCCGACGGTTGAGGCTCTGACGATTTTCCCGTACAACTCAACAATGCTGTGGAGTGTTCACGGATTGTTTCGGTTTCTTTTCTGAGCTATGTCACTTTCCGGCGATGAGATCGTCTTTTCAGAAATAACTGCTGTTGAGATGCTTCATGCTTGATCCCAAATTCGTTCGCCGCGGCCTGTTTCTGGTCTTTATCATCCTCTTCCTTGACATTATCGGCATCGCCATCATCATGCCGGTGCTGCCCGCCTATCTGGAACAACTGACCGGCGGCAGTGTCAGCGATGCGGCGATCGACGGCGGCTGGCTGATGCTGGTTTATGCCGGCATGCAGTTCCTGTTCGCGCCGCTGCTCGGAAACCTCTCCGACCGTTTCGGCCGCCGGCCGATCCTTCTTCTTTCAGTGCTGACCTTCGCGATCGACAATTTCATCTGCGGCATCGCCACCAGCTTCTGGATGCTGTTCGTCGGCCGCGTGCTGGCCGGCATCAGCGGCGGCAGCTTCGCCACCTGTTCGGCCTATATCGCCGATATCAGCACGGAGGAGAACCGGGCGAAGAACTTCGGACTGATCGGCATCGCCTTCGGCGTCGGCTTCACCATCGGCCCGGTCATCGGTGGATTCCTCGGGGAATTTGGCCCACGCGTGCCGTTCCTCGGCGCTGCCGCTTTGTCGCTTCTCAATTTCATTGCCGCCTGCTTTCTGCTGCCGGAAACGCTGGAGGCGAAGAACCGCCGCCACTTCGAGTGGAAACGCGCCAATCCGCTCGGCGCATTGCGCCAGATGCGCCATTACCCTGGTATCGGCGGGGTCAGCCTCGTCATGTTCCTGTTTTTCCTGGCGCATGCCGTCTATCCCTCGGTCTGGTCTTTCGTCTCGACCTATCGCTATGGCTGGAGCGAGGGCCAGATCGGTCTTTCGCTCGGCATTTACGGCATCGGCGCAGCACTCGTCATGGGGCTGGTCCTGCCGCGCGTCGTGCCGCTGCTCGGTGAATGGAAGACCGCGCTTCTCGGCCTCTGCTTTTCCGCTGCGGGGCTGACCGGCTATGCCTTCGCCTGGGAGGGTTGGGTGGTTTATGTCGTCATCGTGGCGACCGTCATCGAAAACGTCGCCGATCCGGCGCTGCGCAGTATTGCCGCCGGCAAGGTGCCGCCTTCGGCGCAGGGCGAGTTGCAGGGCGCGCTGACCAGCCTCAGCAGCATCACCACCATTGTCGGGCCGCTGATCTTCACGCAGATGTTCGGCTATTTCACGCGGCCTGAGGCGCCCGTCACCTTTGCCGGTGCGCCTTATCTCACGGCTGCCGTGCTCATTGTTCTGGCCGCCGGGGTATTCCTCACGAGGGTTCGAGCCCGCAAGCCGGCCGAGGCGCTGGAAGGCGTGGGCTGAACCGATCAGAAATGGTGATGGTATGATGAATTTTTCATCATCTGCCTGTTTTGGGGTAGTTCTTTGCGGGGCTTTGATTTAAGCCCCAGTGATATTTTTGCGCCAACTACGGGGCGTTGCAGATCTCAATCACAGGACTGGTGTCATGGACACGCCGATCGACGCGCGCAGCCTTGCGCCGACAAGCGATAATCGTTGGGGGGCGCATTTCCGCGCAACACTGGCGCTCGGCATTCCGCTGATCGGCGCGCAGCTCGCTCAGCTCGGCATCAATACCACCGACGTGATGATCGTCGGGCGCCTCGGCGCCGAGCATCTGGCGGCAATGGTGTTGTCGGCTCAATTCCTTTTCACCATCCTCATCTTCGGTTCGGGTTTTGCCATCGCCGTCGTTCCGATGGTGGCGCAGGCCTATGGTCGCGGCGACGTCGTCTCTGTGCGCCGATCGCTGCGCATGGGGCTGTGGGTGGTGATTGGATATTGGGCCGTCATGCAGCCCGCTTTCTTCAATTCCGAGCAGATCCTGCTCTTCGCGCAGCAGAAGCCCGAGGTGGCCAAGCTCGCGCATGGCTATATCATGATCGGTCAGTTCGGCGTGCTGCCGGCACTGCTCTTCAACGTGATGCGCGCGCTGGTCAGCGCCATCGGCAAGGCAGCCATCATCCTCAACGTCACCATTGTTACGCTGGTGATGAACGCGTTCTTCGCCTATGCCCTCGTGCTCGGCCATTTCGGCTTTCCGGCGATGGGGCTCGAGGGTGCGGCGATCGTGTCGGTCGTGGTGCAGACGGCTGGTTTCCTCTTCATCCTTGCCTTCGTGCAGAGGCGGGAGGAGACGCGCCGCTACGAGATCTTCGTGCGGTTCTGGAAGCCAGATTGGCATGCGCTGCTGGAAGTCATCCGGCTCGGTTTCCCGATCAGCGTCACCATCCTTGCCGAGGTCAGCCTTTTCACGGTTGCCTCGCTGCTGATGGGCTATATCGGCACGATCGAACTTGCCGCCCACGGCATTGCCCTGCAATGGGCCTCGATCGCCTTCATGATCCCACTCGGCCTCAGCCAGGCGGCGACGGTGCGCGTGGGTGTCGCGCACGGGCAGGGCGATTATGACGGGCTGGTGCGGGCTTCGATCATGGTGTTCATCCTCGCCTGCGCCATTTCGGCGGTGGGCTCGGTGCTCTTTGCCACCATGCCGCAATTCCTCGGCAGCTGGTTCCTCGACGTCAGTTCGCCCGAGGCGCCCGAGGTGCTCGCCTATGCCGGGCCGCTGATCGTCGTTGCCGGGCTTTTCCAACTGGTGGATGGGCTGCAGGTGATCGCCAACGGATTGCTGCGCGGCCTGAAGGACGCGCGCGTGCCGATGATCATGGCGCTGATCGCTTACTGGCCGATTGGCTTCTTCCTGGCCTGGGCCTTCGCTTTTCCGCTGGGTCTGGGCGGCATCGGCATCTGGTTCGGCTTCCTCGTCGGGCTGGCGGCGGCGGCCGCCATGCTCTGCGGACGGTTCTATCTTCTGCTTCGCCGGGAGGGAGCGACGGCCGGCGCCTGAGCCGGCCGTCTCATGCTCAGGCGGCGACAGGCTTGTAACTGGCGATATCGGCTCGAATGCCGAGACGCGAAAACATTTCCTGCGGATCGAAATTTGCGGCCTTATGGGCGGCCATCACGGCTGCCCGCGCGCGCTCGACGACCTCGGTATTCTGCCATTCGGCAATGGTGACGAAATTGAATTCGCCGGGACCCGCCACCTGCTCCAGCACCTTGTGTTCGATGAAGCCCTCCTGTGCCTCCAGCAGCTTGTGGGTCATCATCACTTTGACAAGAAATTCCTCACGCGCCGCCGCCGGCACGATGAACTTGTCGATACGATAGAAAGCTCCGCTCATCTATATCTCCTGCATCGGATCTGCAGGCAGTTCTGTAATTCCTCAAGCATGCTTGAGGTCAAGAGTGAAAGGGGAAGGGCCGGTCGAATGCCCATTGCTTTCCTGTTTCGGGGATATTTTCCAAGCTTGATGCACCATTGCGTGGAGCTTCAACGTCGGGTGCGTCCATGAGCCATTGGAAAAGTCGATCTCAACCAAGATCGCTCTAAGCCGCGGCTGGAAGTTCTTTCTTGCCCTCTGTCTCCCTGCTATTCTGGAAGTGAGGAGACGGCGCGATGAGCGAGAACCGAAAGCTAGCTGCAATCCTGGCCGCAGACGTGGTCGGGTACAGCCGGCTTGCCGGCGCCGACGAGGACCGCACCTTGGCGAGGTTACGGGCACTGCGCAGCGATCTCATCGATCCGACGATCGCCGTGCACCATGGCCGGGTGGTGAAGCGCACCGGCGACGGGGCGCTGGTCGAGTTCCGCAGCGTCGTGGACGCCGTGCGCTGCGCCATTGAGGTGCAGAACGGTATGGTTGAGCGCAATGACGGCGTGCCGCAGGACCGTCGCATCGAGTTCCGGATTGGTATCCATCTGGGCGACGTCGTCGAGGAAAGCGACGGCGATCTGATGGGCGACGGCGTCAACATCGCCTCGCGATTGGAGGGCGTCGCCGCGGCGGGCACAATCTGCCTGTCCGAGGATGCCTATCGCCAGGTCAAGGCGAGGCTTGATCTCTCGGTCAGCGATCTCGGCACCACGCAACTCAAGAACATCGCCGAACCGATCCGGGTCTATTCGCTGCAAGTCGGCAGCGCCGGGACCAAGGCTGCCGCGACTTCCGAAACCGGGACGAGCCAACCGGCGACGGCAACGTCGCCGAAGCTGTCGATAGCCGTCCTGCCCTTCGCCAACATGAGCGGTGACGCCGAACAGGACTACTTCGCCGACGGCATCTCGGAAGACATTATCACGGCGCTATCGAAACTGTCGCAGCTCTTCGTCATCGCCCGCAATTCGTCGTTCACCTTCAAGGGCAAGAACGTCCAGGTGCAGGAGGTGGGCACGAAGCTCGGCGTGCGGCATGTTCTTGAGGGCAGCGTACGCAAATCGGGGAACAGGGTACGCATCACCGCGCAGCTCATCGACGCGACCACCGGCGGACATTTATGGGCGGAGCGGTTCGATCGCGACCTAACCGACATATTCGCGGTTCAGGACGATGTAACGCAGCAGATCGTCGATGCGCTGGCGGTCAACCTGACAGAGGGGGATCGAAAAAGACTGGTGCCGGGGCAGACCGGGCGCCCTGAGGCGTATGACTGCTTCCTGCGTGGCCGGGAACTGTGGCACCGGCTGACGAAGCAGACGAACAGCGACGCCCGCAAACTTTTGCGACGTGCCGTCGAACTGGACCCGGACTTCGCCTCGGCGCACGCCTTCCTCGCCCTTACCCACGGGCTCGACTACCTGAACCGGTGGAGCGCGTCGCCGCAACGCTCTATCGAGCAAGCTGAAGAGGCTGCGACGCTGGCGGTAGCGCGGGATGATAACGATCCTGTTGCACACTGGGCGCTGAGCGTGCTCAAGCTTTACTCGCGACAGCACGATAGAGCCATCAACGAGGCCGAGCGCGCGATAGTCCTCAATCCGAACTTCGCTGAAGGGCAGGTCAGCCTCGGCGAGGCACTAATCTATTCAGGCAGAGCCGAGGAGGCACTCGCCTGTTTCGATCGGGCGAGGATCTTGAACCCGTACTTTCCTGATGTCGTCCTGCACTTTCAGGCCTTGGCTCTGTTTCAATTGAGAAGGTACCAAGAGGCCGTCGAACTACTGCTGCAGCGCGTGAGCCGCAACCCCGTTACTGATGTCTCGCGTGCGCTTTTGGCCGCCTGTTACGGGCACCTCGGCCGTTTCGAAGAGGCTCGCGCGACGTGGCAAGAAGTGCTGCGGGTCAATCCCGAATACTCCCTAGAATACCGCCGCAAAGTCTTGCCCTTTAAGAACCCCGCCGATTTCGAGCTTGTCGTGGAGGGGCTACGCAAGGCCGGTGTCGTACAATGACGAATGATTAATGTCCGATCTTCAACCCGTTGCCGCCGTTTGCACGGAGGATGAGTAATAGCTAGAGTATCCGTTTTGATCAAACGGCTTTTGGTGTCCATTTTTGGTTTTTCCGCAGGAGTGCGTTTGCCAGCAGGATGATCTTTCGCATGATGGCTGTGATGGCGACCTTCGGCGGCTTGCCGGCTTTGATGAGGAGGTCGTATTTGGC
>NZ_JABDWI010000011.1:0-278926 GCF_019685235.1 Rhizobium sp. NLR8a
CTTCGTCGGCCCATGCGAATTCCGTGTAGACGTCCTGGACTTCGTAGGAGATCTCGCTTCGGTCGAGAATATCCTTGATCTCCGCAGCCTTGTCGGAGAGCGCGTCGATCTCGCGCTGGCGTTCCTCGATCCATACGGGCGAGATGACATTGTAGTCCCCGATGATCGGAGCTGCTCCCGTCGCAATCACCAGCGCATTCAAATGCGCGCCATGGGCACCGCAGAAGTCGATGGCGGTTTTGAGATCTTCCTCGAACTGATGAACGCTGAGGATGCTGAGTGCCGTCCTGATGGCCATGTCGATATACCTCTCTGCTGGATGCAAAAAGGATAATCGCGATGGCCCTGGGTTTCCTTGACCTTCATCAAAGCGGTTTCGAATTTAGCTTTGTAAAGTGGCTCCGAACCCACAGGAGCAGTGATGGACACCCCGATCCTAGAGTTTCACGGAGCCGCAGGTTCAGTCACCGGATCCTGTTTTCTTCTCAAGGCCGGCGGTGCCCGTATTCTGATTGATTGCGGAATGTTCCAGGGCTCCAAAACCGAGAAGGAACTTAACTATAGACCGTTCCCATTTGAGCCTGTCGAGATCGGCGCGGTGCTTCTCACGCATGCCCACATCGACCATTCGGGCCTGCTTCCGAAACTAGCCAAGGACGGCTTCAGCGGCCCGATTTACGCGACACCCGCTTCGATAGATCTTTGCGCCATCATGCTGCAGGATTCCGGGCATATCCAGGAAGCCGAGGTTCGTCAGCTTAATCGCCGGAACCGACGGCGCTCGCGAGAAACGGTGGAGCCGATCTACACCGCAGACGACGCGCGCAGCATCATGCCGCAGTTTATCGCGGTGGAATATGGAGAATGGCGCGAGACGGCAGGCGCCGTGAGATTTCGTTTCTGGGACGCCGGCCACCTTCTCGGATCCGCCTCGATCGAAATAGAGGCGAGCGGCATGGAAGGGCCGGTAAGGCTTTTGTTCTCGGGCGACATTGGACCGGGTTCCAAGCTTTTCGAGAGCCCGCCGGAAGCGCCGAGCGAGATCGACTATTTGATCTGTGAAACCACCTATGGCAATCGCGAGCGGGAGGAATACGCGCTGAAGGAAAGACGGATACGCCTTCAGAAGCTGGTCGCACAAGCAAACCAGCCCAATGGCGTGCTTCTCGTCCCGTCTTTTGCGGTCGAGCGCACTCAGGAAGTCCTGACAGATCTTCTCGCGCTCATGGAAGCCGGAACGCTGCAGCGGTGTCCCATTTTTATCGACTCACCGCTTGCCTCGAGAGCGACCGGTGCCTTCAAGAAACATGTCGTCGAGATGGAGAACGGAGCGAACTTTTTGCGCGCGCTCAATGCGCCAAATGTGAGGTTTACGGAGACCGCCGAACAGTCCAAAGCCCTGGATCTGGTAACCGGTTTTCACATCATCATCGCGGCAAGTGGCATGTGCGAGGCGGGCAGGATCAGACACCGTCTGAAGAACTGGCTCTGGCGCAACGAGTGCACCGTGCTCTTCGTGGGGTTTCAGGCAGCCGGCACGCTCGGCAGAATCTTGCAGGACGGCGCCAAAATCGTGCGGATCCAAGGCGAGGAAATCCGGGTGAGCGCGAGAATGGCAACCCTTGATGCCTATAGTGGCCATGCCGATGCCAGCGAACTGGATGACTGGGTGATGGAGCGTGGTCCGATCCGCAAAGGCCTGTTTCTTGTCCATGGCGAGGCCGGGGCCCGGGATGCGATGTCGAGCAGACTTTCCGAGAAACTGTCTGTCGCGATAATTTCCCCACACCTCGACGACGTCTATGAGCTGAGTGGGACATCCGCTCGACTTCTGTCCAGGGTGGCACCGGCTCGTCTGCAGCCCGAGGAGATTGGACATCGGGATTGGCACAACGACTACCAGAACTTCGTCCTCAACCTGGCCGACAGGTTGAAGGATGCAGCCGACCACAAGAGCCGCGCCGTCATCCTGCGCCGGCTTGAGCGCGCGCTCGAAGCCGACGGGGACGACCCAAAGAAAAATGGGATCCCGTAAATGTTGTCGACGGAACGAGACTACAAACGAGGCGGCGAGCGCTTTGCTATTCCTTCGCAAGGTGAAATCGAAGGCAAGCTTCTGATGTTCGAAGTGATTGCCATCACCTGCTTGCAGGAGCTTCTCGCAAAAACGGATTCGCATCAGATCCCCAGGCTTCGCCACGGGCTCCTGGAAAATTTGAAAGCGAAGTCCGCCCCGCTGAAGTTGTGCGCGGACGACAAAAGGGCCGCAAAGGAACTCGCGCTTCAACTGCTGACTTTAGCCTGCGAGGAAACGAAGGACGAGAAGATGGCGCGTTAGCGGAGATCTGCAGGAGGTCCAATGAGCAGCATTGCAGTTACCTTCAACATCGGATCGTCGAGCTTGAAGATCGGCGCCTTCAACATCGGAGTGGCCGGCGCGCATCCGATGGCAAGGGGCACCGTGACGATTGGCCAGGAAACGCGCTTTAGATGCGAAACAGGGGAGACCGTTTATGAAGCCGATCTGCCGAACGTCACCGAAGTCGGGCCCGCCTTGATTGCGGAAATTCTATCGCGGCTGCTGCCACCAGGTTCGCAGCCCGCAGTGATCGGGCATCGCATCGTTCATGGAGGCCCCAAGTTTACCGGCGCTGTCCTGATAGACGCGGACACACAAGCGAGGATCGAAGAGCTCGTACCACTGGCGCCTCTGCATTTGCCTCCAGCGCTGAATGTGATCCGCGCTGTGCGCACGGCATGTCCTGAGGTGCCGCAGACCGCATCCTTCGATACCGCATTTCACACGTCGCAATGCAGCATGGCCACACGTCTGGCCATCCCGCGCGCACTGCATGACGCGGGAATCCGCAGATACGGCTTCCACGGGATTTCTTATAAGTTCGTTTCTTCGAAACTCAAGGAGCTCGCACCGGATCTGGGCAGCGGCAGGGTTGTTTGCGCGCATCTGGGAAGCGGCGCGAGCCTTTGTGGCATGGTGGATGGCGTCAGCATCGATACCAGCATGGGGTTTTCCGCGCTCGACGGCATACCCATGGCAACGCGGCCGGGATCGATCGACGCCGGCGCCGTCATCCATCTTCTCCGAAACAAATTCCACGACCCCGACAAGCTTGAGGATTTTCTCTATCACAAATGTGGGTTGCTCGGCGTTTCCGGCGTGAGCGGAGACGTGCGGGTGCTTGTAGAGGACTTTCACCCGGCGGCACGGGAAGCGCTTGATCTCTTCTGTTTCAGGATAGCAGGCGAGATAGGCAGGTTGGCTGTGTCGTTGGGCGGTGTGGACGCCATCGTCTTCACCGCCGGAATCGGAGAAAATCAACCGGAAGTCCGAAAGAGCGTGGCACATTATCTCGCCTGGCTGGGGCTCGACCTCAGCGCGCCTGCGAACAAGGCAAATGCGCTAATCATCAGTGGCCGGGATAGCGCAATAGCCGCATTCGTCATACCAACCGATGAGGAGCAGGTGATAGCCGACGAGGCGCTCGCTGTCGTAAATCGGCATCGGCACTGATGATCGTGGAGCATGAACCGCCAGAGGGTCACTTGAAGGCTCCCGCACGGCTTTCGCTGGACGATAATCGGCAACGGGGCTCAGGAAGTCTTCGGCCGCGTGATCCAAAACGGCATAGCTGACGTCTATTGCACCGCTTTCAAGCGCAGGTTCGCACGACCATGTCTTTGGCGGTGCCCTCCGCCAGCTCGCGCACGACCTTTGCGGACGCCGGCGCCACTTTCGAAGAGATACCTGCCGATCGCGCTGAAGCGCAACCCGCTCGATCGTTATTCCCTTCGATCGGCTTATTGATCGAGCGCAATGCGCAGGGGCCAAGCTCGCTCGAAGATAGCCATCTCACCGAGCGAAAGGAACGCGCAATGCCGAAGATAGTGACAGTAACAGCTGTGATCCTGCTTGCCATCCTGGCCGGCTACAGCGGCGCGACATGGTGGCCGCAGCTCGATCAATCGGATAACGCCCCGCAGACGAAGACAGCTCCCAAGGAAGGCTACCCAGATCCATTCATCCCGCCGACAAAAGGCAACGGTTTTTGATCCTGCCGAGGTCGGCGAAATCGGCGCCGGCAACTGTGAAGGGTTATTAGCCACATGCAGTACGATTTTCAGCGACTATGCAGACGTCGTGATCAGCGCTCAGGCGGTTCCGGAGAAAATGAAGCAGCTTCGGCTTGAAGCGGCAAGATCCCTCGACGAGGTCGGCTAAAGCCTTTCCGGGTGATATGCGCCAGGCTGCCGGCACTTTCGTGCAGGAGACATCTCATGACCGTTCCCATTCCCCAGCCATTCGCCGCCAGCTTCGGCAGCCGTAGAGGCCTCGTCACTGAAGAGGCCGAGAGCCGGCTCGTGCGCTACGGTCCAAACATTCTGCCCGAGCCGGAGGCCCCCTCTTTTGCCATCGTCTTCATGCGGCAGTTCCGCAGCCCGCTGATCTATATCCTGTTTTTGGCTGCCGCGGTCTCCCTGGTGATCAGTGACACAAAGGATGCGGTCTTTATCGGCGTCGTCTTGCTGTTGAACGGTTTGATCGGCAGCCTGCAGGAATATTCGGCGGGCCGAGCTGCGCTGGCGCTTCGCAAGCTGGAACAACCGCGTGCCGCCGTCATCCGCGACGGAGAGGTGCGTGACATTGAAGCGCGCCAGTTGGTGCCGGGGGATCTCGTGCTGCTGGAAGCCGGCGGAAGGGTTCCCGCCGACCTCGCGCTGGTCGAGGCGACCGAGCTTCTGTGCGACGAATCCCTCCTTACCGGAGAATCCATGGCGACGCGCAAGACGGCACCGTCCCCCGCCGCGCCGGTTGCGGAGGGCAAGACCGCAACCGCATTCGCCGGCACGCTCGTTACTCGTGGCCGCGGCACGGGCATCGTGACGGGGACAGGACTTGCAACGGAGATTGGCAAGATCGCCGCCGAAATCGGCAAAACTTCCCTCTCGCAACCGCCACTGATGATCCGACTTGCTCGTTTCTCCAATGCGATCGCCTGGGCGGTGGGATTGACGTCGCTGGTCCTGGTCGGCATCGGCCTCATGCGAGGGCTCGCCTGGAGCGATCTTTTCCTTATGTCGGTCGGTCTTGCCGTCAGCGCCATCCCCGAGGGCCTGCCGATCGCGATCTCGATTGCGCTCGCGATCAGCATGCGTCGCATGGCGAAACGCAACGTTATCGTCCGGCGAATGCCGGCGGTCGAAGCGCTCGGCTCCTGCACCATGATCGCAACCGACAAGACCGGGACTCTAACGCTCAATGAGCTCACCGTTACCGATATCCGGCTCCCGGATGGCACCGACCTTGCCCTTGATGCGGGGACTGACCCGGACACCTGCGAGATCAAGGCAGCCAATATGGCCGTGGCGGAGGCGCGCGCACGGGCCGGCCGACTGCTCAGAGCCGCCTCCCTTCCCAACGAGGGCTCGCTCATGCAGGACGGGAACGGCTGGAAGGGTATCGGCGACACGGTCGACGTCGCCCTTCTGACCGCCGCGCGCAAGGCGGGCTTGGCGCAAGACAAGGTGGCTGCGGACTATCCCTTGATCGCCCGTATTCCCTATGAGCCCGATCTCAAATATGCCGCCTCCTTCCATCGCGGGAGCGAAAACGTGCACATCTTCGCGAAGGGCTCGACCGAAACGCTGCTCAGCATGGCCGACCGGATGGATATCGGCGACCGCGTGGTGGAAATCGACCGACACAGGCTTCTTGCCCAGAAAGAGGAGATGGCGGCCCGCGGCCTTCGGGTCCTCGCTTTCGCGGAAGGCGAAATCCGGAGTGATGCCGACGCCGCCTTCGGCCATCATCACCTGGTCGATCTCATATTCCTCGGCATTACAGGCATGCAGGATCCGATCCGCCGGGAAGTTCCGCAGGCGATCCGCGAATGCCGCGCCGCCGGCGTCGAGGTGGCGATGGTGACGGGCGACGACCCCAAAACAGCGGCGGCGATTGCCGCTCAGGCGGGTTTGCAGTTCGGACCGAGCCAAGTGACCACCGGCGATGCGGTGCGCGAGGCCGAGGCCGCAGGCCCGGCGCGGCTGGACGAGCTTACAAACGGCGCCCGCATCTATGCCCGGGTCGCTCCCAATCAGAAGCTTGCGATTGTGCTCTCCCTGGCGCGCAACGGCCATTTCGTGGCGGTGACGGGCGACGGCGTCAATGATGCTCCGGCTTTGAAACACGCCCATGTCGGTGTCGCCATGGGCATGAAGGGTACGGAGGTCGCCAAGGAGAGCGCCGACATCGTCGTTGTCGATGACAATTTCGCCTCCATCGTCGGCGGCATTCGCGAGGGCAGAACCGCCTATTCTAACATTCGCAAAGTCATCCTGATGCTGACGGCGACAGGAGCTGCGGAAATGCTGCTGTTCCTGCTGGCGATTCCGCTCGGCATTCCAATGCCACTGTTGCCCGTGCAGCTCCTCTGGCTGAATCTCGTGACGAATGGAATTCAGGACGTGACGCTCGCGGGAGAGCCGCCTGAGGGCGACGAACTGGCCCGGCCACCTCGCCGTCCGAAGGAGCCGATCTTCGACCGGCTGATGGTTCGCCGCATCGTCCAATCCGCGCTCGTCATCGGCGGCGGCGGGTTTGCGGTCTTCTATTGGCTGCTGTCACAGGGCTACCCGGTATCCGAGGCGCGCAATCTGTTGCTTCTGCTTTTCGTCATGTTCGAAAATGTGCAAACCCTCGGCTGCCGTTCCGAACATCACTCGCTCTTCTCGCGATCCTTCTTCAAAAACCCGCTGCTGCTTGCCAGTATGGTCGTAGCCCAGGCCATCCATATCGGCGCCATGCATGTCCCGTGGTTCCGTGAGGTGCTTGGCCTGGCGCCGATTTCCCTCGCGGAATGGGCGCTGACGCTTCTGGCCGCCGGATCACTGCTTCTGGTCATCGAAGTTGACAAGGTGCGGGAACGCACGTCTTCTCGCGCATATCCGAGGAGAATCGAAGCCAAGTAGCTGCCATTGCCCTCTTTCGCCAATGGCAGCAAGCTCTGGCTCATCGGGCCATTAAAACCGGCGTGTTGCAGTCCTCGAGAATCGAGGCCGTCACGCCGCCAAATATTCTTTCGCGAAGCCGCGAATGGCCATAGGCGCCCATAACGATCATGTCACAGCCAAGCTCGCGCGCGCGTCTCAGGAGAACCTCCTCGGTTCTGCGTCCACCGCTTGCCAACTGCTCGACAACAATCTTTACTCCATGGCGCGCCAGAAATGTTGCAAAATCCGCCCCTGGCTCATCGCCGCTTTTGAAATAGGTGCCATCCGGATCGACGAGCACAAGATGAACCTCCTCGGCTGCGATCAGCAGCTCTAAAGCTGCCTTGGCGGCATTGGCGGCTTCAGGTCGCGAGTTCCAGGCAACGAGCACGTTCGTCGGCTTCAGGCTTGCGGTGCCCGCATTCGGAACAAGCAACAGCGGCGTCCTCGAATCGAAGGTTGTTGCCGCCACAACGGTTCTCCTCAGCTCGGCGTCAGCGCGTAAGCCATGTCCGATCAAGACGATGTCGGCGTACATGCTGCGCATGCCGATACTGCTCTCCAGGATAAAGAGATCTTCATAGAGGCACTCGACATTGAAGGAGATATCGTTCGTGCGGCACAAGTCTTCGGCCTCCAGCCGGATCTTCTGCAGGGCATCTGTCTCCTTCTGCACTTGGTCAATCCAGGCTGTGGTCACCGGGTATTCGACGGTGACCGGCTGCAACGCGGCGCCGACTACCAGAATCGACAGATGAGCACTGTTCTCGACCGCCAGTTGAATGGCGCTCTTGATCTCTGTTTCAGGATCCGTGGCTCCGACGATCGCAAGCAGAGTTTTCAAGGACATGGTGATCTCCTTCCGGTTTGGCTGGTTGATCTTAGGGAGGCTACAAGGCTGCCCGAAAGCCGCAATGATCTTTGTCAATAGCCACAAGCACGCGTGAGAAGATCAATTGAATCCGTCGCGATTGATCCCCATCAAGGTAGATTCCCGGGAATCGTATGATGAAAGGCTCGTCAGATCTCGCAGGTAAGGAGCCTTCGTTGAACCGTTACTGGAAACTTGCACTCCTGCTCCTCGCCCTGGCGGGTGCCAGCTATGCCGCCTGGCAGTTTCAGGCAAACCGGCGTGCCGCGAAGGCCATGATAGGCATCGCGAGTGGAAACGGACGCATCGAAGCCGTCGAAATCGACGTCGCTGCACGCACGGCGGGACGTCTGTCGGACGTGCTCGTCCATGAAGGCGACTTCGTCGAGGCCGGCCAAGTCGTCGCGACGATGGACATCGAGCAGCTCAATGCCCAAAGGCGGGAGGCCATGGCGCAGCTCTCCAGGGCAAAAATTGCGATCGGCACGGCACGGACGCTGGTTGCTCAGCGGCAGGCGGAAAAGGAGGCCGCGGCAGCCACCGTTTCCCAGAACGACGTCCAGCTTCAGTCGGCGCAAAAGCGGCTTACCCGCAGTCAGCAACTTTCAAGGAGCGGCACCGTCTCCGAGCAGACGCTCGACGACGATCGCGCGCGCGCCGACGCAGCGGCGGCCACACTTGGCGCAGCCAAGGCGAACCTCGCCGCCACTGACGCTGCCATCGGCAACGCCGAAGCGCAGGTGATCGACGCGGAAGCCGCCGTTGAAGCCGCTGAGGCGACCGTCGTGCGGATCGAGGCGGATCTGCGGGATTGCGATCTCAAGGCCCCGCGAAGCGGCCGCGTCCAATATCTCGTTGCGCATCCGGGCGAAGTCGTCGCGGCCGGAGGACGAGTCCTCAACCTCCTGGATGTTGGCGATGTTTATATGACCTTCTTTCTGGGAACCGCGGACGCGGGCCGCACCGCGATCGGCAGCGAGGCACGCATCGTCCTCGACGCCGCACCGCAATACGTCATCCCTGCTCGAGTTTCTTTCGTTTCGGACGTCGCCCAGTTTACCCCGAAGACGGTCGAAACGCAGGAGGAGCGCGAGAAGCTGATGTTTCGCCTTCGTGCGCAGGTGCCGAAGGAACTGCTGCAGAAATATGTGACGCAGGTGAAGACAGGCCTTCCTGGGCGAGCCTATGTCAGGATCGATCCCGCCGCTAAATGGCCGGCCCCGCTTTCGACGCCTCTCACCCCGTAACCTGGAGCATCCTGTGACCTTCGAGATGACAGACTCGGCATATGTCGCCCGCCTGAAGGACGTGACGCATACCTACGGCGGATGCACGGCTCTCGATGCAGTCACGATCGGTATTCCGGCAGGTTTGATGGCCGGCCTTGTCGGTCCGGATGGCGTTGGCAAATCCTCACTCCTCTCGCTGATCGCCGGCGCGCGACAGATCCAAAAGGGCGATGTGACTGTGCTTGGCGGCGACATGCGCCGCGCCGGCCACCGTCGCCAGACCTGCCCCCTGATCGCCTATATGCCTCAGGGCCTTGGCAAAAATCTCTATCCGACCCTCTCGGTTTTTGAGAATGCCGACTTCTTCGGTCGCCTGTTCGGCCAGAGCCGAGAAGAACGGCAGGACCGCATCCGCACGCTCCTGCAGCGCACCGGCCTCTCCGGCTTCAAAGACCGGCCGGCGGGGAAACTTTCGGGAGGGATGAAACAAAAGCTCGGCCTCTGCTGTTCACTGATCCACGACCCAGAGCTTCTGATTCTTGATGAGCCGACCACCGGCGTCGACCCTCTGTCACGCCGGCAATTCTGGGACCTTATCGATGACATACGGTCCGAGCGACCGAGGCTCAGCGTGGTGGTGGCAACGGCCTACCTGGAAGAGGCGGCGCGTTTCGACTGGTTGGCGGCCATGGATGCTGGCCGGCTGGTGGCGACTGGATCGCCCCAATATCTGCTGGAGCGAACGAAGACGGCCACACTTGACGATGCCTTCATCGCACTGATGCCGGAAGACAGGCGGGCGTCGCATCATGTCGTGGAATTGCCGCCGCTCTCGACACCTGATGAAGCGGACTTCGTCATCGAGGCGGAGGGCCTGACGACACGGTTCGGCGAATTCACCGCGGTCGATAACGTCAGCTTCAAGATTCGCCGCGGCGAAATATTCGGCTTCATCGGTTCGAACGGATGCGGCAAATCGACCACGATGAAGACGCTGACCGGCCTTTTGCCGGCAAGCGGAGGCACGGCAAGACTGTTCGACAAAACAGTCGATACGCGCAATATGGATGTCCGCCGGCGCGTCGGCTATATGAGCCAGGCCTTTTCGCTCTACACGGAATTGACGGTCCGGCAGAATCTCGACCTGCACGCGCGGCTTTTGGGATTGCCGGCCGAGACCATCCCCGCGCGGATCGAGGAACTGGGGCATCGCTTCCAGCTCGATGGCGTCATGGAATTCCTGCCTGACACGCTGCCGCTCGGCATTCGGCAGCGATTGTCACTGGCGGTGGCTCTCGTCCATGGGCCGGAGATGCTCATTCTCGACGAGCCGACATCGGGTGTCGACCCCATCGCTCGTGACCAACTCTGGGCAGCGCTGATCGAACTGTCACGCAAGGAGAAGGTGACGATCTTCATTTCCACGCATTTCATGAACGAAGCCGAGCGCTGCGACCATGTCTCGCTCATGCATGCCGGCCGCGTTCTGGTGACGGACACGCCCGAGGCGCTCCGCGAAAGCCGCAGGGCGGCCACGCTGGAGGACGCCTTCGTCAGCTACCTCCAGGATGCGATCGGTCAATCGTCGAAAACGGATCTCGCTCCGTCTACCATGATCGGTAGGCCGCATCCACTTCCCGCGGCCAAGCCGCGGCGCGCTTTCGATCTTCGCGGCGCTTTGAGCTATAGCCGCCGCGAAGCGCTGGAGCTGCGCCGCGATCCCGTCCGCGCGACCATGGCCTTGATCGGCAGCGTTATCCTGATGTTTGTCCTCGGCTATGGCATCAACATGGACATCAAGGATCTTGCCTTCGCGGCGCTCGATCGGGACGATACGGTCGCCAGCCGCGATTATATCGCGGATATTGCAGGTTCTCGCTATTTCATCGAACAGTCGCCGATCACCGACTACGCCGATCTCGACCGACGCATGCGCGACGGCTCGCTGAAGCTCGCAATCGAGATACCACCCGGCTTTGCCGAACACCTCGCCCGCGGCCATAATGTCGAGATCGGCGCCTGGATCGATGGTGCTATGCCACAGCGCGCGGAAACGGCGCGCGGCTATGTGCAGGGCATGCACAATAGCTGGATCGCCCGCAGGGCACGCGAAGTCTACGGCCAACCAGGACCCGGCCAGTTCTCCGTGGAGACCCGTTTTCGCTACAATCCCGGCATTGAAAGTCTGGTCGCCATCGTGCCGGCCGTCATCCCGCTCCTGCTGCTTCTGATCCCCGCCATGCTTTCAGCTCTTTCGGTCGTCCGGGAGAAGGAACTGGGATCGATCGTCAATCTCTACGTCACACCTGTGACGAGGCTCGAATTCCTGCTCGGCAAGCAGCTTCCCTACTTGGTGCTCGGAATGATGAATGCCGCGCTGCTCTGGCTGTTTGCGGTCTTCATCTTTGAGGTTCCGTTCACCGGCAGCCTTATCGTCTTCACGATATCCGCCTTCCTCTACGTGGTCTTCGCGACTGCTTTCGGACTGATGATCTCCACCTTCATGTCCAGCCAGATCGCGGCGATCTTCGGCACGACGCTTCTGACCATCATTCCGGCTGTACAGTTCTCCGGCATGATCGACCCGGTCTCGTCGCTGCAGGGTTTTGGCGCGATAATTGGCCACATCTTTCCGGCGACCTATTTCAACATCATCTCGCGCGGCACTTTTTCGAAGGGGCTCGGCTTCGGCAATCTCGAAACGACCCTGCTTCCGATCCTCGTCGCCGGGCCGTTGCTCCTTGCCGCCAGCGCCCTTCTCCTCAAAAAGCAGGCGAGATAACCATGCGCCTCGCCACCATCTTACATCTCGGCATCAAGGAGTTGCGGGGGTTGATGCGCGATCCGATCCTCCTCGGATTGATCTTCTATTCCTTCACCGTCGCCGTTTATGCCGAAGCGAGGGCCGTCCCCCAAACCTTGAACAACGCTCCGATTGCCATCGTCGACGAAGATGGTTCGCCGCTTTCGCTGCGCATCGCCGATGCTTTTTTGAAGCCCTATTTCAAGCCGCCGGTGACGATCACCGCAGACGAGATGGACGCCCGCATGGACGCAGCCACGGATACGTTCGCGCTCGACATTCCCCCACATTTCCAGAGCGACCTCATTGCCGGCAAATCGCCGGTCATCCAGCTCAATGTCGACGCCACCCGCATGACCCAGGCATTTTCCGGATCAGGTTACGTGCAATCCATTGTTGCTCAGGAAATCACGGGCTTTGCCGCCATACAAACAATCTCCCAAATCCCTCAGGTTGATCTGGCGCTCCGGGCCCGATTCAACCCCGAGCTCAATCAAACCTGGTTCGGATCGGTGATGAACGTCATCAATATGGTGACGATGTTGTCGATCATCCTTACCGGCACTGCGCTGATACGTGAGCGGGAACACGGTACCGTGGAGCATCTGTTGGTCATGCCGGTTACACCACTCGAGATCATGCTCGCCAAGGTCTGGTCCATGGGGCTGGTCGTCTTCGTCGCAACCGGTCTTTCCTTGGTTTTCATGGTGGAGGGCCTGCTTCAGGTGCCGATCGAGGGGTCACTGGCCCTTTTCATGGCGGGAGCGGCACTCCACCTCCTGGCGACAACGGCAATGGGCATCGCGCTAGCGACAATTGCGGGCTCCATGCCACAGTTCGGACTGCTGCTGATGCTGGTGCTGATGCCGCTGCAGATCCTCTCCGGCGCCACCACTCCGCGCGAGAGCATGCCCGAGGCGATACAGACGATCATGCTCGCGGCGCCGAACACGCATTTCATCACCATGGCGCAAGCGATCCTCTATCGTGGCGCCGGCTTTGTCACCGTCTGGCCGCAATTCGTTTGGCTTGCAGTGATTGCCACAGTCTTGTTTGTTTTCTCCCTGCTTGGATTTCGCCGGTCGTTAAGGTGACCTCCGTTGATCGCGACTGACGATGTCAATTGACGGCGATCAAGGAAGAGCGCCGCAGACGTCGTATCCTGCCGTCATTTAAGGAGGCAGGAAGATGTTGAAAATTCGATCAATCATGACGCCAAAACCGGCGACGATCGGGCCGGATGCCAAGATCTGGGAGGCTGCCAACGCGATGCTGGATCACCGCATAAGCGGATTGCCCGTCGCCGATCAATCAGGCGGCCTTCTCGGCATCATCAGTGAAAGCGACTTCCTGCGGCGCAGCGAAATCCACACCGACGCAACGCACGGCCTCTGGCGTGATTTCTTTTCTTCACGGGGCGAGCTGGCTGAAGAATACGCGAAAAACTTCGGAAGTACCGTTGGCGAAGTGATGTCCTGTCCGGCGGTGACTGTGCAGCCCGATGCATCCGTCGAAACCGCTGCCGAGCTAATGGCCAGGAAGAACATCAAACGTCTTCCCGTGGTCGAAGGCGACGAAATCATCGGTATCGTGACCCGCTTCGACGTCATGGCCGCGCTCGTCCGCGAACTCGCAAGCCATTGCGCCGCACGAGCCGATAGCGACATCCGAAAAGCGTTGGAAGCGGAGCTGGCTCGTCAAAAATGGGGAGATTCCGTGACTCTGCACGTCGCCGATGGGGTGGTTACGCTTGAAGGCCGGGTGCTGGACACGCGAGAGAAGACCGCCCTTCACGTGGCGGCGGAAAACACGATCGGCGTGAAACGGGTGGATGACCGGATCCAGGTCGTTGTGCCGCCTGACATGCCGGTACCGCCACCCGGCTTCTATTTATGACGGCTGTGCGGGGCGGTCTCTCCGTTCTCTTGGGGCCGCCAGGCGCGGTTGCCAATCGCTGAAAAGGATCTGGAATGGACACGATCTCCGATCACGCGAGGCCGCCCTACTGGTCCTTATCCGCTGAGACAGTCTTGGCGGAGCTGCACAGTTCGCGGGACGGCCTCTCCACCTCCGAGGTCGCACGGCGATTGAAGGACAGCGGTCCGAATTCGCTTGGCCAGGACCGGAGGCACTCGGCGACCGCGGCTCTTGTGCGGCAGTTCCGCAGCCCACTCGTCCTGATCCTCATCGCGGCCGCGGCAATCTCCGCTTTTGTGGGCGAAGGGCATGAGACGCTTATCATCTCGATCATCGTGCTGGCCAGTTGTCTGCTCGGCTTCTTCCAGGAATACGGGGCTTCGCAGGCGACGGAAAAGCTCAAGCGGCGCCTGTCACAGAAAACGGTGGTCCTGCGCAATGGCGCCGAGAGTACTATTCGCGTCGAAGAGGTCGTGCCAGGCGACATCCTGCATCTTTCCGCAGGCAGCCTGATCCCCGCCGATGGTATCATCCTGGAAGCGCGCGACCTCAATGTCAGTGAGGCAGTACTGACGGGAGAAACTTTCCCGGCTGTGAAGATACCGGGCATCGCGGAAGCCGGTGCGCCTCTTTCCCGGCGCAGTAACGTTGTTTTCGCCGGTACATCCGTGCGCAGCGGCAAGGCTTCCGTCCTGACCGTCAAAACCGGCATCCACACGGAATTCGCCTCCATCGCCGAGAGCCTGGAACGTCAGGTTCCGGAGACCGAGTTTTCCCGGGGTATCCGCCGGTTCGGCCTGTTGATGACCGAGATCATGTTCGTCATGGTTATTCTGGTCTTCTTCGCAAACGCGCTGCTCGGCCGCCCGCTGATTGACTCCATCCTCTTTTCCCTTGCGCTTGCGGTCGGCCTCACGCCCGAGCTGCTGCCCGCCATCATTAGTGTGACGCTTGCCCGGGGAGCCAGGGCAATGGCGGCCAACGGCGTCATCGTTCGCAGGCTTGAAGCGATCGAGAACCTCGGCAGCATGGATATTCTTTGCACCGACAAGACCGGGACATTGACGGAAGGTGTCATCCGTCTCGAGAGCTGCCTGGATGCGAGCGGACAGCGATCGCAGGACGTGCTCCTGCTGGCCCGTCTCAATGCCACTCTCCAGAGCGGCCTCACCAATCCCCTGGACGAAGCGATCCTCGCCGCAGAGGGCACTGATGCGCGCGAGCAGTTCTTCGCCAAGCGGGACGAAATTCCCTACGATTTTGTGCGAAAGCGACTGTCGGTGATCGTCACGTCTCCGGAAGGACACACCGTGCTGATCTGCAAAGGGGCGGTCGACGGTGTCCTGGGGATCTGCAGCACCATCCGCGACGCTGGAAAAGAGGCACCCCTCGATCCGGAGAACCGAGCTGCGGTCGAGGGCAAGTTCCAAAGCTGGAGCCAACAGGGCTTTCGCGTTCTCGGTCTTGCAACACGGCGCTTGAGGACTCCCGGTCCTTACGCCCGCACGGACGAAAACGGCCTTTGCTTCGAAGGCTTTCTTCTTTTTCTTGATCCGCCGAAGCAGGGGATCCAGCGCTGCCTCTCCGAACTGGCGAGGCGCGGTATCATGGTCAAGGTCATTTCCGGTGACAACCGCTATGTCGCCGCCCACCTCGCTGCCGCGATCGGGCTGTCATCCGATCTGATTCTTACGGGGGCGGACCTATCGAAGCTCTCCTCGCAAGCACTTGCGGCAAAAGCAGCGCATATCGATCTCTTTGCCGAGATTGATCCCAATCAGAAAGAAAGCATCGTAAGGGCCCTCAGGTCGCGCGGCCACGTCGTCGGCTATCTCGGCGATGGGATCAACGACGCCCCCGCCCTACATGAAGCCGATATTGGGATTTCTGTCGACAGCGCCGTAGACGTGGCGCGCGAAGCCGCCGATATGGTCCTTCTGAAACGCGATCTCGGCGTACTGGTACAAGGCGTTGATGACGGGCGAACCACCTTCGCCAACACGATGAAATATATATCGATCACCACCAGCGCCAATTTCGGCAATATGATCAGCATGGCGCTGGCCTCCGTCGCGCTCCCTTTCCTGCCCCTTCTCGCCCAGCAGGTCCTGCTCAATAATTTTCTCTCTGATATCCCCTCCTTCGCGATTGCCACCGATAATGTCGACGAGGAGGACAGGCGTCGGCCCCGTCATTGGGAAATCGGCTCCGTACGACGGTTCATGGTCACCTTCGGCTTGGTCAGTTCGCTCTTCGATCTCCTGACCTTCGGCTTTTTGATTTTCCTGGTGGGGGCCGGCGAGCGGCATTTCCAGACGGCGTGGTTCGTTGAATCGCTGCTGACGGAATTGCTGATCGTCTTCATTATCCGTACACGCAAGAGGTTCTGGCAGAGCTGGCCGTCGCGCCTGCTCACCGCTCTGTCTGCTGTGATCATCTCGGTGACCTTTGCGCTGCCCTTCCTGCCGGTCGCGCGCTGGTTCGGCTTCCTCCCCTTGCCGCTTCCCACCATACTTGGGATCGTCTCCATCAGCGTGATGTATCTTTTGTCGTCGGAGCTGGCCAAACACTGGTTCTTCCGACGCGAGGACCAACGACGCCGCACCGCAGGCCGGAAACGTCGAAGATCTCCACGGCGTCTCCGGCCAGAACGCGCCTGAGGCGTCTGGGAGTTGCGCCGAACACGTATGAGGTCCGCCGCGCACGAAGCTTGATCCGCGTCAATGCTGACTTGCTCCTAAAGATTTGAAATGGAGATGCTCAATGACGAGCTGACGTCGGCTGCACCGAATTCCACTTGGCGCTTCGATGCGGCCTCCTTCTTGGAAGACAGGAGAAAAATCATGGCAGATGCAACCAAACTTGCTGTTAAGAACGAAGATAAGCCGGTCCAGTCGGCGGGAATCTGGTCCCCCTTCGAAGCGCTGCGCTCCGAGATCGACCGTCTGTTCGATGGCTTCGTGCCCTCGCCTTGGCGTTCCTCTGACCGATCCATTTTCGCGCGCGGCTTTCCGTCGCTGAATGGATGGGCAGCCCCGGCTGTCGATGTGATCGAAAAGGACGACGCCTTCGAGATCACCGCCGAAATGCCCGGCCTCGATGAAAAGAACATCGAAGTCACGCTGTCCAACAGCTACCTGACAATCCGTGGCGAAAAGCAGGAGGAGAAGGAGGATAAGCAGAAGGAATACCATGTGTCCGAGCGTCGCTACGGCTCCTTCCAGCGCACCTTCCAGATCCCAGATGGGGTAGACGCCAACAAGGTGGAGGCCACCTTCAACAAGGGCGTCCTGAAGGTGAGACTTCCAAAGAGCGCCGATGCCAAAAAAAACGAGCGGAAGGTGGAGATAAAAGTCGCTTGATCGGATTCGTGTCGGACGGGCGCGCGTCGCGACGCGCGCCCGTTTTCGTTGGCGATGAGGCAACAGAAATCGCCAAACGCCATGCACATCGTCCCACCGTGCTTTTGCCGATGCCGTTGCCCGGCCAGTCATCAGCTACCGGAGAGTCGACCTGGCCGCTGCCGTGCCATCCATGATAAATTCGTTGTTCACGACGTCAGATGTTTTTCGATTTCGTCGACCGGAAGGTTGACGAGGTCCTTGTCGTATTCGGCCACGATCCGCTTCCTCACACCCTCCGAAATGACACGCCGCAAGTCGGCAAGGGCCTTCGGGGGAGCCACGAGAAAAAGCTTCTGAATGTTGTCGCCGGCGCAGATCATTTCCAACTTTTCCGCGACCATGGAAGAGAACCGCTCTTCTTCAAGCTGATGGAAATCAGTCTGTCCGAGGCTGCTGCGATGGCTGCCGCTCGCGGTCCGGCCGGGACGATCTGTTCCCTGTTGACGGGTCGGTGCATTGTGCGGCGCCTCGAATACCTGCTCGACTTCGAGAGATAGGTCGGACGCTGTCCCAACATTGCGCAGAAGCAGGGCTTTTCTCGCGTCCATGACGAGCACTCGCGCGTTGTATGAGATGATATTCTGATTCATCGCGATATCCTTTCTTTCGCGCGGTTCATCATACTCGGGTGCTGGATTGGCGATTTGATCGGCGTCAATGCCCGGAGAAGGCCTCGGCGGTTCGATCAAGACTTCTTCATGCGCTTACGACACAACGGAACCTGCGCTGAGCGCGTCTGCCGGATGTCTTGCAGGCATGCTGGAAAGCGGCGGCAGAGTGAGCCGAGCGCGCCGCGCGGGCGGCGCTTCCGCGGGCTTCGTTCCGCGTCAGAAAAACCGATGTCACACCCGCCTCCACCGGTGAACCGCTGCCCGCTTCGACCAGCTGTAGAGACCGAAGGGTGCGGGGACGCAGATGTATTTCCCTTTCTTGTACATCGTCTTGGCTTCCCACCTGCCAGCTTGTTCCGCTCGCTGCTGTTGTGATCCCTTCCTCGTATGCCCTCGCAATTGGAGGTGCGACGGGATCGTCCGAAATCTACGCACATTCCGCAGGCCGGACATTAAGCGAGATCAAAATAGACGCCGTGTCTTGATCGGCATCAATGATCTTTCCGGGCGATAAACCATGTTGAAAGGCAAAATTTCGCCCTCAGAATTTTCAGGAGTGAGATAAGTCGATGCGTTGGAACCGCTGGTATAGCTTCAGGAGTTACATCAGATCCTCTTTGTGAATCGTTCCCTTCGTGGCCCTGCTCCTTTACGTCGCCGCCATCCGATTGGTCTATGCTTTTGAAAACTGGACCCCTTGGATCGACTTCTGGCCTTGGGAAGTGGCGGGCACGCAAAGGATGCTTGAGACAATCATTACAATGACTTTGACGTTCGTGGTGTTCACGTTCGGATCGCTGCTGGTGGCAATTCAAGTTGCCGGCGGCCAGTTGACGCCCCGGATCATCGCGACGACTCTTTTGCGCGACAATGCCATCCGATTCACCGTGGGCCTTTTCATTTTTACATTACTGTTTGCAACCGGCGCCCTTTCCAGACTCGATGCGACCGTTCCTCATGGTGTCTCTGCGATCGCGGGACTGCTTGGCTTTCTTTCCATTGCGGCCTTCCTGTATCTGATAGACTACGCGGCCCGCCTGCTGCGTCCTGTCAGCATCATCTTGAGAGTCGGCGAAAGCGGTCATGCCGTCATTGAGGAAGTCTATCCCGCACCTGCCGAAAGTGACTGCTCCCATCGTGGAGTGACCTCGTTCACGAGTTCGCCCGATAGAATTGTTTACCATCGGGCCAATTCCGCGGTCGTGGTCGCGGTCAATATGACGGCGCTCGTCGCGCTGGCCGAGAGGACGGACTCGATCATCGAGCTGGTGCCAAAAGTCGGCGATTTCGTTGGTGCGGGCGAAATTCTTTTCCGCCTGTACGGCGAGGGTCTGCCCCCGGATAGCGTAGTGACAGCCTTGGTCGCTTTCGGGCCGGAACGCACGCTCGAACAGGATGCGACATTTGCCTTCAGGATCATCGTCGATATCGGAATCAAAGCTCTATCAAAGGCCATCAACGATCCCACAACGGCCGTTCTCGCGATCGATCAGCTTCAACGCCTTCTTTGCTTCGTGGGAGGAAGGCATCTTCTCGGCGATGAGATCCGCGGAAAATCCGGCAAACTGCGGTTTATCTGCAGGACGCCGAATTGGGAGGATTTCGTGCAGCTGACCTTCAGCGAGATACGCTTATACGGCGCGGAAAACTTTCAGATCGCCCGCCGTCTGCGAGCCCTGATCGAATATGCCCTGCAAATTTTGCCTCAGGACCGGCGCCCGGCGCTGCTCGCTGAACTGGACCTCATCGACCGGATGCTCGAGAGGACATACGTCTTTCCTGAAGATTTGGCGCTGGCACGCACACCAGACTCGCAGGGACTCGGAGGGGCTGCCGAGCGGACAAGCGGAGTTAGCCAGTATTGATCGCCAAATCGGGCCTCGGCGCCAGTCGAGCCAATATTTTCGCTACGGCAAATCCGACCGCCAGAGTGATGAAGGCTGCCAGGATGCACATCGTGCTGGATCGCGGATCGGCATTGGCAACTGCTGACAATGGGGCGAGTGCCGCCCCGACGTTCCTGGTACAGACCCCAAGTGTGACTACGCCTCGCTTCTCGCGAGGAAGCCTGAACGAAACGGCGTAGGAGCCCAGAGCCAGCGCGCAGTAGTAGATAAACTGTGCTGCTATCGCCCAGGTTCCTATGGCGCTGAGAATGTGGTCCCAATTCTGCAGGAACGCGACGGAAAGCAATACGATAGTGCTGAAGGCGACCAGTTTCCTAATAATCGGGTCGCACCTATCCGCCCACCTGTTCGACAGTTGACGCACTGCTATTCCAATGCCGAAAGGTGCGAGAATGAGAAGCAGGAGCGGCCGTGCGATCACACCTACACCCGCGTGGAGGCCTGGGGCAACAACGGGAAGTGCGATCGGCATCAAGAGGATTGTACCAAGAGCAGCAATCAGGATGAACGCCGCCGTATAGGCGGCGTCTCCTTTCGCAACGTCAGACAGCATTGGCATGAATGGCGCACACGGCGCCAAGCCCAGCAGCAGCAAACCGATGGCGTAAGGTTCCGGCAAGGCGAGCAATCTTGCGATGACAATGGCAAGGATTGGACCCAGAACGAAGCCTGACAATACGCTGGGGACGACGAATTCCTTGTCATGCAGTGCAGTCGAGGCATCCCTGACATCAAGTTTAAGGCCGACATCTGCCAGGCTGCCAAGCATGAACGAGATCAGCGCGACCTGTAAGGTGTATCTAAGTAACTCCGATATCATGTTCTTCTCCTCTCCGCCGGAGAACTCCGCTCTCTCGGTCTGTTGCCCTGTGGCTATGCGCCGTCGGTGCTCTCGCCGAGGTGGCAAATCCTGGCGTGCGGTGGCGGTCCTAGGATCTTTCAAATGATTGCCTAAGCGGCCGGTTTAGTGCCCCAAAGGCTAAAATAGATCCTTGCCGCTGCGGCCAATGAATTCAGTTCGCAATCCCCTTTCGTGCGCCTCTTTCACGAAAGAGTTCGCGCTGAGAGCATCTGCTCGGACGACGTCATTGAAGCATTGAGCGAAGGGGCCGCATAATTCGTCACGCATCCAGGCGTGGGCGCGGGGTGACACGGCCGTTATCTGCCAGTCATCATTGCTCGTTCGCTCAAGGCGAAAGTCCACACCACCGCGAAGGACATCCGGGCATCCTGCGCCGGCTAGCAATGCCTCTGCCGTCCGCGAGACAACTTGGCTCATTTCATCCCCCTTTCTTTCATGGGGTGCGATCAACGCCAGGGATGTCGTAGTCGCTTTCGTCCGACCAAACGCGGTAGCGACCATCATCTCGGCTGGAGCGCTTCAAGAAGACATCTCTTAACGCCGTTTCTCATTGATGCGGGTCAAAATGTGATCAGCATTCATCTCCATTGTGAAAGCCCCGCAGGTGACGGGCCTGTTTCTGCCTCGCAGGGGGCGGATCATGGATGAAGGCTTCCACGTCTTGACGTGAGTCAAAGCGCCCGCAAGCAGGCGGACTAGACTTGCGGCGTGCAGCCCAAAGAAGGAGGCATAAGATTGCCTTACAAAACGATACTGGTCGTGCTTGGCGTCAACGACTTTCAAGACGACATCAAGGACGCCATCGTCAGTGGTCAGACGATTGGCGCGCACTTGTCGGTTGTAGTGGCGGCCATGGCAGCGCCACCGCCCTTTGGCGCATCTGCCGAGGAGATTTCAGCCGTCTGGCTGGAGGAACGCGGAGGCGACATCGCGAAGCTTGCGGAGCAGACGAGGCATGTGGAAGAGCAGCTTGCCTCTTCGGGGCTTTCGTTTGATGTTCAGGACCTCTACACGGAGGGCGCCTGGGCGGACGAGGCGATCGCCGAAAGAGCGCTGTATGTCGATCTGACTCTTGTCGGCCGGCGGGCTGCCCGCGATCGCGATCTCTGCCCGCGGATCATCGGCGGAGCCTTGTTTCAGGCGCCCGCCCCTCTGCTTTTGAACCCGACGGATCAGCCCGCCGAGTTCACCCCTCGCACCGTTCTGATCGCCTGGAACTCCCGGAGAGAAGCGGCCCGCGCGGTTCAGCAGGCCCTTCCAATTCTCCAGCGCGCCGGCGAAGTGCGTCTTGTTCTGGTCGATCCTTTGGCAAAGGCATCGCCCGGCGGCGAAGATCCGGGTGCCGATATCGCTGCCTATCTTGCACGACAAGGCGTGCCTGTCACGGCGGAAACCGTCATGAGCAGAGGAAGGCCCGTCCAGGACATCCTCAAGCAACGCGCCGCGGAAATGGGGGCCGATCTGATTGTCATGGGCGCATATAGCCACTCCCGATTGCGCGAACGCATTTTCGGCGGCGTGACGCGATCGATGATTGAGACGTGCAGTCGGCCGCTTTTCCTCGGTCACTAGCGCAGGCATCGGGATCAGTATTGCAGGAACAAGTCGCACTGTAGGCCGAGGCCATTGATCCAAAGAACGATGTGCGCTCAGAAGCGCGCCGAAAGGAGATTTACGATGTTCAAGGATAGAAAGGATGCTGGTCGGGCACTTGCTGCAGCCCTGCTCCGGTATCGTGGGCGAGACGTCGTCGTCGTAGGCCTTCCGCGCGGAGGCATTCCAATTGCTTACGAGATCGCCAGCGCTCTGGACGCGCCAATGACGATGGTGTTCGTGAGGAAAATTGGAGTGCCCGCAATGTCTGAAGTTGCTATGGGCGCGGTCGTCGACGGACCGCATCCCTGTATCTTCAAGAACGACGACATCATACGCCAAACCGACATCTCGGACGCCGTCTTTCAATCCGCCACGGATATGGAGTTGAAAGAAATCGCGCGCCGCAGATCCGTGTTCAAGGGCATTTTGCCCGATATCGACATCGAAGGCAGGACCGTCATCCTGGCGGACGACGGCATCGCTACCGGTGCCACGATGAAGGCAGCGGCGATGGCAATCAGACAATGCGGGGTCGAACGCATCATCATTGCCGTTCCCGTTGCGCCGGCAAAGGTGGTCGCCGATCTCGAGGACGAGGTCGAAGAGGTGGTTTGCCTTGAGGCCGGGCTGTCCTTCCGCGCGGTCGGTGATTTCTACTTCCACTTTCCTCAGCTGTCAGACGAAGATGTCATCCGCTGCTTCAAGCAGCTTGCACCGGCGGCACACTGATTGCGTCGGTTAATCCAGCGTCTTATCTGTATGGCGCGCGGCGCTCCCCGCCGAATAATCGCGCTCGAGAGGCACGGCACAGCAAGATATAGACGCAGGGGCTTCATTCCGGTCTCGTCTGCAATCACCCCCGAACGGTCTGCTCCCTGCACCGCTCAGCCTCCGCCACTTTCTGTTTTACAGCCACGAAGCTGTCCGGCGTGACGGAAATGCTGTCGATCCCGCATTCGACGAGGTAGGCGGCAAAGTCGGGGTAGTCGCTCGGCGCCTGGCCGCAAATGCCGATCTTGACGCCGGCCTTTCTGGCTTCGGTGATCACTCTCGAAATCATCCACTTTACCGCCGGATCCTGCTCGTCAAATAGATCGGCGAGATCGCCCGCGTCTCGATCGACGCCGAGCGTCAGTTGCGTGAGATCGTTTGAGCCGATGGAGAAGCCATCGAAATAGCGGGCGAAATCCTTAGCAAGAATGACGTTTGAGGGTATCTCGCACATGACATAGATCTTCAGTCCGTCCTCGCCGCGCTTCAAGCCGCTTTCCGCCATGACCTGCAGCACCTTCTCAGCTTCTTCGACCGACCGGCAGAAGGGAACCATGACGACGACATTGGCAAAACCCATCTCGTTGCGCAGCTTGCGAATGGCGCGGCATTCCAGCGCAAAACCCTCACGGTAGCGAGGTGAATAGTAGCGGGAGGCACCGCGGAAGCCGAGCATCGGATTTTCTTCCTTGGGCTCGAACTCAGCCCCGCCCAGAAGCCCGGCATATTCATTCGTCTTGAAATCGCTCAGCCGGACGATGGCGGGATTGGGGTGGACCACAGCGGCGATACGGGCAAGGCCACGCGCGAGATTGTCGACGAAATATTCCGACTTGTCGTCATAACCCTGCGTCAGCGCCGCGATCTCGTTCCGGGCAGCCTCGTCCTTCAGGCTGTCGAAGTGGACAAGCGCCATCGGATGGATGCGGATGGCGTTGCTGATGACGAACTCCATCCGGGCAAGGCCGACGCCATCAGCGGGCAGCCGCCACCAGCGGAAGGCCGTACCCGGATTTGCAAGATTCAGCATCACTTCGGTCTGCGTCGCCGACAGGTCGTGGGCATCGAACGTTTCGGACTCGTATTCGGCAGCCCCGTCATAGACGAACCCTTGGTCCCCCTCCGCGCAGGACACAGTCACCTCCTCGCCCGTATGCAGCAGCAGCGTCGCGTTGCCGGTCCCCACCACCGCCGGCAGGCCAAGCTCGCGGCTGACAATTGCGGCATGAGAAGTGCGGCCCCCGTGATCGGTAACGATCGCCGCCGCCCGTTTCATGATCGGCATCCAGTCCGGGTCGGTCGTCGCAGTTACCAATACCGAACCGTCGATGAATTGATCGATATCCTTGGCCGTTTCAATGAGGCAGACTCGGCCCGAGACGATGGCGTCACCGATCGCCAGACCTTCGACAAGCTTCCTGCCTTTCTGTTTGATGCTGTAGCTCCTGAAGACCCCTGTCCTGTGCCTCGACTGAACTGTTTCCGGCCGCGCCTGCACGATGAAGAGTTCTCCGGCCTCGCCGTTACGGGCCCATTCCATGTCCATCGGACAGCCGTAGTGCTGCTCGATGAGCGACGCCCAGCGGGCGAGCTTGAGCACCGCTTCATCGTCAAGCACATAGCTTGCCCGTTCGGCTTTCGAGGTCGGAACGTTGAGGGTAGGCTCTTCGGCCGATCCATAGATCATCTTCTTTGCCTTTGCGCCGCACTTGCGGGCGATGATGGGGCGGAGAGAGCCCTTTGCAAGAAACGGCTTGAACACTTGGTATTCATCCGGGTCGACGGCGCCCTGGACGACATTCTCACCGAGCCCCCAGGCGGCATTGATCAGCACGATTTTGTCGAAGCCGGTTTCCGTGTCGATGGAGAACATGACGCCGGAGCCGCCGAGATCCGACCGGACCATCTGCTGGATGCCGATCGAGAGTGCGACTTTCAGATGCTCAAAGTCCTTCGTCTGGCGATAGGAGATCGCCCTGTCGGTGAATAGGGAAGCGTAGCAGCGCCGGCAGGCATCGAGAAGCGAACGCTCACCGCGAATATTCAAGAAACTTTCCTGCTGCCCGGCAAAGCTCGCATCCGGCAGATCTTCGGCCGTGGCGCTGGAGCGAACAGCAACGGCGACATCTTCGCTTCCGATGCGCTTCGAAAGCTCTGCGTAAGCGGTTCGGATGGTGTTCGCCAGGTCCTCTGGCCAGTCGCCGCGCAGGAAAAGCTTGCGTATGGCCGAACCGGTTTCAGCCAAGCTCGCTTTGCCCTGCTGCCAGTCGGCGATGCGTGCGGCGATCTCGCCCCGAATACCATTGGCGTCGACATAATGCCAGTAGGCATCGGCGGTGGTGGCGAAACCCGCGGGTACGGCAATTCCTTTCGGCGCGAGATCCTGGATCATTTCCCCCAGCGAGGCATTTTTGCCGCCCACTCGGGCGATGTCGCCGCGCCGGAGATGCTCAAACCAGATCACCTGTTCCATCCTGCCGCCCATGACACGCTCCCGGCCTGCCCCCTTGAACTGCGCCGAGAGTAGACGGGCTCGCCTCCTTCGACCTTGATGAAAATCAAGGCCAGGGCGCAGCAGCTGGCGCAGACTGGGAAAAGTTTAAGAATGTGGAGACCCAACATGCCGACCCTTTCAGATCGTCACGCCGTTGTCGGGGAGATCGGCCCGACCCACTTGCGCTTTGCGGTGGCCGATATCGATGAACTGGCGATGGACCACTATGTCAACTTTCGAACCGCCGAATTCGACTCGATCGAACTGGCGATCGATGCTTATCTCACGTCGCTGCAGGACCGGCCGGCGAGGATGAGCCTCGCCGTGGCCGGCGATGTCGCCGGAGGCCAGGCTCGCCTCCTTCATCATCCCTGGAGTTTTACCGCCAAACAGCTGCACGACGCGTTTTCCATTCCCACAGTCAGCCTTATGCGCGACATCGAAGCAGTCTGTCGATCCGTGCCGCTGCTGACGCAGCACGACCTTCTGCGGATCGGCGAAGCAATGCCCCCGCGGGTCGGACCGAAAGCCATCCTGCTGGTGGAAAGGGACGTGGAGGTCGCTGCCGCCGTTCCGGTTGGCCCGGGTTGGAAAGCCGTATTGGGCCGAGCCGGCGACATTTCGTTCGGTGCCGAAGACGGGGATGAGCTCCTCGTCCTCAATAGCATACGACGCGGACCGGGCAGAATGGTGCTAAGGAATGTTCTGACTTCAACCGGGCTTGCCGGTGTTTACGATGCGCTGCGGCAGCATGCCGGTCTCAGTGCATCAGCTTGCGGCGTATCGGAGATCATCGAAGCCGCGTCGCTCGAAGAGCCGGACCCCCATGCGAGGGAAACGCTCCAACGTTTTGCCACTTGGCTCGGGCGCTTGGCCGGCGACCTGGCTGCTGCTTACGGCGCAGAGGGAGGACTTTATCTGGCCGGCAGCCTGCCGAACGATCTGCGGAACGTTCTGACGGAGGGAACATTCGCCGCCTCGTTCATGGCTGCAGGCGGCCCAGCAGGCTTCGCGTCGACTGTGCCGGTCCACATCGTGACCGCTTCGAACGTTGCCCTGCGCGGCGCCGCCCTGGCGCTTTCCTGATTGCCACGAAAGGATCTCACGCAAAGTCCAGCCGGCGTCGACCGGCTCTACATCTCCGTCGGCGGCGCAGTCGGCTGACGGGCGGGTTCGGGAATCTCCGTCATCGTCGCCTCCGTCAGCAGCAATATGCTGGCGACGGAGACCGCGTTTTCCAATGCGACGCGCACGACCTTGGTCGGATCGATAATGCCTTCCTGCAGGAGATCGACATAGCGGTTCCGCGCTGCGTCGAAGCCGATCGCGCCCTGACTTTCGAGCATCCTGGCAACAACGACACCGCCATCGACAGCCGAGTTCTCGGCAATCTGCCGCGCCGGGACTTCCAGAGCACGCTTCAGGATCTGTACGCCCGTCCGCTCATCCCCATCGCAGAGCTGTTCTTCCTCGGCCACAGCCGCGATGCAGCGCAAGAGCGCAAGCCCGCCGCCGGGAACGATACCCTCCTCAACCGCCGCCTTGGTGGCATTGATCGCGTCGTCGAGAGCTTCCTTCTTGGCCTTCACCTCCGCTTCCGCAGGAGCACCAACGCGAATGACGGCCACCCCACCGGAAAGCTTCGCCAGCCGTTCCTGCAGCTTCTCCTTGTCATAGTCGCTGGTGGTCGTCTCAATCTCCTTGCGGATCTGCTCGCCCCTTGCCCTGATCGCCTGCTGCGAGCCGCCGCCCCCTATGATCGTGGTGGTGTCCTTGTCCACGACAACGCGCGTCGCCGTGCCGAGCTGCTCCAGCGTCGTCTTATCGAGCTTGAATCCGAGATCTTCCGAAATGAGCTGAGCGCCGGTGAGGATCGCCAGATCCTGCAGCATTGCCTTGCGGCGGTCACCGAAGCCGGGCGCTTTGACGGCGCAGTTGCGGAAGGTGCCGCGGATCTGGTTGACGATCAAAGTGGCAAGCGCCTCGCTTTCCACGTCCTCGGCGATGACGAGGAGCGGCCTGCCCGACTTGGCGATTTCTTCGAGCAGGCCGACCAAGTCGCCAAGCGCAGAGATCTTCCTGTCGAAGATCAAGATCCGAGCATCCTCGAGAACGGATTCCATCTTTTCCGGATCCGTCGCAAAATAGGGCGAGATATAGCCGCGGTCGAATTGCGTGCCTTCCACGACATCCAGCCGGGTTTCCATCGTCTTCGATTCCTCGACGGTGATGACACCTTCCTTGCCGACTTGCGTCATGGCTTCGGCGACCAGCTGGCCGATGGTTTCGTCATTGTGTGCGGAGATCGCCGCAACCTGCTGTTTTTCCTTGTCAGTTGTCACCGGCCTGGAAAGATCCCGCAATGCCTTGATGGTGCGGTTGACGGCGCGGTCGAGGCCACGCTTGAGGTCGATGGCGCTCGCGCCCGCCACGACATTGCGGTGACCATCCGCCAAGATCGCGTGCGCAAGCACGGTGGATGTGCTTGTTCCGTCTCCAACCACATCTCCTGTCTTCTCGGCAGCGGCGCGCAACATGCGGGCGCCGAGATTTTCCTCGGGATCCTTCAGATCGAATTCCTTGGCGATCGTCACCCCGTCATTGCAAACGATGGGAGCAGCCCACTTTTTCTCGATCAGAACCGACTTGGAACGCGGGCCGAGGGTGATGCGAACGGCGTCTGCCAGTCTGGTTGCCCCCTGAAGAACCTTACTCCTGGCCTCTGCATGAAAGAGAACTTGTTTGTGCGGCATTGCCCTATCCCCAAGTTGTCATGACCTCGCCTGACAGGCTGGCACGATATCAATGACATAGATCCGCGGTGATGAAATTGACCGGCGTCAAAAGCGGCCGCCAGGAAATCGGCGCGGCGGCAATTTGATCCTGCGCAATGCCTCTTCGATGGCGCCCTCTAGACTGTTGCCGTGAAGACAATCGTTCTCACTGGCTCACCAGCTACGATTGGAGCAAGGCCGTGAACCACTTCTCCGCGGGACGATGGCTGCGATGGCTTATCATCGATCACCTCCTGTTGATCGTTCTCATTCTGATGGTTGCGGCCGTCTTCAGCATCCCAGCGATCAAAGCTATGATCGAGCACGATCAGCGAAATGCGCCGCTGATGGGTTCGACACCGCAGCAGTCCGTGCTGGCTGAGACCCCTCACTCGACCTCCAGCGAGCGATAGATCTCCTCCTCCTGCGCAAAATGAAGACGTGTGATCGCCTCCAGCCCGTGCAGCAGCCGCTGGACCTCATGAAGCTGCGCCTCTGTCGGCGCCTTGCCGTCGAACGCCTTGCGCATGACGGTGAGGTTGTGAATTTGCCGCTGAATTTCCATGTGCGTCCGGCTCATTCCGGCCAGAATGTCAGGCTTGGCGTTTTTTTGGCGAAGCCGCGCGTAAACCTGTTCGTCCCTCTTCTCGTGGGGAAGGAGACGGTCGCGCAGCCCGCGATCCAGCCTTTGGAGCTCGTCTATTGCCTCTTCCTGTGGCAGGCGTGCAATTCGATCTGCCGTCATGCCAATATCGTCGACCACGTCAGCCAATGCCTTATGCTCGGCCTCCAGTCTCTGCAGGTCTTCGTTGCTCAACCGCGGCGAGGCCATGGCGAAGGAGACAGGTGGCCCCAGGGCGCGCAGGGCATTCAGGATGACAGCGACATCGATCGCCTCCTGAAAAAGCGCTCCTTCGACCGGCGTCAGATAACCGAGGGCGGCAGCAATCATGCCTGCGACCGAAAGGGCCATGCCGGCATAAACGCTCTGTAGCGCGATCGCGCGCGAGCGGCGTGCGATATGGAGGGCACCGACCAGCCTGTCCAGACGATCGACGAGGATCACGACATCCGCCGCTTCGGACGAAGCAGCGGCACCGCGCGCTCCCATTGCTATGCCGACATCGGCGGCGGCAAGCGCGGGCGCATCATTGACCCCATCGCCGATCATCAGCACGGGACGGCCTCTCACCCGCTCCTTGTCGACCGCGTTCGTCTTGTCCTCGGGCTTCATTTCGCTGATGACGTCATCCACTCCGAGGAATGCGCCAACACCTGCAGCGAGATCGGCGCGATCGCCGGTAACGAGAACGATGCGCGCAATGCCGGCCTCGCGCAGATGCCGCAATACGTAACCCGCTTCGGGACGAATCTGGTCTGCCAGAAGCATCGCCCCGGCCAGGGCGCCGTCTATTGTCACAACGACTGCGACCGTTCCGTCGCGCCGTATCCATGCCTCGATCTCGCGGCGAAAGTCCGAGTCCTCAATGCCTGTGCTCGCGAAAGCCCAGCCGCCGACCACGACCTCTCGCCCGGCGACGCGGCCCGTCAATCCTGAGCCTGCCGTTTCCCGGACGCCGCTGGGTACATCAAGCCGCAGCCCCCGTTCACGGGCGGCGGCCACGAGGGCCTGGGCCACGACATGAGGCGAGCTCTGATCCAGCGATGCCGCCACCCTCAAGAGGTCGAGCGGATCGAGGTCGCCGCGTGCCTTGATCTCAATCAGGCGGGCCCGACCATCGGTAACCGTTCCCGTCTTGTCGAGAAGCACCGTCCTCGCGGCAGCAAGGGCTTCAAGGGCGCCTCCGTCTTTCACCAGGACGCCCTTCTTTGCGCAGCGCGAGATGCCGGACACGATGGCGACGGGTACGGCGAGTATCAGCGGACAGGGCGTCGCCACCACGATGACGGCAAGAGCCCGGGTTGCCTCGCCGGTCAGTGCCCAGGCTGAAGCGGCAATCGACAAGGTGAGGGCCAGGAAGGCCAAACCGAATTTGGCCGCCAATCGCACGATCGGCGCTTTCGTCCGCTGTGCTGCCTCGACCAGCCGGATGACGCCGGCATAGGTGCTGTCGGCAGCCGCGCTCGTCGCCTTCAGGTCGAACGCATCGCCGGCATTCGTGGAGCCGCTCATCACCGCCTGTCCAGATTGCCGTCGGATAGGCAGCGCCTCGCCCGTCAGTGCGGATTCATCTAGGACGGCAAGGTTGCCCGCGACAATGCCATCGACGGGAACAACTTCGCCGCGGCGGACCAGAACGAGATCGCCAGGCGCGATGGCCGACACCGCAACATCCTCGATGCGGCTGTCTTGATACCGGGCCGCGCGCGTTGGCACCCGGCTCAGCAGTGCTGTCATCTCCCGGCTTGCCCTGTTTTGCGCGAAGTTCTCCAGGAACTGCCCGCCAGTAAACATGAGTGCCACGACAATCCCGGCCAGATACTCTCCAAACAGGATGGCCCCGCCCATCGCCAGCGCCGCGATGAGATCCAGGCCGAAATCCTTCCTGTGCAGACCAATGCCGATATCGATGACGAGCACCGCAAAGACGACTGCTGTGCCCGTCGTCCAAAATTGCGTCGCAAGGCTCTCTTGCCCCACAAATCTGGCCAATCCACCGCCGACCAGAGCCAATGTTACCAATGGCAGCATCCATGCTTTGGCGACACGCCAGCCGGGCATCCGCATGTGGACGTTTCTCCGTTTCTGAACCACGGCCTCCCGAAGCAGACGTGACGAATATGGCCGGAGACCCCTTGCACTCCGGACACTCGGACTGCGCCCGCATTGGGAAAGCCGAATACATCACTAGTCCACGCCGATCGGTCAAACCTTGAGCATGATCATCCTGCGGGGGGCGCGCCCAGGGATAGAGGTTGAAGCCCGACCTGCTCGCAGATGAATTCAGCAAGGGTTTCGATGGGACCGATCAGATCGATCTCCCCGTCGTGCATCGCCGCATTCTCCGGCATGTCCGGAAAGGAGGCTTCCGCCGGATCTTGCACCAAAGCGATGCCGCCAGCTTCTTTCAGGAACTTCAGGCCTAGCGTTCCATCTTTCAGGGCGCCCGAAAGGATCACGCCGATCGTACGCGGGGCAATTGCGGCGGCAAGAGACATGAAAAGGGCGTCGACGTTGTGGGCTCGATAGAAGCCATCGGCCAACAAATGTACTCGGCAATCCTTCGACACGCTCAGGTGCCGGCCAGGCGGGCTCAACAGACAGGTGCCGTGTTCGAGTTGCTCGCCTTCGCGTGCGAAGCGCACTGGAAGCGCGCATAGTCGTGCGAGAACCTCAGGCAGGTAACTCGGCGGCTCAATTGGTCGATGGATGACGACCAAGACAGAGGCTGGGAGTTCTGCCGGCAAATAACTCAGTAACTTCGAAACGGCTTCAATTCCACCCGCAGAGGCTCCGATAGCGACAACATCCCGTTTCATGATCTACCTCGACCATCCGATTTTCCGATCCTTTAGCCGATGATAGGTTTTCGGACATTGACGTTGGTCAAGGTCGAAAAAATCAGCCTCAGTGACCAGAGTTTGGCGCAATTCCTCTTCATCGAAGTTCGAGCAATTGACCCTTCAATGCCGATCGAGATCCGTCGGGTCATCTCCTGAGCTCCCGCGGTAGGCGATGCCTTGATCAGAAATTGCATAAATGCATTGAACCGCTCAATCCTTCGCAGACCACCGCCGTCGACGTCTCGACTGGGAGGCGGCTGTCCGAAGCGAGCCACTCCTGTTTCCCCCGCGTGCAACAACTTCATTCGACGTCTTTGATTCGAATCAAAGAGCGCCGGAACATTTCGCCTATGGTGAACGAAAGAAGAAGGAGCTCATCTCATGTATATCGCTCGCGCCTCGGAAGACCTCCGAGTATCGCGGGCTTCATGTCGAACGTATCGTTGCGCCGATAGGGGAGAAATTGGATGTCCGTCTTAATTGCTTCGAATGAGCAGCAACTGCCAGATTTCAGGGTTAAGCGTGAAGAGGCCAGCCACTGGACGATCAGCCCGCTCACGCCCCGAGCAGCCCATTGGATGCGCGCGAATTTCGGCCAAGGCGATCCAAAAGAGGATCAGATCATCAAGACCAACCTCATTGGCGCCAACGCACTGATCAGGAAAGCCCGTTCTTTCGGCTTCGTGACGGAATATGTCGGGCCGGTTACCACCTTTCATTTCTGAAGGAGAAGAAAATGCGGATGCCAGCAGCGATTTTCGTTTCTTCCATCGGCCTCGTCGGTCTGATGAGCCTGGACGGGGCAGGCCACGGCATTTCGAAGGGTCCACGGGTGACCCTGCCGGCGGCGGCTTACAACGACCAAAGCCCAATTCAGAGATCGCGCGCACAACTTGACCAACTGCGCAGCGCCTTGCTTCAGCAGAAGGAGGGGTTGCGCGCGAAATCGGCAAACGAACGCATGGGGCTTCCCGTCTGAAAGCGCCTTCGGCCGTTGCCGGAAAAAGTCCTGAAAGCAGAAAGGAGCAAATCATGGACGATATTACTCTCAGACAGAACATCATCGACGAGCTTGACTTCGAACCCAGTATCGATGCCGCCAACATCGGAATATCCGTCGAAGAGGGCATCGTCACTCTCACCGGTCACGTCGGCTCCTACTCAGAAAAGGAGACCGCCGAGCGAGTGGTAAAGCGGATCAAAGGCGTGCGAGGCATTGCCCAAGAGATCGACGTCAGGATCTTCGGAAACTACGAGGCTTCCGACGATGATATCGCCCGCCGCGCCGCCAACATGCTCGACTGGAACGTTTCCGTCCCGAAGGGCGCAATCCAGGTCAAGGTCCAAAAGGGATGGATCACGCTCACCGGCAAGGCCGAATGGCAATATCAGAAAAATGCTGCGTCCGATGCCGTTCGCAACCTCGCGGGCGTCGTCGGCCTGTCGAATTTGATCGAGATCAGCCCTCGTGTCAGCGCTGCTGACGTAAAAAAGCGCATCGAGGATGCGTTCAAGCGTGATGCCGAGCTGGAATCGCAGGGGATTCGCGTCGAAGTGTCCGGCGGCAGCGTAACTCTCAAAGGCAAGGTCCATACCTGGTCGGAGCGGAGAGCGGCCGAACGGGCAGCCTGGTCGGCTCCGGGAATCAAGACGTTAAATGATCAAATAGCGATCGGATGACCGGATTAAGGCACATCAAATTTCGTGCCGGGGAGGTTTTGCTGTCCCCGGCGTGACTGCATCAGCGATTGCATGCAGGTCATCCGAGAAGGCGACGCGCTGTTGCCCGTGCAACAAGAAACGCTGCTCCGTCAGGACGGCGAGGCGGCATTCCGTCGCTTGGCGTGAATGGGTTTCATATGACATCCGAACTGAAGATCGGCCAGTTGCAGGAAACTCAGATAGAGCGTGCGTATGTCGTCGCGCAGGCGGCAATGCCACGTCTGACGCTCGCCTCCTGGCGTCAGGTCACTAGCGGTTCGGAACGCCGCAACTTCATCGTCGCGGCCGATATCGATGATCACGTCCGCGGACTCTGCCACGCTCGAATCGAGAACCACCCACTTGCCGGGCGTCTGTTCGATGTTGCGATTTTCATCGTGGTGAGCGCGTTTCGCGAGCAAGAGATCGCCGCAAAGCTCTTTTCCAATGTGAGGAACAAGGCGATTGACGCGAACTGCAATTATTTAAGGGTATGGACGCTCAGGCCAGAGAACTGGAGCCTCCTCGATGACCGGGAATATCGTCATCGTTGGGATCACGGGAGCATGCACCCGCTTTGACCCTCCTTCCAGCTGCCGTAATCGCTCGGCGCCCTAAGGCGGGGTTGCGTCCGATTTCGTCCAGCAGAATTCAACGCTGCGCAGATCAGTCACGAAACGTCAGGATAGATAGGTTCGGTTCGGCCCTCGCTGGCCCACCGCCAGAGCTCCACGTTGAGAACAAGCGAGCTGACAGCAAGAGTATTCAGATCAGCCGATGTACAAGCTGACTTGATCGCGACGCAATGCCGCGATTGGCGAAACATGCCGACCGCATCTTGTCTCGCCAGCAGGATCGGGACCGTCGCCCTATCGATCATCGCTTGGGTAACGAATATCCGCTCGCAGCCGCGCATGGCCATAGGCTGCCATGACGAGCATGTTGGCAGGCAGCTCGGACGTCACACGTGATCGCGACAGCATGTTCATAGAACGATACCAGCCGGGCTCGCAAAAGCAGCGCCGGACTGGCAGGCAGGGAAGCGCCAGTAGTAGAGCTCAATTGAATAGGTTCCGCGTGCTAAATTGATTCCCTATCGAAATGGCCGCCGATTGCTGCTCCGCGTCATCATCGAATGCAAAGTTAGTCCATCTATTTCCCGCGAGGATTTGATGTTGATCAATGCGTGGCAGATCAACAGGCACACATTCTATCTGTATGGTTCAATTGCACTTCCAATTTCGGGACAGGTTCGATGCAGGGCGTCAGCTAGCGACCAAGCTCGTCGCGCTATCTCTCGAGCAACCTGTCGTCTATGCCTTGCCGCGCGGTGGCGTACCGGTCGCGCTGGAAATCTCCCGTGCTTTGCAAGCGCCGCTCGATCTCCTTCTGGTCCGAAAAATTGGCGCGCCGGGGACGCCCGAAGTGGCGCTCGGTGCTGTCGTCGAAGGCTCAGGGGCCGAAACCGTCATCAATGAAGACGTACGAATGGCGACGGGTGCCGACGATACTTACCTTGAGCGTGCGCGGCAACGGGAACTTGTCGAGCTCGAACGTCGGCGCGCCTTATACCTCGGTAGTCACGCACGGTTGGAGCCGGCGGGACGAACCGCAATCGTCGTCGATGATGGTCTTGCCACGGGGGCAACAGCCAAAGCCGCGCTCATCGCAATCAAAAAACAGGGTGCCGCAAAAGTTGTACTTGCTGTTCCCGTGGCGCCAGAAGCAACGCTGGCGGAAATGCGTCCATATGCGGACATTATCGTCTGTCTTCATCCGGCGCGAGGTTTTCAGGGAGTGGGCGCATTCTACAGCGATTTCCACCAACTCACCGATGAAGAGACAATCGGGCTGTTGAGACAAGGATGGGCCGAGGGTAGTACCACCGGCCAAGATCGTTCCAGGCGCCGTATCGTGGTCCCGCCGCACAGTCTGGTGGGCGATTTGAGCGTGCCACCGGATCCACGGGGCATCATATTATTCGCCCATGGTAGTGGGTCGAGCCGCCTCAGTCCTCGCAACATTGCTGTCGCTGACCGGCTGAATGACAAGGGTTTCGCGACGCTTCTTCTTGATCTGCTGACGGCAGATGAGGCGACAGACCGCCGAAATGTCTTCGATATTCCATTGCTTGCCGAGCGTTTGCTCGAGGCTGCGATCTGGATTCAGGCTGAGCCGGACATTGCCGATCTACCGTTGGGGCTGTTCGGTGCGAGCACCGGCGCCGGGGCGGCAATGTTGGCAGCTGCCGAACTTCAAGGCCGCGTGGCAGCGGTAGTCTCGCGCGGCGGGCGCCCTGATCTCGCCGGGCCGCGTCTGGCCGAGGTCGAAGCACCGACCCTGCTCATTGTCGGCGGCGATGATCGGGAGGTTCTTACCCTGAACCACAAGGCACTAAATGCACTCGCATGTGAGAAGCTGCTCAAAATCGTTCCTGGAGCCACGCATCTGTTCGAAGAACCTGGTGCGCTTGAAGCGGTGACCGACTTGGCAAGTGCCTGGTTCGAGCATTACCTGTTGACGCCCAACCAGCCAGCCTCCGCGATACCTCAGTCAATCTCACAGACATCGGCAGTGGCCGTGTTGCGGACTGCGGCCGAGCCACTGCCTTCGCTGGAGGACGCGAATTTCGCAGCCGTCTTTGACCGGTTCGCTCAAGCAAGGGTCGTGTTGCTTGGCGAAGCCTCCCACGGTACTTCGGAATTTTATCGGGCTCGCGCCGCTATCACGCGCCGTCTGATCGAGCGGCACGGCTTCACGATTGTCGCTGTGGAGGCTGACTGGCCCGATGCCGCCGCAATCGACCGCTATGTTCGGCAAAGCCCGCATCGGCCAATGCACTCAACACCGTTCGCGCGATTCCCCACCTGGATGTGGCGCAACAAGGATGTCGACGCCTTCATCAGTTTCCTGCGCGATCACAACGCCACGAAACTCCAAGGTGAAAAGGTCGGTTTCTATGGCCTGGATCTTTACAACATGACGGCGTCGATCGCCGCCGTGCTCGCCTATCTAGACCGCGTGGATCCCAAGGCCGCGCAAATTGCGCGTGAACGGTATGCCTGCCTGTCGCCGTGGTCGCGGGAGCCGGCTGCCTATGGCCGCGCATCGCTGACTGAAGGTTATGCACTGTGCGAACGGCCGGTGACACGCATTCTCATCGACCTGCTGCAGAAGGAGCTCCAATACGCCAAGAACGATGGCGCTGAGTTCTTCGACGCGATGCAGAATGCCCGTCTTGTGGCTGACGCGGAACGCTACTATCGGGCCATGTATTACGGGGCCCATGAATCATGGAACCACCGCGACCAGCACATGTTCAACGCGCTGCAGAATATCCTCGCATGGACAGGTCCAAAAGCGAAAGCGGTTATCTGGGCACACAATTCCCACATCGGAGACGCGCGGTTCACCGAAATGGGTATGGAGCGCGGCGAGCTGAACATCGGCCAGTTGTGCAGACAGGCGTATGGACGTGATGCAGCGCTGATCGGCTTTGGCACACATACCGGTACCGTCGCGGCGGCATCGGAATGGGATGGGCCGATGGAAATCAAGGCCATACGATCGTCTCGCCCAGGCAGTTACGAGGACTTGTTCCACAACGTCGGCGCCGACCGCTTCCTGGTAGATTTTCGCGCAAAGGAGCACGACAATCTCCGCCGCGTCATCGCTGCCCCGCGGCTTGAACGCTACATTGGTGTCATCTATCGGCCCGAGACGGAGCGATGGAGTCACTACAGTTACGCGTCGTTGTCCGACCAGTACGATGCGTTCGTGTGGTTCGACCAGACCTGCGCAGTAACTCCCTTGCCGACTGAGGTGGCCGCCGGAGAGGATGAGACTTATCCCTTCGGTCTATGAAGCGCCGCTATCCTTCAGTTTTTCTCACGCCACTTCAGGAGGCTGTTCAAGTCTATGTCCCAGCCTCAAAACCGTGGACGCGACGAGTCCGTCACATAAGGCGTCACCACGTCAAGATCCAATGACAGCCATCCGGATCTAAAGGCGAAGCATTTTTGCCAGGCATCCGAAACGAAAAAGGGTCGCCACATCGGCCCATTGGGAAGAGCCAAAGCTCTCACGGCACCCCTTCCGATTCATCTCAAATTGCCTCGACACCATGCCTGCCCGAAATCTCTTCAACCCAAATTCCAAAGAAAATCGGCTCGCGTGGCTTTGCGGCGGTCCCATCTTCAGGGGTGAGCGCGCCAGGCTCCCACCACCCGCTGTCCTTCTGCAGAACACTCCAGGCGTGCTGACGTTCACTGGCAAAGCCATTCTTATCTGGAAATTCTTCGAAGCGTCCGGAGGCAATCACGGAACGCCATGAGCCACGGGATGTATGTTCGTGGACCAGCACGCAAACTTGGGGATTTGCGCGCATCCAGTCGATTTTCTTTCCCTCGAGCGAGAAGGCGTAGATCTTTCGTTCCTCGCAGGCAAAGGAGATCGGCACGAGATAGGGTTTGTTCTCATGGCTACATGCCAATATTCCCGTTTTCGCGTGGCGAAGCATATCGAAGCAATCGTCTGTGTTCATTTCCTTAATCGTCACGCTCATCGTCGTCGCCTCCAGCCGAGTATTGAGACAATGCCACACTGCTCGCCACAAGACCTTGCGATAGCTCAATTCGCCACAGATTTCAGGAACAACGCACCAGGCGGGTTCCGTTAGAATCTGATCTCGTTTGAGAGAGGAGGCGCCGCGACAGTTTGCCAACGCAGGAGTTTTCGAGCGCGCACGAGCAAGTCTTCGACAGTGCAAGGCCAATTCTCACGGGCCGGAGCGTTTGATCTGTCGCAATGTTCTCCAGCCGTCCGACATCTATAGTTCGTTAGATCTTTGCTCCTCATTGCAGCGGGAGGGCAAGCGGTGTGAGCGACTTTACTGTAGCGCCGGCTCAGGAGTGCGATTGGCCGGACCTCGAGCGGTTTCTGGATGCGGGAGGCGCAATGCCGCCGCCGGCTGTGTGGCAGGAACTCAAGCAGCTGACCGTCGAATATCCAGCGGGCATGACCCATCGGGGCTCAAACCAAATGCTCATCGCCGTCGATAGAGTTGGCATGATCAGAGGCTTTTGTTTGCTCCAACGCACGCAACAGTGGCCTTATCACGAGGTGCTGGACGTGCCGGTTCTTATTGTTGAAGAAGGCGCAAACCAGAATGCCATCTGCCGCGCGCTGTATGACTACGCAACCGAGATTGCGAGAAAGTACGCGGTTCGTACTGTACATTTTCGCAGATTGGCAAAGGATTGCTGGTGGTCTGCTCCACAATGCCAGCCGGCCTCGAAAGGCAGCGTGATTGTACCAATTGCGGGAAGCTCGCTTGCAGGCCGCTGACAGCGAAAGGCGCATTATATTTGTGGCCGAGTCTGCTGCGAATACGCACCTGTTGCCGTAACGGGATGATCTGGAGGCATGGACCTTATTATCCCGCCGTCGAACGGGCCCCGCCGGACCCATCTGCTCGACAAGCCGTTGCCTGTTACCAACTGTTACAAATTCGCACCATCTTTAACACGCGCGGCATCGGCGTGTCACCGGCGGCTGGTCAATTGTCGTCATCAACAGCACGGAGGGATGGACATGCTGCAGGTCGCCAATTTTCACCACGCAGAAGGCGTCACGAGCGCGACCTTTCCTGGCTCCGCGCCGACCGGCCTTCAGGCACTTTTCCAAAAACAGCCCGTCGAACGCGTCGCCGCGGGCCAATCGCTGTTCTTCGAGGGGGATGCCGCCACGCATCTCTTCGAGGTTATCGAGGGCAGCCTGCGGATCTTCAAGATCATCTCCGATGGCCGCCGCGTCATCACCGGTTTCCTGCATGACGGCGACATTATCGGCGTATCGCTAAAGAGCCACTATCTCTACAGCGCCGAAGCGGTCACCGATATCAAGGTCCGCCGCATCTCACGCAGGGCTTTCGAGACAGCGGTCGACAAATCACCGGATCTGCGGCCTGAGGTCTTTGTCCATCTCTGCGACGAGATGGCAGCCGCCCAGGATCAGATGGTGCTCCTCTCCCGCAAGAATGCCGAGGAGCGCGTTTGCAGCTTTCTATTGAAGGAACTCCTTCGCGATGCTGACCGCCGCCAGTGCGATGCCATCATCGAGCTGCCGATGACCCGGCTCGATATTGCGGATTATCTCGGCCTGACCATCGAGACGGTCTCGCGGACGATGACGAAGCTGACGAACAAGGGCGTCGTCGCCCCCGCCGGTCGTCATTCAGTCAGGATCGTCAAGCGCTCCGCTCTGGTGCTACTGGCGGGCAATGACGACGAATACGTCGACAACATGGTGGAATTCGCCAGCTATGCAAGGGGGTCGCACCACTGAACGCCAGCGGCGGGAAATAGATGTGACAACGAACATACATCATGGAAGCTGACCATAGCTAAAACGAGCTATTGATCTGGGCGGGCGTGAGACTAAAATGGGCGTTCCCGCTGTCCGGAACAGGGCTACGACCATGGACCCTTATGTCATCCAGCAGAACATCAGGCGATTTCAGGACATGCTCGAACTGGCGCGAGATCCTGTAGAGCGTGAAAAACTAAGTCGGATGATCGACCAAGAGCAAGCGCAGTTGGAACAGGCGATTGAGAAAAAGGCTGACAGCTTCAAGAGGTCCTGACCATCGCTGCCCTTGGTGTGGTTTGAACCGGCGGCTCTTCGCCGGCGCACGGCTAAGCTTTGCAACGCACCTTCCGTTGCACTGGTGCCTCTACAATTTGCCTTCCATTGCGGCAGCCGAGCTCTCTCCGAACTGGTCGAGCGCCTCTTCGAGGTAGTCCGGCAGCAGCGGCAGGCCAAGAAGGTAGGCAGCCGTGCGATTGTTATGCGCTTCGGCAGCCTGATGGCGCAGATCGTCCCATTCGCTGGCGTCGCCATCACCGCGACCGAGCCAGGCAAGAGCGACAAGATCAATCTGCTCGTCTTCGTTGAGCGCCCAGATCGCGCTTTCCAGCTCCTTTTCGACGACGTCATCCGGATGCTCTTCCAGGATTTCAATCATATTGTCATCCGTCGGATTGGAGCCGGGATCCGGCTCCGTGAGCACGTCCTTCGCGTCGAATTCCCGGCTCTTAAGAATGAGAAAGCGCACTTTATCCGGCGAAATGCCAGGCTTCCAATCACCGCTCGCATCATTGCGCATGTCGCTTCCTCACATCACGTCATCTTAACCTCACAGTCTATCAGCTTTCGGTTTGGCCGCGTTGCGTTGGATCAATTTCAAATTCCGCCGATCGCGACACTTTCCCATGGCGACGCGCCGCAACTTGATCGGCGTCAATGATCGCCTCGCCCACTTATGCAAGGAAAATGGAAGAACGCGGATGCGGGAGTGACCGATGGAACGCAAACACGGCTTCAACCTTGGGTACTTCTTCGTTGCGATGGTCTTGGTCGGAATTTTTCAGCTCTGGCTCGCATCGAGAGATGTCGTCGAGGTTGCCTATAGCGATCTGATGCACATGGTCAGCGACGGAAAGGTACAGTCGGTAACGCTGACTGAGACGACGATCCAGGGCATGTTCAAGCAACCGCAAAACGGCAAGACATTGTTCGTCAGCAACCGCGTCGATCCCGCCGCCGCCGAGGCTTTCGAAAGGGCCGGCGTCAAGGTTATGGGAGGCACGGACAGCAATTGGCTGACGACCCTCCTTTCCTGGGTGCTGCCGACGCTGCTGTTCCTCGGCGTCTGGGTTTTCCTCTTCCGCGGCTTTGCGGAGCGGCAGGGCATGGGGGGGCTGATCAATATCGGCAAATCCCGGGCCAAGGTCTACCTCGAACGCAAGACCGGTGTCACGTTCGAGGACGTCGCCGGTGCAGACGAGGCCAAGGCCGAATTGCAGGAGATCGTTTCCTTCCTGAAGGAGAAGGACAAGTACGGTCGGCTTGGCGCCCGTATTCCCAAGGGCATCCTGCTCGTGGGTCCGCCGGGCACCGGCAAGACGCTGCTGGCTCGTGCGGTGGCTGGCGAGGCGGGTGTGCCCTTCTTCTCGATCTCCGGATCAGAATTCGTCGAGATGTTCGTCGGTGTCGGTGCGGCGCGCGTCCGCGATCTTTTCGAGCAGGCGCGGGACGCCGCCCCGTGCATCATTTTCATCGACGAGCTCGATGCGCTCGGCCGCGCTCGAAGCCCGCTTGCGGGTTACGGCGGCAGCGACGAGAAGGAGCAGACGCTCAACCAGCTTCTATCCGAACTCGACGGCTTCGACCCCCGGGTGGGAATCGTGCTCCTGGCCGCCACCAACCGACCTGAGATTCTGGACGCGGCGCTGCTGCGTGCCGGCCGTTTCGATCGGCAGGTCGTAATCGACCGGCCGGACCGGAAAGGTCGTGCCGCCATTCTTGCCGTCCACGCGAAGAAGGTGACGATGGCGCCTGACGTGAAGGTCGACGACATAGCGGGCCTGACGCCGGGGTTCACAGGCGCCGACCTTGCCAATCTCGTCAACGAGGCGGCGATCTTCGCGACGCGCCGCAACGGCACCACCGTCAATATGGATGATTTCACTCAGGCGGTGGAGCGCATCGTCGCCGGTTCCGAACGCCGCAGCCGTCTGCTCAATCCGCAGGAGCGCGAGCGCGTTGCCTATCACGAGATGGGACACGCGCTGGCGGCAGCTGCCCTGACGAGGACCGATCCGGTGCAGAAGGTTTCGATTATTCCGCGTTCCATCGGGGCCTTGGGCTATACGCTGCAGCGGCCAACGGAGGATCGCTTTCTGATCACCCTCGGCGAGTTGAAGGAGCGGATGATCGCTCTGTTGGCAGGCCGGGCCGCGGAGGCCGTCGTCTTCGGCGAGGTGTCGACGGGAGCTGCCGACGACCTTGCCAAGGCCACCGATGTGGCGCGGGGATGTGTGACTCGCTTCGGCATGAGTTCGGTCGGCCAAGCCGTCCTGGAACCGCAGCGTCTTCAGTGGCTGGGCGACGGCCAGCCGGACCTGCGGCAGAAAGACTATTCTGAAGCTACTGCACGCGAGGTCGACATCGCTATTCGCACCATGCTCGACGAGGCTTATGAACAAGCTAAAGCGCTGCTGAAGACACGCATGGCCGATCTCCACGCAGGCGCCAAGCTGCTGCTTGAGCGCGAAACGATCACCCCTGCCGATTTCGAGCCGCTGCAGCGTGGCGACAGTGCGAGCGCCCATCAGGTGCAGGAAGACCTGCCACTCGCGGCACAATAGGATGCGATCATGGTCAATCGCCGACCAGATCTCGTGGCACCGGGGGAGCCATCGCTGGAGTCGGAATTCCCATCGCTTTCAAGTGAGCCGAGCACCGTCAACCTGCTCGTCGGCTGGGGAATTGGCGTTCTCGTCCTTGCAGGATTGGTCGGCTTCATCCTGCACTTCGGCGATCTCAGTCTGTTCATCGCCACACTGAAATCAGCGGATCCCAGCTGGCTTGCGGCGGCGCTGATAGTCCAGGCAGCCACCTATGTCTGTGCGGCGGCAATCTGGGCAATGGTGATGGCCAAGGCCGGCCACCGCAAACGGATCCCCGACCTCCTTTGCCTGGCAGTTGTTGAACTTTTCGCCAATCAGGCGATCCCGACCGGTGGGCTGAGCGGTAGCCTCATGGTGGTTCGCGGCCTGATCAAGCGGGCTGTTCCCTCGCCGATTGCGATAACCGCGCTGCTGGTGGCGGCAATCTCCTATTACGCCGCCTATCTGCTGGTCGCCTTCATGGCCTTCGCACTTCTGTGGTACGGAGGCGAACTGACCGACATCTGGTTCTCCCTATCGATCGCCTTCAGTGGCGTCGTCGTCCTCATCGCGGCTCTTCTGCTCCTTGTCGCCCACTCCCGCGGCCGGTTTATCCCCAGACGGATGTTGTCCTGGCCGCCTATCGCGAGAACTGCGGACATGCTAGCCAAAGTCAGGCGCGACTTGCTGAGCGACGGTACCGTTCTGGCTCAGGCAACGGCCTTACAGGCAGCGATCTTTCTTCTCGACGCTGCAACGTTATGGCTCGCGCTACGGGCAATTGGCGTGCACATCGAGCTGTCGAACGCCCTGGTCTGTTTCATTCTGGCCTCCGTCGTCGCGACACTTTCGCCGCTACCACTTGGTCTCGGTCCCTTCGAAGGAAGCTGCGTCGCTCTCCTTCACCTGCTCGGGGTGCAGGTCGAAATGGGACTCGCGGCGACACTTATGCTGCGAGGCTTCACGTTCTGGCTGCCGATGCTGCCTGGCCTCTGGCTTATTCGCCGAGAAGCCCGGGAGAAGCAGACATCATAATCGCGATGGGTTCAGCCAGGAGAAGACGCCAGTAGTGAAATTCACATGGTGCCTGTCGCGGAGGTCGCCGTGGCAATGTCGGCATACACGAGACCAAACACTTAAAACGCGTCGCATGAATCGATGCGACGCGTGAGGCCCCATCTGCGGCATTCGGTCATACACGGCGGCTCGACTTCAGCCAGGCCGATATGCTGCTTGAGCAGACGCCGAGCCGTCGCCTGACGATTCCCTTCCCTTCAGTGCACCGCGATGCGGTTGTCTACCTTGGTCACGCCGGGAACAGACCAGGCAGCGCGTTCAGCGGCGCGACGCTCGTTCAAGGAATGGACATCGCCATTGAGGACAACGCTGCCGCCGGCCACGTCAGCGCGAATGCCGGACGCCTCGATCTCGGCATTGCGGCGCAATGCACTCTCGATACGCTCCCGAACGTCAGCCGCGCTTGCGGTCGGCCGAATGGTCACACGATTGACGATCGCCAGAACCCCGCCCAGTTTGCGGACGGCATTTTCCGCCGCGACGCGCTGGAAGTGCCACGGCACCTCGCCCGTCAGCGTAACGCAGCCGCGCTGGACGGTCACGCCGATAGCGGCATCTGGAAGTGCTGTATCCCAACTGATGATCTTCACCGCCCGGGCAGCAATTTCGTCGTCGGCATGCTTCTTCCGCTCCGGATAGCGAATCTCGATTTCCTCGGCAATTGCCCGTACACCTCTCACACGTCGCGCCGCTGCTTCGGCAGCGGCCTTTTCCGCATAACTCTCGACGTGGCCTGACAGGGTGACGATCCCATTTTCGACCGCGACGCCGATATTGGCAGCATCAATGCTTGGCTCGAACTCAAGTTCGTCCAGAACGTCCTGTTGTATGGTACTGTCGTGCATCTGATCTCTCCACTTTTGAAGATGATAGAGGGGGAACCCTCGGAGGCAACTCTGTCCCTTTCCCGGCAGGACTGCATTGCGGTCGATCAAAGAAAGCTTGCGACTGCGCGTTTGAGATCCGATTGCAATTTCCCTCATGAACTCTTCCGCAGGCGCCTGATTTGACCGATCTCAAGGAAAGGCGTCGCCAAAACTCCGATAAACTCAAGAAATCATGCATGTGGATGCTGAGATCGAGCCCGACCGCTGATGAAGGTTTGCGTCACATAGGGCGCCAAAAAGAGATTGTTCGGCAGATGGACGATGAGAGCCACACGATCATTTTGAAAGTCGATTGCGCCGCGCGCCTATTCAACTCCCTCGACCCCACGCCATTTCGTGAGCGGGACCTTGATCCAGACGCGGAGCGCTTCATCGTCGAATGGGCACAGGAAGCACCGAGAAGCGCTCGGCTGGAGATCGTCGTTCAGCTGCCAGTTCAAGAACTCGCAACCGACTCGGCTGCAATGATATGCGAGGCAATTCAACATAACTTCGGCGATCGAGCCGTTCAAACTCGCCGCGAATTGCGGGAGCTCCTACGGGAAGGGCGACGTGAACTGATCGTTGGCATTCCGACCCTGGCGTTGAGCATCGTTTGCAGCCAACTCATCATCAACGTGATGGGATCGGACACCCTTGGAAAGGTCCTGAGCGAAAGTCTGCTTATTTTCGGCTGGGTTGCGAATTGGCGCCCGCTCGAGATCTTCCTTTATGATTGGTGGTCCATCGCCCTTAAACGCCGCTTCTATCAAGGACTCGCGGCAGCCGATGTGAAAGTCGTTGCAGCATGATTATCCAGATCCGGCCTGCTCCTCCCCGCAATCACCCACGCAACAGGTTTTCCCGCGTGGCAGCGCCGACGAGAAGTTTCGGGAACCCCAGCGAAAGGCGAAGTCAATCGAGGAGCTCACGGAGCCGGAACGCCAACTCACGGGCGGTATAAGGCTTCTTCAGCCAGCTCCCGGAAAGGGCCAGCTCCCGGCCTGCGATTGCCGGCTCCGCGTACCCAGACGTGAACAGGATCTTGATCCCGGGCTTCCGCGCCCTCACTTCGTTGGCGAGCTCATCGCCGGTCATGCCGCCTGGCATGACGATATCGGTGAAGAGCAAGGCGATATCATCATGTTCGTCCAGCCGCTCCAGCGCTTCCCCACCATTCGCGGCCGAGACGACCGTGTAACCTGCGGCTGCCAGACGGGAGACAGCGACGCGGCGCACGCGCGGATCGTCCTCGACGACGAGGATTTTTTCGACGCCGCCCGGAATGCTCGGTTGGAGGCGCTCTTTCGCTCCCTCTTCGCCGGCGCCTTCTGCCGCCGCGCGCGCGGCTGGAAGGAAGACGCGCACACTCGTACCCCGGTCGATCTCGCTGTAAAGCTGGATAAAACCGCCGGATTGCTTGGCGAAGCCATAAACCATCGAAAGGCCGAGCCCGGTTCCGGCGCCGACGCCCTTGGTGGTGAAGAAGGGTTCGAAGGCCCGCTGCTTGACCTCGGCCGTCATGCCGCCGCCGGTGTCGGTGACCGAGATCAGCACGTAATCGCCGGTGCGCACCTCGGGATACATCTTGGCATAGTCGACATCGAGCTTGACACGCGAGATCTCGATCGAAACCTGCCCGCCGCGGGGCATCGCGTCCCTGCCATTGAGCACGAGGTTCAAAAGCGCATTTTGGAGTTGCGAGCTGTCGACGAGCGCCTTGTTGTCTACGCCGGTGACGATGGTACGGAACTCGATCGCCTCGCCCACAGTGCGCCGCAGCAGCTCGGAAAAGCCTGAAACCAATTGCGCGACATCAACGAGCTTCGGGTTCAGCGGCTGCCGGCGGCCAAAGGCGAGCAACTGGCCCGTAAGTTTGGCGTTATCGTCAGCAGCATTCTGCGCCTCACGCAGGAGCGGCCGCAGCCTTTCGTCGGTCAACTTATCCTCGATCATCTCGAGATTGCCGATGACGACGGTCAGAAGATTGTTGAAGTCGTGCGCCAGTCCTCCGGTCAACTGACCAATCGCTTCCATCTTCTGCGATTGGCGCAGTTCCTCGTCGATCCTCTGGCGGCTCGTCAGATCACGGATGAAACCGGTGAATATCTGCTTGCCATTGGCAATGGCCTCGCCGACAGCGAGCTCCATGGGAAAGACGGAGCCGTCCTTGCGCTGCCCGGTCACTACCCGGCCATAGCCGATGATGCGCCGTTCGCCAGTCGTCATGTAGCGAGAGAGATAGCCATCATGCGCGTCGCGATCAGGCTGCGGCATCAACATCTTGACGTTCCGGCCAAAGACTTCCTCGGAGGAATAGCCGAAAAGTCGCTCGGCCGCGGCGCTGAAAGAGGAGATGGTGCCGGTACTGTCGATGACGATCATCGCCTCGGGAACGGTATCGAGGATGGAGCGCAAATGCGCCTCCCGTCCTGCGAGATCATCCTGCACCCTCTTCATACTGGTCACATCATTGTTGGTCTGGACGATCATGCCCTTGGAGGAAGATGGGTCGATCCCAATCCAGCGAGTAGCGATGAAGAGGGTGCGCCCGTCCTTGTGGCGATGCAGCACCTCGCCTTCCCAGGCGCCTTCGCTTCGCACCGCTTCGCGGATTTCTTCCACCGGCCGGGGGAAATGCGTTGCCAGAAGCTCATGTACGACCTTGCCGAGAGCCTCTTCCCGCGACCAGCCGTAAAGTGCTTCGCAGCCGCCGGTCCACCGGCTGATGACGCCATCGAAACCATGGATGATGAGATTAGCTCCATCGAGCAGGCGCGCGAGCTCGACGAGCTGGGTTTCGCTGGTGGATCTGGTCGTCATGTCGCCGTTCATGGCACTTCTTCATCAAAAGACAGGTGGCGCGGCTTCGATCGTAAGATCATCCGACATTCGCCGCCATCAAGAATGCACTATCGTGCCACATTTTGCGAGACAGCGTCGGGTGCCGGCCGACAACAGGTTATCCCACGGCCGCCTACCGGCTACGAGAGCGTCTCGCTTTCGGGTCAAGACTGCGGCAACCGCTCAAGGCGTCAGAACGGCGGCCCCGTTCACCCGGCCTAGCCGAAGATCCTCAAGCGCTCTGTTGGCATCGACAAGCGCATAGACAGACGTATGGGTCCTGACCCTGGCCTTGCGAGCGACCGGAAAGAATTCCTCCGCGTCGGCGCGCGTGAGATTAGCGACCGAGACCACGCTTCGCTCGCCCCAAATAAGGGCATAGGGCATCGCCGGGAGATCGGTCATGTGGATACCGCCGCAAACGACCCTGCCCCCCTTCCGCACTGCCTTCAAGGCAGCCGGCACGAGCTCGCCGACAGGCGCGAAGATGATCGCCGCGTCGAGTGGGACCGGCGGACTTTCGTCCGAACCTCCCGCCCAGACGGAGCCGAGGCCGAGCGCGAAATCTTGCGCCGCCTCGTCGCCGGGGCGTGAGAAGGCATAGACCTCGCGACCCTGCCAGCGACAGATCTGGGCGATGATATGAGCGGCCGCGCCAAATCCGTAAAGACCGATCTTGCCGGCATCGCCGGCCTTCTTCAGCGAACGCCATCCTATAAGGCCGGCGCACAGCAGCGGCGCAAGCGCAACGGGGTCGGCATCGTTCTCCAGCGCAAAGGCATAATCCGCATCTGCAACGACATGTGTGGCAAAACCGCCATCGCGCGTGTAGCCGGTGAATTCAGGACGGTCGCAAAGGTTCTCCCGTCCGGCGCGGCAGAAGGAGCAGGACCCGCAAGTGTGTCCCAGCCACGGCACGCCGACCCTTTGCCCGAGCCGCGACGAAGCGACACCCCCGCCGACGGCCTCGACGATGCCGACGATCTCATGGCCCGGAACGAGCGGAAGCTTTGGATCGGCCAGATCGCCGTCACAGACGTGAAGATCGGTTCTGCAGATGGCGCACGCCTCCATCCTCAGCATTAGTTGCCCATATCCCGGCGCGGGATCGGGCCGCTCTTCCGAGCGCAGCGGAGAGCCCACCCTTTCGAGGACCATTGCCTTCATCAACGCCTCCTCACCTCTGTGACGCGACTCTGGTCGACGAACATCACTTAGCCGGCATTGATCGCCCGGAGTAAGACGGGATCGGATTGGACCGGCATGCGGCGCGCGATGACATGAGCCTCGGTGGCGTGCCGTCGAGATTGTCGCCGAGCGAGGCACCGATCATCAGTGTGATCTTCAGCGGATCGCGTCTTGCCCGTTCCGCCAGCGCCAGCGGCACGGCCTTGGCCTCGCCGGCTCTGGTGAAGCCGCTCATGCCGACGATCATGCCATCGGTGATCAGCTGCGCGGCCTCCGCGGCATCGACGACACGATCCCACAGCCGATCGTTCGGAAGCCGGTCATGCACAGGCCCCTTTTATTTACCGGTCCTGCCTATTGCCGCCAGAACGCCTGCATCTCCTCGGGCGTGACCTTGCCGTCTTTGTTGGCATCCACGCTGTCGAAAATCCGCTTATGGATGGCCGTGACCTCCTCGAATGACAGCGCACCATCCCCGTCCACGTCGGCAATTGCGAACATGATCTTCATCATCTGACCGCGCATGCCCATCTGGGGCATGCCTCCCATCATGCCGGGCTGCATCATCATACCCTGCCCCATCATTCCGCCGGGCATCATGCCGGAGCCGGGCATGGACTCCTGGCCCTGTCCGTTCGTCTGTGCGACCGCGAATCCCGCAGCGCCGAGGGCGATCGTTGCGGCCAAAACGAGAGTGTTTGGAATTCTTGTCTTTCTCATGTCCTTCCCCTTTGGTGGATCTGTCTACTCGCCTGTTTCCGAAGTGGAGCAGGACGATTTCGAATGCCGGATCCGTCGGATCCGGCGCCGGGTCATCCAGTTGACAACTTGCCGATGCTGACCCGAGGCCATGACACTGCGTCCGTCGCAGTGATCGGCGACAGGCGCAGTCCGAAAGCCCGGATAACGCACGCCTGCGGTAATAGAAACGCCAGCCTCAGATGAAAACAGAAGCAGGTTCTGGCGAAATTGCTCACGTAAGCTGAGGTTGCGCCCAAGCTCCACAGATCGCCTTCATCAGCCAAAACGTCGGCTGATGAAGTTGAAGATAATAGCGATCAATGCTCCCGCGTAGCCGCCGAAGATAACGCTTTGAATCGTCCCCAGGGCCAGGCTTCGAAGATCAAAGCCGGTCAGACCCGAAAAGAACTGCAGCCAAGGCCGATGCAGCCCCCAGTCGGGAGCTACGAAGCCGAGAACCATGCAGAGCAGGAATGAGATGGTTACGAAGGCGGCCAGTGTCGTGCCAAGCACCAGCACGGAGACATGAATCGGCATTGCAGAGTAGGTTGACGGTTGCGCATGCAAGGTAGTGTTCGCCATTGAATGATCCTCCGCATATGACCGCGAAGCCGCGGCCATGACGATAGAGCCATCATCTGTCTATCGGGCGTGAGCCCCATTGATTCAGGTCAACAATGGCAACGCTTTTGCTTTCAGGGAGCTTAACGTCTCGCCCCTCTTACGAACGGTTCAGCAGGAAATCTGCGGCATCCGGATGCTTGGTTGAAGCCCCTCAGCAAGACGGTGGCCAGTTTCCAGATTCTCAGCCTGGTTGCGCCGCGGCCTTGACGAAGCGCAATGCAGACTCCCTCTGCGGCAGGCATCATGACGGCTGTTTAACCTCAGGAGGCCAGCATGCACCCGCAGTTCCATCTTCCGTTGTCGACCTATCCCGACGCAAGTTCCTTCACCATAATCGACAATGCAATTGACCTGGCTCGGCAGAATGACGCCCATCTGGTCGCCAGCATCCCGCAAGTTCGCATCCCCCAGGTCCACCAGCCCTTTCCGACAGTGATCGATGTCGACACATGGCGGGGGCAAGCAGAGCAGTATAGCCGGGACAGCGGGACTGCGCTGCGGGAACATCTCACCCACGCTGTTTCGGAGACTGACGTCCGAATACGAATCCATGGATTCGAGGCCACGGAGCCGTTCGTATATGAACGACTTTCCGAAATTGCCAGGTGCCACGACCTGTCCATCATCGAGTCCTCGGAGCTCTCCCGCCAGCTTTCCGAGACGCTGCTGTTCGGAAGCGGCCGTCCCCTCGTTCTATTTCCCGCCACCAGCGTCTGCTCTCGCGTAGACACGATCGCCGTTGCCTGGGACGGCAGCGCCACCGCCGCGCGTGCCCTATCCTGCGCCCGCATTTTCTTCGAGCGGGCGACCAAGGTGCAGGTCATCTCGATCACCGACGACAAGCAGACCGACGAGGTGAACCGCGCCCTTCTCATCTCGTCTTTGAAGCACTCTGGATTGGATGTGGAAGACGTATCGATCCAGGCAGGTGGAGAGACCGCGACCGCGGCCATCCAATCGGCTGCGCTGGAACGAAAAGCAGACCTCCTGGTTGCGGGCGGTTTCGGCCATTCCCGGCTTCGTGAATTCATCCTCGGCGGCGTTACTCGCGAATTGCTCGTCCACGCTGAGCTCCCGGTGCTTCTCGCCCATTAGAGGAACCGAAGAGCGTTGCGGATGACCGCCACGTCGACCGCCTCCTGAGGCAACACCCCGCCGCCGGGCTGAAACTGACGAGGTCCTGAGGCAGCATGCGACGGATGAGATTGCCGATTTGATCGTCATGGGCGCATACAATCACGCTCGTTGGCGGCAGACGCTGTTCAAGGCGTGACGCACAACATGATAGGGCAAAGCAGCATGCCAGTTTTCCTGGCGCATTAACCGAGGGCGGAACATGACCGCGCCCCGTCCCTCTGCTTTGCGCCTTACCCCGACACCAGCGTCCCCCGGTTCCGATGCAAAATGTAAGCAGCAACCACGAAGATGAGCGCTGCGAAGAGGCGGTTGAGGATGTTCTTGTAGGCGCTGAGCCGCGTGGCGAGCAGCATGCCAAAAACGCCGCCGACAATGCCGCCGCCGATGAACTCGGCGGCAAGCCACCAGTCCACAAGGCCCGAACTGGCATAGTTCAGGGCGGTCGCCAGTCCGAACGCACCGACGGAGAGGAGAGATGTGCCGATCGCGTTGATCATCGGCATGCCCGTCGCCAGCATGAGGCCGGGCACGATCAGGAAGCCCCCGCCGATCCCGAAGAAACCGGATGCGGCGCCGGCGGCGAGTGCCACGGCCGCGGTGGCGAGGCACATCCTGAGGTCGACCGGGCGGCCGTCGACGGCCACCGCCTTCCGGGGTTTCAGCATCAGAGCGCCAACGACCACCATCACGATCCCGAAGAAAAAGATCAGGCGATCTCCGTCTATCGCCTTGCCGAGGCTGGAGCCGCCTACGGCACCGGCGATGCCGAGTGCAGAGAAGACGGCCGCGCAGCGCCACCAAACGTGACCCTTGATCGCGTGGCTGGCAAAATTTGCGAATGCGTTCGCCGAAACAGCGAGCGCTCCCGTGCCGATGGCAATGTGCGGCTGGGCCACTCCCACCACATAGAGCAGAAGGGGCGTTGCCAAGATCGATCCGCCTCCACCCAGGAGACCGAGCATGAAGCCGACGAGTCCGCCGGAGCCGACTGCCGAAACGATAGGATAGTTCACGCCCGTCCGCCCCATACTCTGTCATACAAGGTCATCCCGCCCAGCATCGCGACGACGAACAGGATTGTCGGAGGAAGACCCATTGACAGGGATGCGACTGCCGGACCTGGACAGAAGCCGCCGATCCCCCAGCCAAGGCCGAACAAGACGGAGCCGATAACCAGCGGCGCATCGATCCGGCGGCTCGCCGGCACATGGAAGCTGTCGTCAAAGGCTGGGTGCCGCATCCGCTTCATCACCTGCACGCCGATGGCCGCGACCGCAACTGCACCGCCGAGAACGAAGGCGAGGCTCGGATCCCAGGCGCCGAAGACGTCGAGGAAGCCCTGGATGCGGACGGGGTTCAGCATGCCGGACAAGGATAGCCCGAAGCCGAAGACGACGCCCGCGGCGAGCGCCGCGACGATTTGGTAGACTTTCCTGTTCATGACCCGACACCTCGCAAAATTGCGACGCCGATCACACCGGCGGTCAGGAACGTGGCGACCGCCACCATCGATCGTGTAGAAAGGCGGGCAAGCCCAAGCACGCCGTGTCCGCTGGTGCAGCCCGAGCCCATGCGTGAGCCGAAGCCGACAAGCAGTCCCGCCACGATGAGCAGCGGCCAGCCGGCGGTGATCTGCACGACCGGCCAGCCGCCGAACACGAGGAGATAGGTGAGCGGCCCGAGCATCAGCCCGAGCACAAAGGCAAGGTTGGTCGTCAAGCCGATCCCTTGCGCGAGACGCCCGACGATCCCGCTGATCCCGGCAATCCGGCCGTTGAGGAGCAGAAGCATGACGGCCGATGTCCCGATCAGCATGCCGCCGAGCAGAGATGGGAGATAGGCGCTCATTTTTCTTCCTTCACGCAGAAGATGTCATAGAGGGCGGCAACCAGTTGCGCGGCCTTTTCTTCCGTCAGACGGTAGAAGATCTGTTTCCCCACCCGCCGCGTTTCGACGATGCCGGAGCCACGCAGTACCGTCAGGTGCTGCGACAGATGCGGCTGGTGGACGTCGACTTTCTCTTCAAGCTCCCCGACCGAATACTCGTCTTCCACCAGGGTGCAGACGACCATCAGACGCGCCGGATGGGACAGCGTCTTCAGAAGGTTCGCCACTTCGCCCGCGCGGAGAGAAAGCTCCGCAGGAGACAGCCCAGCCGTCATCATTGCCTTCAGATCGGCGGTCATCCCCATGCTGCTCCCTGTAACGCATCGAGCGGAAACTTGAGGTAGCGCTTGCCGTTGGCTTCCGGCTCCGGCAGGCGCCCACTGCGGATGTTTACCTGCAGGGCATGGAGGATGAGCTTCGGCATCGGCAGCGTCTTGTCGCGCTTCGTCCTGAGCGCCACGAATTCTTCTTCCGTCACAGCAAGATGCGGGTTGAACTTCTTCTGATCAGCGACGCTGCTTTCCCAGCGAGGTGCCCGCCCGTCTGGCTGGTAGTCGTGGCCGGTGAAGATCCGCATCTCATCCGGGAGCGTGAGGATGTCCTGTATCGACTTCCACAGGACGCGTGCGTCACCACCGGGGAAGTCGGCTCGTGCGGTCCCGCTGTCGGGCATGAAGAGCGTGTCGTGCACGAAAGCCGCATCGCCGATCACATAGGTGATAGAGGCGAGGGTGTGTCCCGGCGAGAACAGCACCTTGGCATCGATGGAGCCGACCTTGAAGGTCTCACCATGGGCGAACAGCCGGTCCCAATGCGAACCGTCGGTCGCGAGCTCTGGCCAGTTGTAAATGCCCTTCCACAGCTTCTGGACATCCACGACGCGCTCGCCGATGGCCGTTTTCGCCCCCGTCTTCTCCTTCAGATACTGCGCCGCCGAGAAGTGGTCGGCGTGCGGATGGGTGTCGAGGATCCACTCGACGCTCAGCCCCTGGTCGCGGACGTAGTCGAGGATGGCGTCGGCATTGATGGTCGCTGTCGCCCCTGACTTCTCGTCGAAGTCGAGCACAGGGTCGATGATGACGCACTCGCTGCTCGCGGGATCTGAAACCACGTACTGAACGCTCCAGGTACGCTTGTCGAAGAAGCCCTTTACCTGTGGACGGCGCGCGGCTTGCTTCTCAAGCCAGCGTGCGGCGGCGCTGGTGTCGTAGCCGCGGCTGCGTCCGAACTCGACGACCTCATCGGCAGACATGCGGCCGTCAAGGACCTCACCGATCAAGTAGAGGCTCAGCGAGCGAGTGCCGGTCTTGCAGTGGCCGAACACAGGTCCCTCGGATTCGTCGACCGCGCGCTGGAACGCACGCACGTCCGCCTCGGTGATCGTGCTGGCCGTGACCGGGATGAACGCATAGGACAGGCCGCAGTGCTTCGCTTCCTGGCTTTCCGCTTGCGTGCCGGGTTGTGCAGGATCCTCGTCTTCCGGTCGGTTGTTGATGAGTGTCTTGAATCCTTTGTCGCGGAGTGACTGGATGTCCTCAATGCTCGGCTGCGTCGAGACGGAAAGCTTCTCGGATATTGCTGTAATGGGCATGACTGGCTCCGTGCTTAATCATTATATGTTCTAATATAATATATATCGATATCTCATCAAGATCGGGCATGCAACTTTGTGCTTAGCCTGCGGCTCCCCGAAGAGGAGGAACCGCCATGGCCATGACATAAAAACCGGGTCAGCGCGCCCAGACATCCGACGAGATCAACCGGCGACCTGCGCTGGCAGATGGAGGAGAGGCTCACATCCCGACCAGATAGAATCCAGGCTGACGGAGCTCGATCGGAAGTGGAACATCGAGCGGACGCTCGAGGCGAATGCTTTCACGTTGGTCTTCACGGGAACAGTCCTGGCGGCCGCGTTGGATCGCCGGTGGCTGATCGCCACGGGGTCGTCGACCAGAATTGGCGCTACCTACGACCGTCCTGAATGATCGCTGACTGGCACAATAAGATTAGGCTCTTACGTGATAGGCAAGCGCACGCGCACTTCGACGCCCTCGCTTTTTCCTGAGCGGGGAGACACGACGTCGACAGCTGCTTCGACACGATCTGCGATCGCCTTGACGATGGCGAGTCCAAGCCCCGATCCATCAATCTTGACGTTGCCGCGCTCGAACTGGCGCATCAGGCGATCCATTGCCTCTGTAGGAAGCGTCGCTCCATCATTGGCAACACAAAGAACCCCTTCAGGTTCTAGAACCACTTCGACCGGGCTTCCTCGTGCTCCGTGCTTCAATGCGTTTTCGATGAGATTACGGGAGAGGATTCCGACCGCATCTGGATCGAGCGGCGATAGAACAGGCCCTTCCGGCATAGTCAGCTCAATTTGCCGCTCTCCGGCACGTTCGAAGTCCTCTACGATCATGCGGATCACCGTCCTCAGATCGGACGGTTCGTCGGCGCGCAGCCGACCGCCTTCGGCTCGGGCGAGTTGCATCAGCTTTTCCGACATGCGCATCAGCCGCTTGAGCGTGGCTTCGATCTCATTTGTGCGCTGTGCCGTCAGCCTTTCCTTCGTCTCGGAGCGGATGCGTTGCGCCTGCGCTATCGCGCCGGCAACCGGTGTGCGGAGTTCATGCGCCGCGTTTGCAGCAAAGGCCCGCTCCGCCTCGAACGCGGCCCTCAGGCGGTCGAGAAGCTGATTGATTCCGGCGGAAATCGGCCGCAGTTCACTTGGCAAGCCGCTGTCCGGCAAAGGTGACAGATCCTGCGCTCCCCGACGGGAAAGTCCCTGCCGAAGAGCACGGACCGGACGCAGAGAATAGCGGACCGCGAACAGGATCACCACAAGGCTCAGCGGAATGACAACCAGCAGCGGCAACAACAGCCCGAGCAGCATGCTCTGCGACAGTTCCCGACGACGATCCAGTGGTTCGGCCACAGCGATGACCAGGTTTCCGTTAGCGCTTGCCGCATAATAGAGTTGATGCGTCCTGGTGCGGGAAAACCCCTGTCTCTCGAACGGAGGAAAGATCGAGGCGTCCGCACCCGCCGAACCAAGCAGCACACGGCCTTGTCTGTCGCGCAGGATAAAGGTGACATCCTCGCCGTAGCGAGCCTTTCGTTCTTGTCGCGGATCACGCCCGACGTCGTCGTCCTCCTCATCATCGACGCTTTCACGTCTCTGGTGTCCTTCGCGCAGGTCATGTTGGGCGATCGGCAGGATGCGCTCGGCAGTCGCTTTCAACCCGTCGTTATAGACTTCTTCCATGTCTTGTCCGAGGCGGTGCGCGGTGGCTATGGCGGCCGCGAGCCACAATATGGTCACTGAAACACCGACCGCGACTGCCAGCCGCGCCTGAAGCGAAGACATCATCTTGATGGCCGTCCCAGCCGATAGCCTAGACCGCGCTCCGTCTCGATCACATGAGCCCCCAGCTTCTTGCGCAGCCGGCTCACATGAACCTCGATCGCATTGCTGCCGACTTCCTGATCGAACGAATAGAGCCGCTCCTCGAGTTGTGCCTTGGAAAGCAATTGGCCAGGACGCTGGACGAAAACCTCGAACAGCACCCATTCGCGCGCCGTCAGAGCGACCGGCTTGCCGTTAAGCCTGACGCTGCGGGCGGCTAGGTCGACCTCCAATGGTCCAAGCGTAACGATCGGGTTCGGGTTGCCCGTATAGCGACGCGCCACAGAACCGATACGTGCGGAAAGTTCGTCTAGGTCGAAGGGCTTGACCATATAATCGTCCGCGCCGGCGTTCAGCCCGGCAATTCGGTCGGAAACCTGATCCAGCGCAGTCAGTATGATCACGGGCGTCGCGTCTCCGCGCGCCCTCAGGCCCTTGAGGAAGGGAATGCCGAGGCCGTCCGGCAACATCAGGTCGAGCAGTACGAGATCGTAGGCGGCCGAGCAGAACGCATCTCGCGCCTCGTCGAGGCGGCTCATCCAATCGACGGAATGACCGTCCGCGGCGATCTGGTCACGAATAGCCGTCCCCAGTGCCCTATCGTCCTCTATCAGCAGAACCCTCATGCAGGAATTCTCCCTTCGCCCTCTCTGTAGTCCATCCGCCAGCTTACCGGAAGCTGAAGCAAGATCTTGGCGTCCGTCAGGTGGCGGTCAGTCTGCGGCCTGAATTATCGGTTCGACACCGAGAGGAAACGATGATGAAGACCGGCATCCCCGTGACGCTCGATGTCGTCGGAATCGAGGAACCCACGATCACGTGGTGATCCCTCGCTCTCGCCAATTCTCAAAGGAGACACACGCATGAAACACCGCAAGCTCCTTCTTACCGCGATTGTCGCTACCGGCATTCTCGCCGCCTTCGCCGGTATGGCCCTACCGCTTAATCCATTGAGGCTCAGTGGTACCGACGTCGTGAAAGCGGATTATCGCGAACATGAGAGCAAAGGCCACAGCGAGGAACAACGCCGGCGTGAACACGAGGATGACCGCTACGCTGCCAACGGCTGTGGCGGCCGAGGTGATGACGACGATGATGACGATGGCAAGGCTGGGTGCGACGCTCGCAATCCCCCCATGCAAGAGAAAGCGAATCCCCCGAGCAACAGCCTGTTTACGCCCGGCAGCAAGCCGCGCGCCCAGATGAACTGACCGCACCCGGAAAGGAGATAAACAATGAGGATGAAGTCGTATTTGGCCACGCTGGCCGTCACGACGGCGTTGACAGTACCCGGTCTGGCGCTCGCAACCGAAGTGACCTTCACCACCAGCATGCGCAACTATGGTGGAGACGGAGCCTATCTTGCCTACTACGTGACCGACGCGCAGGGAAAATATGCCGGCAGCTTGTGGATGGCAGGAGGCAAGGCGCGCTACCACGAGCATCTGAGCGGCTGGTATCGGGCCACAGGCGGCGACACAGGCGAAATCAACGGCATCACCGGAGCCAGCGTCGGGGCCGGCCGCTCGCTCAAGATCACACTTGACCTCGCCGATACCCTCTTTGATGCCGGCTATAAGCTGCACATCGACTCCGCCGTCGAAGACATGCGCGACAGCCCCAACGAAATCGTCGTGCCGCTAACCTCGGCCGGATCGGGTCAGGCGGCTAAAGGTAGTCACTACATCGCCGACTTCATCTATACGCGTTAATCTGCAAGGAAATTGCCATGATCCGGTCACTCCACCGCTGGTTCGGGCTGGTCGCCGCTGTGCTTATCGCCGTCATCGCCCTGAGCGGTACGGCACTCTCCATCTTCCCGGCCATTGAGGGGCTCACCACCCCTGTCACTCAAGACATCAGTGTCGCGGAACTCGCGGCACGGATCCAGACAACGGAACCCTCAGTAGAGCTGATCAGGCGCGCGCCATCCGGCCGGATCACGGCACACTATTTCGCCGGCGACCAGCCGGCGTCTTCCATCATCGACCCGGCGACCGGCTCGCCCGCTGGCAGCGCCGACACGTCGACCGTCGAGCGTTGGCTCATCGAGCTTCATCGCGCGCTGCTCCTCGACGATAGTGGCCGTCTCATCGTCGCTAGCGGCGCGGCATCCCTGCTGACGCTGACCCTGTCCGGCCTATTCCTGCTGGCGCGCCGTGCCGGCGGCTGGCGCCATATGCTGAAGCCTGCAAAAGGCACGGGCGACAGACGCTTCCATGCCGTCATCTCGCGGATTGCGCTGCCCGGCCTGCTCCTGTCATCGCTAAGCGCACTCTGGATGACCGCCTCAACATTCGGCTATCTGCCGGAGGGGGCCGGCGCTCCGCCCTTCCCATCGCAGGTCAGTGGCGCCATCGGTGCTCAGATCGCCTCCATAACCCTACTGCAGGAGACCCCGGTCGAAACATTTCGCTCCCTCAGCTTTCCGGCTGCCGGCGATGCAAGCGACGTATTTACCCTCAAGACGGCTGCCGGCGAAGGCTATATCGACCAGGGTAGCGGCGAACTGCTCGCCTGGAAGGATTCAAACTGGGTCAATCGCCTGACCGACCTCCTCGCCATGCTGCATACCGGTCAGGGAATGGCGTGGCTCGGCCTGCTTCTCGGTGTTTCCGCACTTGCCGTTCCTGTCCTCAGTTGGACCGGTCTCGCCGTCTGGTTCAGGGGGCGTGGCGAGAAGAAAGGCAGTTCCGTTTCCGCAGACGAGGCCGACACCATAATCCTCGTCGGCAGCGAGGGCGGGACGACCTGGGGCTTTGCCGAAACCCTGAGAAAATCGCTCGCGGCGCATGGCATGCATGTCCATGTCGGTCCAATGTCGAGCTTCCAACCCGCACGCTGGCCCATCGCGCAACGGCTCATCCTTCTTGCCGCAACCTATGGCGACGCCGAAGCCCCGGCGTCCGCGCAAGGTTTTCTGGATCGCTTTCGGCGCACGCCTGCAGAGAAGGGGCTTTCGCTTGCCGTTCTCGGCTTCGGCGACCGGAGCTTCCCTGCCTATTGCGGTTTCGCGGCCGACATCGCGCGGCTGGCGGAAGAGAAGGGCTGGGATAGGCTGCTGCCTTACGACACCGTGGACCGTCAGTCGTCGCCGGATTTTGCTCGCTGGGGCCGTGATCTCGCGGAGATGCTCGGGCTCACCTTCGAACTCGATCACCGGCCAACCAGACCCAAGACCTGGGAGCTTTCACTGGTCTCGCGACGCGACTATGGCGCAAGCGTTCAGGCCACGACTGTGATCCTGCGCTTCACTCCGCCGATGCCGTCCGTCTGGCAGCGTCTGGCCGGCAACGCATTTCCGCGGTTCGAAGCCGGCGACCTGGTCGGCATCCTGCCGGAAGGTTCGGAAGTGCCGCGCTTCTACTCGATCGCTTCGGGCACGAAGGACGGGTTCCTCGAAATCTGCGTCCGCAAGCAGCCGGGCGGCCTCTGCTCCGGACAACTGACAGCTCTGGAACCCGGGCAGACGGTGACGGCCTTCGTTCGCTCCAATCCGAGCTTTCGGCCTTTACACAGCGGCAGGCCCGTCATCCTGATCGGCGCAGGCACCGGTATCGGACCTCTTGCGGGATTCGCCCGCGCGAATAGGGCCCGCCACCCCATGTATCTTTATTTCGGAACACGTCATCCGGCGAGCGATGCTCTCTATGCGGAGGAATTGTCGGACTGGAGGCAGGACGGCCGGCTGGCAGGCGTCTCCACCGCTTTCTCGCGCACCGCAAATCCGGCCTACGTCCAGGACATCTTGCGCAAGGATGCCGCTAAGATCGGTAGACTCATCGCGGCAGGCAGCCAGATCCTCGTCTGCGGCGGCCGTGACATGGCGGCGGGTGTGGCCGCCGCTCTCTCTGAAATCCTAATTCCGCAGGGCGTAAGTCTTGCAGCACTCAAGGCAGAGGGCCGTTATGCCGAAGACGTTTACTGATCTCGCCCGCCATGCCCTGAACGGTCCCACCATGGGCACACGCTGGTCTGCCCTCTTCCACATGCCAGACGGCTTTGAAACCGCTGGGGTCTACGCCGCGATGGCGGGTGCCGTCGCAGAGGTCGATCGGCAGATGTCCACCTGGAAGCCCGAAAGCGATCTCAATCGCCTGAACGCGGCCCGTCCTGGCGAATGGGTCGCCCTTCCCGAGCAATTGGTGAAGGTGCTTCAGGCAGGCCTTGCCGTCGGCGTGGCTTCAGGCGGAGCCTTCGATATCGGCATAGGCGATGCCGTCGCCGCGTGGGGATTCGGCGTTGGAGAAGCCGACGCACAGGCAATAAAGGCTGCTCGCCGCTTACGCCGTAACCCGGCTCATGACATCCTGGAGCTCGACGCAGCTAACGGGCGGGTGCGAAAGGATGCCGACATGCGCTTCGACTTAAACGGCATCGCCAAGGGCTACGGTGTCGATCGGCTGGCGGAAGCCGCCGCTCTGCACGGCATAGAAGCGGGCCTTTTTGCCATTGACGGCGAGCTACGCGGCCGCGGCGCGCAGCCTGACGGCACGGGCTGGGCGGTTGCGGTCGAGAAACCTCATCGTCATCAACGCGCGCCGCATTCCATCATCGAACTTGAGGATGCAGCCGTCGCAACCTCCGGGGATTATCGCCATTGGGTGGATGTCGGCGGACACCGCCTCTCCCACACCATCGATCCATGCCGCGGCATGCCGCTTGAGGATTCGCCCGCCTCGGCGACCGTGATCGCTCACGATTGCATGAGTGCGGACGCTTGGGCGACGGCAATGATGGTTCTTGGCGAGCACAGAGGGCTGAAATTGGCGAAGAAGCTGGGCCTCTCCGTGGTCTTCCTGTTTCACGGCCGTGAGGGCGGGGCAGGATGTGGCGTGTTCGCCAGTTGCTGAATGCGCATGCCCACCCGAAAGATTGCTGCTCGCGGATAGCGGTATCTTACATCCTGCGATAGCGAATTGAACGAGACGTTCCGCGAAATCAATTGCCGGTCACGCACGTGAACCGAGGCTCAAAGTGGTATCCACGGTGCTCCGCGACGGTGTCCCGAGCCTGAGGGAGAGGCGCCCGAATACTCGTGTCGAAGATGATCGTCAGCGACAATGGCAGCGAGTTCACCAGCAACGCGATCCTGCAGCGGAGGCGCAATTCGCGGTCGGCGAGGACCACGATTTCCCGCCTCATCTGAACTTGATATCACTCGCTTTCTGGGAAACGCGGACGTTCCAATCCCGTAGAGCATCGCACGCCTCTGCTCGCGTGGGTGCGCCGATGCGTCCGCCGAACACCTGGCATTTGAGAGCCGCCGCCATCGATGACAATCGCATCGTCTCTTCGATCGGCAGGCCTTCTGCGATTGCCAGCGCGAAGGCGCCGTGGAAGATGTCACCGGCCGCAAGCGTGTCGATGGTTCTCACTTTCGGCGCGGCGAGGTGACGGATGTCGCCGCTTGGGTCGTCGAACCACAGGGACCCGTTTTCGCCAGCCGTAACGCTGATGAAGGCATGTTCGAATTTCCGTTTTAGCAGGCCGACGGTCTCGACGAGATCCGCCGTCCCGGCAAGCCGCTCGGCCGCAGGCTGTGAAAACACGATGTGGCTGGCGGCCGGCGCCAGCATCTCGATGACGCCCTCGCCGGCAACGTCGCCGTCCAGTATGGCGGGTTTGCCCGCCTTGCCAGCTGCGATCAGCGCCCGCAGTGCAAGCTTCGGCCATCGGACATCGACAAGCACCGCATCGAAAGCAGACATCTCCTGCTCGGTGACCAGCCTCACTGTATTGTGGAGCCGCTCGTCGTAGAAAGGCACGATCAGGCGTTCGCCCTGATCATCGATGAGGATCGTCGAGACGGCCGAGCGGGCGCCCTGCACAACCGTCATGCCGCTCGTGTCTATGCCGTCATTCCCGAGGTCGGAAAGGATGCGTTCGCCCGTCGTATCGTTGCCAACCGCGCCCCAGAGGCTGGCATAGCCGCCAAGCCGGGCGACTGCGAATGCCGCACTCGACGCCATGCCTTCGGCGACCTGCAGCATCTCATAGGGCAAGATCTTGCCCTGGCCCGTGGGCAATGAGCGAACGCGGAACAGGGTGTCGAGCACCGCTGCGCCGATGCAGAGCACGCGGCGTGGTGGACCGGGCGGCGGGCCGAAGGCAGAGGAAGTCATCGGCGGTCGTCTCACATGCTCACTTGACGGCGCCTGCCGTCAGACCGGCGACGATCTGCCGTTGCGCAAACACGGTCAGGATCAGCACCGGCAAGGTGACGATCAGCGCGGCTGCCGCGAGCGGTCCCCAACTGACCTGTTCGAAAGACAGCATATTGTAGACGGCGACCGGCAGCGTGCGTGTCTCGCGGCTGGCGAGCACGATGCCGAAGACGAAATTGTTCCAGGAGAAGATCACCGACAGGATGAAGGCGACGACGATGCCGGGCCTCGCAATCGGCAGGGCGACCAGGCGGAAAACCTGCCAGGGCGTCGCGCCGTCGATGCTTGCCGCCTCCTCCAGCTCCATCGGCGTCGTCTCGAAATAGCCGATCATGATCCATACGACGATCGGCACGGTGACGACGAGATGGATGATGATCTGCGGCATCAGCGTACCGAGCAGGTTCAGCCATTGGAACAGCAGGAAGAGCGGAATGAGGAAGGACAGGCCCGGCGTCATGCGCGCGATCATGATCACCATCGCCGACTTCTCCGCCTTCAGACGCGCGATGCCGTATCCGGCCGGCACGCCGATCAACAGCGCCAGAAGCGTAGCGGCACCCGTCACCAGCAGTGAATTCCAGAGATAGAGGAAGAAGTTGTTCTCCTCGAAGACCTTCACATAGTTCGACCAGGCGAAACGTTCCGGGATGAAGATCGGCGGATAGGCGCCGTTGTCGATCTCATATTTCAGCGACAGCGAGATCATCCAGAGGAAGAACAGCACGACCGGCGAGATCATCACCAGCGCGACGAACAGCAGTCCGATGCGGTCGAGCGTCTTGCGCTTCATCAGCGTGCCTCCCCGTCGGACCAGTTGACGCGCTGCCGGATCATCATCAGGACGAAGGAGAGCAGCACGATGAGGATGAAGAAGACGACCGCCATGGCGGAGCCATAGCCGATGTCGTAATAGGCGAACGCCGTATTGTAGAGATAGATGTTAATCGTTTCCGATGCCGTTCCGGGACCGCCCTGGGTCATGGCATAGATGATGTCGAAGCTCTTCACCGCATCGATGCTGCGGATGATCACGGCGATCATCAGGAACGGCGCGATCATCGGCAGCGTCAGATAGCGGAATTTCTGCCAGACATTGGCGCCGTCGATCTCAGCGCTCTCGTAAGGTTCGCGCGGAACCGCGGCCAGGCCGCCGAGCACGATCAGCATGACGAGCGGCGTCCACTGCCAGCTTTCGACCAGGACCAGCGAGGGAATGACGCTGCGCTGATTGTAGATCCACTCCTGCGGGCCGATGCCGACGAAAGAGAGGAGATAGTTGAGCACGCCGAGTTGCGGATGGTACATCATCGTCCAGACGAGCGCGATGGCGACGGGCGTCGCCATCATCGGCATCACGAATATGCCTCGAATGAGACCGCGCAGCGGGAATTGGGCATCGAAGATCAGCGCGGCGAGCGTCCCCAGGAAAAGGGGAACCACCACGGAAAGCGTCGTATAGAGCACCGTATGCCACAGTGACTCCCAGAAGCGCACGTCGGTGGCGAGTCTGATATAATTGTCCAGCCCCGCAAAGACCTGCGACTGGCCGAGCGTCCAGCTGTTGACGCTCATCCACACCGTAAACACCCATGGAAAGACGATGACGGCTGAGATGACGATGAGCGCCGGGATGACGAATGGCCAGTAGTTGGGAGCAAACCGATCCGGTTTGCTCCTTCCTTTCGACGCCTTGGCCATAGCGGCCGTTTCGATGCCTGCCGAGGCCATTATCCCTCGCTTTTCGCCAGGACGGGTTCGAATTGTGCCGTCGCCGTCTTCAGTTCGGTTTCAGGATCGGCGCCGCCGATCATGTTGGTGAGACCGACGCCATAGATGTCGCGGAACTCGGTGACCGGAATGATGACCGGCAGGGCGAGCTGCGAGATCTTGCCGGAGCCGGCAACGGCATCCAGCCATGTGCCCGGCATCTTGACGCCTTCGCGGACCTTGGCGTCCTCAAGTACGGACTGGCGGAACGGAACGCCGGCACCGGCCTGCAGCAGGCGAGCGCCCATGTCGTGCGAAATCGCCCATTGGCAGAACAGGTAGGCGGCTTCCTTTTTCTGGCTTGCCGCGACCACACCGAGGCCGTCGCCGAACGTGCCTGCGGCTTGCGCCTTCGGTCCTTTCGGCATGATGCCGTAACCGACCTGGCCGACGACGCGCGACTTTTCCGGATTCTCGACCGGCGGGGCGAAACCGACGCCATCGAGCCACATGCCGATCTTGCCTTGCAGGAAGGCCGACTGCGCCTCGGCCCAGTTGAAGCCGGAGACGCCGGGAGGGGCGGTCTTGGTCATCAGCCTCTGGTAAAGCTTGGCCGCATCGATCGCTTCCGGTGACGTCGTGCGCAGCTTGCCGTCCGGGCCGAGCGGGCTCGAGCCATAACCGAGCAGCAGCGTCGTCCAGACCGGCGTGTTGGCGTTCTTCAGGCCTCGGGCGACGAAGCCGTAGGTGTTGGTCGACGGGTCGGTAAGCGCTTCGGCCGCACTTGCCAGTTCTTCGAAGCTCTGGGGATAGGCAAGCCCCTTCTTCTCGAACAGCGCCTTGTTCCAGTAGATGATCCAGTAATCGACCGAGAAGGGAAGGGAGCGCAGAACGCCGTCGCTATCCTTGGCGAAGGCGAGGCCTGCTTCGGCGAAGTCGCTTTCCGTGAGAGACGGTTCGGTCAGCGAGGCGTCCTTGAGGAAGCCGCTGATATCGGCAAGCCAGCCGCCTTTCTCGAACTGCCGCTTCTGGACGTGGTAGCTGAGGTGCACGACGTCGAAGCTCGGCTTGCCGGAGCTGAGCTCGATCGTCGTCTTCTGGCGCTGCTGCTGTTCGGGCGTTGCCTCGGCATTGACCTTGATGCCGGTGAGTTCCTCGAACTCGGACAGGTACTTGGTCAGGATTTCGCTACGCGGGCTCTTGACCAGATTGACCTCAAGCGTGGTTCCGGCAAAGCGCTTCCAGTCGACCGCGGCGGCGGCCGGGCGCATACCGAGCATGCTGCTCGCCCCGAGCGCGGCCGTACCCGCCAGAAATTCTCTGCGCGACGGATTGAAGAATGATGGCATGTGAGTCCTCCTCCTTTTGCGCCGGCGATCTCCTCACCTCCGGCTGCTTATTCCCGATTAGATCCTCAGCGCACGATCCCTTGCACCGTTGATGTGTGCGACAAGGCTGTTGACGGCGTCCTCCACCGACCGGCGCTCGATCGCCTCGAGCACCTTCAGGTGCTCGCCCATCACGGGTCCGACGTGACCGTCGATGCGAAACCGGTCCTGGCTGATCAGGCGCATCTTGATCGAGTTCACGCGGTAGGCGTTCGAGATGATGGTATTTCCAAGCGCATCGATAAAGGCGTCGTGCATGCCCCAGTCGACGGCCTGCGCGTGCAGCTCCAGTTCATGCGACGCGTTGCCGCTTCGAATGGCGTCGGCGATATCCCGGTGCTGTTTCAGGAGATTTGCGATCGTCTCGTCCGAGGCGGATTTGGTAAACAGCGCCACGGCCTCCTTCTCCAGGAAGACGCGCAGCTGGAACGCCTCGCGAATGAGGTTGAGATCGATGTGAGCGATCTGCAAACCTCGCTGCGGCACGGTCTTGATCAGCCCCTCCGCCTCAAGCCTCGGGATGAGCTCCCGGATGGCGCCAAGCGTCAGCCCGGTCAGCTCGACGAGCCGGCGCTGCGACACGAACTGGCCGGGACGCACGTCACGGGCCAGCAGGTGGCGCGTGAAACTTGCATAGGCCTTTTCCCGCAGTGTCGGCTGCTCTTCCGTTTCGTTCATCGCCTCCCCCGCAAACATGGCTGACCTATGCGGCTTTCGATTGAAAAAGACGGTCAAAAGCAAGGGCAAGCTGTGCCTGCGCTTCGCCGGATAATGAAACGAGCGGCGGACGAACCGCAACCCAAATCTCCTCCAAGGTCGTACGCGCGATCATCGTCTTCACGGCCGGAATGACTGGGTGTTTCAGCAATTCAAGGACGAAATCGGAAACGCGAGTATCGTCCCTGCCCTCTTCGGCCACCGGCTTGAGTTCGCGGGGCACAAAATTCGCCATGCCCGATATGGCGCCCTGGCCGCCAAGCCGCACGGCCCTTGCGAGGTGCCGCTCGTCCCCGATCAGGATGATGAGATCACTATGCGCTTTAAGAAGCGCCTCCGTATAGGGCCAGTCGCCGGAGGAATCCTTGACGCCTGTGACGATATGGGGAAAGGCGGTCCGCAGTCGGCCGATCAGCGACACGCTCAGCGGCACCATGGTCACGGAGGGAAGATTGTAGACGATGATATCGCGGGCCTTGTCGCCCAACAGGGCGAATACGGCTGAGAACCACTGGAAGACGCCGTCGTCGCTGACGTTCTTGAAATAGGACGGCGGGGCAAGAAGGATGTTGCGGGCGCCCAGGGAAAGAGCCTGACCGGCCTGCATCGCCGCATCCTCTGCGGCATCGACCAACACGCCGACGATGATGTTGCCCGGTGCGATGCCGGCATCGAGAAAGGCTGCCACTATGCGTTCCCGTTCGCCATTCCCGATGGAAGACCCCTCACCTGTCGTCCCGAACAGCGTCACGCTGGAGCACCCGGCGGCAAGACAGCGCCGCGCTTGCGCGATCATCGCCTCGATCGCAATATTGCCATCGCTATCGAACGGCGTGGCGAGAGCGACGGACAGCCCGAATCTTGATGTCAACTTTGTTCCTCCCGGCTAATGAGTCAGGTGTAGCAGACTGACATGTTAGTTGTAAAGAGTTGATCGTATCGGTCGTTGCGGACTCTCTTGGCACAATATTGCCCGTGGCTGTAAAGCAGACGAAACTCGTTTCTCTGGAAAGTGCGGCTTTAGTAGCAAAAACGGCCAATGGTGGGGCCTGCCTTCAATGACGACAGATGAAAGCTTTCGTCACGTCGACAAATGTGCTACTGAGTAGCAAACTCGGCTCGATGGAGATAAACGGATGAGTGTCAAATCGTCGATCTCGCTGACCGACCAGCAGGACGCGTTTGCCCGGTCGCTGGTGGAGAGCGGCCGGTATTCCAGCATGAGTTCCGTTCTTCAGCAGGGCCTAGAGCTTCTCCGCGTAAAGACGGAAAGCGAGACCGTCGAAACGGCAGCACTACACGAATTAATCCAGCGGCGTTTGAACGGCCCGAGGATTTCCACGACGGAAATGGAAAGCCGCGTCGAGACAATGATCGACCGGAAGCGGCGGGCTGATCGTGTGGACCCTTGAATATTCCGAGGATGTCGAACGCGATTTTGAGTTGATTTTTGATCATCTCTTCGACTCCCATGTCGAACTCGGAGACTCGCCTGACGAGGCTTTGGAGCGTACCGCTGAACGAATCCGTAAATTGCGTGTCGAAATCGACCGTCTCGTCGATACGCCTTATATCGGGACATTGCGCCCCGACATTTACCCTGGCATCCGTTGTCTTCGGAGGGACAAGACGGTGGTCTGGTTCTTGCCCGTAGAAAATAATCGCAAGATCGTTATTGCTGCGATTTTCTACGGTGCTCAGCACCATATCAGACATATGCTTGCGCGTATGCTGGCGAGATAAGGTTGAAGGGTTCAGATCACTCCTTCACCGCGCCCGTCATCGAGGACACGTAGTAGTCGACGAAGAAGGAGTAGAGGATAACGACCGGCAGCGAGCCGAAAAGCGCACCCGCCATCAGCGATCCCCATTCGAAGACGTCGCCGCGCACCAGTTCGGTCAGGACGCCGACCGGAATGGTCTTGTTTTCAGAGGACTGGATGAATGTCAGCGCGTAGATGAACTCGTTCCAGGAGAGCGTGAAGGCGAAGATGCCGGCCGAGATCAGGCCCGGCACGGCAAGCGGCAGGATGATCTTGACCAGGATCTGCCAGCGGTTGGCACCGTCCACCAGCGCGCTTTCCTCGAGCTCGAACGGGATCGAGCGGAAATAGCCCATCAGCAGCCAGGTGCAGAAGGGAATGAGGAACGTCGGATAGGTGAAGATCAGCGCCAGCCGCGAATCGTAGATGCCGAGCTTGAAGACGATGAAGGCGAGCGGGATGAACAGGATCGACGGCGGAATAAGATAGGCGAGAAAGATGACGAGGCCGATCTGGCGCGAGCCGGTGAAGCGCACACGCTCGATCGCATAGGCGCCGAACACCGAGGCGACCAGCGACAGCGCCGTCGACCCCACGGCCACCAGCATCGTGTTCCACAGCCACCCGGGATAGGATGTCTCGAGGAAGAGGTACTTGATGTGGTCGAGCGTCGGCCCGACCACCCAGAAGGGGCTGTAATTGTTGTAGTCGGTCAGCTGTTCGTTCGGCTTCACGGCGGTGATCGCCATCCAGTAGAAGGGAAAGAGCAGCACGAAGACGAAGACGGCCATCGGCAGGTAGAGCATCGCCACGCGCCGCGGCAGGCGGTTCAGATAGCTCATGCCCTCGGCATTGTCGGTCAGGACCTCATCGGCGGGTTTGAGATTGGTCGACATGGTTTGCTCCTCAATCCTGTCCGCCCTGCTGCCATTTGCGGCGTTGCAGACCGAAGAAACTGAACATGATGGCGCCGAGCAGGAAGGGTATCATGGCGACGGCGATGGCCGCCCCCTCGCCGAGCTGCCCGCCCGGAATGCCGCGCTGGAAGGAGAGTGTGGCCATCAGATGCGTGGCGTTAACAGGCCCGCCCTTGGTCAGCACGTAGATCAGCTGGAAATCCGTGAAGGTGAAGAGCACTGAGAAGGTCATGACGACGGCGATGATCGGTGTCAGCATCGGCAGCGTCACATAGCGGAAGCGCTGCCAGCTCGTGGCGCCGTCGAGCGAGGCCGCCTCCTGCAGCGAGGCCGGAATGGTCTGCAGGCCGGCAAGCAGCGAGATCGCCACGAAGGGGATGCCGCGCCAGACATTGGCGACGATGACCGATATCCGCGCATTGGTGGGATCACCGAGGAAGTTGATCGGCGCGCTGATCAGCCCGAGCTTCATCAGCGACCACGAGATGATCGAGAACTGGGAATCGTAGATCCACCAGAAGGCCAGCGCCGAAAGCACCGTCGGCACCACCCATGGCAACAGCACGATCGCTCGAAAGAAGGATTTGAACGGAAGGTGCTGGTTCAGGAGCAGCGCCAGCCAGAGGCCGAGCGCGAATTTCAGCGCCGAGGCGATGACCGTGTAAAGAATGGTGTTGAAGACCGACAGCCAGAAAACCGCGTCATCGGCCAGGAACTCATAGTTCTCCAGGCCGACGAAGATGCCGTCCCGGCCGATCCGCGTGTCGGTAAAACCGAGCCAGACGCCGAGCCCCAGGGGATAGGTGAGAAAGCAAACAAGGAACACGGCAGCCGGCAGCATAAAGAGGAAGCCGAGCACGTTGTTGTTCTGCATCAGCGAGGGGCCGCGCTTATCCCCCGAGTTCAAGGTCGACATTGCTTATCTCCAGATTGCATTCAGTCCTTGAGGAGCTCGCGGCATGCCGGATACCAGGCATGCCGCATGTCCCGGCTCCGGATCAGACGCGGTAGTAGCGATTTGCCCGGCGCTCGGCTTCCTTCATCGCGTCCTCGGGCGACTTCTGGCCGGTGACGGCGGCGGCATACATGTCGACCAGCACGTAGTCCGCCATGGTCGCCGCCGAGGCGTAGCCGAGCGGGCCGGCATAACCGTTCGGGCGCAGTTTTTCCGAGGCGAGCGCATAGGGCGCGTGGACCGGGTCGGCAGTCCAGATCGGGTTCTTGGCGAAGGCCTTGAGCGGCTGGCAGCAATAGGCGCTGGAGCCCTGGATCCAGGCATTCATCTGATCGGCTTCCATCATGAACTTGATGTAGGCCTTGGCGGCTTCCGGATATTTGCTGTGCTTGAAGAGCAGGAGCGAGCTCGTCTGGAAAAGCTCGACGCTCTTGCCGACCGGTCCGATCGGGAAATTCGTCGTGCGGATGTCCTTGGCGATCTCGGCGAGCTTCGGATCGTTCTTGGCCGTGTAATAGACCGAGACGCCGTTGGCGATCAGCGATACCTGGCCGGCGAGGAAGGCGCGGTTGTTGTTGACATCCAGCCAGCTTTCCGTGCCCGGAATGAAGGTTGCGTAGAGTTCCTTGGCATAGTTGATCGAGGCGAGCGTTTCCGGGCTGTTGATCGTCACCGTGCCGCTTTCGTCGACCATTTTGCCGCCATGGCTCCAGAGCAGCCAATGGGCATAGTTGTTGCCGTCGCCGACCGCCTTGCCGTGCGGGAAACCGGCGGGCGTGCCCTTTGCCTTCATCGCCTTGCAGAGCTCGAGGAAGCCTGCGGTATCGTTCGGGAATTCGTTGAAGCCGGCCGCCTTGACATGGCTGTCGCGATAGACCACGGCATTGCCGATCGTCGTCAGCGGCATGGCGATGAACTTGTCGTCACGGGTGGCGTAACCCTTCAGGCCGTCGTACCAGCCTTCGTACTTGTTGCCGAGATAGTTGCCGAGTTCCGTGAGATCGACCAGCTTGTCCGGATATTGATGCGCGTCGTCGAACCAGCACATGATGAGATCCGGACCGGAGCCGACATTGGCGGCAACGGCGGCTTTCGGACGGATGTCCTCCCAGCTCTCCTTGTCGATGCGCACTTCCACGCCGGTGGCTTCAGTGAACTTCTTGGTATTGGCAAGCCAGGCCTCCTCATCGCCCTTCACGAAAGGCGTCCAGCGCAGCAACCGCAGGCTGGCGCCGCTTTCCGGCGTGTAGGTCGGTTCGGCCTGCGCAAAGGACGGCTTGATGCCGAGACCTGCGACACCGGCAACGGCTGCCGATGCAGCAAGAAATTCACGTCTCTTGATCGTCATGAGATTCCTCCTCATTGAAACAGCGGGAGCAATTCTCCGGCATTCACCTCCCGCTTGGTGAACGGCGGCCTGGCATCCGCGATACGGAAAGCTTGTGCTCCCGTGGGGGCTCACCCCTCGAATGCTTGCGCTCCGGCGGAACGGGAGACTCCTCCTCTCCCCTTGTCCCGCCGGCGTCAGTCGGTCAATCGCATGCCGCCTTCGGCGTCGAAGAGATGGACATGCTTGGCGTCGATCGCCACCCGGATGGCTTCGCCCGGGCGGGCATCGACACGTTCGCGGAAGACGCAGCTGACATCGCTGCCGCCGAGGCGGACGGTCAGATGCGTCTCGTAGCCGGTCGGTTCGATCACCACGATCTCGGCCGGCAGTCCGTTGGGATCGAGCGAGATGTATTCGGGGCGCAGCCCGTAGACGAGGTCGCGGCCGATAGCGCTCGCCGGTGGATTGGCGACAGGCAGCCGCGTGCCGTTGGCGGCGACGAACTGGCTGGGGTTCTCCGGATCGAGTCTGCCGTGGATCATGTTCATCGCCGGCGAGCCGATGAAGCCGCCGACAAAGAGATTGGCGGGGCGGTCGTAGAGCTCGAGCGGGCTGCCGATCTGCTCGACGATGCCGTCATGCATGACGACGATCTTGTCGGCCATCGTCATCGCCTCGATCTGATCATGGGTGACGTAGACGGTCGTCGTTTTCAGGCGCTGATGCAGTTCCTTGATCTCGGCGCGCATGGCGACGCGCAGTTTCGCATCGAGGTTGGACAGCGGCTCATCGAACAGGAAGACCTCCGGATTGCGCACGATGGCGCGGCCCATGGCGACGCGCTGGCGCTGACCGCCGGAAAGCTGGCGCGGATAACGGTCGAGCAACTTGTCGAGGCCGAGGATGCCAGCGGCATATTTCACCCGCTTTTCGGCCTCCGCCTTCGGCGATTTGTTGAGCATGAGCGAGAAGCCCATGTTCTGCTCCACCGTCATATGCGGGTAGAGCGCATAATTCTGGAACACCATGGCAATGTCGCGGTCCTTCGGCGGCAGCGTGTTGACCACGCGCCCGCCGATCTTGATCTCGCCGCCGGAAATGTTCTCGAGCCCTGCCAGCATCCTCAGAAGCGTGGACTTGCCGCAGCCCGAAGGGCCGACGAGGATGACGAATTCGCCGTCGGCGATATCGATGTCCACTCCCTTGATGACAGGATGCGCACCGAACGATTTCCGGACATCCGCGAATTGAACGTTTGCCATACTCCCTCCTCCCAGATCATGAGCACTGCATATATGTCGTTTTCAGCCGGCGGCAGCCCGCCGATTCACCCCCGTCCGACAAAGGGCATTTTCGTCGCCATGACAGTCATGGTCAGTACATTGGCGCTGAGCGGCAGGCCGGCCATGTAGACGACCGCGTCGGCAATATGGGCCGGATCGATCGTCGCCTCCGCGGCGATGCTGCCGTTCGCCTGCAGCACGCCGGCCGCAATTTTCGTCGTCATGTCACTGGCGGCATTGCCAATATCGATCTGGCCGCAGGCGATGTCGAATTCGCGCCCGTCAAGGGCGGTGGATTTGGTCAGACCCGTGATGGCGTGCTTCGTGGCGGTGTAAGGCGCGGAATTCGGGCGCGGTGTCGTGGCCGAGACCGAGCCGTTGTTGATGATGCGCCCGCCGCGCGGGGTCTGCTTCTTCATCAGCCGGAAGGCCTGCTGGGTGCAGAGAAAGGCGCCGGTGAGATTGGCGGCGACGATGGCGCTCCACTGCTCGAAGGAAACCTCTTCGAGGGCCACGCCGGGCACGGTGACGCCGGCATTATTGACCAGGAGGTCGAGCCGTCCGTATCTCTCCGAGATCGCATCGAACAGAGCCCGCACCGAAGCGGGGTCGCCGACATCGGCGGGAGCTGCGAAAAACTCGGCCCCCGTTTCGCTGCCTAGCTCACTCGCGGCCTTTTCAAGCACATCGGCCCGTCGTCCTGAAATCACGACCCTGTAGCCGGCAGCGCCGAGTCCCCTCGATATGGCGCGCCCGACGCCGGTGCCACCGCCAGTGACAAGCGCGATCCTTGCTTCTCCGCTCGCCGCTGTGCTCACGCAATCCTCCCGCCGAGTTCATCCTCGATATGCACCTGCAGAATTTCGTCGAAGCTCGTTTCCGCCGTAAAACCGAGCGCAGAAGCCCTCGTCGCATCGAACTGCGTCGGCCAGCCGGCGACAATGCGTTCGATCACCGGATCGGGCACGCGTTTGATGAGGGCGACCGCCTTGTCGCCGGCCACTCGGCGCAGTGCGTCAATCTCTTCGGAGACCAGCGCGGAAAGGCCCGGCATGGTCAGGTTGCGGCGCGCGCCGATCCTCGTCGTATCGATCGTCGCGGCATGGACGAAAAAGCCGACGGCCGCGCGCGGACTGGCAAACCAGTGCCGCACGCTGTCGCTGACCGGCAATACGGCTTCCCTGCCGACGAGCGGCTCGCGCAGAATGTTGGAGAAGAACCCGGAGGCCGCCTTGTTCGGTGCGCCGGGGCGCACGCAGATGGTCGGCAGCCGGATGCCAATGCCGTCGAAGATGCCACGGCGGGAATAATCGGCAAGCAGCAGTTCGGCAATCGCCTTCTGGGTGCCGTAGCTCGTCAGCGGCGTGGTGAAGAATTCGTCGGGAATGACCTCCGGAAACGGCGTGCCGAAGACGGCGATCGAAGAGGCGAAGACGACGCGCGGGACGTAGGTGGTCTTGAGGCCGAGCTGGCGGATTGCATCGAACAGGGCGCGCGTGCCGTCGAGATTGACCGCGTAGCCCTTGTCGAAATCCGCTTCGGCCTCACCCGATACGATGGCGGCCAGATGGAAGATCAGTTCCGGCTGGCCCTCGATCAGCCGGTCGGCCGCGCCGGCGCCGGCGAGATCCACCCTCAGCGCGGTGGTCACGGACCGGAGCGCTTCCGGCACCGGCGGCGGAAAAGCGTCTGCCAGGGTCAGCCGGGTGACAGGCCGGCCGAAAGTGAGCGGCTCACGCTCAATCCTCTCAACCAGCTTACGGCCAACCATGCCGGCGGCGCCCAGAATCATCACATGCATATCGGCTCTTCCTCCCGTCGGCCGGTGTATTCGATCAAGATCGCGCTGCGCGTCCTATGGTTCGTGCGCTCACTCCTGGCCAGTGTCACGGCGATCCGGGACCGGCCTGATCGGACTATGCCCGATCGAATTCAGATAGATTTGCAACCTGCGGGTCAAGTCCTTGACCGATCCGGAGGCACCAGCAATCGTACATGTGTCGGATATCAGACCCTCAGGTGCTCTGCCCGCTCAGCGCATCGGACATGATCCGAGACAGCGGTCTTGTCATTCGTCCGCATGGCTTCTCCTCCCGTTTCCGATAGCTGTTATCGATACCGGTATCGGTAACAACGCCCATTTTTGCGTTTCCTGTCAAGTAGTGAGTGTTTTCCTTTTTTTGAAAAAGGCCTATGAATTTGACGTTGCCCGCTGGCGAGGCAGTTCGACGATGGGGTCGGTGCAATGCATAAATCGACACTGGAAGAAGTTGCCGCTGCGGCCGGCGTCAGCAAGATGACGGCATCGCGCGCTCTTCGCGGCGCCGCCGACGTCTCCAAGGAGACCCGCGAAAAAGTGCTTGAGCAGGCCGAGCGGTTAAATTACGTCGGCAACCGGCTGGCGCTCTCACTGTCGTCGCAGCGCACCAATCTTGTCGCCGTCGTCGTTCCCAGCATGTCCAACATCGTCTTTCCCGAAATGCTGGCGGGCATTTCGGCCGGGCTGCGAGGATCAGGCATGCAGGCGGTGTTCGGCATCTCCGATTATGATATGGCGAAGGAGCGCGAGATCATTCGCGACATGCTCTCCTGGCGCCCTGCCGCCATCATCGTGACGGGTCTCGATCAGCCGGCAGAAACGGTGAGAATGCTGCAGAATGCCGCGATTCCCGTCATCCAACTGATGGACCTCGACGGTACCCCCATCGATTTCAACGTCGGTCTATCTCATGGCAAGGCCGGAGAAGAGATGGCAAAAGCGCTGTTGGCGGCCGGCCGGCGGCGGTTCGGGTATATCGGCAGCGCGATCGACAGGGATCTGCGCGCCGGCAAGCGGAAAGCCGGCTTCGAGAAAGTGCTGCGCGAGAGCGGCCTTTCTTTCGTGGACGAGCGGTTCAACGCCGCCTATTCCTCGGTGGCGCACGGCAAGCGGCTGTCGATGTCGATGCTCGCGGCGACGAGAGATCTCGACTGCATCTATTATTCCAACGACGACATGGCAACCGGCGGCGTCTTTGCGTGCCTGGAACTCGGCATTTCCAGCCCTGCGGAAATCCTGATCGCCGGATTCAATGGGCTGGATGTCGCCAGCGCCCTCCCCGTCAGGATCGCGACTTCGATTTCGCCACGGCGTCAGATGGGCGAAGTCGCTGCTGCGCTTCTGCTCGCTGCGAGCAGCGGCGACGGAAGTCAGATATCCGAAAAAATTATCGCCTTCACTCCCGAGATCACCGGGGTCGATTGAGGCTTTTGCAGCCTCGGCTTGTCGAAGCAGAATCATGGCTGAGACTCCGGTTCACTGGTCTCGACCGAGCTGCGTAACGAGATCGGCAAGCATGGGGAGCTGGCCCTTGAGAATTTTGATCTCAGCTTCTGGGGTAGGAAACCATCCCGCGCGATCGACCTCGGGAAAAGCCTGGATGCGGCCCGATCGTGGTGGCCATTCGATCTGAAACTCCGAACTCCGCACCGTCTCGACATCAAGCGCCGCGTTCGCCTCCACCGACCAGACGACCACCACTTTTCCGCCGGGTTGGCGATATTCACCGAGCGGGGCGAAGCTTCCTTGAATTTCGACGCCGAGCTCCTCCTGCGCCTCCCGGATCGCTGCCGACAATTCGTCTTCGCCGGCTTCGATCAAACCTTTCGGAATAGACCATGCGCCCTCGTCCTTCTTCGCCCAGAAGGGACCGCCGGGATGGACGAGCAGGACCTCCAGCCTCGTCTCGCAAAGGCGGTAGATGAGAAGCCCGGCGCTACGGACCGGCATCGACAACCCCCTCAATGATCATGGTCTTTCCTCGATGACAACTTTCCACGCGGTGGCGCGTTAGAGGTGACAGCCACACAGACGCGCGGAGAATATCATGCCCAAAGAATTTCGTTTCGACCTGCTTGCCAAGAGCGGCTATGTGGCGCGCGGCGTCGTATTCCTCCTTGTGGCGGGCCTCGCCCTCTTTTCCGGCGTCGCCGGGGGGAAGCCGGAAACGAAGTCGGCACTTTCGACGCTTCTCGCACAGCCCTTCGGCCGCGTCTGGGTTGGTCTCATCGGCATCGGACTTCTCGGTTTCGTCGCCTGGCGACTGGCGCAGTCGCTCGCCGACAGCGACGGCCATGGCCGCGACGCCAAGGCCATCGCCATCCGCACGGTTTTCTTCGGCAGCGCCGTCGTCTATCTCGGCCTTGCCGGTTATGCGCTGGGTCACGCACTCTTCAGCGGCGGCGGGAGCCAGCAATCTGGTGAGAAAGGGTTGGCAGAATGGATCATGTCGCAGCCGTTCGGCGCCTATCTTGCCGTAGCCGTCGGCCTCGGCTTCATCATCGGCGGGGTCGTGACGGCAGCCAAGGGCATCAGCAAGAAATTCGAGCGCTATCTCAGACTTGCGGACGTCAGCGGCGTGGTGACCTCGGTCTGCGTATACGGCCTCGTCGCCCGCGGCGTCGTCTTCGTGATCATCGGAATCTTCTTCGCCTATGCAGGGTTTCGCGTTGATCCTCAGCAGGCAGGCAGCATGGCGGACGCGCTCGAATGGGTGAGACAGCTTCCTTTCGGCTCGATCCTCTATATCGCCGTCGCAATCGGACTGGCGGCCTTCGGGATCTATAACCTCGTCGAAGCGCGCTATCGCGTCGTGCACAGCCCGTCCTTTGATGACGTCAAGCAATCGATCCCCACCCCTGGCCATTAGCAAACGGCTTCCCAAGCGGGCGGGCTGCGCCATCTCTGTCAAATGATCTACTTCACCGGCGATACCCATTTTGCAGATCCCCGCGTCCTTCGCATCGACCGACGCCCCTTTCCCGACATGACGTCGCATGACGTGACCCTGATCCGCAACTGGAACGAGATTATTGGTCCGCAGGACGACATCTGGCATCTCGGTGACTTCATGTCGTCTCGCGGCGGGGACTGTGATCAGCTCCTTTCGATGCTGAACGGGCGAAAGCACCTGATCATTGGGAATAATGATCCCGCGACGACGACGGCGGCGAGGGGATGGACAAGTATTCAGCACTACAGCGAGATGACGCTGGACGATCATCTGCTGATCCTGTGCCATTATCCGTTCCGCACCTGGAACAAGATGGGTAAGAAGTCGATCAATCTGCACGGACATTCCCACGGTCGCCTCAAGCCCCTGCCCCGCCAGTACGATGTGGGCGTCGATGCGCAGGGCCTCAGGCCGGTGTCGCTGCAAGCCCTGTTGTCAACGAAGGCGGGGTCATGATGCCGCTGAAGAGCGCTAAGCGACAGGACGAAATGACAGCCTGGTTTTCCTCGCTGGCGCCGGTCCAGCCGACCGAGATGCTCGGCCTGTGGCGAGGTGCGGGCATCCCATCGGATCACCCGCTCGACGGTGTTCTCGAGAACCTCGGCTGGTTCGGGAAGCGGTTTCACGTCGACATGCGCGCGGACGCCCTCCTCTTTCAGTGGCGGTCGGATCGGCTGGTGGCGATCGACCCCGGCATTTTTCCGATCAGCCTGGCCATCAAGGCGGCGCCGTTCGGCCGCACTCGGATCGCCCGGAACTGGTTCTCCTATCTGCAGAAGGCGCTCCGGGCGCGGGGTACGACCGCGTCGCTGAAGCTTCGGACCTTCGATAACCTCACCACAGCTGCTATGATCTACGACAGGCAGCCAATCGCCGACTATTTCCGCAGGACGGGAGACGACGAGGTCGCTGGTATGATGTTCGTCGACGGCGATGCCCGTCGTTATTTCTTCAAGCTCCGGAGAATCGATGCGGCGTCGAGGCGATGGAGTGAATGAGGCGAGAAAGCAGGCTGCCGCCGCAATGGTTGCACGAAGCCTGCGGGGGGAACAATCTGCTCCGCTCAGGTGTTAGGCCATGCAACCCGGGGGGATCTCATGCGTGCTGCTCTGATCGCGACTTTGCTCTCGCTCTCCTGCCTGCCGGCCAAGGCAACAGCGTCGGAGGCTGGATTTCTACAGTCTTTGGGCGGGGACTGGAGCGGAACCGGAATGGTGCTGACCAAGATAGGCGGCCCGAATCTCAAAGTCTCCTGCACCCTTCGATCCGACGCAGGTACATCGGCCGTCTCGATGAGCGGGACGTGTCGCGGCCTTGCGGTTTTCACCAGAACCTTCTCCGCGACCGTAAAGGCCGCCGGAGAGCGTTATACCGGCAATTACGTGGGACCATCAGGACTGCCGTCGAAGCTTGCAGGGAATAGGAAAGGCGCCGCCCTCAACCTGCGGGTGACTTGGGCGCGGCTGATCAACGGGGACCGAGACGCAGTGCTACTGATCGAAAAAATCGGGCAGAACAGGCTTCGACTGCAGACTGTCGACAAAGACCCTGCTTCCGGCCAGCCGGTCATCACCAGCCGCATCGATTTGCAGCGGCCTTCCCTGGCGGAAAGATAGTCGATCGGGCCGCTGGCCAGAGCGGAGTGACGACTCGATCGTCGCCTTCAGTGCTTCTTGGCGCGATGATCGCCGCGGTCGCCCTCTCCGGGCTTCGCATCATTTTTCGCCCGGCGTCGCTTGTCTGCCGAGAGCGAGCGGCTGACCTCGACCGACTCGGTAAAGCGACCCTGATCATCGCGACGGACGTAGCGCTTGTCGGTGCCTGTATCGATGAGTTCGCGTTTGGACATGGTGGTCTCCTTGTTGAAGCAGGGAAAACGCGCGAGATTCCAAAAGGATGCATCGACCAGCACCATTTCCAGTCGCGCAGATGATGCCGTGGCTCGCAGCCCTACGCGGCCATGCTGACGAGCGCATTGGTAAGCTGCCTGGTATCATAGGGCTTGGAGAAGAAGACGCCGCGCTCGGGCAAAGCATCCGCCTCCGGCTGCTTCATGCCGGAGACGATGATGATTTCCACGGGCGGCCAGCGATCACGGACCGCCTTTGCCAGCATCAAGCCATCCATGCTTCCCGGCATGTCGATATCGGTAAACAGGATCCGTATGCCGGGCACTCTTTCGAAAAGCATGAGCGCCTCGTCGGCATTGTGTGCCTCGAGCGCCTCAAGGCCTGCCTCCTCGACGATGGCGACCGCCATCATCAGCAGCAGAGCTTCGTCCTCGACCACGACTACCTTGTTTTTCATGTCTGGCTCGTATGCTTTACGTCCGGGCTCAGAGGGTCAACTTCGCCTTTGGCAACCGGTTCCGCGATCGAAAATATTACTTGGAAGACGAGGCCTTCGCTCCGGTAGTCCGCGCGGGATCGCGCCTGCGCCTTTGACGGGAAGGCACGTTCTATCAGCACCGAGCCGAAGCCTTTTTTCGTCGGCGTCGAGACCGGCGGTCCGCCGGCTTCCGTCCACAGAAGCAGGACGCGTCCATCCTCGTGCTTCCATTCGATGCTGACCGTTCCATTTTCGCTTCCGAGGCTTCCATATTTGGTTGCATTGGTCGCCAGCTCATGAATCACGAGCGAGAGCGGCAGGGCGGTGTCCGCCGGGAGAACCACATCCGGTCCGTCGAGATGAATGCGCTCGGCTTGCGAGGCGACATGCGCTCGCAGGGCTGCGGAGAGGATATCCCGAATGGGCGAAGCCGACCCCTCCCGCGACAGGATGAGGTCATAGGTGCCGGCGAGGGCTGCGAGCCTCTCGGCGAAGGAACCGTATCTCTCCGGATCGGACCGCGAAAAGGTTTGTCTGGCAATCGCCTGCACGAGCGTAAAGCCATTCTTGACGCGATGCGCCAGTTCGCGGACGAGAAGGCTCCGCTCCTCCTCCGCCTGCTGATTTTGCCGCCTGCGCTCTTCGAGTTCGTCGAGCAGCCGATCGAAGGTTGCGCCGACGATCCCCAGCTCGTCCGGTCCCGTCATGCCGGTCCGCGCCGTCGTTTGGCCGCTGCGCCAGCTTTCCATCACATCGGCGATCCTCGAGATCGGTATCAGGATGAAGCGGTTACCGATAAAGATCGCGGCGACGAAGGCGAAAAGCGCACCGCCGATGATGGCGAGCGTATTCATCAGTGTCGCCCGGTCGATCGGGGCGAAGACCTCCGTTTTCGAGAAGCCGGCGCTGACATAGAGGGGGTTGGAAGGCAAGGCTATCGGGCGATAACCGAGGATGCGCGCTGTTCCGTCCCGGCCGGTGGTCTCGATGACATCAGGCTGTTCGGCGTGGATCAGCCGTTGGTATTCCTCGGGCATAACCGTACCGACGAACTGTTCGGGAGAGGGAACGTGGGCAATGATAGTCCCTTTGGCGTCGGCGATCGTCACCGCATTGCCGGGAGCAATCCCGCGCTCGGTGATGCGATTCTGCAGCCAGTCCAGCCGGATTCCGCTGATGACGATGGCCTTGATGGTATCGCCTTCCATCAGTGGCATCGCGAGCGGCAGCACAGGGCGATCGGAAAGGCGGCTCTGCGTATAGGTGCCGACGACGAAGTCCTTGGTCTCCAGAGTCTGCCGGAAGTAATCGCGGTCGGAAAACATCACACCCTGTGGAAACGCCATGCTTCCGCAGATGGGATGCCCATCGAGGCCGGCGACGAAGATGGTGCGGATGTTGGGGATGCTTTCGACAACCGATTTCAGTGCATCGTTGCAAGCCTGGACGTCGAGATGCCGGACGGAAGGCATGGCGGATACGGCGACGAGAAGGGCGTGCAGACCCTCGATAATCCGCTCGACTTCCGACGAGGCTTGCCTCGCCGCCTGCGCCGCGGAGGCACGCACTTCCTCGTTGCGCTGATGGCGAAGCGCGACTTCGTTGTAGACGAGCATCGCAACCACCGGCGCCAGCGCCGCGACCGCAACTGCAACCAGTTTGAGCTTCATCCTGCCCCCTCTCGGAAAAGAGTTGGTAGCATGATCGAGACGATCCGGCCCAGACCGCGCGCGCAATCTTGTTTACAAAATATCAACATACGAATCCCGATGCGAGTGCGTAAGCCTTGCCGAGCTTTGCATCGCGGCTAGTTAAACCAGAGATGAGTGATGCCAAAAGCACTTCCTCTGAAATCTCTGCAGCCGGGTCTGTGCCGCCACGGCCGTTGACCGGCGCAATGGTCGATGAGGTCGAACGTCTTTTATCGGGCCGAACCCGCGATATCCGCCTGACGGGCGAACTGCGCCGCCGTTTTGAGGAAAGGCTGTGGCGGCAAACGGCGAAGGTCATCCGCTCCTGGATGATTTGGGTCGCATTTGTCGATGTTCTAACGCTGGCGCTGAACGCCCTCCTGCTTCCCCGGCAGATCGTTCTGTCGATGATTGCGCCCGCCTGCGTTTTGCCGCCGGCAGCAATCTTCACCGCGGTCGTCTGGAACAAGCCGCGGCCGGCGGCCGTTCAGCGGGCGTCGCTGCTTGTGGGAATGTCCCTCATTCTCCTCTCGGTCGGGCTCGTCGGCGTTTTTGCCGGCGGCGAATTTTACGAGCGGCATTTGAGCATCATGTTGTTCGTCGCGACGAGCGCAATCACCATCTTCAGCGTGCCGCTGGCCTGGACGACCGCAATCGCCTGTTATGCCCTTTGTCTCTACTTCATCCTTCAATGGCACAACCCGCTCTTGGAGGCGGGCAGTGTCGTCGCCGCGACCCTTTTCTTTTCCTGTGGGATCATCGCGACGGTGGTCGCCAGGCGAACGATGAATATCCTGGCGCAGAAGACATTTCTTCTGGACTGCAGGGATCAACGCCGTGTCGCGGAGCTGGCCGACGCGAACGCCCGATTGGAGCGGCTGGCCAGAACCGATCCGTTGACCGGAATCGCCAATCGCCGTTGGATGATGGAAACCCTCGAGGGCCTGTGGCGCAACGGCCGCGAAACCGGCGTCGTCGCGGCCATGCTGATGTGCGACATCGATCACTTCAAAGCCCTGAACGATCGGCTTGGCCACAGCGAAGGCGATCGCTGCCTCGTCAAGGTTGCCGGCATCATCCAGAGCTGCGTGCGCGCCGATCGCGATCTCGTCTCGCGACATGGCGGCGAGGAGTTTCTCATCGTGCTTCCGGATGTCGATGAAGAAGAGGCCGTCGCAGTCGCCAGGCGAATACGCGAGAGCGTGGAAGCGGCCGCCCTGCCGAACCCGGCCTCCAGCGTTGGGCCCTCGGTGACGCTCAGCGTCGGCGTGGCGTTCAAGTCGGCTGTCGACACGGATGTTTCGTTGGCCAGCCTCCAGCACGAAGCCGACATGGCGCTTTATCGCGCCAAGGAAGCCGGACGCAACCAGGTCTCGATCTTTCGTCGTCCGCCTGCTGTCGGGCAGGCCGCCGCACGACGCCAAGGGTAGCGGATAGGCAGATCGATCAGAGCTCCTTCTCCCGAACAATCATCCAGCCCGCAGCCGACATAATCGACGATCGCGGGAAGGCCGGGTCTATGGCCACTCGGGTGATCGAGATCATCGGATCACCAGGATCAATACCATTGCGAAGGCGCAGATGAAGCCGGTGACGCTCAAGCCGAGCGTCAAATATTCGGCTGCCTTTTGCCCGTGAGGACCAAGCTCCACGTTTCCAAGCACCGCCGCGAAGCCTCCGGCTAACCAGCTCGCCAACGTCAATATGCCGAGGAGAAGCGCCCAATGTGTTGCTGTGTCCATCGTCTTGCTCCCGTTACGGCTAGTTTTCCTCGCAAGGGAAACGCTCCTGCGCGTCTGATCAGTAACCACGTAGCCGCCGTTTTGTTTCCGTGCGGTATCTGCATTTCGTCCAAAGCCGCCAACCAGTTCTTCGGCCAGGCAGCGATCGTCTCAAAACCACGCCCGTTGATCGCCAGCGGCCGAGAAACGAAATTTCGCCCCCCGGGCGTCAGGCCTCCTCCGGCTAGCTGATGCGGTCAAGCGCGGAAAACTGGCCCGCGTTCAACGTAGACATGGGAATTCTCCTGGGTGAGATCCGATAGGTGCGACCCGGCGCCCAACGCGCCGGGTCGCTGTGTTAGGCTGTCTTCAGGGCCGGAACCGCGCGACGGTCGAGAGCGCTGCTCCACATGGTCAGCAACAGAGCGATGACAACCAGGATGGCACCAACCCAAGGGGTCGCACCTAGCCCAAGCGGGGATTCCACGACCAGACCGCCCAGCCATGCGCCGATCGCGATGCCTAGATTGAAGGCGGCAATATTGAGAGCCGATGCGACATCCACGGCACCCGGACGGTGTTCTTTGGCCAGTTTGACGACATAGAGCTGGAGGCCCGGCACGTTGCCGAACTGAAGGAACCCGAGCGCAGCAAGGGTGACGATCGCCAGAACCGGCGAGGCCGCGGTAAAGGTCAAGATGACAAGGACAATGGCCTGCAAGATGAACAGACCGATCAATGCCTTGACCGGGTTAAGGTTGGCGATCCTGCCGCCGGCAATGTTGCCGATTGCGATTGCGATGCCGTAGAGAACCAGAATAAGGCTGACGCTCTCCTCGGAGAAGCCGGTGATTTCCTGCAGGATTGGCGCCAGGAAGGTGAAGGCGACGAAGGTGCCGCCGTAGCCAAGCGCTGTCATTGCGAAGACGATCAGCAGACGGCCGGAGCCAAGAACGCGAAGCTGATCGAGCAGGCTTGCCGGCGGCGCCTTTTTGAGCGTGTGCGGCAATAGGGCTGCAATGGCGAGGAAGGCGATGACGCCGAGTGCGGCAACGGCCCAGAAGGTCGCGCGCCAACCGAGGATCTGGCCAATATAGGTGCCGAGTGGAACGCCGGTGATGATGGCAACTGTCAGGCCCATGAACATCATGGCAATGGCCGAAGCGCGGCGGTTCTCCGGCACGAGATCGGCGGCAATGGTCGAGCCGACCGAGAAGAACACGCCATGGGCGAAGGCGGCGATCACCCGGGCCACAAGCAGCAGATCGTAGCCCGGCGACAACGCCGCGATTGTATTGCCAACGATGAACAAGGCCATCAAGCCGAGCAGCAACGGCTTTCTCTCGATCTTGCCGGTGAGCGCCGTCAGGATCGGCGCGCCAAAGGTGACGCCGAGCGCATAGACGCTGACGATAAGCCCTGCAAGCGGCAGGGTAATGTTGAGGTCTGTGGCAACGGTCGGCAAAAGACCGACAATCACGAATTCTGTGGTACCGATCGCATAGGCCGCGATCGTCAAGGCGAAGATTGCTAAAGGCATAATAAATTCCTCTCCGCTCGCCGTTAAGGTGGCGGGTTGCAAAGACAGCAGCGCTGTCAGACGAAGTTGTTGACCGCAATATGATTGAAGGGGACTCTCGTGATAATTGGCACTATTGAACAATCAGATTTGAATTGAATTCACAGGACAGAACGATGGATAATCGCGCTGGTGAAATGGAAGTATTTGTAAGTGCGGCGGAATTGCAGAGTTTTTCGGCGGCCGGACGGCGCCTGAAGCTTTCGCCCTCGGCGGTGAGCAAGCTTGTCACCAGAATTGAGGACCGGCTCGGGACCCGACTACTCGTCCGCTCAACCCGCACGATGACGCTCACGCCGGAAGGCGAAATTTATCTGGAGAGAGCCCGACGAATCCTGGCCGACATTGCGGAGACTGAACGGATCATCGCGTCTGGCGGAAAAATGGTGCCGCGAGGGATTCTCAGGGTCAATTCCTCCGTTGGCTTTGGCGAACGCTATCTCCTCCCGCTCGTCCCGAAGTTCCTCAAACTCTATTCCGAAGTGCAACTCGACATATCACTCACGGACGGCGTCATTGGCTTGATCGAAGAGCGGACCGATGTTGCGATCCGTTCAGGCCCCATGGAAGATTCATCACTGAAAGCCCGAAAACTCCTTGAGAGCCGGCGCGTCATTGTTGCATCTCACGCCTATCTGGATGCCCATGGCAGACCAAAGACACCGGCCGATCTCGCTGGCCACAATTGCCTGACTTTCAATTTCCGCCGAACACTCAACGAGTGGCCGTTCCGAGCGCCGGGATCGACCGAGATGTATCGGTTGCCCGTATCCGGCAACAGCGCGGTCAACAGCGGAATGGCCATACGCAGGCTGTGCCTTGCCGGCGTTGGTTTGGCCCGGATCGGCCAATTCCATGTGGAGCCAGAGATCGACGCTGGGTTACTCGTTCCCGTGCTGGAAGACTACAATCCTGAAGACATCGAATTGATCCACGCAGTATTCGCCGGGTACGAGCACCTCGCAGCCCGCATTCGCGCTTTCATAGATTTCCTTGCGGAAAATGTCGGCAAAGATCGTTCGCCGGAATAGATCATCTGAAACTCGCGAAAGGTAAGTTTCAAATACATGGTCTACCCTAAAATACGGCATCAAGCCTGACCGCTTTTGCCCAGCTGCCGAGTGGCGACGTCCGCCAGTCTGTTCTCGCGGATCTCGGCCGACCCAATCTCAGGCCTATGCCGAAGCAAGTCGGTTGTGCATTCTCGAGCGGCTAATATTCCCACCGCCGCCCATCTGTCGCTTGCCCTAAACCCTGACCATACGCTTGCCGGGATTTGGACCCCGTTTCCGGCGTGGGCGTCTTTCTGTTGATTGGCGCCTCTACTGCCCTATTCAAGCGAGGGGAAGACAACGACCGGCAATCGGTTGTCCTGTCACGGTACGGGCGATCCTCTCGAGTGTCCGACCTACTGCACGTCAGCGGCTTGGCCCCCGGCTTTCTGCCTAGGTTGCGGGCATTCCTTACACCGCAGATTTCAAGGGCGCCCGTCAACGTGGACATAGACTCGAGGGAGTTGGTCGGAGCCTCGGCGATGTCCTCAATGGCCGCGTTCTTAGGGTAAAACCCGTCAATGCAGTACGAAGTCAAGCCGATCAAATCGCTGGCCGATGGCGGTGGAAGGACTTGAGCGGCCCCGCCGCTTTAAAGTGGGTGATCCCTCACGGCAGGATGGGTGCCATGGCTAACAGAACGGACACATAGGCCCTGGTGGATCAAGCAAAATCGCCCGAATGTGCGAAGCGCCAAGGGCGGGCATCGGACAGGCAGCCGGTTGACGCTCGCCGCTTCCGGCCCCATCTGCTCAGGTATGCCCAACACGAAGACGAAAAATAAGAGCGATGATCCCGAGCTGATCAGGGAGTGGTCACTCCCCGTGGCGGCGACGCTCGGATCGGCTGTCAGGGTGAAGGGAATCCTGCAAGAGGTCCGGTCTCGCCTGCCTCCCGCGGTCAGAAAGTCGCTGAATATGCAGTCGGGCGAGCTCACCCTGGTCATGGCGGAGTCTTCGAAGACAGCGTTTCGCGCGACCTCGTCGATTGTAACCGAAGCGCTGCAGGATATCGCCAAGCTTCCGATCATTCCTCGCGAGATCGAGGACATCCTGGGGATAACGACCTCTGAAAGGAAGCCTTGGTTGGAGGACGGGCGTCTTCCAAGCGCTGGAACGAGAACCGTCCGGCTTCAGGGTCGAGCGCGGCGGATCACCTTCCACGTATTCAACCCACGGATTGTCGAAGACCTGCTCGACCGCGGGGCCGTGGACGAATGGCGTGAAGAAGACGCAAGGACGAAGGCAGAAAACCGCAGACGCGCCGCCTATCATGCGAAGCTGACGCGTTCACTGAAGAAACAAGAAAAAGTCAAACAGGCTGATGCGAACGCTGACGACGCCGCGACCGGGCTGAGCGGTTGGGACGAGTTCGGCAGCGAAGGCCTGCTGTGGTAGGATTGGCGGCAATCGCAGCGGCAATTGACCGCTGCGGTTGCCTAGCTTGCCAATCGATCTGGCGGCGGCCGCCGTAGCTGCCACCTCCATACCGCTGTGTCATGCCGCCGCGGACCGGTTGATTGTCAAGAAGTGCCGGACGACGGGTTTCTCAGGACCGGCATGGTAAGCCAGAACCTTCCCCTGCAGATCGGCGTCGGCGTTCGAGACCCGCTTGTGCTGACGAAGATGTTCAGCCCAGGATTCCACCATGAACCACTCGACGATCTTCTCAGGGTTCGCCGAGTCCTCAGTGACACCCCATCCGTAGGCACCATCGCGGCGCCGCTCCCTGGAAAGATGTTCGATTGCGTGCAGGAAGGCTGTGCGGTGCTGTTTCTCGACCTTGTACTCGATCAGGATCAGCACCGGGCCGCGGTCATGGGCGATCGGTTCGGCAACAAGCGGCTCCGGCCAGTGGTTGGACGGCACCAGGTCGGCATCGCCTGAGGGAAGCTTAACTCGGTGCATGATGGACCCGGCGATGAGCAAGCCGGCAGCTCCGATGAGCAAGGTCGACTGGATGCCGACAGCTTCGCCGACAGCACCCCAGCCGAGGCTTCCTACAGTCATCGCACCGTTGAAGACGGTCAGATAGACAGCAAGACCACGACCACGCACCCAGTTCGGGAGCACAGCCTGGGCGGTGCCGTTGAGCGTCGTCAGCGCCGTGATCCACGCTCCCCCGAGGAAAAGGAGGACGATGATCGCAACCCACTTTGGTGGAGCGAGAGCAAGCAGACCCATGACGGCTGCTGTGACAAGCGCGGCGCCGAGAAGCAGTCCGTCCGAGCTCAAGCGTTCACGCAGCTTCGGCATCACCAAGGCTCCGCCGATCGCACCAGCACCGACCGCACCAAGCAGGATGCCGTAGAAGCTCGCATCACCACCGAGGAGTTGGCGGGCAACGAGCGGAAGTAGAGCCCAGACTGCGCTGGCGAAGGCAAAGAAGATCGCCGCCCGCATAAGCACGACATGCAGCGGCTCGCTCGCGCGGGTGTAACGGAGGCCAGCTCGGAACGCACCGAAGAAGTTCTCCTGAAGCGCATCGTTGGAGTTCGTTGCCCGCGGCCACCAGACAAGAGCTGCGATCACGAAGATATAGCTGACCACGTCCGCACCATAGGTGATCCCCGCTCCAAAGGCTGCGAGAAGCAGGCCGCCCGCGGCAGGGCCAATCGAGCGGGCGATGTTGATGCCCAGCGAGTTCAGCGCCACTGCGCTCTTCACGTCGCCGCGCTTCACGAGTTCCGGCACTATCGCCTGCCAGGTGGGCCCCATCAGCGCAGCACCGATCCCGCCGAGGAATGTGAGACCGATCAGCGCGCTGACGGAAAGCATGCCCGTCTGAGAGAGAACCATCAGCGCCATGCTGACAGAGGCGAGTAGCACCTGCACGGCAATCAGGAACTTGCGGCGATCGAGGATGTCGGTCAGAACGCCTGCGGGGATGGCAAGCAGGAAGATCGGCAGGGTTCCAGCAGCCTGGACCATCGCGACCGCAGCCGGCGATGCGGACAGATCCGTCATCAACCAGGAGCTTGCGACATCGCGCATGAAGCTTCCGGTGTTACCAATAACGGTCGCGATCCAGAGGACAGCGAACACAGGCTGTGCGAGGGGCGCGAAGGTTCCCCCGGGTGACTTTGCGGCGCTCATTTGCCGGCTCCCTTGGTGAGGTCGAATGCTGTAACGAAGACGAATGCGCCTGCGAGGCCGAGGTGCTCGAAGAAGGCATTGGTGGCCATGATGCGGTCAATCCCAGGCGCCATCTCCCAGAAGCGAAGGGCGATGAAGGTTGCAAGTACGGTGAAGCCTGAAAGCGCAAGCGCGCCCGCCCAGCGCAGGAAACCCGAGATCACCATGGCGGAGGCCGTCAGCTCGAATACGATCACGGCGATCGCGAAGAACGCGGCGGGATGCAGACCGAAATGATCCATCTCAGCCAGTGCACCGTTGAAGTCGAAGATCTTGGTGAGCGGACCCTGGATGTAGGCTGCGCAAAGAGCCAGCAGCGACGCCGTCCGCACCACAGGCGATCCGACGACGCCTGCGACGCGGCTCCGGATTGGATTGGATGATTGAGATTGGTAGGTCATGTCGGCTCCTGTATGTTCGACGCGAGCGGCTGTGTTGCTGGAGCGATATTGGCTGGTTATGGCATTGCCAACAATTGCGGCAATAGTTTCGATTTAATTGCAAAAACAGCAATTATAAAGCGACTCTCGGGCGGCACTTGGCCACCCGAGCTGAATGTTCGTCAGACTGCCCAGCAGGAGCAGCCGAGAGCGCCGAAGAAACCCTTGAGGTCGGTTATCGGGAGCTTGGATGTCCAGGCTCCGGCATGGTCGTGGCCGTGAACGCTGCAATCGTTGGCGCATCCGCATGTAGAGATAGCGGTGCGGCGCAGCGAACGAGCGCCCGCGCCTTCCGGTTCGCCCCAGGCCGCATAACCGCCGAACTTGCGGACAGGCGACCAGTCGGGCATGGCGGGGGGCAAATCGTTCTCGTCGAGCGTCTTGAAGTCACCCGCGCCGTAGACGATCTTGCCGCCGACCATGGTCAGTTCCGAGACGATGAAGGAGATCTCGTCTTCGGCGCAGGAGAAGAAGTCCTTGTCCGGCACCACGAGATCGGCGAACTGCCCTTTCTCGATGCGGCCCTTCTTGCCTTCCTCGTTGGAGAACCACGTGACCTTTTCGGTCCACATCCTGAGCGCCGTCTCGCGGTCGAGGCAATTGGCACGCGGATAGAGCTGCATGCCGCCGAGCGTCCTGCCAGTCACCATCCACGACAGCGAGACCCACGGATTATAGGAGGCGACGCGGGTGGCATCGGTGCCGGCCGAGACGTTCACGCCCTTGTCGAGCATCTTCCTGATCGGCGGCGTCGCTTCCGCCACGCCGTGCCCATAGCGCTCAACGAAGTATTCGCCCTGATATGCCATGCGGTGTTGTGTGGCGATACCACCGCCGAGCGCGGCGATACGGTCGATCGAGCGATCCGAGATGGTTTCGGCATGGTCGAAGAACCAGTTTAGTCCCTCGAGTGGAATGTCCCTGTCGACCTTCTCGAACACGTCAAGGGCACGGGAGATCGTCTCGTCATAGGTGGCGTGCAGACGCCACGGCCAGCGGTTCTCCGCCAGGACGCGGACGACCTCTTCCAACTCTCCCTCCATTTCCGGAGCCATCTCCGGGCGTGGCTGGCGGAAATCCTCGAAGTCGGCGGCCGAGAACACAAGCATCTCGCCCGCACCATTGTGCCGGAAGTAGTCGTTACCCTGCTTGTATTTGACCGACTGGGTCCATTTCAGGAAGTCCTGCTTCTCTTCCTTCGGCTTCTGGGTGAAGAGATTGTAGGCCAGCCGAACCGTCATCTGGTTCTCGTCGGACAGCTTCTGGATGACCTCATAGTCGTCAGGATAGTTCTGGAAACCACCACCCGCGTCGATCACGCCTGTCACGCCAAGTCGGTTCAACTCGCGCATGAAGTGGCGGGTAGAGTTGACCTGGTAGTCCAGCGGAAGCTTAGGCCCCTTGGCAAGCGTCGAATAGAGAATGCCTGCATTCGGCTTGGCCAGCAGCATACCGGTCGGATTGCCGTTGGCATCGCGGGTGATCTCGCCTCCGGGCGGGTTCGGGGTGTCACGGGTGTAGCCGACAGCGCGGAGAGCCGCGCCGTTGAGCAGCGCACGGTCATAGAGGTGCAGAAGGAACACGGGTGTGTCAGGCGAGACAGCGTTGATCTCGTCGAGAGTGGGCAGCCGCTTTTCGGCGAACTGATGTTCCGTGAACCCGCCGACGACGCGAACCCACTGCGGCGCGGGCGTGATCGCCACCTGGCGCTTCAGCATGTCCATCGCGTCGGCGAGCGAGCGCACGCCGTCCCAGCGCAGTTCCATGTTGTAGTTCAGGCCACCGCGAACGACATGGGTATGGTTGTCGATAAGGCCGGGCAGGACGCGCTTGCCCTTGAGGTCGATGATCTTAGTGCTGGAACCGGCCAGCGCCATGATCTCGCTGTCGGATCCGACTTCCAGGAACAGCCCGTCCTTGATGGCGATTGCCGTCGCATTCGGATTGGTCCGGTCAAGGGTCGTCACGCGGCCATTGTGGAGGATCAGGTCGGGATGCATAGTGTCTACTCCGGTCTGTCTGGGATCGGCAGCTTTCGCTGGTGAGAAGAGGTTCGAGAAGGCCAAGCTCGATGCACCTCCGAGAAAGGATCGACGCGTGGTCATCAGCCCCGCTCCTCTACAGTCGCCTTTGCCTTATGAGCAACGTTGATACGGTCGCCGCCCCTCGGCAGGTGACCGAAGATGTGCGGCTTGATCTGATGAATCCATGAGATCGCCGCCGGCTCGTTTCTCCAAAGCGTCTTCGCGAACGGAATAATTTGTTCGCCGACAAGGATTCCGAGAAGGCCGACCAGGGCAATGACAGGCGGTGCTGGTGATCGGACGTTGAGAAGGCTGTAGACGGTCCCGACGAGCAGGCCAGCGCCAAGCGACATGAGATAGATTTTCATGAGATGTTCTCCAATCAATGAACGGACCGCTCCGATGGGGTGATCGGAGCGGTCTGATCAGACTGTTACTTCGCGGGGTTCGGGCCGATGCGCTTGCCGTGCTTGACGCGTTCTTCTGCGCCATGAACCATCGTGTAGGCGTAGTCGATGCCCATTCCGTACGCGCCCGAATGCTCCTTTACGAGGGCTGTGACCGCATCGTAGGTCTCCTTGCGGGCCCAGTCGCGCTGCCACTCGAGCAGGACCTGCTGCCAGGTGACCGGAATAACACCTGCCTGCACCATGCGATCCATCGCGTATTTGTGTGCGTCCGCGGACGTGCCGCCGGAAGCATCCGCGACCATGTAGATCTCGTATTCCGGGACATCATGGAGAGCCGAGAGCGCGAACGTCGTGTTGCAAACCTCGGTCCACAGACCGGAGACGACGATCTTCTTGCGGTCCTCGGCGGCGTTCTTCGCCAGCGCCTCGCGGACGTTCTGGTCATCCCAGGAGTTCATCGAGGTGCGTTCGAGAAGGTCGTTCTCCGGGAAGACAGCAAGCAGTTCCGGATACGTGTTGCCCGAGAAGGATTGCGTCTCGACCGTCGTGATCGTGGTCGGGATGTTGAAGATCTTGGCGGCCTTGGCGAGGCCGACGACATTGTTCTTCAGCGTCTGACGATCGATCGATTGGACCCCGAATGCCATCTGCGGCTGCTGGTCAATAAAGATGAGCTGGCTGTTTGCGGGGGTCAGGACTTCGAGCTTGGACATGGTCACTTCCTCTTCCGTTGTTTGGACCGCCTGTTGCGGAGTTATTAAATGGGCAGCAGCAATCGATCGGCCGCCGTGCGACGTTCGTTCTGCAATCCTTGAAGTGTTGCTGGATCCTTATCGGAGCCGCTCACTCGTTGTCTTGGCTGCTGGAAAGACACTTACCGCGCGGATGGTGCACAAGGAATTGCAATAAGAATTGCTATTGAATTGCGACTTCTGCAACAATCGCGAACGCCAGTGCTGCTGAAATGGAAAGCGCCGCGGCCCTTTCGGAACGCGGCGGTCTTTATCGCGGTTTTGTCTGGAGATTGCTGCTCATGCCGTCAGCGGCACAAGGTTGGACTGGATCTCATCGCGGTAGTCCTCGTATCGGCTCGGGAGCTTGAGCGCCTCCCCGAGGTGCGCCGTGTCCTCGTCCCGGTTGAAGCCAGGCTCGTTCGTGGCGACTTCGAACAATATCCCGCCCGGCGTGCGGAAGTAGATCGCCCAGAAATAGTCGCGGTCGATGACGGGCGTCACCTGATAGCCTGTATCCATGAGAGCTTTGCGCACTTCGAGCTGCTTCTCGCGGTTTTCGACGGCGAACGCGATGTGGTGCACCGAACCTGCGCCCGGACGCGCAAAAGGCGTCTTCGGCAACGCTGCCAGATCGATCGTGTCCGCCCCATTGCCGTCGGGGATATTGAAGCGGGTCACGTCGCCCTCTTTGTCAGCGCGCTGGTAGCCCATGAAGCCGAGCAGTTCTTCGGTCGCAGCGGTGTCGTGCAGACTGAATCTTGCGCCGGCGAAACCGCGAATTGCCGCATCGTCGGGAATTCCATCGGCAACCCAGGGTGCCCGCTTGTCGTCGGAGGATTCAATGAGAGCAAGGGCGTCGCCGTCCGGGCCCATGAAGCGAAGCCGGTTGGCGCCAAACACGGTGTCGAGTTCCAGTCCGTCCACGCCCTGCGCGGTGAAGCGGTCCTGCCAGAACTTCAGCGAACCCTTCGGCACTGAGAACTGTGTTTCGCCAACTTCGCCGGCACCCGGGCGGCCGAGCATCATGTTCGGAAACGGGAAGTAGGTCATCACTGTCCCGGCCGACCCCGTCTCGTCACCGTAGTAGAGGTGATAGACGCTGGGGTCATCGAAGTTGACCGTCTGCTTCACGCGGCGCAGACCAAGCGTATCGGTGAAGAAGCGATTGTTCTGCCGCGCGTCCGATGCCATCGAAGTCACGTGGTGTAATCCCTTGATGTCCTTAATCATGAAGATGCCTTTCAGTGGGCATTGAAATTGTTCATCTGAAAACTACGCCCGTTGATCGCCATCGGGTATTGCAATATTCCTCTCGAGTGAATTGCAAATCCTGAAACAATGACATGAACGATTACAAAGCCCTTAGAACCTTCCTGCTCGCCGCCGAGAAGCGAAATTTCGCCCAGGTCGCCCGCGAGTTGGACATGACGCCGGCGGCCGTCACACGCGCGATCGCCGCACTCGAGGCGGAACTTGGCGTGCAGCTTTTCGTGCGCACGACAAGGCAAGTCTCGCTGACGACTGACGGCGCAATCTTCGCCGCGCAGATCCAGCCAGCGGTGAAGACGCTGGAAGAAGCGCGCCGCGAAGTTATGAACGCACACAAGGCTGACGAAGGGCGGCTGCGGATCAGCGCGCCGACGTGGTTCGGCAAGACCGTGCTGCCGCCGATCCTGTCAGGTTTCAAGGAACGCTATCCGAAGATGAGCTTTGAGATCTCCTTGTCCGACGGTTTGGTGAATATCGTCGATGACGATTACGATCTGGCGATCCGCATCTCATCACAGCCTTCGGACAAGTACACGATCTGGAGAAAAATCAGGGTAGTGCCGCGTATCCTGGTCGCGGCCCCGGGCAGCCGTTTCGCCGATATGCAACATCCCAACGAACTAAAGCCAGACGACTGCCTCGCCTATAGTGGCGAAAGCCGGCGCGAGAACTGGCTATTGTCCGACGGTGGCTCAAGCATCACGATCTCGGCGGGTCGGGCCTTCAGCGCCAACAGTGGCGAGGTACTGGCCGACATGGCCGCCGACGGTGCAGGTGTCGCACTGCTGCCAGGATTCAACATCGCCGATCACATCAGGAGCGGTCGTCTCGTCCACGTCTTCAAGGGATGGGCGCCGCCTGACCTGTGGCTGACGCTGTTTTACCCGCCGTACCAAGCGCTTCCACCACGCATCGCTTCATTCTCGAAATTCTTCGAAGAGCAAGTCGCGGCGCAGATGGTCATGCTGGATTGACGTACACCGCCGCGCATCATCACGGATCCTCAGGAGACTTACACCTTCCTCAGATCGAGCCGCCCTGTGAAAGCGCCCTTAGTCTCGCGGCGACGATTTGCTGTAGCTGCCACAGGTTTCGATCGAAGATGTTCCGGTCCGCCAGATCCAAGACCGTCCGATGCAGGTATTCCGCGCAGGATCCCGCCGGTCCGCATGCCTGAGCGATCAACACTGCGGCGTCATCGAGCGGTATCTTCTCCGTGAGCCGTGATCGCTTCGTGCTCGCCCAAAATGTGAGCGCGCGGCGTCTACCCGTCGGTGTCTCGACCGAAACCCATCGCACCATGTCGCACACCTCGGCATATCGGATTTCGCGCGCCAGAAGCGTACGCAGATCCTGCCTTTTCGTGGCGCAGGGGAGCTTCAGGACGAGGCCAGAGCAACTCCCTCCCGGCCGAAGCGCCAGCATCAGACCCGGCGCATCGGAGGTGGCCCTTAGCCGTTCTATCCTCAACGAGAACGCACGATGCCACCCGTACGCAATGGCTTCTTCACTTGTCGCTACTTCGAAGCCCGGGTTCCACATCAAAGACCCATAAGCGAACACCCATATCTCCTCGTCACCAGCCTCCCGCTCCACTCTGCTGACGAGTTCATCGAGTCGCTGACCCGAGATTGGAGTCCATCTAGGCTCTGGGCCCTCGTCCTCGACCGGCTTGACGGTTTTGGCTACGAGGTCCGGGGTCAGTTGCATGGCAACAGGTACCGGTGTCTTGGCGGTGGTTGTTTTTCGCATGGTGGCAATTATTTCAACGAGATAAACGCCGAAGGACCATCGCATCCGGCAGTTCTTGGCTGTCGTCTGATCAATTAACGGGGACTGTCTCTATCGAAGAGGGTAGCGCGCCGAGCGCCTGTGGATCTTTGTGAGGCGACGGGTGCGTGGGAGGCCGCACCCGTCGCCAGGACCGATCAGGCCTGGACGAAGGCCAGCAGGTCGGCGTTCAGCACGTCGGCATTCACGGTCAGCATGCCATGCGAGAAACCCGGGTAGGTCTTCAGCGAACCTTTCTTCAGAAGCTTCATCGACTTCAGCGCCGAGTCCGCAATCGGAACGATTTGGTCGTCTTCCCCATGCAAGACGAGCGTCGGAACGGTGATTGCCTTCAGGTCCCCCGTCTGGTCGGTTTCGGAGAAGGCCTTGATACCATCGTAATGGGCCTTGGCGCCGCCCATCATGCCCTGACGCCACCAGTTCTGGATCACGCCTTCCTGCACCTTGGCGCCTTCGCGGTTGAAGCCGTAGAACGGCCCGGCCGGAACGTCGCGAAAGAACTGCGCGCGGTTGGCGGCAAGTGCCGAGCGGAAACCGTCGAACACTTCCATCGGCAGGCCTTCGGGATTGGCCTCTGTCTTGAGCATCAGCGGCGGCACGGCCGAAACGAGAACCGCCTTGGCGACGCGGCCGGCAGGTTCGCCGTGCTTGGCCACATAACGGGCGACCTCGCCGCCACCGGTGGAATGACCGATATGGACGACATTCTTCAAGCCGAGCGCCTCGACGACGGCAAAGGCATCGGCTGCGTAATGGTCCATATCGTGACCGTCGGCCACCTGGGCGGATCGGCCATGGCCACGCCGGTCATGGGCGACGACGCGAAAACCTTTCGACAGGAAAAACAGCATCTGCGCATCCCAGTCATCGGACGACAGCGGCCATCCATGGTGGAACATGATCGGCTGGGCATCCTTAGAGCCCCAATCCTTGTAGAAGATTTCGACGCCGTCTTTGGTGGTTACATATGGCATGTTCTTGGATCCTTCGATTGGGTTGATGGTAGGCGCCGCATTGGCTGCGAAACTGAGAGAGGGTGAAATTGCCATGGCTGCTGCAGCGGCGCCAATGGACAACAGCGCGTCGCGGCGGGTCATGGAATGGCGAGGTTGGGTCATCTTCGTCCTGCGATTTCGTTATTGAAAACTTCAGCTAACTTGTGTTCGTCTGACGGGGGTAATATTGCCGTCACATCCTCACATCCACAATTGCGGGAATAATTGCGAGTTTATTGCGTCGCGTGAAATAATGGGAGGTCTGGCCCGGGCCTGACGTGCTCCTGTCGTGAGGCCATCTGTTTTTCCTGAAGCAGGCGGCGGACGGCATACAAGATGAGCCCGGTGCCAAAAGCGTCACCGTGGCTCACTTCCGGTCGAACGGATCGCAGCCTGCCAGCAGACGCGAACGCGTTCATATCCTGGCGATCGGATTGCTAAACGGGCCTCAGAGCATTCTAGGAGATCTCCGCCCTCGCGGAGCCGATGTGACAGCGATCGGCTGAATCCAAGACGTCGCAGCCCGGCACGATCCGCATTTGGCCGCGTCGAGCAACGGTTGCCAAGCCAGGCTCGAAGCTCCCGGTCATTCTCAATGCAAAAGCAGGAGACGCGCGAGGAAAATTCGAACATGCAACTGGCAACCGAGATAGTCGCTCATCCCGATTGGATCAGCTCGCCCGGGAGACGCCGGCCGGCCTCGAAACCTCGCTGCCCGAGAAGATGATGACGGCGAACATCAGCACGCCGGCGAAGGCGATGAGCGAGGAAATGGCGACAATCGGTTCCACCGCCGTGTTTCCGGAAAGCATCAGATAAAGGGACGGGATCAGCACCGCGACACCGAAGGTGTAGACGACGTACTGGATCATCGCCAGGCGCTTCTCGGCCTTGTGTGGGTTGAGCGCGTGGTAAACGCCGAAGAGCGCCATGGTGACCCAGCCGAGCAGGTTGGCGTGGGCATGGGCCCCGGTCGGTGCGTGATTACCTGAGATCGACATGTGAAGGCCGATCGAGATGCCGGCGATCAGAAAAATGATGGCGGTCTTGAAGTAAAGATTTGCGATGCGTGGCATTGTTTTTCCCCTCTGTAGCCGACGAAACCTAGCATGTTTTCAAGCTTCTGAGAACGAGCGCATTAGAGATCTTTGGAGCGCCAGCCCGTTGCCGAGTTACAGTAGAAATAATGCCGGGAAGCGAGGCGACATTGGACGACATTGCCGGCGGGTGAAGCGGGTTAACCCCGGATGACAGCTGTCAGTGGAACTTGTTACGGCGGCTTGCCCGCAGGCACGCTCCGGCTGGAACAGGTTGGTTGAACTAAGCCACAAGCGTCGCGGAACCGAGAACCAACCGCGGGCGTTTGTTGGATCATGTTGAAGCAGCAGGCATTTCGCCCCCGGATCGGCACGATTTACCAGATTGACAAGCAGCAGGTGCATGTTCTGGAGAGCGGCGACATGAACGCAAGACCGGTCCTTGTCCTCCATGGCTGCGGGAGCCTGGGTGAAGAGGTTCTGCTTCCGTTCGCTCAGAGCCCGTTCCGAATGGTGGCCCCCGATCGTCCGGGCTACGGTTTCAGCAGCCCTCTTCCTCTCGCTGAACGAGGACCGGTAGGCCAATCCTTTTGGCTTGAGCGCCTGATCGATGCAATGGACCTGCATTGCGTCTCGATCGTAGCCCACTCCATCGGCAGCGCACCGGCACTTCATCTGGCCGCGCGCCGGCCGGAACTGGTGAACGGATTGCTGCTGATTTCGCCGTGCTGCAGGCCCGTCCCACCAAAACCGCTGCTCATCCTCCGGGCGGCCGTTGCCCCGATGGTGGGATCCCTGATCCGTCAGCACGTAATCAGCCGATGGGCAGCGTTTTTTCTCGAGCGTGGTCTGCGGTCGTCATCCTGTCCAAACACGTTACCTCCCCAGCTATCGGTGTTGCCGGCCGCTCATATGGTCAATCCGGGCGCAATTGAAACAATGGCTAACGAGCTGCGGGCCTTCAACAAAGACATGGAACTTCTGCCGCAGCTGCCCGGCAATCTTCCATTGCACGTCCTGTTCGGTTCGGAGGATCGCATAGTTCAGCCGGCCTGGCATATCGATGGCCTTCGGCAGAAGCATCCGGGGCCGACGATCAGGGTGATCGAGGGCGTCGGCCACCTTCCGCATCATGTTGTGCCAGCCGTAGCCCGACAGATGCTGAGCGACCTTGCGAGGGAGCGAGTACGGCAATCTTCTAAGCGGCAGCATTTGGCTGGTGTCCCGTGAGTGGGCCCTTGAATGATCGCCTACGGTTTGCTGCGCCGCGAAATTATTTTGCATCGCAGCAACTTTTCGCCATCACGTTGGTTAGAGTCGAGCTTCGTGCCTGAAACGCGAAGGAAACGACATGAAAATCCAGCGTTCACAATCTCGCCGTCTGAACGAACTTCGCAACTTCGGAAACAACCCCGGCAATCTCAAAGCTTTCACATACCAACCGCGCAATCCCCTTCCCCTTGCACCGTTGGTCGTCGTCCTTCATGGCTGCACGCAAAATGCCGATGGGTACGACAGGGGCTCCGGCTGGTCTCGGCTTGCCGACGAAGAAGGTTTTCTGCTGCTTTATCCCGAGCAGCAACGCGCAAACAACCAGAACCTTTGCTTCAACTGGTTCCAGCCTGAAGACACCCGGCGAGGTACTGGGGAGGCTCTGTCAATTTACCAGATGATCATCGCAATGGTCGCCGCAGGTCAAATCGACCCCGCCAAGATATTTGTCACCGGGCTGTCCGCCGGCGGTGCGATGAGTGCCGTCATGCTGGCGACCTATCCCGAGATCTTTGCCGGTGGCGCCGTCATCGGCGGATTGCCCTACGGCTGTGCAGCGACGGTGACCGCCGCCTTCGAACAGATGCAGGGAAAGAGGGTATCGCCGCCCGATGAGCTGAAGCGAGTTGTTCGAAACGCATCCGAACACGACGGCCCTTGGCCCACTTTGTCGGTCTGGCACGGCACTCATGATCACACTGTCAAGCCGCGCAACGGCGATCAGATCGTCGAGCAGTGGCGACGGATCCATGCACTTCAGAAGGCGCCGGCCATAAAGAATGTCAACGGTAACAAGCGCAAGATATGGGTGGATTCGGCAGGTCGCGAGGTGCTCGAGCAATTCGAGATCGCCGGCATGGCGCATGGCGTGCCGCTCGCGACGCGTGGTGAACGTGGCCTCGGCGTCGAAGGGCCGTTCATGCTCGAGACCGGCATATCGTCAACAAGGGAAATCGCCCGTTTCTGGCAGATTCTGCAACATGACGGCAGAGATGAGGTCGAGTCGCTCCGGGTTCACAATAGCGGCGGCGGCTTCGATGGGGAAATCATCCTGCCAGGGGCAGTCGTCGAGGTAAGGTCTCCTTCCGGCAAAGAAGGCCCCGAAAGCCAGCCAAACTCAAGTTCGATAGCGCGCACCATTTACAATGCACTCAGAGCCGCGGGTCTTGTTCGATGACTTTACGAGGATCCCGTCCCGGTCTGAGGGGAGGGAACCAGCCGCACCGAGTGTGTGGTGATCAACAAAACGGATAGGGGCGCACCAGCTCTCTTCGGCCACGGCGTCGGTCGGAGCCTTGAAGTGCTAGACTAAGCGCATTTGCTCGGGCGCGCAAAAAATGGCCATCGGAAAACCACCAGGGGTATCGATTTGAACAAGGTCATCTGGAGGAGGGCGCCGATCTCCGCGAATGAACCCCGACTGAATGGTGCCTTCAGCTTTCGTTCCGAAGGGAGCGTCTAGAAGAAAGACGTTCAACCGCGGTCTTATCCGCCTGAGGAGACATATTCATGATCCGCACGTCTATCATTGCAACCGCACTCGTCGCTCTCGTCGGCATTACCGCCGCCGGCCCCGCCATGGCCAATGATGTTCGTATCGAACAATATGGCTGGTCTAACTCTGCCGGCGGGGCACAGGAAGGATACGAAAACCGGATCAGAACCTACCAGAACGGTGGCTACAACCGGATTCTCGGCCGTCAATATGGTCATCGAAATCTTTCAGCTGTCGGTCAGGAAGGCAACGACAACTATGGCGCCACCTATCAGCGTGGCAACCGCAACGTAGCGGGAATTGGCCAATTCGGCTCCAGCCATACGACCATCCTTACCCAGGACGGTAATGGCAACATCGCGGCCGGCGTCCAGGTCGGCCACGGTTGCAGCGCCAATGTCAGCCAGGGCGGCAACGGCAATGTCGCGGCCTTCGTCCAGGCCTGCCCGTAGGCGGCTGCAAATGCGGTGAAACAGGTCAAGATCGCAACAGCAGACCATCAGAGGAAACGACCATGCCAAATAGCATCCAACATCCGCGCCGCGCGATGACGATTCTCGCGCTGGTCCTGCTTCCCGTCGGCGCGGTTTCCGCCATGACGACTGCCGACCCATCTGACGGCGCGCAGCTTTGCGAAATCAAAGCAACCCCTGGGGCTGGTATGGTGAGACTGGACGCACTCGTCCACGCCGACATGCATGTCGGCGGGACTTACACCTTCCATGTCGAAAAAGTGGGAGGCGGCGGAGGCTCCACGATCAACCAGAGTGGCGATTTCGATGCCGCAGAGGGCCGTACGGCAATTCTTGGTTCGGTCTCGCTCGACTCGAAAGGAGCCAAATACAAAGCCACGCTGGACGTCGTCGTCGGGGATAAGAGTTTCAGCTGCGCGAAGCAGATCGGCGGCAACTAATCGGCCTCCATGACCTGCAGTCTTCCTGAAAGGGCGCCGGTTTCCGGCGTCCTTTTGCATTCAATCAGGACGAAGCGACTGAACGACAACTGAACGGGCAATTCCGACTTGGTTCAGCTGCAAGATGCGAAATTTGATCATCGGCTGAGGCAGCCGGAAATGGAGATCAGAATGACTCGCAATTTGTTTAAGATCCTTGCCATCACCCTTCTTGCCGGGAGCCTCGGCCAGGTAGCCGTGTCTGCGCCAGCCTATGCCGGCGGCCGGATCTCGCTCAACCTCGCACCGAACAATGCCCAGGATGCCGGACTTTTTTCAGCGGGGCTGCGCGTCTATTCGCTCTACCGAGGTCTGAAAGATGCTGACATCCGGCAGCGGGGCTGGGGTAACGCGGCCGCTATCGCTCAGGCTGGCCGCGGCAACCTGGGGTTCGTCCGGCAACGGGGCAATGGTCATTCCGCGACCTTGCAGCAGAACGGCAACAACAATGCCTATGGCATTTTCCAGTATGGGCGAAATACTGAAACGGACGTCGTGCAGGATGGGGATAACGGCGGTGGTGCTACCTTCAGCTATGGCTGGTAAGGCAGTTCACAAGGCTGGGGCGCGACCAGTCAGCGCCCATACCTCTACGGCGAATATTTAAGCCGCTAGAATGTAAGCTGCACCTTACAGGCGACCGCACGGTCGCCGGCAAGGGTGAAGGCTGAGGCGACTTCTTCCAAGGGTAAGCTGTGGCTGATGATCGGCAGGACATCGATCTTGCGGCTTGCGATCAGCCCCGCGGCAGTGGCGAATTCCTCGTGGAACCGCTGCGTGCCGTGGATATGTAGCTCCTTGCCGACAATGGCGTTGAGTGGGACCGGGATCTCGCCGGTGACGCCGACCTGCACGATCGTGCCGCGCGGCCGAATGGCGGCGATCGCACTGCGGATCGCGGGTGCGGCGGCCGAGCATTCGAAGACGAGATCGAAATACCCTTTACCCGCCTCGAATTCGGCAAGTGCCGCAGCCCCGTCGGAAACATTGATCGTGCGGCTGGCGCCCATCGCTTTGGCCCGTGCGAGCGCCGCATCGGCAAGGTCGGTCACCACGATCTCGGCCGCGCCATGATAACGGGCGGCGGCAACCATCAGGCAGCCGATCGGGCCGGCGCCGGTGACGAGGACGCGTTTGCCCGAGATCTCGGCGGCGCGCGATGCGGCATGCAGGCAGACGGCGAGCGGCTCGCTGCAGGCCGCTTCCGCGGCGGTCGTCTCGGCTCCCATTTCGAAACATTGCCGGGCCGGCACCACCAGCCACTCCCGGAACATGCCCTGCTCATGCGGCAGGCGCATCGCGCTTCCCATGAAGCGCATATCGAGGCAATGGATCGGCAGTCGCTTCAAGCAATATTCGCAATGGCCGCAGGGCTGGCTTGGATTGACTGCGACCAGCGTGCCGGCTTTGAGCTCGACCCCCTCGCCCGCTTGGCTCACCCTCCCCGAGGCCTCGTGGCCGGGAATGATCGGCTCGCGCACCCTGACCGGCCCGAAGCCGCCGTCCTGATAATAATGCAGGTCGGAGCCGCAGATGCCCGCGGCCGCCATCTTGAGAAGCACCTCGCCTGGACCGGGAGCCGGAACCGTGTCCATTTCGACCCTGAGATCGCCTTTTTGGTAAAGCCGCGCCAAACGCGTCTGCATCCTAGCCTCCTATCTCAACAGTCCGAGCTGCTGCGGCAGCCAGAGCGATACGGCGGGAATGAAGGTGATCAGGAGCAGCGCCAGGAACAGCGGCACGAGCCAAGGCACGATCGCCATCGTCGTGCGTTCGACCGAGAGCTTCGCCACCCGTGACAGCACGAACAACACCATGCCGAGCGGTGGGTGAAGCAAGCCGATCATCAGGTTCAGCGTCATGATCAGGCCGAACTGGACGGGATCGATGCCGAACTTGGCGACAATCGGCAGAAGGATCGGCACGAGGATGGTGATCGCCGCGATCGTATCCAGGAAGCAGCCGACGAAAAGCATCAGCAGGTTCACCAGGATCAGGAACACCCATTTATTGTCGGTGATCGACAGGATCGCATCCGACAGCAGCTGCGCGGCCTGGCTCACCGTCAAGAGCCACGCGAAGACCGATGCGGCGGTAACGATGAACAAAACGGATGCCGTCGTCTCGATCGTGTCGAAGCTTGCCTTGGCAAGCGTCGAGAGCGTCATCGTGCGGTAGCGCACGAGGCCGAGGAACAGCGACCAGAGCACGGCGGCGACGGCGGCTTCCGTCGGCGTGAACCAGCCCATCGTCATGCCGCCGATCAGGATGACCGGGGTCATCAGCGCCATGACGGCGGAGAAGCCGAAATACCAGTCGAGCGCCAGAAGCACGAGAAGGGCGATGCCCGCCGCGGCATTCATCGAGAGGCCGGCGCCCATCATCAGATAAATCGCCATAGGCACCATCAGGACAACGACGATTTCCATGCCGGCCGACAGGAGCTCGCGCACATTGAACGGCGCGTCCGAGCCCCAGCGCTTGCGATAGGCGAAGGCGGCGACGGTGATCATCATCAGCAGCGTCATGACGACGCCCGGCAGGATGCCGGCCATGAAAAGTGCGCCGATCGAGACGTTCGCCATCATGCCGTAGATGACGAAGGGCAGGGACGGCGGGAAGATCGGCCCGAGTGTGGCGGAGGCGGCCGTGACGCCGACGGCCGCTTCGACCGGATAGCCATGGTCCTTCATCGCCTTGATCTCGATGGTGCCGATGCCGGCGGCATCGGCGAGCGCTGTGCCCGACATGCCGGAGAAGATGACGGAGCCGATGATATTGACCTGCGCCAACCCGCCCTTCATCCAGCCGACCAGAGCGACCGCGAAGGAATAGATGCGGCCGGTGACGCCGGCGGAATTCATCAGATTGCCGGCCAGGATGAAGAAGGGCACGGCGAGCAGCGGAAAACTTTCGACGCCGGCGATCATGCGTTGGGCGACGATGATGTCGGGCGCCACGCCATAAAGGACGATGTAAAGCACGGAGGCGACGGCCATCGAAATGGCGACGGGTACGCCGACCAGCATCAGCAGCAGAAACGAGCCAAGAAGCAGCAGCATCGGGTCATCCTTCGACGGATTGGAATTCTTCCGGGCGCTCCAGGACGGAGTAGCCGCGGCGCATATTTGCGATGAAGACGATGACCGCGCGGATCAGCATCAGCACGAAGGCGACTAGCACCGAGTAGAAGACGATGTTGCGCGGCAGGTCGATGGTGACCATCTGCTCGTCGGCGACGATGTCGACGTAACGCCACATCAGAGTGCAGCCATAGGCGAAGAAACCGATGCGGACGATGTCGACGAAGGTCGCGAGCACGCGCGCCAGCCCTGCAGGCATATAGTGATAGAACACGTCTACCTGGATATGCCTCGAGGTGCGCACGCACATGACGGCGCCGAGAAAGACGACGCCGATCAGGCAGTTGATGGCGATTTCCTCGGTCCAGGCATAGCTGTCGTTCAGCACATACCGCGTGAAGAACTGCAGGAAGACGCAGCCGGCCATCAGCCAGAAGACGATCAACGTGATCCAGTCCTCGACGGCATAGTCCGAGACGTTCGCCGTCGGCGCATGCCCTTCGAATTCGTGACCGATTTCCTCGGCCGTGATTGGCGTGTGAATTTCTTGCGACATTTTCGGCCTTGTTGCGGTTGGAGAAGAAGGGCGCGGCGCTTGGGCTGCGCGACCTTCGTTCGTTGCTCGGCGGGACGGCCCCTCATCCGGCTGTCGCCACCTTCTCCCTGCTTGCGGGGAGAAGGGACATGCCTTGACCTCTCCGTTCCCCGCTTGCTCTCGCAGGGCACGTCCCCTCTCTCCCCGCGCGCGGGGAGAGGGTTAGAGTGAGCGGCACGAAGAAGGCAGTGAGCGAGCTCCTACTGAATCGCCCGAATCGCTTCCCAATCGGCCTTTTCATAGCCGAAGTCCTCGAACTTGACCTTTTCCATCACGGTCTTTTCGAAGTCTGCTTTATCGACCTCGGTGACGTTGAGGCCTTTTTCCTTGAAGGTCGCAACAAGGCTGTTTTCCTTGCCGGCGATCGTCTTGGTCGTGCGCTCGGCCGCCTGCTGCATCACTTCGCCGAAGATCTTCTTGTCCTCGTCGGAGAGCTTCGCCCACAGCTGCTTCGAGATCACGGTGTTCAGGTGGTCGACGATGTGGCCGGTGAGGATGATGTTCTTCTGGACCTCGTAGAACTTCTTCGCCTCGATCGTCGTCAGCGGGTTTTCCTGCGCCTCGACCGTGCCGTTCTGCAGAGCCAGATAGACTTCGGCGAAGGCGATCGGTGTCGTGTTGGCGCCGCAGGCGCGCGGCATGGCAAGATAGGCCGGAACATCGGGCACGCGGATCTTCAGGCCCTGCATGTCGGCGCATTTGGCGATAGGCTTGTTCGAGGTCGTATGGCGCGTTCCGTAATAGCTGACGGCGGCGATATGGTTGCCAGTCTTGTCCTCGTAACCCTTGGCGAGACGCTTGAAGACATCGCTCTTGGTATAGGCGATCAGATGGTCGGGATTACGGAAGATATAGGGGAAGTAGGTGACGCCGATCGGCTTGTAGTCGCGTGCGGCAAAACTCGATCCCGAGATGATGATATCGACCGTGCCGAGCTTGAGGCCCTGGTTGATGTCGGCTTCCTTGCCGAGCTGCGAGGCTGGATAGACCTCGATCTTGTAGCGCCCGTCGGTGCGTTTGGCGATTTCTTCTGCGGCCCAGACGGAATCCGTGTGGAAGGGCTCCGAGGTTTCATAGACATGCGCCCATTTCAATACCGTCTGGGCATGCGCGACCGCCGTCGTCGCCATGATCGCGGCTGCGGTGCAAAGTATCGTTGCCAGTCTGCTCTTCATTGCTCTCTCCTCCCGAGCTCGGGTTTAAGTCTTGGTGGTTGCTTTCGCGGGCGCCTTGTCGCGGCCGCGCTCCTCTTCTCCCGAGAACTCCTCCCCGAAGCTCTCGGAAAATCTCTTCTGTGATAAGGTGAGATGGCTGCGCATCGCAGCCTTCGCGCCGGCGGCATCGCCGGCGGCAATTGCATCGCGGATGGCCCGGTGCTCGTCCACGGCGCTGCGCCATGTCGTCGGCCCCTCGAAATGGCTCGCAAGTTTCGCGAAATAAGGGGTCATGCGAAGATCGAACATCTCGCCGGTCACGCGGGTCAACGTCGCATTGCCGACAATGGCGGCAATGCCGGTATGGAAGGCGCGGTCGGCGGCGAGCACCGTCGCTGCATCGGTGAGGCCGCTGCTCATGCGCATCAGCGCCTCGTCGAGCACGGCGATGTCTTCCGGCCCGGCGCGGGTTGCCGCCTCTTCGGCGATGGCGCATTCGATGATGGCGCGCGCCTGCAGCAGTTCGAAAGGTCCCTCCACCGGCTCGCTTTCGCTCGCCGCCATGCTGACCGCGTGCCGGCGTACCACATAGATGCCGGAGCCCATGCGGATGTTGACGAGGCCTTCAACCTCGAGAACGATCAGCGCCTCGCGCACGGTCGGACGTGATACCGACAGTTGCTCCGCAAGATCGCGCTCGGCCGGCAGCTTCTGACCGACGACAAGCTCGCCGCAGGCAATCATCGAACGAATCTGATCCGCTACCTGCCTGTAGAGGCGGCGCGATTCAACGGGCGAAAACATTCTGGCCTCCCCGGCGGCTTGCCCTCAAGCGCGCAGCTGGTCAACTGGCCTGACCAATTCAATTGGTAGCACCGCGGCAGTTGTGCGTCAATGCGTCGCATGAAATTCCAGCGGGCATCGCTCCGGCGTCGGCAACCGTGGGAACCTTCACAATCCTCAGGGGTTCGGAGGCCCGACATTGGGAGCATGATCATGAATTATCTCTGGCTTTTTGCAGTATCGGGAGGGGCGGCCCTTCTTGGAATTGCTCTTGCTTTTGGAATGATCAAGCAGGACGGGCGCCGATCGGTTGCTGCCATCGTTGGCGCGTTTGTTGTGGCGATCGGAGCGCTCGGACTCGGCATTTATATCCAGAAGGCGCCAACGGCTCCTTTGCGTGCATCCGATAGGGAGGGGTCGCAGAACAGCCTTCCGGCGGCTGCGACGACCGAAAAGGATCTGCCAGGAAAGTGACGCTTGAGAGATCGTCGATCTCCTGTTCGAGGTGCTTCAGCGCCTCAGCGCCAGAGATGGGCGGTCGATCACCGGCCAGCCGTGTCCTGTGATGCCAGGGAGGTCGTAGGCGTCTGCTGCGAAGGCTTCGAGGGATGCGCGGTTGCGGATGATTACCAGGCCGCGGGTGGAATAAATGAGATGCTCGCCCTCCAGGATGTGTAAGGCATCAGTGACGCTGGAGCGGCGGACTCCCAGCATCGTGGCCATATATTCATGGGTGATTTCAATTCCTTCGCCATCGAGGCGGTCATGGCACATCAGAAGCCATTTCGCCAGCCGAACGTCGATCTTGTGAATGGCGTTGGACAGTGCGGTGTTGGCGACCTGCGCGAAAAAACTATGGAGAAAACGCGAGAGCAGCCGGCGGACGGCGGGCCGGTCGGCGAGGAAGCATGCCAGAGCGCTGGCTTCCACACGGCGCCCGTGACCGCCAACCTGCATCATGACATCGAATGAAAACCGCTCCGCGTCCGCCGTCAGAGCCGGCGGCGACATCCCGTCCCTGCCGAGCACGCCGATCTCGGCTTTCCTGCCCTGGGGACTCGTCGCCACCATGGAAGCAATGCCGGTTTCCAGGAAATAATAATGACTGACCGGCATGCCCAAATGGACGAGCTCGAAGTCGCGCGGGAGAAGAAGCGGTTCCAGTATGCGCTCCAGAGCCAGAAGCTCCGGATCCGCCAACTGCGACAGAATGAGATTTTCGCTTTCGAACGCTCGCATCACTCTGCCCTTTGTTTGGCAAGAGGACACTGTCTCTCGGCCATCAGCACCACAGATGCGCTCAGCCCTACGCAAAATTATGAACGCCGGAATGGCCGATTGCAAGGCGCTGAGGCTTATCTCTCATGATCGGCAGAAGGCTTCGTGGAGGAGTTTTGTACGCAACCGCACGCGCCCGAGAAATTTCCTGTAGCAAGTGCTAATGTAGTCGACGGCAATAGCGGGGCGCGCGCTGGCATGGATCAATATCCCCTCCCGAGCAACGAGACTGAAATCTATCGGCACATCGTTGAGAGCGCCCGGGATTATGCAATTTTTGCAATGGATCGCAATGGCACTGTCATGACGTGGAGCGCGGGTGCCGAAAAAATCTTCGGCTATTCGGGATCCGAAATCATCGGACAGAGCGGTGCCGTGATCTTTACGTTCGAAGATCAGCTTGCCGGGGCAATGCTTAAGGAGATCAGGCTTGCCTTGACCACCGGCCGCGCCGACGACAATCGCTGGCATGTGAGAAAGGACGGCAGTTCGTTCTGGGCTTCGGGACTGATGATGCCGCTTCGCAACGATACCGGTGAGACCTATGGCCTTCTGAAAATCGTCCGCGACCGAACGCAGATGCTGCATGAGGACGAAGCTCGGCGCGCCAGCGAAGAGCGCCTCCAGCTTATTCTCAAAAGCGCGATCGACTATGCGATCTTCGCCTTCGGCCGCGATGGGCGGATCATCAGCTGGAACACCGGCGCCTGCCGCATCTTCGGCTACGAGGAGAGCGAGATCCTCGGTCGCCACGCCCGCATCCTGTTCGTTCCCGAGGACCGCGAAGAGGGCGCGCTGGAGCGCGAGATGGAGGCGGCGGCCGAGCGCGGTCGCGCCGAGAACGAGCGGTTTCACTTGCGTAAGGACGGCTCGACATTCTGGGGCAGCGGCTTGACCATGCCGCTGCGCGCCCAGCGCGCCGGTTTTCTCAAAGTGCTCCGGGACGATACCGAGCGGCATTTCGCCGACGAGCATCAGCAGATCATGCTGCGGGAGATGAGCCATCGCGTCAAGAACAGCCTGGCTCTGGTTGCGGCCATGCTCGCCATGCAGGCCCGTTCGACCAAACAGGAGGAGGTCGGACAGGCGCTTCGGGATGCTGAAGCGCGAGTCGGAACCATTGCCCAGGTGCACGACCAATTGTGGCGCCAGCCTGATATTGAAACGGTGGATCTGGCCGATTTCCTGTCCAGCCTTTGCCAACGCCTGCAGCAATCGACCTCCGGCCACACGGTGTCGGTCGTCGCCGATCCATGCATGATCGATGCCGACCGTGCGATCCAGATCGCCCTCCTCGTCAACGAACTGGTGACCAATGCTTTCAAACACGCTTATGCCGAGGTAGCAGGCGCCGTCACGGTCAGCGCCCGGAGCATTGCCGACGAGATCCGCCTGGAGATCGCCGACGACGGACGAGGACTGCCGCCGGAAGTGCTGTCCGGCGAGAACGGCGGAAAAAGCCTCGGAATGAAGATCGTGCGGGCGTTGGTGCAGCAACTGAGGGCCGAGCTTCACATCGAAAACCGGGAGCCCGGCACGGGGTTCGTGATCAGGCTGCCGAGGGAGGTTTGAGAGCGTTCCGTGTCGGGCAGGAAATTATCCCAGAAGCGGTGCGCCTGGGACTATGGCTCGGCGTTTGTCAGAACCGTACAAAACTTATATGAAGATGGTCATCATTGCGCGCGTGACCCATATAGCTCTCATTACCGCCAAAGAGGCGTCGGTATGAGCACGGGCTGTCTCCCGCCAGGAGAAGCGCATGCGCGTACCGGACCAAAGCGATATTCGGAATCTGCTGTTGAAGGCCCTGCCGGCCGAGGCATTCCAAAAGCTCACCGGCGATGGCAGTCTGATCGAACTTCCGGCCAGAGATGTTCTGGTCGAAGCCGATCAGCCGAACGAGTATGTCTGTTTCATCGAACGAGGTCTTGCCTCAATGGTGGCCGCCAATGGCGATGACGAAGCCGTTGAGGTCGGTCACATCGGACATGACGGCATGTCCGGCCTCCATGTCCTGCTGAGAACGGATACGACACCCAACCGCACCTTCGTTCAGGTCGCCGGCTCCGGCGTGCAGGTGTCGGTGAAAAGCTTCAAGCAGGTGCTGGCGGAATTTCCGGTCGCCAACGAACTGTTCCTCAAATACATGCATTGCTGCGACATTCAGCTGGCCCAGTCAGCGCTTGCGAACGGGCGCTACAACATGCACGAGCGGCTCGCCCGCTGGCTGCTGATGTGCCACGACCGGCTGAATGGCAGCGACCTGCCGCTGACGCATGAACTGCTGGCCATCATGCTCGGGGTGCGCCGCGCAGGCGTCACCAACGAATTGCACGTCATCGAAGGTCTTCGAGCGATCAGGTCGACGCGCGCCAATGTCAGGATCCTCGACAGGGACCGGCTGGAAGAAATCGCAGCCGGCTGCTACGGCGTTCCGGAGCGCGAATATCAACGTTTGATCGGTCTGCCGATCCGGCGCCCCACTAATCGGCACTCCTGATCGTATCGGCAAAAGGCACGATCAGAAGCAGGCTCCCCTGTTCGTCGCAGATGTAAATCTTTCTCGCTGAAATGTCTTTTCCCGAAAGAATTGCCTGACTCATGAGGGCTCTTGCATCCTGAACGGCTTCGCGCCTGGCGTCTTCAATGGTGGCCAGTTCCGAACCATCGGGATCAACGACCGTGCCGGTGTCTGAAACGACATTAAAATAAAATCTTGGCATCAGCCGCCCGATCGTTGCAGAATCAATGCCATAGCCTGTCTTAAGGTTCCGTGGAAAAGAACCAGGGCGCCCTTTAAAACGGCGCAATATCCTCGTTTCAAATGCTGCTGTCGAAATCAGTGGGACGTTTCGGCGCCGCCAGTGGCAAGACGCGTCATCGTCGCGCGAAGATCGAGGAGCTCCATAAGAATGATCTCCCATTCCTCGTCATCCGCTTCAGCAATCGATATGACCGAAGCGTCGATCATGCGAAGCAGACGGTCGAGAGCCGGAGCTCGACCGAAGTTGTCCGGCACTCCATCGCGCAGGTTTCTAAGATCGGCAACGATCTGTCGCAGAGCGATCTGCCGATCGACAAAACCGAGTTCGGAATGACCTGCCGCGACAGGAGCACTTTGCCGGGTTCTATCCATCGTGCCCATCGGCCCGCCCGGCATTCTCGCGCACATGTGCGCAGGCCGGTGCATCCGGGGTGACGAGCAGGTCCTCTGGATCCAGATACACATGCCGCATCAGGCCTGCGAGCCTATGCTTGTCTCGAATGCCGCATTCGAACCAGGATACGAGTTCTCTGGCAATATGTTCGGCTGCCGGGCTGGCGATCCCGCATGATTTTTCCTGGCACCAGTCTTCAAGGACCGCGGTCAGCATTGCCACGTCGTCGGGCTGTAACGGCGGCTTCGTGATTCCCGCGTGCTGCATCATCCGCGTTCCTCCCCTTATATGCGACGATCCTAAACTTAGGGTCATCGATTTCAACAGCTGGTGCGAAAACGTACGGATCGCACGGCCGGCGCCCCGATCCCAACCGCCGGGGAACAAGGCGGCCCGGCAAGGGTTCGGCGGTCAGGGCAAAATGAACGTCGCATGACAGGCTCGAATATGGTAGGCACGATACAGGCGCGGACCCGCCTATGTTTCTAACCGCCATTGAACAGCATGATCACCCTAAAACCTGGATTACAGTAGGCGTCCGCCATGAAGTCGCTCAGTCCGGTCGCCGGCAAGACGATCCTTATCATTGGTGAAGCCGGCTTCCTTTCGGACGGTGCAAGAAAGGCGTTGATCGCGCGCCAGGCGGTGCTCGCCGGCCCCGTTGTCATCTCCAGCGCCATGGAATGCTTGAGCGAGGGCCTCCTGTTCGATGCGGTGATCATCGATGTGACGATTTCCGACGAAGCCATGCTCTGGATAAATGATTGGTTGGAGACACGGCGGATTCCTTTCATCTTTGCCTATGACGAGCGATCCGAAACACCGCCGGGCGGCTTTGTTGTCAGTGGGCGTCCTTCCGACGTGGACGCGATGATCGCCGCTCTGTTCGGAGGGGACTCGTCCTATTATCACTAAAGCGCCTCGCGTCCCTTCGGGCGCGCGATGCGGTGGATGTTCGCTTCCGTACAATGGAGGACGAGGAGTTGTTTCGGCTGCAATAGAGTCCCATTATTCAAAAACGCACGGTGAAAAGCTTAAGGACCAGGGTCATGCTCGATTCTCAGTCCATCCATTTGAAAGCGCTCGATTCAGCCGATCTTCAGCGTCTGCAAATCGTTTTGGATGTGATCTGCCGCGAGGCGGGCAAAGCCGTGCGTTCGCCTGAAATGCAGGAGGTCGCCGCTCTGCTCATTCGCCTTTATCGCCACGGTTTGACTGACGAGGTCAAGCTGCTGTCGGTCGGCCGTCTGGCCTCGGTAAAAAAGGGGCTCTCCCGAACTGCTGCGATCACGGGGGGCGGAGATCGAAACGGCCGCTCGGTCATCTCAATCTGACGAGGAGCAGCTCATGAATGACGGTGAAAAAGCGCGAACCGACGTCGAAGGAACCGAAAAAGGAAACCGCCGATGCGAGGAAAAGCCCGCCCGCCGGTCCTCACGCCAAAGATCATCTCATAGACGAAAGCAAAACGCCCGGCGCCGGCGCGCTGTCCGAGAAGGACGACCAGAGCATCACGCCAGGATCAGGCTGATCCACCGCCGGTCCGCCGAAAACACCGTCGGCTGCGGAACCTGCTCCTTCGGGCGCGGTTTGAGGGGTATGGAAAATGAAGTTCCCACCAATTATCAGGTAACGACGAACCCTGCCCTCACGGGACTTTTGGGACGCTGCCCGCGGTGCCAGCGGGGTCATCTGTTTTCCGGATATCTTACGCTCGCCCGAGGCTGCGAAGTCTGCGGCCTGGATTATTCATTCGCCGATCCGGCGGATGGGCCGGCCTTCTTCGCGATGTCGATCGTCGCCGTTCCGGCGCTCGCCTTTGCCCTCTGGTTCCAATTCACGTTCGAGCCGGCGATCTGGGTGCATCTCATCGTCAGCCTGCCCCTCAGCGTCATCGCCTGCATTCTCATTCTGAGGCCGCTGAAAGGCTGGCTCGTCTGCTCGCAATTCTTTCACAAGGCGGAGGAAGGCAGTATCGACAGAGCCTGGCATGCCTCCGAGAAGGAGCGGAGGGAGCGGTCCTGAGGCGCTCACGCGGCGGCATGCTTTTCAGCGGGCGAGATCCTTGCCGATCAGCCGCCGATATTCTTCTTCGGCAGCGCCGTAAGATCCGTGCGCCTCTTCGATCAATCCCCGCCGGTTGAGGATGACGATCTGCCGTCGGGTGGACCGGATCAGCCCTTTGCCTTCCAGCAGGTGCAGCGCGACCGTAACGCCGGCGCGGCGCACGCCCAGCATCACCGCCAGAAACTCATGCGTCAGCCAGATGGTCGCGCCGTCGGTCCTGTCATGGACCATCAGCAGCCAGCGCGCCAGCCGCTCCTCGAGCTTGGCATGGCCGTTGGCGAGCACCGTCGACGTCGTCTGCGCGAGCAGCGCCTGGACATAGGCGAGAAGGAGGCTGCGTAAGGGACGGCTTTCCTCCATCGCCGCGGAAAGGGTCGATGCCGGCAATTTGAAGCCATGGCCGGAAACTTGCATGAACGTCCGGTTAGCGGATTGATTGCCGCCGAGAATGACAGCCGCACCCGTCATGCCCTCGCGGCCGACGATGCCCACTTCGATGTCGCGCCCGCCTGGAAATCTCGCCACGATCGAGGCGAGCCCTGATTCGAGAATATAGACGTCGCTGACCGGGCTATTCTCCATTTCGAGGATCGTGGGCACCTCAAGGTCGACGGGCTCCAGATGCGGCAGCAGGAGTTGCTGCTCCTGCGGGCCCATGACGCGCAAAAGTTCATTCCGAAAAATCAATTGTTGGTCATCCATGTCCGTCCGCGCATCGGTGTTATTCCGACCCTTGCTGCGGGCGAACCTAACCATCTCGAATCATTGAGCAATACATTGTGCAATAGCGTACAGAATCGAAGGTCTGCGCAGGATCAGCCACTATTCGCGCCAGGGCGATCAAGCCTCTGCGAAATCCAGGCTCTGACAAACCTGTTCGCTCGGGCCGCCAGCCTAGTCGGCAATCGGTTGAAGCCGTGCGGGGCCTCGGGGAAGATGACGCAGTCGGAATTGCCGCTTTGGCTCTGCCATCGCTCATGCATCGAGATGCTGTCGTCGAGGACCGGATCGAGCGCTCCGGCGACCAGCAGGGCGGGGGGCAGGCCAGAGAGATCGGCAAACAACGGACCCTTCGCCTCACGCCCGGAAAGGCTTGGCGTCAGTCGCTGCAGATTGCGCAACGCCGATGGCCCGTCGATCACCAGGCTTCTGCCGGTGGAGCGGCGCAGGCTTTGCGACCCGCCGAGATCGAATGCGCCGCACATGGAAACGAAGCCGGCAACGGCCTCCGCCTTACTGCGCGCTCGAAGATGAAGAAGTGCTTCCGCGGCGAGATGTGCACCCGAGGACTCGCCGCCGAGGATCATCCGCTCGACCGCAAACTCGGCAAGATGGTCGGCCAGCCATTCGATCGACGCTTTGCTGTCCAGAAGAGCGAGGTCCAGCCGGTCGTCGGCGGCATTGTGAAAATCGACGCCGGCCGCTACTATCCGACAGTCTCTTGCGATCGGGCAGGTGATGCCGTCGTCAAAGCGGGCGTTGCCCATCACCCAGGCGCCGCCGTGGAAATGGACATAGAGGCCGCGCGGGGCTCCGTTCGGAAGCATCAACCTCAAGCCGATCCGTCTGCCATCGGCTGTGACAATGCGGGTGACAACGTGCCTGCGGCGCAGCAGCCTGTCTGGAGCCAGCAGTTGCGCGACGCGAATTGAGGTCTGCACGATTTTGGCGTTCCAGCGCCTATCGGTATGATAGCTGGGAAGGAAGCGCAGCAAGGCATTGAGCCTGCGGGCGGCGCCGATCTCGCGGGAAGTGAACGGCGCCGGCCGCAGGCCCGATGCTGTTCGAGGGGTCATGTCCGTCACTTCGCTATCAGGCTTCATCGGCAGCAAAGGCAGGCGTCGCGGCCAGGAAGAGAAGGGAAAGGTTGAGCATCAGCCGCATCATTGTTCTCCGTGTTTATTCGGTTGAAGCAGGCGATTGCGCCCGTACGACCGGACCGAGAGTCGGTTCCCGAAACGAGGACAGATTTGAGCTGCATACGCGCGGGAACCAGGGGAAGTTGAAGCGGATTGACAACAATCCGGAGATCGAGGCCGGCCGGCAAGTCCGGCAACATTCCTTTCGTCGATTCCGCGCAAATCCGGAACCAAGAGCGGGCTGGTGAGTTGTGTGGGAGAGCCGCCTAGCGAGTCAGTATTTCGCACCTGAAACCATCAGACTGCGCCCAACCCACACTTCCGGAGGGCGAGCATTGGCAGCAACGACACCGACCAGGGAAAACCGGTTATTCGCCCTCTTGCCTCAGGAGGAGCTTTCAGCTGTCGTTGCTGATCTGGAACCCTGCGACACCCCTCGCGGCTTTCTCATGGCTAAAGCAGGCGCAACGATCGACTATGCTTATTTCCCGTGCTCGGGCGTAGGTTCGATCATCAATGTTTCGCCGGAGGGAAACCGCGTCGAGGCCGGATTGTTCGGCCGTGACGGGTTTGCACCCACGGCGGCAGCGATAGACGGAGGAATCAGCGTCACCGAGGTCGCCGTCCAGGTGCCGGGTTTTGCCTATCGGCTGCGGCAGGACAAGCTTGTGGATCTGATGAAAACGCAGCCGGTGTTTACCAGCCTGCTGCACAAGAGCACGCACATCCTTGCGACCCAGGCCGGGTTCACAGCGCTTTCTAATGCGATCCACGGGATCGATGAGCGGCTGGCTCGCTGGATCTTGATGTGCCACGACCGCATTGACGGCGACAAGCTCGCGCTCACCCATGAGTTCATCGCTCTGATGCTGGCAGTCAGACGGCCGAGCGTCACCACGGCGCTCCATCTGCTCGAGGGCAACCATTTCATCCGCTCGGTCCGCGGCCTGGTCATTGTCAGAGATCGCGTTGGCTTGGAGGAATTTGCCGCCGACGCCTACGGCAGGGCGGAGGAGGAATATGAGCGGTTGATTGGACCTCTCAGAAAATCGAAGCGACAGACTTTTGTAGGGTCATCGCACGCTGGTTGAAACAGCGCCAGCCAAATCCGGTACACCGTTCTTCTCCACGACCCCGGAAATTCGCCCCGCGACCGCCCAATGGGGATCGGCTCGACCCACTCGCACGATGCTTTCAGCTGCGCGTCTCAATGCGTTACAGCTTCACGTGCATGTGCTATAGAGCTGTATTGCAAAAATCCTTGGTTTTAACTGTAACCGATTGTCTGCTTTTACGAATGAGCTCTTTGACAGCATGACGACCGCCCATTCGGAAGAAGCCCTGAAAGCATTGATGCTTCTGTCCCTCGACGGGGACGAGGCTGCCTATCGGCGTTTGTTGACGGTTTTGCGCGTGCTGCTTGTCGGCTATTACAGCCGCAGGATGGCTGCGGCAACGAGGGCGGACATGGAAGATCTGGTCCAGGAGACGTTGCTGGCACTGCATTCCCGGCGATCCACCTATGACCGGACGAGACCTTTTACTGCCTGGTTTTTCTCGATCGCCCGCTACAAGCTGATCGACCATCATCGCGGCCGCGGCGGACGCAGGCTGGCGGAGACCGAGCTTGATGACGAGATCGAAAGCGACTTCAGCGAGGATAGGCTGACTGCCCGCATGGATGTCGAGCGGTTGCTCGACGGCTTGCCGCCGAGACAGCAGGAACTGATCCGCCAGGTGAAGCTCGAGGGCGGCTCGGTCGCCGACGCCGCAAACCGCACCGGCCAGTCCGAATCGGCGGTGAAAGTCAGCATCCATCGGGCGCTCAAGGCGCTCGGAGAGAGATTGCGAGGCACATCGTGACAAAGACGGACGATATCATCGAACGATTGGCAAGCGACCTGGAGCCGGTGCCGCGCAACGCGCTAGGGCGCCGCTTTGCGCTCGGCATAGCGCCCGCCCTCGCATTTTCCCTGCTGCTGATGCTGATCATTCTCGGCCCCCGGGTCGATATGCCCGACGTATTGAGGCTGCCGGTCTTCTGGATCAAGTCGGCCTATAACGCGCTGATTGCGGCGGCCGCCTTTGCAGCCGTTTTTCGGCTTTCCCGCCCCGACGGTTCGGAAGGTCGCTTTTTCGGTCTGCTTGCCGTGATTTTCGCTGCCATGACGGCCGTCGCGGCCACCCAGCTCCTGATGGCACCGAGCGAGAACTATCGATTGCTGATCGTCGGGTCCTCGGCGCTGCATTGCCCGCTGCTCATCGCAGGCTTTGCGATCCCGGTCTATGCCGGCACGGTCTGGGCACTGCGCCGCGCGGCGCCTGTCGATCTGCGGCTGACCGGCTTCGTCGCCGGCATTGCCGCGGGAGCAGCCGGAGCCTGGGTCTATTCCTGGTTCTGCACCGAAAACGGCATGCCTTTCGTGTTGATCTGGTATACGCTCGGCATCCTGCTCATCGGCGCTGTCGGCGCCGTCACCGGACCCCGCCTGCTCCGCTGGTGACCCCTCTCGATTTCTTGATCTGGAACATTCCGGGTTTCCCTTGGTTCGAGGACCGAAGGAGAGAAGATGAGCCAGGAATCGGACCGTCGCGCTTTCATGATCTATTTGGGAGCCATTCTCTTGGTCGGGCTCGTGATCGTGTTCGGCGCTACGCTCTCGTGGAACTCGATCAGCATAAGCGGTCAGCCCACGCAATCTTCAACGGAAGCCAATCCTTGACGAAGTGGCCGAAAGACAACCCGATCCGCTTGGACCGGCCGAGCGACGAAGGGCAGCGGGATGCGCTGAAAAGCCTGTGGCTGGTCATTGCCGTGATCGCGACCTTGGTCGCTATCGCCTTTCTGCTCTACGTCTTGATCCTCGTTTACGGGGTCATGCAAAGGCTGTGAACCGGCGCGAACTGAAATGTGCCGAGGACATTGAGGCAGCATCTATTTCTCCCTGCGCCGCGCAATCAGCTTCAGCCGGATGCCATAGTGATTGAGAGTGCCGGGAAGATTGGCGACGTCTAAAGAGGGATGCAGCAGCACAATCTCGGCGGCCGACAAGAATGTGCCCACGGCAAGGCTTGCAATCGTCGGCACGAGATTATGTGCCGGGCATATGACAGGACCGGCGCTGAAAGGCACGAGCCCTGCGGCCGGCAACGCATCGTTCTGTCCCCAGATGCTCGGTTCCATCCGATTGGCATAGAGGAGCGCGGGGTCTCGATGGAAAAAGGGGACGAAGATGATGACGCCAGTGCCGCGAGCGATGACCTTGTCGCCTGACTTGAGATCCCTGGTCAGTTGCCTGAGGATGGCGGGGGTCGTCGGCCAGAGGCGCAAGGCTTCCAGCAGACAACTGCGCGTGAAGGGGCGATCGAGATCGCCGCTCATGGCCTCTTCCACGGCTTTGCCCCAGTAGCTCACATGGCAGGCCAGCAAGGCGAGCGTCCTCAAAACGCCAATTCCGGCTGCATCAAAGGCGAACAGCCATTGGGCCACCTGGTTTTCCGGAGCAAGCTCATCGCCTCTGGGAAACCGATTGACAAGACTGTACTTCTCCGGCTCTCGAAGATAGCGGCCGACCTGATCGTGAAACCGAGCAAGCTTGCGCTGATCGACTGGGGCGGCAAATGCCCAGTTCGCCCGGCCTCGAAGTTCGTTCAAGGTCTCGGTCAATGTGACGTCGTTGCGCGCTCGTTCGCCGAGGACAATTCGCCGGACGATCCGGAACCAGGCCTGCGAAAAGGCCGGCCAATCGAGCTCACGGGGTAAGTTCAGGACCTGCAGGAATTCTTCGTCGACGATATTTTTGAAATGCATCGCATATGGATGCAGCCGGTCTGCCGCTGCCAAAGCGTGCTCATGGGCAGGCCGAAGCTCGGCGCGCCGAGAGTCCGATGAGATGAGGACGTTTTTCGGCTCGAAGTGAACAAGGGCGGCATGCTTTTCCGCCGTCGCCGCGGCAAACGGTTCGGGCGAGGATTGAAGCACCGTGGCGACATCGGCCGGATCGAGGATCAGCAGCTGTGGTCGCAATGGGATGGGCAGCAGAAGAGGAGCCGGCCCGTATTTGTTTCTCAGCCGCTGCATCTGTTCCACGGTGGTTCTGTCGAAGCCTTGCCGCTCCGCCAGACGCTCCATTGCCGGGCGGCGAATGATGATGCCCTTGGCAACCGTTGGGGCCACGACCGCCGTCAATACGCGGAGCGTATCGAGCCATCCGGCGCGATTAACTCTGGGAAAGATGGCGTGGCTTCGCGCGTTCATGACTCTTCAGCCTGGCCCGGCGGTTGGCCCATATCGATTCGATCTGCCGATCCTATCGATTAGGTTTGGAACCAGGACCATGACCGTTTGTTCCGCTCAAGGCGAAGCGGACCGGCGCAAGCCGCTCAATCGACGAGATGGTTTCCGAGCATCGCAATCAGGCACTCGCGGGCGCGGCTCACCCGGCTTTTCAACGTGCCGATCCGGCACCCGCACATTTTGGCGGCGTCTTCATAGCTCGTTCCGGCAGCCACCAATGTCAGAGCCCGGCGCCTGTCGTCGGAAAGACGCGTCAACGCCCGCTGCAATTCATGTTCCCGCAGTACCCACTCCTGGGTCGGGGCGATCGCCACCTGTTCCATCGCCGCGTCCATTCCGGCCGGCTCGCGCTTCTTCCGGCGATAATTGGTGCAAAAGGTGTTTCGCAGAATGGTGAAAAGCCAGGATTTGAGCGAGGTGCCGGGCTGGTAGAGGTGAAGCGAGTTCAGCGCCTTCAGCAGGGTTTCCTGAACAAGGTCGTCGATGTCATCATCGCTGCGCAGGAACCTTCGGGCAAAGGCGCGCAATGCTGGTGTCAGCTCGACGATCTCCCGCTCGATCGCGGATTTTTCTTTGCAATGCGATGCGGGGCGTACTGAAGACGAGGAAGCCATTTTTCTCTCCTGGGATGAGAAGGAAAGTCGCTGGCTCCCTATTCGTTGCCGTACGATACCGGACAAAAGTCCCGGCTTGGCCGGCGACTGCTCGCCGGCTCGAGGACGGGAACAACGGCCTCCCGCAATCGTTCGGTGATCGCCGTCCCGGTACTCTCGATCGGGCGGTCTCTTCCTTGGCCGGACAGAGATGACGCCCCCGCCCAAGGGGGCGTCATATTTCCGATCGGAACATCCGACCGATGCGAGAGTTGATTGTCGTCACGACACGCCACAGGAGGATTAAATGGCAACCGAGAAGACTCTGAACGATCTGTTTCTCGATACTCTCAAGGACATCTATTACGCCGAAAAGCAGATCCTGAAGGCCCTGCCGAAGATGGCCCGCGCCGCGCAATCGGAAGAGGGCAAGGCCGGTTTTCTGCAGCATCGCGACGAGACCCAGGCGCAGGTCGAGCGCCTCGAACAGGTTTTCGAGATGGTCGGCAAACCGGCACGCGGCAAGACCTGCGAGGCCATTCAGGGCATCATCGCCGAAGCCGAGGAGATCATGGACGAATTTAAGGGCACGGTCGCCCTCGATGCTGGTCTGATTTCGTCCGCACAGGCCGTCGAGCATTATGAAATCGCCCGCTACGGCACGCTGATCGCCTGGGCAAAGCAGCTCGGCCTCAAGGATGCAGTGCCACTGCTGCAGGCTACGCTTGCCGAAGAAGAGGCGACTGACAAGAAGCTCACGCAGCTCGCCGAGTCCTCGGCCAACGTCAAGGGCAAAGGCAAGGCAGCCTGAGCCGCTCGACCGCGGTGTCCATTCGCAACGGCCGCCGCCTCGGCGGCCGTGCTTTTCCCGGGGCTGCCTCGCAGATCAAAGACTGAGTTGCCAGATTTCGGCGGTAAGCAGATTCCCTTGGGGCGCGATGAGACGCACCGAGCTTACCCCGCTGAAGCCGGGCAGCCGCTTGGTTCCGGTCCAGCGGCCATCGTCGGCGAAGACCTCGATCGAACCTGCATCGAGGAATATCCGGATGGTCGACGGGCGCGCGCCGGCGGCGATATAGCGTGGCGACACCTTGGCATTCGCCACCGAAAAGGGAATGCTCAGTCCATCGTCGTTCAACAGGACCTCGACCGCGGCCTCCGGATGTTCGAACGTGAGGCGCAACGCCTTGCCCGGCTCCTTGAGGGTGAGCAGGATTTCGACGGCACCGTTGGTAAGACCGACGGGCCGGCCGTCCAGAAGTCCATCGGCATCCAACCGGCGTTGCCGCAGGCTTTCCACGCCGGCAACCGGCGGCGTGATCAGCGCTCCGCCACGCAATGCCAACCGGCGCGGCAGCGTCATCGCCGTCGCCATATCGATGTCTTTGGAGACATCGGTCCAGTTCGCGAGCCATGCGATGCCGACCGGACCGCTATCATCGACGAAGGCCTGGAAGGCATAGGCGTCAGTGCCGAAATCCAGTTCCTGTTCGAATTCCACGGAGAAGCTGCGGCCATCGAAATGGCCGACGGTCGCAATCGTCATATTGCGCCGGCCCGTTGCCGGGTCGCGGCTTGTGAGAAGACCGAAAATCAGGGCCCAGCGCGTTGACGGGTCGTTCGCGGGACCGTCGAGAGGCACCAGGCAGGGGCACTCCGCCGCCGTCATCCCGAAGCGGTTTTCGCGATGGAGAATGCCGAGGAAGGTCCATCCCGTTGCCGCAGCCGGATCGTCCGTTTCGTAAAGCAGGATGACGCCGCCCTCGCGGTCCCGCGTGCCGAGCAGCATCTTCCATTTATCGTCCGGACCCATGAAGACATAGGGATCGCGGAAGTCGGTCGTCAGGCCGAGCCCGGCGGGGCGCGCCGGCAGGATCAGGCTTGCCGGTTCAACGTTGACAAGATCGCGGCTGGTGGCCGTGAACTGAACCTGCTCCTCCGGCTGCCGGTCCTTCAGATGCTCGGTGAAAAAGATGCGAATGCCGGCGCCATCGACGGGAATCGCCGAGCCGGAAAATGCGCCGCCGCGCCCATCGGCCCGCGCGGTGAGCTCGTCCGAAGGCGGAAGAAAGATTGGAAGATGCGTCCAGTGAAGGTAATCCTCCGAGACCGCATGCCCCCAATGCATATTGTTCCACCGAAGACTGTGAGGATAGTGCTGATAGAACAGGTGCACCCTGCCGCCGAACCTTCCAAACCCATTGGGATCGTTCATCCAGCCGAAAGGCGGGCGGAAATGATAGCCGCCGGCAGCCTCGGGCGCGGCATTGGCAGGCCTGACATGCAGCAGCCTTACGCCCTCATCGAGAACGCGGGACTGACGGAAGGCATAGAGAACCGAGACTTCGGTTGTGACAGGGTCGTAGGAGAAGGCAGTTTCTCCGCCGCTTTCCAGCGTCAGCGGCCGAAACTCGAATTCATGGGGATTTGACGTTTCGACAGCACCGGCCGGATCGCCGTCGACATGTGCGCTCAGCCTTCCCGGCGCGCCACCATGCGAGGCCTTTATCCAGGCATGGATCGTGCTCCCCGCCGGCAGGACGGCGCTGATCGTCTCCAGCCCGCCTTCATCGGACGGAGACATCACTTGTCTTGTCATCAATTCAACCTTTCACGGCAGAGCCGATAAAGGAACTCACGAACCAGCGCTGGAAAACGAGGTAGAGCCCCAGGATCGGGATCATCATCAAAACGGAGGCGGCCATCGCGCGATCCCAGTAGATGCTGTCCTGCCCGAAAAAGGTCGCGATGGCGACGGCGATCGGCCGGGCATAATCCGTCTGCGTCACGAGGATTGGCCAGAGATACTGATTCCAGGTCTCGATGCCCATCAGGATCGATACGGTGGCAAGCGCCGGCAGGCTGAGCGGCAGGAAAATCGAGCGGTAGGCCCGGAAAAAGGAGGCGCCGTCCATCTCGGCGGCTTCCAGCAATTCCTTCGGCAGTTGCGTAAAGAACTGGTAGAACAGGAAGATGTAGAGCGGGCTCGCGACCCAAGGCACGATCTGCACCGCGAAGGTGTCGGACATTCCCGCCCTGGATACCATGATCACGAGGGGCATGATGATGCTTTCCTGCGGGATCACATAGAGCGCGATCACCACCGCCAGGATCACCGCTCGGCCGCGGAGCGATCCCCAGGCCAGGACGAAACCGGCCATCGAATTGACGATCAGGCCGGAGCAGACCGTGGTGACCAGGATGATCAGCGAGTTGATGAGGTAACGGCCGAAGGCGAGTTCGCCCGAGAGGTGGCCGACCTCCGCATAGTTGGAGAGCGTCGGGTTCGAAACCCAGAAGGCCCGGAAGCTGCCCATGTCGGCCAGGATCTGGAACCGATCGTCCTTGAGGCTCGCCACGACCAGGAGCAGCAATGGAGAGACGATTACCAGGGCGATAATGAAGATAGAGACCGTCTGGATGGTGCGCAAAACCCTTGCGACGGAGCGAGGCCGCGCAGCGCGGGCCTGCGGGATCGAGAGAGCGATATCAGACATCGAAGCGCCTCAGGAGCTGGCGCTGGATCAGCGCGATGATGAGAACGATGACGAACAGGATGACCGAGACGGCGGAGGCATAGCCCATCTTCTGCTCCTCAAAGCCGGCGCGGACCATGTAATGCACCACCGTTTCGGTGCTGCTCTTCGGCCCGCCCTGCGTGAGGATGGCGACTTGGGTATAGAGCTTGAACGCCTGGATGGTGGTGATCACGAGGACGAAGACATGGGTGGGCCGCAGGCCGGGCATGGTGACATGCCAGAAGCGTCGGAAGGCGTTGGCGCCGTCGATCTTTGCGGCATCGTAGAGTTCGTCCGGGATTCCCTGAAGCCCGGCAAGGTAGACGATCATCTGGAAACCATAGGCCTGCCAGGCCGAGAGCAGAACGAGCGAGAACATCGCCCATTCGGGATCGCCGAGCCAATCGATCGGCTGGATCGCGCCCCCGGAGAGAAAGCCGAGGATCTGGTTGAACGGTCCCGTGGGATATTGGAATAGGGTTCCCCAGATGACGCAGACTACGACCATCGACGTGATCGCCGGCAGGAAGAACATGCCGCGCAGCAGATTGCGGAACGGCAGCTTCTGATGGAGCAGCAGGGCCGTTGCAAAAGCCAGGCCGCATTGCACCGGAATGATCCAAAAGGTGAAGCGCGAGACGTTCCAGAGAGCCGTCCAGAAGAGATCGTCCTGGAAGATGCGGATGAAATTGTTGAACCAGACGAAGCGGACGGGCGTCGGCCGGGGCACGAGAGGCTGGTTGGTCATCGCCGTCCAGAAAGACAGGAGGAACGGCACGATCAGAAAGACGGTCAACAGAATCACGGCCGGCGCGAGCATGGCCGCTTCCTGCATCAGCCGTCCCTTGTCACGCCGGAGCGTTATTCGAGCGGATCGCGACGATGTCGATTGTTGCATGGCCATACAGCTCCTCCTCTCCAGGCGTGATGTCGGTTCCGCCTTGCGATGTCACACGGACACATCGCAAGGCTCCGATTGGTCGGCGAGGGCGATTATTGCTCGTCACCGAACGGCGGGTATCCGTCATTGTCCTCGATGTCCTGGTCGATCTTCTTGGCGGCTGTTGTGAGCGCCTCCTTGGGATCGCCGCCATTGAACACCTCGTCGACGGCTTGCATGAAGGCCGACGTGATTGTGGGATAGGCTGGATGCGGCGGACGTGCGACGGCGGTCTTCGATGCCTGTTCGAAGGCGATCGCCATCGGACCGCCATCGGCATAGAGCGGAGACTCGGCAGCGAAGCTCTTCAATCCGGGGTAGCCGGATTGGCTTGCGACATAGGCCCGGTATTCCTTGTCCTTCAGCAGGAAGCTGATGAACTTAGCCGCGATATCGGGATGTTTCGATGTCTTGGTGATCGCCCAGATCCAGGTGCCATTGGGGCTTACGCTCTTTGCGCCGAACTTCGGAAGCGGCAGGACGACGAGGTTGTCCTTCATGGCGGCTACCGCCTCCGCATAGACCCAATGTCCGCCGAGCGCCAGGGCCGCCGGATTGCCTTCGGCGTAGAACTGGTTGGTGCCGGCCGACTGTGGCACGACCCAGCCGTTCTTAACCCATTTCTGCATCATCGCGAGTGCATCGACGCAGGCGTCGCTGTCGAGCGTGCCCTCGGATTTCCAGACTTTGCGGTCGATCAGATCGCAGCCGGCCGATTGCAGGATGGGGCCGTAGGCATAGGTTATCCATTCGGTCTTGATGCCGTAGCCGCGGAAGGTGTCAATCGGCCATTTCACGCCATCGAGCTTCGAGAGCTTCTCGAGATAGGTTTCGAACTCCTCCCGCGTCCAGGCATCGTCGACGGATTTCGGGATGCGGGCGCCGATCGCTTCGAGATATTTCTTGTTGCCGTAAAGAACGACGGAAGAGTCCGTCAGGCCGATCGCATAGAGATCCTTGTCGATCGGATATGTGCCCTGAGCGATGTTGGACTCCGTCATGTCGTCGAGGACGTCCTTGTCGATCAGCGGCTTGATCGGCTGCAGATAACCCGACCAGACATAATTGGCGAGGAACGGCGCATCGAGTTCCATGATGTCGGGCAGCTGTTTGGCCATGACGGCCGCGCTGAACTTCTCGTTATAGGCATCGTGCGGCGCATAGATGAACTGGACATCGACATCGGGATTGGCGGCCTCGAAGCGCTCGGCCACCTTGCCATAGGCGGCGACAAAACCGGGATCGCCCTGATGCATGACCTGGATCGCCGTCTTCTCGGCTGCGACAGCCCATGTGGCGGCCAGTGCCGACGACAGGATCAGGGACTGAAGTAAACGTTTACCCATTAGAAATCCTCCTCAATTGAATGGGCCTTCCTCAATTTACACGGATGCCCGCTCCACCAACTGGAACGGCAGTTTCTGCACCCCGGCCGGGGGCCGGTGTTCGGCAAGCAGGATGTGCGCGGCCTGCCGGCCCATGGCGCGGTGGGGAAGCGCCATGGTGGTCAGCGGCGGATCGAGACGCGAGGCGATCTCGACCTGATTGTCGAAGCTCGCGACGGCGACATCATCGGGAATGGTCGCGCCCGAACGGCGCAGGGCGGCATAGACCTCCATCGCCACGCGATCATTGCCGCACAGGATGGCATCGGGACGTCGCGGACCCGTCATGAGATCATGCACATGCTGAGGAACAAGGCTGTGTGCCCGGTCGCTGTAGATGGCCTTGCTGACGGCGGGCAACACGATGGCCCCTGCCCCACCGATGCCGGCGTGATCGAGCGCCTGGCGAAAACCGAGTTCGCGCAGTTCCCCGGCGAGAATCCCCGGCAGATTGATGAAGGCGATATTGCGACGGCCCGCCTCGATGAGATGGGCCGTAATCTCGGCCGCCGCTCCCGTTTCATCCGGCACCAGCGACGTCACCCGGTCGTTGGCGTCGCGGCAGTTGATCATGACCCCGACCGTGTCGGCAAATTCGGGCGGCAGGTCGACGCTCTTGTGATACATGGCGGCATAGGCAATCGCCCGCGGGCGAAAGCGCCGCATCTCATCGAGGATCGATCCCACGCTGCGGTGGCCGCTGAGCGTCATGGCGAAGACGGCCATGTCGGAAGCGCGCACGGCGCCGTCGAGCCCCCTGATGATCTCAGTCGCGAAGGGTGACGTGATCAGATCATCGGCAACGAGCCCAACGAGTGGCATCCAGCCCTGCCGCATGCTGCGCGCGGCGAAGTTGGTGACATAGCCGAGTTCCTCGGCGATCTCCTTGATCCGCTGGCGCGTTTCGTCCGACATACGCGCCGAGCCGCCATGCAGGGCGCCTGACACGGTCTTGACCGAAACGCCTGCGCGGGCGGCTATGTCGTTGAGTGAAGCGGTCACGGGTCTCGCCATGGGTTATCGATTACCCAAACAATACTCATCGTCCCTGGCCGAGTCAAGCGGCAGCGCCGGTTCCGTTCAATCGATCTCCTCGGGGATGAAACCGCCGGTCTGGCGTTTCCACAGGCGGGCGAACAGGCCGTCCTGCTCGACCAGTTTCTCCGGGCTGCCCTCTTCGACGATGCCGCCGTGGTCGAGCACGACGATCCGGTCCATCCTGGCGATCGTCGACAGGCGGTGGGCGATGGCGATCACCGTCTTTCCCTCCATGACGAGGTTCAACCGGTCCTGGATAGCGGCTTCGGATTCGCTGTCGAGCGCCGAGGTCGCCTCGTCGAGGACCAGGATCGGCGCATTCTTCAGGAGCACGCGGGCGATTGCGACGCGCTGGCGCTGGCCGCCCGACAGTTTGATGCCGCGATCGCCGACGAAGGCATCGTAGCCCTTGCGGCCTTCGCTGTCGGCAAGATCGGCGATGAAGGCATCGGCGCTCGCCATCTTTGCCACCCGCTCGATCTCTTCCCGCGTCGCCTCCGGCCGCCCGTAACGGATATTGTCGCCGACCGAGCGATGCAGCAGCGCGACATCCTGGGCGATGACGCCGATCGCCCGGCGAAGGCTCGCTTGGGTGACCGCGCGGATATCCTGCGCATCGATCAGGATCGCGCCCTCGTTGATGTCGTAGAATCGCAGGAGCAGATTTGCCAGCGTCGTCTTGCCGGCGCCTGACAGACCGACGAGACCGACCTTCTCGCCTGGCCGGATCGTCAGCGACAGATTGTCGATGACGGGTTTGCCGGACTTGTAGGCGAAGCGGACGCTTTCGAAGCGGATTTCGCCTTGTTGCACCGTGAGGTTGGTCGCATCCGGCCGGTCGATGATTGTGGGTGGCGTCGTCATGACAGGCATGGCGTCCTTGATCGTGCCGATCGCCTGGAAGATCTGCTGGCCCATCTGCAGGAAGACGAAGATCTGCGACGACAGCCGGTGGAGGATATAGATCGCCCCGACGAACTCGCCGACCGTGAGGAAGCCTTTGACGAGGCCGGAAAATCCGATCGCCAGCATGCTCAGCCACAGCAGCGTATTGAAAATGACGACGGTCACTTCCGACGAGCGGTAGATGCGCTGTTCGCTGTGCTGCGTCTGCACCGCCTTGCCGATGATGCGGCGGATGGCGCCCGCCTCGCTGTCTTCGGCCGCAAACTGCTTGATCATCTGCATGTTGGTGTAGAGATCAGTGATGGCGCCGGCGACCAGGCTGCGCTGCTTGGCGGTGCGGCGCGAGCGCTCGACGAAGATCGGCACGATCCTCGCGGTGAAGGCGACGTTGAGCGTGATCCAGACGACGACGGGCAAAGCAAGCTGCCAGGCGAGCGCGCTCAGCAAAATCACTGAGCCCACCAGCTGCATCAGGAAGCGCGGAATGGATTGGAAGCCGGCGAGGATCTGCTGCTGGACGGCGGAGGAGACCTGCTGCAGCCGCGAGGAAACCTGGCCGGCATAGAGATCATGGAAGAAGGCAAGATCCTGCCGCTCGACGGCCTTATGACCCTGCCACTGGATGGCGGCCGGCATGGCGATGCCCAATGTATGCGAGTTCAGCGTATTGAGCACGAAAGACACGATCGGCATCACCGGAAAGATCAGAAAACCGAGAACGGTCAGTAGCAGCCATTCGCTGCGCAGGAAGACGGCAGCGCCCTGCTCAGTCACGCCGTCAACGATGACCGAGAGCCCCCAGACGATCGTCAGGTTGATCACCTCGAACACCATGGAGCAAAGCGCCAGCGCAATCAGCACACCGCGGAACATCGAGATGAAATGCAGGAGCACGGTGACCGGCCCCTTCGACGGCAGCGGTCGGTAGGGAATGTCGAGCGGCCGGATCAGGGTTTCGAAGGGACGATAGATCGCATCTGAAATCGACATGGGCCGCTCGGTCGAATGTTGAAATAAGGGCGAGGGACTCAATGCTACGCAGCCGGAGGATAGGATCACCTTGCGGCTGCAATCTCAACTAGAATTTTGGTGATTGTTCGCGGGCGGGAGGCTAACGAAAAATAGGGCTGGAGGGTGCGCGGATCGCGCGGAAATAGGTTAGCTTCTTATATCATTCTCAACGCCCTTCTCGGATGCGGCGTCTCTGCCTGGATGGCGCGGGCGCCCTCCGGCTTCCCCATCGTGACGCGTGCAGGCCGGAGGGGGAGGAGCCTCGAAGGACGCCTTCCAACGCTGCTCCTTGCATTCATCGGAAGTCGGCGCACCCGCCTCGTCTGTCGAGGCCCCTCGGGACACCTCAGTATGAGGCTCTCTTGAAAGCCGAACCCCGCCGAAGCGGGGTTCTTGGTGCGTGGCAGGCCGGTCAGTTGTTATGCGCCGCGCAAGCTTCGTCCATCGGAGTGGCGTTGCTCGTGCCACCCTGCGTCTGGAGGTTGGCGGAGTTGTTGACCGGGTTCGGGCACTTGGTCTTGTCCATTTTCATCGTGCCGCCGGTCGTCGAGCCGGTCGTGGTGGTATCCGTGGCCATCGGCTTCTTGGCTTTCATGTCGCTGCTTGCGCCACCGCCTTGATCGGCCTGGTTCTTGTCGATCGTGGCGCCGGCCGGAGCCGGATTGGACTGGGCGAAGGCTGATGTCGCCATGCCGAGTGCGAGAAGCGAGGCTGCTACGAGTTTCATACGCATCCTGATATCCTCCTTGGGATGTTGCGTGACTGGCCCATCCACAACCTCGCCAGGACATCATTGTTCCGCAGCTGCTGATGACAAATTGCGCCGCACCCCCCGACGCTCCATCAACACCCGCCATGATGGCTTTTCATCGCCGGCATTAGCCCTCCGATCTGTTCAAGCCTTTGGCGTGTTGCGGGCCACCAGGCGCGGGCGTATTATGATTTTAGGATTGGACCAGGAGCGATGAGTGATCATCGCGCACGGAGGTCCTGATGAATACGTCACCTTCAAACGGTCGCGACGCAAAAACGTTGCCCCCCGCGGTGATCTCGGCCCTGCGGGTCCACGAGTTGACCGCCCACGCGGATGTCATCGCCTTGCTGCCCGACCCGGCGAGTGCTCGCATCTGCCTCGATATCGCGGAAGACGCCGCTCGAGCCATCAATGGCAGCATGGCGGCCGCCCATGTCGGTGCAGATCCGGAACGGATGATCGCCGCACCCGAAGAAATCGATTTGCAGATGCTGCGCGACATGGACGAGGGTTCGCCACAACAACGCCTTGAGCGGGTGATAAGCGTCTTCGAGAGCTGGAAGAAAGTCAATCCGGGCCGAAGCGACCTGCTGCTTGATGATTGTCGCGGTGATCTCGGTCGCTGCGTCACATCCGAATGCCACGAGAGTGCACTGGTGGTCACGCCGTACCACGGCAACATGGATGCCCGCGATGCATTCCACGACCTGCTTTTCAACGAACGCAAGCTCGTGCTCGTGCCGCCTGCAGGCTGCTATTCCGGCCATCTCCTCCAGCGTGTCGTGATCGGTTGGAAACCGCACGATCATGCACGAGCGGCCGTCGTTGCCGCAAGGCGCTGGCTGGCGGTGGCGGAGCACGTCACCGTTTTGTGCGTCAACGACAAGCCCGACGGCAGCTATCAGTTTACCGCCAGGGAACTGATTGCGCAGCTCGGCTTGAAAGGCGACATCGTCGCGATCCGCTCGGAGGGTCGTCCGGTTGCCGAGGCCATTCTAGATTTCGCGGGTTCCGTTGGCGCAACCTGCCTGCTGATCGGCGCTTTCAAGCATAGCTATTTCCTCGAACTGCTTCTCGGCCGCGTCACTCGCTACCTGCTGTCGCACGCGAGACTTCCCTTGATGATGAAGCATTAGAGAGGTGCGATTTTCGTTCCCGCCGTCGATGGCGATTTTCGCGCGTGCCTTTCCAAGGAACCGCAGCGAACACTCCCCCGCTGCTCTGTGCCCCGATGATTCAGGGCCGCGAAGTGCTTATGCTTAGCGACGGTCGCGAAGCTGCGCAGGTTCAGAATCTCGCATGGGGCTATTCCGACCGGTTTGACTGCGTCTCCCGACGCGCTTCCCTTCGAGCCAGGAAAAAGATCGGAAGGGATGCAAGCTGCGCCGTTGCGACGAACGCGGCAAGCGCAGGCGTCGAGCGATCATAGAGCAATCCCGTTGCGACGCTGCCCAGCAGCCAACCTCCACCATAGGCCGAATAGAACATGCCGAACCCCAGACCCCGACGCCCTTCCGGGAGCAGCCCGGCGATGATTGCCTTCATCAGCGTGTCCTGCACCGCGTAACCGATGCCCCACAATGGCATTGCGATGACAGCCATCGCGAAGCCGCCCTGGAGTAGAAGCGGCGCGAAGCAAGCAGACAGCACGATCCCCACAGTGAGCGCCACCTTATCCGACCAGTCGTAGAGCCTGCCGAGGATCAGGTTGGCCGCCACCCCTGATCCGGTGGAGAAGGCAAGCAACACCGGGATCCATTCAGATGGGACGGTCCGAGTGCGCTCCAGATGGTATGCTCCGAGCTCATAACTGAGCAACCCGGCGGCAAAGAGCGCGCCGGCGCCCATGTAGAGCCAGTAAAGGCAGGCCTAGCGTTTTCGCCGTGGCGGTGCGGCCCTGCTCCAATCGCTCGGGAACGGGGAACGTCAGCCGCGCAGCGATGAGTGCCATGATTGCAAGCACAACAGAAATGGTTAGCAGGGCGTAGGCGGTTCGATAGTCGCCACGCAGGAACAAAATGAGAGCGGCAATCAATGGCCCCAGCGTCGCCCCCGCCTCGTCGAGGGCGGTATTGAGGCCGAAGGCCCAGCCTCGCCCGAGTTCGCCGGTGGTATAGGAGATCATTGTCTCGACCGTCGGCTTGCGCATGGCACGGCCAACCCGTTCGGCAATGATCAGGGCCCCCGCAAGCTCCCAACTCCCCGCCAGTGACATTGCGGGCACGGCGCAGAGATTGATCGCGTAGCCGGCAAAGGTAATCGCCCAATAGGCGCGGCTCCGGTCGGCGATCCAGCCGGCGACGGGCCGCAGCGCATATCCAAGGAATTCCCCTATGCCGGCAATGACGCTGATCGCAGCGGCACTCGCCCCCAGCATCGCAAGGAACTGGCCGTTGATCGCCGCGCCACCTTCATAGGTGAGGTCGCCGAAAAGATTGACGACTCCCATGATCAGCACGAAGCGGAGGGCGGACGAACCGCCACTATCGAGCCCTCTCATATGCGACTCCTTCTACCGCATCTATTACGCGGACGTTGCTCGCCTCTTCGACCGGCAGACGCAGCAGCGTCTCAACGCCTGATCCCTCAGGATGCAGAGATCAAATTCTGCGGTCGAAGAGCACCAGCGACCGGATGTCCTTCAAGCGGAACACCTGGGCGGGCCGATTGCTTGCCCGGCGCATCTCGCCTTCGACCGGCTCCAGGAAATCGGCTTCCGCCATGCGCTTTCGAAAAGCCGATTTGTCGAGCTTGCGGCCGAGAAGGCTCTCATAGACCGATTGCAGTTCGCTCAATGTGAAATGGGCCGGCAGCAGATGGCCGGGCAGGTTTGTATATTCGACCTTGCTCCGGATACGGCCGAGCGCCTCCTTGAGCAGGGACGCGTGGTCGAAAGCAATGGGAAAACCGACGCCCTCGCCCTCGACCGACCGCCATTCTGCCTCCTCGGCCATGGCGTTCCGCCGTTCCGCGACATCATCGGCCGAAAGCAGCGCGATATAGACGATGCTGATGCTCCAGCCTCTCGGGTCCCTGCCGGCGCTGCCAGTCGTTTGCAGCTGTTCGAGATAGGGTGTTTCGACGCCGGTCTTTTCCTTCAGCACCCGCCGCGCCGCAGCCTCCAGATCCGCATCCTCGTCAATATGGATCCAGCCGCCGGGCAAGGCCCATTCGCCGGAAAAGGGCGCGGCCGCCCGCCGGACGAGAAGCACGGCGAGCCCTTCCGACGACAGCGAAAAGATCGCGAGATCGACGGTCGCGATCGGTTTGAAGGCGTCGTTGTCGTGTGTGGTCATGGTGGGAAGATAGCACGCCTACGCCTTAGTGTAAATCTTCAACTAAGTTAGTTGACATTTATCACTAAGCCGTGTTTTCTCCTTTTCGACACGAGCGCGGGGCTCGCGCCGGTAACAGGGAAACGGACATGTTCGGACTGCGCTTCATCAAGACGGAACCCACACAATACGTCATTCAATATCAGAACGGCAAAGCCGTGCGCGAGGGTGCCGGCCTTGCCTTCTGGCATTTTTCGCCTTCGAGTTCCCTCGTGCTGGTGCCGACGGCGAGCGTCAACGATCCTTTCATTTTTCCCCTGGTGACATCGGACTTCCAGGAAGTGACGGTGCAGGGCCAGATCACCTACCGTATTGCCGAGCCGCGGCGTACGGCGGCACTTTTGAATTTCACGCTCGACCGCAAGGGCCACTATGTTTCGGAAGATCCGCAGAAGCTTTCGACCCGCGTGATCGACCGCGTCCAGGTGGCGATGCGAGCCGAGGTTCAGACGCTGTCGCTGAAGGAGGTTCTTGCTTCGGGCGAGGCGCTCGTCGCCGGCGTGGCCGACGCGCTCAAGGTGCATCCGACGGTCGAAGCGCTCGGCCTCGAAATCCTCGGCCTGTCGCTGCTTGCCGTCATGCCGAAGCCTGAAACCGCCAAGGCGCTGGAAGCACATGCCCGCGAAGCGCTGCTGCGCCAAGCCGACGAAGCCATCTATAGCAGGCGCAACGCCGCGATCGAGCAGGAGCGGACGATCAAGGAAAACGAGATCGCCACCGAGATCACCCTGGAGAACAAGAGGCGCCAAGTGCGCGAAGCCCAGATGGAAGCCGAACGCGCCGTGCAGGAGCGGCAGCTGCAGATCCGCCGGGAAGAAATGGCCGGCAAGATCGCGCTCGAAGAGCAGAACCGCGACCTGGTGACGCTGGCCGCGACCAACGCGCGGGCCGAGGCCGACGCCCAGGCCTATGCGCTGACGGCGATGATGAAATCCGTCGAGCAAGCTGATCCGAAAGTGCTGCAGGCTCTCGCCTCGGTCCGCATGCAGCCGGGCCAGCTCATGGCGCTCGCCTTCCGCGACCTTGCCGACAATGCGACGAAGATCGGCCAGCTGAATGTCTCGCCCGATCTTCTCAGGGAGATCCTGCAGCCGCAGGAGGGCAAGGACCGTGCCGGCCTCTGACGAACGCAAGATCATCCTGGTCGTCAGGCCGACCCGGCTCGACGAACTCATCGCCCGCTACAACACGGTGCAGCAGGCGCAGTTCTATGTCGAACATCTCGGCGCCGACTTCAGCGACTATCTCGCCGAGAAGAAGCGCTACGAAACTGCTATATCAGAGGTGGAAGCAAGCCTGCGCGCCGTCGCCCGCGTCCAGCGTCTCGACCGCCGCTACCTCGCGAGCTTCGTCTTCGGCCCCGACGATGTCGTCGTCGTGCTCGGCCAGGACGGCCTCGTCGCCAACACGCTCAAATATCTCGAGGGCCAGCCGGTCCTCGGCGTCAACCCCGATCCCAAGCGCTGGGACGGTCTGCTGCTGCCCTTCAACCCGAAGAGCCTTCCGAAAGTGATCGGCGAGGCGCTGAAAGACAAGCGGCCGATCAAACATGTCAGCATGGCCAAGGCTACGCTCAACACCGGCGCCGTCGTCCACGCGGTCAACGACCTCTTCATCGGCCCGAAAAGCCATGTCTCGGCGCGCTATATCCTGCAGGCCGAAGAGCGCGAAGAACGCCAGTCCTCGAGCGGCATCATTGTCTCGACCGGCATGGGCTCGACCGGCTGGCTGAAGAGCCTCTATTCCGGCTGGCTCGGAGCCGCGAGCGCACTCGGCCTCGAACCCGCCGACCAAGAGATCGACATGTCCTTCGCCTGGGATGCGGACTATCTGCGCTACTTCGTGCGCGAACCCTTCCCGAGCCGCACCACCGGCACCACCATCGTCGCCGGTCTCGTCTCTAAGGACCAGCCGCTCACCATCGTCTCCGAAATGCCGGAACACGGAGTGATTTTCAGCGACGGCATCGAGGCGGATTTTCTGGAGTTCAACGCCGGAACGCGGGCGGAGGTGACGCTGGCCGAGCGACAGGGGATGCTGGTGGTATGAGGGACGGGCTTGCGCTCCGAACGATCCGGGGGGGCGAGCTATCTGGCATATGCAGATATTTTGTCGGAGGCTGGGTTCTAACCCGTCGTCTGCGCGATACTCAAGACATGATTGTGAATGGCTGCTGCGCTCGCTTCCGCCGTCTTTGAGGTGACATCCAAAGTCAGCGTGAACGGGTGCTGAGGGTCGAGGACCTGGGCTCGTCTGCTTCTCTCTCTAGCAACCTGCACGTCAATCGACTTCAACCGCTCGCGACGCGCCGGTGTGGCAACGCGCCGCGCCAACTCTTCCTCGTCGCAGAGCAATCTCACAGGCACCAGCAGCGCTTCGCGTTGTTGCGCCGCGCCGGCAATCTACTGAAAGGTGCGATTGCTACGCTCATCACCTTCTATGCCGGCATGTGTGAAAATGAAATTCGCCGTGGGAGGGCCATAGGCGACGATCGCATCCAGGACGGCTTGCCGGACCCTTCCGGTATATTCCCATATTCCATTCGGGAGGGGCGTCGCTCCATCGTCATCGAGCAGCCGCAGTATCGGGTTGTTGAACCAATGATTATCAATGACCTTCGCATCCAGCAGCGGGCTTAACTCTCTCGCAATCGTCAGCTTTCCGACGCCAGGAAAGCCCAAGAGGAGAATGAATACGCTCATAGCGACGTTAGCTCCACTAACTCTCGAGCCCGGCATAGTGGGACAATAGTCAGCCTGCGCGGTTTTACGAACCATCGGCGCAACATTTGCGCCCCTGATGCCGAAAGCGTCAAGGCGCTGTTGGCGGCCACAGTTCCTTGTCGGTAGAAATAAGGTATTGTTTTCGTTTGGATGGATTCGGTTGCGGAAACAATATCGCCATTCGCTTCCGTCACTTGTCGTGGGTGTCGATAATGAGCGATGCTGGATTGCCCGTTACAAGTGCGAAGATGATGCTTGAATTGTTCCTTTCGCCATCAGCTAGCGTGGCGCCCATAGCTGACGCGACTGCGCGTGGGTGCTTCTTCCGCTCTGTCCTGGGAAGCGCCTCGACCGCGTCTCCGGGTTGATTTGTTCACCTGCCGGACTATTCGTTACCGGCCGCGGCCGCTAGCGAAGCCAGTCCGCGTTGCGCATGCTTCATCCCATCCGGCAGTTGAAACCAATCATGTCTCGATTCCTCGTAGACGGAAACCAGGGGCGGCGGAAATGCCGGGTCTGCGAAGGCACCGACGGCGACGACGCAGAGTTCCGGGTTGAAATCGCCTTCCCAGTAGAGAGACGTGCCGCAGTTCGGGCAGAAATGAAATCGAACCTTGCGCCCCTGCGCGGCGTCACGCTCGAAGACCTTCCGCTCTCCTTCGACCGTTACCTCTGTCTTCGTGAAGATCGCACCGCTGCTCGCCACGGCGCCGGTTCTGCGCTGGCAATCGCGACAGTGGCAGACGCCCACCATGAGCGGATCGCCTGATGTCTTTGCGCGGAGTGACCCGCAATGGCATTGCGCAAGTCTATTCATCTGTCACCTCGGTTGTTCCTGTTGATCTCGTTCGGTGTTTCTGGTGAGAAGAGTTGGAAGATATCGCACCGGCACTCGAGATGCGTCTGAAGAGCATGGGTGCACCGTGCGCCGGGTAACGACAAGGATGAGGCTCTCTTGGGGGCGGCGTGCCGTGTGGCATCCCCTCTGTCCTGCCGGTCAGCTCCCCCACAAGGGTGGAGATTGGCAGGTGGTCTGAACGTCGCTCCCTCTCAGGCGGCAGCGACCATCACACTACTTTAGTTGTTTGGGGAAGCCGTCACGCCCAGCCGATCTCCACCATTTGGGGAGATGGCCGGCAGGCCAGAGGGGTGCCCCACGGCATGCCCATCCACTCTCATCCCGAAATGCGCACCCCGTCGCACGACCCCACTATACAGCAACGGCAACGTACAAGGGCGGTGGAGGATGTCGCGGCTTGGAGGTATCGGCATGGCTGGAATGTCCGTTGGCGAGCGCCGCAGCCGACGAGAGGTGTTGGAAAAACGCGCCCGAGGGCCTCAAAGGACGCGGCGAGTGTTCGGTGTCAAAGTGAAAGAAGCCCGGCGCGGGAGAGAGGGCGCCGGGCTTCGATAGTGACCGACAGCATGGGAGGAGGAGTGCTGTCTATCGGGCCGAAGCAGCTAGGAGGGGCAGCGCTTCGGCTCGTCACGAGGTAGTGCCGCAATGCGGCGAATTCAAGCCAAGGGCTGAGTCAATATCGTACAGATGATGTTGCAGGCACGGCGCCGTGTCGGGCTTGGGCACGGCGTTGTCCGCGGACAACGTGCCGAGGTGCCTGCCTAGATTCAATAGCACCGCACGAACGAGGCTCGCCATGTGGCCTGGGATCATCAGCCGATTAGACGAGCCTATCCGATTCGGCTCGCGAGTTGCTGATCTCAATTTGCGTCGCTCCGGCGGCTTCGAGAATTGCAGGATCTCCCAAAAGGCGTTGGGAGGAGCGGTGCCGAAATCGATGTTGGTGCAGTCTGGCTGAAGCAGCATCGAATGGATCGCGGCGGATACGTCCGCGGCCGGGGCATGCCGTTCATCCCCGCAATCACAATCGAAACCATCTGGAGAGATGATCATACGGCAGTTGTTCAAGGTTATGCCGGATCAAGACACCGTCCCCCATCAAGTGCTCGATCAGGAAAGACGAATTGCCGAATGTGGCTCTGACGGCGTCAAAGGACATGGCTTGCTCTCCTCGCTCAGCTGCAACTTTATCTCGGTTACTCCCTGAACACAGTTCGCCAGGTGTTTTTGAGTGAAGTTGCGAAATTGAGCGCGTATGCGAGAGACGAGGGCAGCAAGATCCATGCAGCGAAACTGCCGGAATGCCGGCTTGATGGCAAGTGTGTCCTTTATCTGAAACAGAGCCTTTGCTCGCCATCGGCATGACCCGGCACGATCCAGCTGATCTCGAAGCGATCGCTCCGTTGTCCGCGGACAACGGCCGACTGGGCGACTATCCCAATTGGTGAGGCAATGGGCAGTTGGCGTGGGCGACTTGCCTCACTGTCGATCCCATATCCTGAGCAAGAAGCGTCCGCAGGTTAAGGTCTCAGCCTGGAAGCCCATCCGAACCTGCTGCCGGGTTGAAGGGCGAGTGGAGTTTCTCGACGACCATGTTCACCAAGGTCGAAGCGTAATCGGCAGGCTCGGCCAGGGACATTGGATCGTCATATGCTGAACCCATCCATCAGGTTCTCGCCTGCGAATATCGCCGCTCTGAAGAAGGCTCTGCGGGGCCAGTATCCTCACATCAAGTCGTCGCACCTCGATGAGGCGATCGCCGCATCGTTCGGGTTCAAATCCTATGCCGCCATGCATCCGGCGCTGTATCAGCTCGTCGCCTATGCCGGGCTGGTCGTCGAGAGCGTTCATCTGCTGCTTCTGCTTCGTTTGGAGGAGCTTGGTATCGAAACATCGCCCCGGAGCGGTTGCGTCGTCTCGTCTGGAATATCGAATTTCCCGATGACCGGTACGACAGCAAAACCGGACATGTTGTCCAGCGCGCAGGAGGCCGACGGCGGCCAATGCGGGGTAGCTCGCGCATCGATCACCAAGCCGCCGACCGTCCGTTGGGCGGCGGAGACGTCGTTGGCGGCCTTGGCGCCTTGCTTCCCTCATGTCGTTATCTCGGAACGGCTGCACATTTCCGGGCGATACGCATTGGAGGCGGCCAAGGGGTCGCCGGGGAAATTGTCGGATGCTTCAATGACTGGCGTCCAAAGCAAGCACTGTGAAGCCAATCTTTTCCCGGGATAAAGGTCGCGGCTATTGCTGCCGGTTGCCGCTGGCGCTATTGTTTATGGGGCATTGTCGTGCAGCGTCTCTACGCTGCGGATTGCCGGTCGCAGCTGCCTGGCAGGCGCCGGATTTAAACGGTGGCAGGCGGAATTCAGGTCTGCGGCGTGTCAATTCGCCGTCCCCAAGGTCTTAAAATCGCCGCTACTGGGCGCGCGCGAAATCATCCGTACCGCACTAACGAAACTAAACTCGCGATTCGCTTCCGTAGTGGAGCGCGGTTCCAATAAGATCAGTGGCTTGTAGGTCGCGAGGCTGGCGCCGGATCTTCGCTCAAGCGCGCCATTGGCCGCCGCGATCCCCCTCCCCCGCCCCGGGTTTCCGCAGAAAAGCATCAGCTTGCATCCTTTAGCGGCACCCGGCGTTATCCCCGAAGCAAATCGGAGGATAGGGTAATGGCTGATGGGCTCCACCTCAAGAGATATCCGCTCGCTGCGGCGATGATGGTGGCTGCGGTCGGGGCGTTCGTGCTGGTTCAGACAAGGCAGTGCGGTTCGCTCACCCCGCCTGCGGCCGCTGGCTGGTCGGGTGATGATCATGGGCGCAGCGCGGCGACGCCGGAGGCTATTCCGATGAGCGGTCTTCGCGATGTGTTCTGGCGCCTCTTCCATGAGGTCCTTGACGACCGGGTCACCCTCATTGCCGCGGGCGTCACCTTCTATCTGCTCCTGGCCCTGTTTCCTGCTCTGGCGGCCTTGGTCTCGCTGTACGGCCTGATCGCCGATCCCGTCACCATCTCCGAACATCTGCGCGAACTGGCTGTCCTCCTGCCGCCCGGCGCCTTCGATCTGCTTGCCGATCAGATCAAGGCGCTGGTCGAAAACCGCGAGAGCACGCTCGGCATAACCTTTTTCGTCGGTCTCGGTATTGCGCTCTGGAGCACCCATAGTGGCACGCTGGCGATCTTCGACGCGATGAACGTCGCCTATGAGGAGAGGGAGAAACGCAGCCTCGTGCGGCTGAACCTGATCGGCCTCTGCTTCACGCTATGCGCGATGCTCTTCGCCGTCATCATGGTGGTGCTCGTCGGTGTAATGCCGGTCGTGCTCTCCTATCTCTGGCTCGATCAGTTCAAGGAGCAGATGGCGCTTCTCCTGAGATGGCCGCTGCTTCTCTCCGTCGTCGCCGTGGCCGTGACACTGGTCTATCGCTTCGGTCCGAGCCGCGAACCGGCGAGAATACGGTGGATGACCTGGGGCGCAGCCTTGACCGCCGCGGCCTGGGCCGCCATGTCGCTCGGCTTCTCCTTCTATCTCGAGCATTTCGCCAATTACAACGCGACCTACGGCACCCTCGGCGCACTGATCGGGTTCCTCATCTGGATCTGGCTTTCCGTCGTCATTCTCATCGTCGGCGCGGAGCTCAATGCCGAGCTGGAGCATCAGACGGCGCGGGACACGACGACGGGCCACCCGTTGCCGATGGGCGCGCGCGGCGCCTATGTCGCCGATACCCTGGGCGAGATCGTGAGCTGAGCGTCTGAGCATGAGGCGAAAAGCGTGAGCGGTTTTTCGGACGACATCATGCTCCCCTGTTAATAGAGCAGTCTCGATGACTGCTCCTCGAATTGATGTATCCTGTCCTTCGGCAGGTTCGACAGAGGAGACGATCATGACCGCCCCGCATCCTTCCAAAACCCATATCGGCAATCATGCGCTGCATCCCGAAACGCAGATGCTGAACTACGGCTACGATCCCGAGCTTTCGGAAGGGGCAGTCAAGCCGCCGGTGTTCCTGACCTCGACCTTCGTCTTCAACTCCGCCGAAGATGGCAAGGATTTCTTCGACTATGTCTCCGGCCGTCGCGAGCCGCCGGCAGGCAAGGGCGCCGGCCTCGTCTATTCGCGCTTCAATCATCCCAACAGCGAGATCGTCGAAGACAGGCTCGCCGTTTATGAGCGGACGGAAAGCGGCGCGCTATTTTCCTCGGGCATGGCGGCGATCGCCACCACGCTCTTCGCCTTCGTCCGGCCGGGCGATGCGATCCTGCATTCGCAGCCGCTCTATGGCGGCACGGAAACCTTGCTGGCGAAGACCTTCCTCAATTTCGGGGTCGCCGCGGTTGGCTTTGCCGATGGCGTCAGCGAGGCCTCGGTGCAGAAGGCGGCGGATGAGGCGGTCGGCAAGGGCCGCGTGTCCGTGATCCTGATCGAGACGCCGGCCAATCCGACAAACAGCCTCGTCGACGTCGCGATGATCCGGCGCGTGGCTGATGCGATCGGCGCAAGGCAGGGGCATGTGCCGGTCGTCGTCTGCGACAACACGCTGCTCGGGCCGGTCTTCCAGCGGCCGATCGAGCATGGCGCCGATATCTCTCTCTATTCGCTGACCAAATATGTCGGCGGCCATTCTGATCTGATTGCCGGCGCCGTCCTCGGGCGGAAGGCTGTCATCAAGCAGGTCAAGGCGCTGCGCGGGGCGATCGGCACGCAGCTCGATCCGCATTCCTGCTGGATGCTCGGCCGATCGCTGGAAACGCTGCAACTGCGCATGGAGCGGGCGAACAGCAATGCGCGCGCCGTCGCCGATTTCCTGCGTGATCACCCGAAGGTCGAGAAGGTCCACTATCTCCCCTACCACGATACAGACTCGCCTGCGGGCCGCACCTTCGCCGCCCAGTGCACCGGCGCCGGCTCGACCTTCTCCTTCGATATCCGCGGCGGCCAGCCGGCCTCTTTCAAATTCCTGAACGCGCTGCAGGTCTTCAAGCTCGCCGTCAGCCTCGGCGGCACCGAGTCGCTCGCGAGCCACCCCGCCGCCATGACGCATTCCGGCGTGCCCGCCGATGTCAGGGAGCGCATCGGCGTGCTGGAATCGACAATCCGGCTGTCGATCGGCATCGAGCATCCGGACGATCTGATCGCCGATCTGGAATTGGCGCTGCAGGCTGTTTGACACGGCGGCGCAACCGATGCCCGGCGGCGCCGGGCATCGGTTGCGCGTTATTTGTCGTCGGTCGTCAGTTCCGTCTCGTCGGTGTTGAGCACGAACACCGCAAGCAGGCGCGCCGGCTTTGTCTTGCTGGCGTTCTTGCTGACGGCGTGGTGATCGCCGGGAAATTCGGGAAAGCTCTCGCCGGCCTTGTAGGTCTTCTCCGGCCCGTCATTCACCTTGCTGGTGATCGCCCCTTCGAGAACGGTGGCGTATATGAAGGCCGACTTCGGGTGCGTATGGCCGGGCGACTGGCCCCCCGGCTCATATTCCACCAGCACGGCCTTCATGCTCTTGCCGGGAACATTGGGCAGCTTCTGCTCAAAGACGACGGTCACCTTGGCTTTGCCGCCAGCGGCGTCAGCCTGAGTGCCGGCGGCAAGGACAAGCGCAATGGCCGCGGCCGAGATGATTTTCCTGAGCATGTCTGGTCTCCTCCGATGATGGGAATAGCTCGACAGGTGACGCTTCGCCGTCAGGCGCTCTTCTTCTGAAGCAACTGTTGGCTCAGCCAGTCGTCGAAGCGGATCTTGCCGAGCCGGGCATTCGGACCGGTGACGAGCGAAGTGTCGTCGAGTTCGACGCCGAAATAGCGGGCGTGCGGATCCGTCATCACCTGCCGCGGATCGTGCGTCGCCTTGAAGAGACGCGTCACGATATCGGTCAGGCGGATCTTCTCGGGCCCGCCGATCTCGATCGTGCCGTTGAGCGGTGCAGCGAGCGCCACCTCCGCCATGACGTCGGCGACATCGTCCGAGGCGATCGGCTGCAGATAGGCCGGCGACAGATGCACGGTCTGGCCGACCGTGTTCGACTGGGCGATGCCGGCCATGAACTCATGAAACTGGGTGGAGCGGACGATGGTGTAGGGAATGCCGGAGCCCTTGATCAGCTGCTCCTGGGCCATCTTGGCGCGCATGTAACCGCTGCCCTGCAGCCGCTCCATGCCGACGATCGACAGCGCGATGTGATGCTTCACGCCGGCCGCAGCCCCCGCCTTCAGCAGGTTACGGCCCGAGGTCTGGAAGAATTCGAGCACGGCCTTGTCTTCGAAGGAAGGCGAGTTGGCGAGATCGAGCACCACCTGCGCCCCGGCAAGCGCTTCGGCGACGCCCTTGCCGGTGATCGTGTCGACGCCCGAATTCGGCGAGGCCGCCAAAACGTCATGTCCTTTCTTGCGCAATCTTTCCACGGTCTTCGAGCCGATGAGGCCAGTGCCGCCGATAACGACGATTTTCATGGTAATCTCCCTGGTCCTTTACGAGGAATGTCCTCTGTTGATTTTAAGATGAGCTGCAAACTGCCTCTTCAGTAGGGCAGGCGACTTGATCGGCATGAGAACAATCGCCGAGCGGATTCCCGGCGCGGCCGACCACAGCCGACGGCAGGAGAATGCGCCGGATCGGGGGCTCGAACCATTCTCTCTCGGTCGCTGCCGTCCTATGCCAAGGCAGTAGCGCACCTCACCTGTGGTCGAGGTGTCCCGTCGGAACAGACAAGGCTGGTTTCATCCGGTCTCGGCCGGACGTGCCGTCGGTGCAGATAACAGAAACTGAGGAATGTCATCACGATCGCGCAAGCCGCCTTCGATTCCGTCGCGACGGAGACGAAGGCGCTCAAGCGCTGGGTTCGTACCAGGGGTCGGAGAGGCACTTTGCAATCGTTGATGAAGGGCGCCGTCGTCAGGACGCCCGGGCGGTGTCCCAATCCGGCGGCCCGCGAAATTCGATACCGTAGCGTCCCGCAAGCTGCAGCAACCGATCCATGTGTTCCGGTAGGCGCGGAGCCTGCACAGCGGCCTCGATGAAGAATTCTTCCAGCCCGCCCGGTGTCAGGACGGTGAGGTTGCGTCCCGGAGACGCGCTCGCCACCCGAAAAGTATGCGGCACGCCTCGTGGCAGGAAGATTGATCTGCTCGCGGCAACCGGGATGATCGCGCCGTTCAGCCAGAATTCATAGGCGCCCTCGATGACGTGGATCACCTCATCCTCATTGTGATGGATGTGGACGGGCGGCCCCCCGCCCGCCGGCACGGTGCTTTCGAAAACTCCGACAATTCCGCCGCTCTCAATCCTTCCCACATTGATGGTGTAGGCGGTGCCCAGCCAGGTTATGGTCCGACTGATGCGCCCAGCGACGTTCATCGCAATTTCCTTCCAAGGTTGAATGGAATAGAGTTTTATACTGCTGTCCAAAACTATCGCCGGAAGCGGCAGCGCGGAAATTGAATGATCGTATAAGGGATATTGAGCCCGTGAATTTCTCAGCCCTCGATCTCAATCTATTGCGTGTATTCGACGCCATGATGGCGGAGCTCTCGACGGTGCGAGCTGGCGAGCGTGTCGGCTTGTCCCAGCCGGCCGTGAGTTCGGCGTTGGGCAGACTGCGCGCCCTCTTGGACGACGAATTGTTCGTCCGGGAAGGCAATCAGATGATGCCGACAGCGCGGGCGCTTGAGCTGCGTGAACCGATAAGACAAGCATTGGCCGGCATGGAAGAGGCGTTGGCGACGAATGCTGCATTCGACCCTGCCACGTCTACCCGATCCTTCATGTTGATCGGATCGGACTATTTTTCCTCGCTGTTGATGCCGCCCCTCGCTGCGCGCGTCGCCAAAGCGGCGCCGTCCACCACCCTGCAGATGATCGATCATGCTTCATCCGAAGTCTTCGAGATGTTGCGTGACGGCCGAGCTGACATTGTTATTGATCGATCGCTCGAACCGCCTGAATGGGTTGTCAGCCGCAAGATGTTCCAATCATGGTTGGTATGCATTGCGAAGCGAGGACATCCGCTCCTTGCCAATCATGGCATTTGTCCAGGAGAAGTCATACCGGCGGACGTATTCTGCGCTGTTCCCCACGTTCTGCGCTCCGCCGATGGCAGCAAGACGGGGACGATTGATCCCGCCCTTGCACGCCTGGGCCTTGCCAGGCGTGTCATGGTCACGGTACCGCATTTCCAGGCGGTCGCTCTTACCGTCGAAGCGAGCGAAATGCTGGGGAGCATTCCGGTTCATTTCGCTCGCATGTTGACCGGCCGGCTGATGCTTGATGTGTTCATGCCTCCGGTGGATTCGCCGAAAATGGACGTGACCATGTATTGGCTTCGTCGTTTCGATCGCGATCCCGGCAGTGTGTGGCTCCGGGATCAGATCGCGCAGGCCCTCGCCGCGCCGGCGCCGCCTTGGTTTCCGATATGACCGAGCCAGATCAGAAGAGGATCGAAGCCGGCAGCGCACCTGCCTGAATGGCTGTCTTCTCAGAATAGCCTGACCGCCTCGAACAGCGCCGTCAGTCCTATGCCGCCGCCGATGCCGATCATGGCGAGACCGGTCGCGCCGAGCGACCAGTCATTCCCGCGCACCAGCTGACTATATAGCCGGCTAACAAGAATCGCGCCAGAGGCTCCGAACGGATGGCCGAGCGCCAGGGCGCCGCCATCCTTGTTGACCGCGTCGGCTGATATATCCAGCTGATCGAGTGAAGCCAGGACCTGCGCGGCGAAAGCCTCGTTGAATTCGATCGCATCGATCGTGGAAAGCGAGAAGCCGGGCTGGCGCTGCAGAAGCTTATCCGTCGAGGCGACCGGGCCGATGCCGAGCAGGTTAGGGTCGACGCCGGCGGCGGCGCTGTCGATGAAGGCGAGGCCTTTTTCGATGCCCATGCTTTTCGCCATGCCGCGGTTCATGACGAGCACCAGGCAGGCGCCGTCATTCAGCGGGCAGGCATTGCCTGCCGTCACCGAACCGTCGGCCAGGAAGACGGGCCGGAGTTTTGCCAGTGCTTCAATCGACGTCGTGGGTCGCGGGCATTCGTCCCGTTCCACCAGTCCGTGGCCGGTGGCGATCTCTACGATCTCGGGCCGGAAGCGGCCCGCTTCGGCGGCTGCGACGGCGAGCCTGTGGCTGCGAAGGGCGAATTCATCCTGCCGCTGGCGCGATATGCCGAATTGGCACGCGACGTTTTCGGCGGCAATGCCCATTTCGGGATCACCGATCGCCTCGGGGGAGAAGCGTGCGCGGCCGTAAAAGCGCGGCAGGGCGCCATTGGCTTTCGGTCTTTCGACGCGCCATGGCGCGGTGCTGACGCTTTCGACGCCCCCGGCAAGGAAACACGAACCGGCCTTCGCCTGGATCAGCCGGGCGGCCAGGATGATCGCTTCCAGACCGGAACCACATTGCCGGTCGATGGCGACACCGGGAACCTCCATGGGCAGGCCTGCGTTGAGCGCCGCCAGTCGGCCGATATTGCCGCCGCCGCCGGTGGCATTGCCGACCACCACGTCGTCGATGGCGTCGGGCGCAACGCCCGTTTCTGCAAGGATGCGGCGGATGATGGGCGCAGCCAAGTCTTCGGCTGCAACCGTCGAAAGCGAGCCGAAGGCCCGGCCGATCGGCGTGCGGTAGGCGGCGACCACGACCGGCTGCCAATCCTCGTCAGGCTGATAGGCGTAGGACAAGACCATCTCCCGAAATCACCGATGCCTCTACCTGCCCGCGCGCGATCTTGCCGCTGCTCGTCATCGGCCAAGAGCCGATATGGTAGAACTGCTTGGGGACCTTGAACCTTGCAAGCCTGCCTGCGCAATGCTCGGCAAGCATTTTCGCATCCGTCGCCTCGCCCGAGACGATGGCGACGATCCTTTGGCCGTAATAGGCATCCGGCAACCCGAAGACGACGGCATCTTCGACGCCGGGGCAGGTTTTGAGCGCGCTCTCGACTTCGGCGGGATAGACGTTGTTGCCGCCCGATATCATCATGCCGCCCGCCCGGCCGATCACCCGCAGCATGCCGTTTTCATCGATCTCGCCGAGATCGCCGACGGTAGCACCCGCCGGCGTGACCCGGAACGCCTGGCCGTCGTCGCCCCAGAGATAGCCGTCGGCGATCAGGTCGCTGTTGACGAAGATGGTGCCGGGCACATCGGCGCCGACATCGTTTTCCCCAGAGTCGCGGATGGAAATTTCGACGCCGGGATAGGCTCGTCCGACCCGGTCGATCGGAAAATCGGGTACGCCGCCGACAAGTGTCGAGACCGTCATGAAGCCGATTTCGGAGGCGCCGTAATATTCCCGGATGCGCGCCTTCGGAAAGAGGCGGCGCATGGATTCGACCTCGTTGAGATTGAGCTTGGCGCCGGCCGTCAGCACGTCACGCAAGGACGCCATCGGCTCACCCGCCCATGCCCGGGCGATGCCCGCTATATGGGTGGGCACGGCGACCAGACGTTCGATCCCGGAAGACAGAATCTGCGCGACCGCTCCGGCATCCCATTTCCCCACCGAATGGAAGGTCGCTCCGGCATCGAGCGCCTCGACCAGGGCATAAAGCGCGAGCCCGTGCGCGAGAGCTCCCGGGCACAGGGTCGAGGGCGCGTCCTGGAGTTCGAAAACGATCCGTCCCCGGTCGAGGCTCCGGCGCCACTGTTCGCGCGAGCGGTAATAGGCCTTCGGCTCGGCTGTCGTACCCGAGGTAAAACCGATCAGGAAGATGCCGTCGGCATCGGCTGGAAGGTCGTCTCCCGTCGATGTGAGATCGAAGGGCTCGGCTCCGGCGACGATGACGGGAATGCCGAGCCTGCGGCCGATCTCGGCGCTCGGGCTCGCAGCGTCGTCGACGACGAGCACGTCGGGCGCCAGGCGCTCGACGATACGCTCGATTCTGGCTTCCGGCATCACCGGATCGATGACGGCGCAGGCATTCGCCAGCGCGGTGGAGGCGACGAAATACTCGGCAAAGCCGATGTGATTGCCGAGGCTGACCGCTACAAGCTTCTCGACGCCGGGCAGATCGAATGAACGGCCGTTCGAGCGCGGAAGCGCTTGGAGGAACCGGTAGATCGCGCCGGCGCGGCCATAGAGTTCGCCATAGCTCAAGGCGCGGCCGTCGATCACGACCGCCGCCTTCTCCGGTTTCTCCGTGGCGTGTCGAATAAGCGCTCTATGGATCGGCATGGTCAGCCCTGCGACAAGGCGGCCCTGGTGGCCTCGGGGATCGGCGTCGGGCGGCTGTCGGAAAGGCCGACGCAGACCCAGACGAGTCCGCCCGAGGCGCAATGGGCGCCATCGCGCTGGCGATAGAGCTCGATCGTAAAGGAGAGGCTCGACCGCCCGATCTTCTCGACCCTGACCTTCGCCTCGACGACGTCGTCGACATCGATCGGATTGTGAAAGGTGATCTCCGCCTTCTTGACGTGATAGGCCACGCCCGAGGTGGTGTGGCGGAAGTGGGTGAGGATCTCGCGGTGGCGCAGGAATTCGACGACCGCATCCTCGCAATAGTCGAGATAAACCGAGTTGTGGACATGACCATAAATGTCGATGTCTCGCATCGAGACCCGGAACGATGCTAAAGGCCTGTCGTCAACGCTCATTCGATCACCGAAATTTCGACGGCGTGTTCTAACCGACTGTGTGGGGGATGCAAATGCAATATCAGGCGGTCGTGCGAAAATTCGGGCCGGCCGAGGAGGTCGTCGGGATCGAACGCGCCGAACTGGCGCCGCTCTCGCGTGACCAGGTGAGGCTGCGCCTGCTGGCACGATCGATCAATCCCTCAGATATCATCACCATCTCGGGCGCCTATGCCGGCCGAACAACACTGCCCCTCATTCCGGGTTTTGAAGCCTTTGGCGTGGTGGAAGAATGCGGCGCAGAGGTGCACGGACTTGTGCCGGGGACGCGCGTCCTGCCGGTGCGCACTGCCGGCGGCTGGCAGGAATTCAAGGACACCGACCCAAGCTGGTGCCTTCGCGTTCCCGACGCGATTTCCGATCTCGAGGCGGCGACGAGCTACGTCAACCCGATGACGGCCTGGCTGATGCTGCACAAGAAAATCGGACTGAGACCCGGCATGCGCATCGCCATCAATGCCGCGGCGTCTTCGATCGGGTCCATCCTGATCGGCATGGCAAACGCGGTTGGCGTCGAGCCGATCGCAATCGTCCGCAGCGAAGAGTCCCTCTCGCGCCTCAGCGGCCGGCTGGAGGCAGTTATCGTCGACCGGTCGGACGGTGATCTCGCCGCCGGCCTCGCGGGCCGGCACGGGCTCGATGCGGTGCTCGACTGCGTCGGTGGCGCACGCGCCTTAATCCTCGCCGATGCGCTGCGGCCCGGCGGGCATTTCCTGCATTACGGCCTGCTGTCGGGGGAGAGCATCCCACCCTCCTTCTGGGCCCCCCATCTCGATATCGCCTTTTCCTTCTGCCACCTGCGCGAATGGGTCCATTCCGAAGCGATGGAAGACGTCCAGCGCGCATATGCCGAAGTGGCCGCGCAGATCACGGCCAAGGTCATCGCCACCGAAGTGCGACAGGTGTTTCCACTGGAAAAGATCGGCGAGGCGCTGCGTACCGCCCTGCCCTTCCGCACTGGCGGGAAGGTGCTGCTGGCGTGATGGCAAGCTGCGCTCTCACCGCACCGGTTGAAACGCCGCTCCGGAGATGCAGGCATGCCCCGTTGGCCCTCGAGGACCGCGGCGTTCCGGCGAATGCGACTTTCCAGGGCCGCGATTCCTTTTGAGTGCGTCATACCCGTCCGTCAGGAGACTTCCTGGATGTCGAAGCGAATGATCTTGCTGTCCCTGAGGTGGAAGACATGTCCAACCATCTTGTCCTGCAGAAGTGCGCTCTGGAGATCCCGCACCAACTGGTGGACATCTGCAACGATGGCGCCGTCAGAAGTCCTGTGAAAGCTTGCAGGTTCCACGTGGGGATCAATCATCGCCCATTGGCGGGTCCAGTAGGCGCGAACGGCCTCGCGCCCATGAACGTGGCCGCCCTCCATGCCGTTGGCCCATGCGACGTCGTCGGTAAATGCGTTTCAACTTTTCGATTTCAGCGTCCACGGTCCTCTCCCCGGACTTCCTGCGACGCAACCGACGGCAGCGACAACTGCATCGTACACCAGGCCCAGACCGCGTCGACAGCCTTGCGCGGCGATGATGAGCGTTTGCGCAACAGATAGTAATCGGGTCCCATGGTTGCCGTCGCATCCGTCACCTGCACCAGCCGCCCTGTTGCGAGATCGGCAGCGACGAACGCCCGGCAAACCAGCACGACACCCTGGCCGGCGAGAGCGGCATCCAGCGCCAGTGTCGTATGGTTGAATGCTGCACGGGGCAGCTTTTCACGCGAGCGCAGGAATGCCGGCCAATGATCGTGCGAGTCGTGCAGAAGCGGCAGCTTGCGAAGCTATTCGCCGGTCAAAGAGTGAATTCCACCGTGTCAAAGCTTTCGACCGCACTCCAGCCGGGCCAGTAGTCGTCTTTCAAAGGAATACCGTCCGAATTGATGCACTGCTTTTGGCCTGCATCGGCCACGTTGGGCGTCATGTCATACGCCTCGCTTGAGGTGATCCCTAATCGATTGAAACAGCAGCGCTGAGGTATGTTCAAACGGCCGCATTCACCTTTTGGTGGTGAAGCCAATCCCTTTTGCAGGATGTGCGCACTGGAATTTTTACATCAATCTTCCCTTGTGACCGGGAGGGACGAAATGGCAAGCAATTACCGTTTGCAAGCGAATGATACCACTTGGGCCGTAATCGACGAAGCGACTGGTGCACCGGCCCGATTGGACGGCATACCCCTCGTAAGAATGGAGGCCACGGAAGCCCGACATATGCTTTGTATACTTGATGGCATTGATCGGATCAGGACCACCTCGAAGTGGTGGGCGGAGCTCTCTAAAGAGCGGGCAAAGATGACAACCTTTCCGGGCGCTGCGCAGGCGGTGGAATTCAAGCCTCTTCGGCCGTTTAGCTCGAGCAAATGGACTTGGAACAATGAAGAGTTTCGCTAGAACAGACAGGCTTATGGCCATCAAGCTCTCGTGAGCAGCCAGTCATATTGTCGCCCATGATCGCCGCGAGCCGGTCGCTCCAGTCAGGTCCCCGAAGGCCGAGACCACAGGACCGATAAGACTTCCGGTCATGGCTTCTGGGACCTAAGTCCCGGCTCCGAACCAAATTGGCCTCGCGCTGTTTCCTTCGTATCACCAAGGAGGACTGCCATGACCTTTGAGCCGGAAAGCCTAGCCTACGATCAGCTTGCGAGCGTGCAGGCCGCGGTATCCGCGGAGCCAGAACTAGAAAGCTCGTCCATCTCTGTAAGCATGGTGGGCAGAAGCGTCCTGTTGGAGGGCTATGTGGCCGGTTATGGTGATCGGGAGAAGGTGACGGCGATCGCCGCCTTGATCGCGGGCCCGGAGAACGTGCACGACAGGATGCAGGACCGTGAAGAGATAAATGGATAACACCGCAACAGGGGCGAGCTTACCCAACCATAATGAAGTCTTCAAGGTTGTTTCTGAATGCGAAGAGCGCGCACACTGAAGGCAGCGCTCTTAAAGTTTGCCTCGAACTGCACGGCCCATGATCACTATCGGCGTGCCGCCGTTCTTTACGGAGGTTGAATTGTATGTTGGCGTGGTTCGATAGCCGGGGGTGATATGGGCAGAAAGCCCACACCATCTTGGCAGCAGAATATCCCTTTAGGAACAATCGCAAGGCGAGGTAGTTAATGCTTAGTCGGGCGTAAGCGTAATTGGAGCGCGGCGCTCTCCCCATCCCTCGGGTATGCGAGGTTGCTTCCAGCTTTCGAGCTGTGACGCGGGGTTCGAATCCCTGCCCCGACAACCATATTCGATACAATCGAACAAAGTCTGCGATTTCTCGTCGGCTCCTTCAACGCCCAGTCGAAGGCTAAGATCGTCCGCAGCGCTGCCGATGGCGATCTCGCCTGGCCGCATGTGCATGCGACGAACGGCGCGGCCGATCGCGGCCAGGCGATCGTCGATATCTTCCGCGTCAGGGACGGCAAGATCGTCGAGCATGGGGATGTGATCCAGCCCGTTCCGAGCGAGTCGGCCAACAAGAACACCATGTTCTAAGCCGCGTCGATCAGGGGCGGCGACAGCCGCGTTGCACACCAGTCCCAGACGGCGTCCACGGCCTTTCTCGGCGATGAGGAGCGTTTGCGCACCAGGTAGTAATCGGGTCCCATGGTTGCCGTCGCATCGGTCACCTGCACCAGCCGCCCTGTTTCGAGATCGGTTGCGACGAACGCCCGGCAAACCAGCACGACGCCCTGGCCGGCGAGTGCGGCATCCAGCGCCAGTGTCGTATGGTTGAATGCTGCACCGGGCAGCTTCTCACGCGAGTGCAGGAATGCCGGCCATTGATCGAGCGAGTCATGCAGAAGCGGCAGTTTGCGAAGGTCTTCGCCGCTCAAGGGTAAGATCAGGCCTTCGACCAGATGCGGGCTTGCGACTGCCACAAGTTCCTGGCGGAACAGCAACTGTGCCTGCAGGTTCGCCGGAAAAGGCGGGCGGGTGAGGCGTACTGCGATATCTACCTGGTCGCGGTCGAAATCCGACAGCGCCTCGGTGGCGACCGTCCTCAGATCGATGTCGGGAAGGGCCGCGTAGAGCTCGGCGAGCCGCGGGATCAACAGCCTGGTGGCGACCGTGGGGGTGGCGCTGATCGTCACCATTTCCGGCCGGTCGAGAAGCCGCCCGGTTGCCTCCGCGAGCGTATCGAAGGCGCGGGTCACATCCGCCAGATAGGCCGTGCCATAGGCAGTGAGCGCAAGGCCGCGGGCAAGGCGTAGAAACAACCTGAGGCCGAGCTGCTCTTCCAGCGCGCGAACCTGCTGCGCGACCGCCCCTTGCGTGACACCGAGCTCCTCGGCGGCGGCGCGGAAATTCAGTCGGCGGCCCGAGGCCTCGAAGGCGCGCAGGGCATTCAGAGGCGGCAGCGTGCGGCGGGATTGGGTCATCGGCATATCCAGGAGATTTTCTACAGTCTGGCACCTTTCTTTCTCGCGCGAAAGTCCCGTCGGCATCTGCCATAATGCTCGCAATATCAGCTATCGGAGGTCTCAATGTCTGAAGGAAAAGTCGCTCTCATCACTGCAGGCGGGTCCGGCATGGGGGCTGCGGCTGCCCGGAGGCTCGCCGCGGACGGCTATCGCGTCGCCGTGCTCTCCTCCTCCGGCAAGGGAGAGGCGCTGGCAAAGGAACTCGGCGGCGTCGGTGTCACCGGCTCGAACCAGTCGAACGACGATGTGAAGCGGCTCGTGGATCTGGCGATGGAGCGGTGGGACCGTATCGACGCGCTGGTCAATTCCGCCGGCCACGGCCCACGTGCGCCGATCCTCGAAATCTCCGACGAGGACTGGCACAAGGGCATCGAGGTCTATTTCCTTAGCGCCGTGCGGCCGATCCGGCTGGTGACGCCGATCATGGAAGCGCAGGGCGGCGGCGCGATCGTGAATATCTCCACGGCATGGGCCTTCGAACCCTCTGCGATGTTCCCCACCTCGGCGGTCGCGCGGGCGGGCCTGGCGAGCTTCACTAAGATCTTCGCGGACACCTATGCGGCCAAGAACATCCGCATGAACAACGTCCTGCCGGGCTGGATCGACAGCCTGCCGGCCACCGACGAGAGGCGCGACAGCGTTCCGATGGGCCGCTACGGCACGAGCGAGGAAATTGCGGCGACGATCGCCTTCCTCCTGTCGGATGGGGCCGGCTACATCACCGGCCAGAACATTCGCGTCGACGGCGGCATCGCCCGTTCCGTCTGAGCGAGGCCTGGCGGTGGATCTCATAGACATCGATGCCCCGGCATGGGCGGAGCTCGAAACGGCTGCGGCGGGTCCGCAGTCGGGTTTCCGCTATGTGAACCTCTGCTCGGTGGGCGCCGAGGGCAGACCGCAGGCGCGCATGGTGGTGCTGCGGGTGGCCGATAGAGCGAGGCGCAGCCTTGAATTCCACACCGATACGCGAAGCCCGAAATGGCTGGAGCTTTCGGCAAATCCCGACGTTACGGTGCTCGGCTTCTGCCCGCAGGCCCGGCTGCAGTTACGGCTCCAAGGCACCGTCGAACGCCACGGCCCCGGAAGCGAACGCGCCGACGCGGCTTGGGAAAACCTGCCCAACCGGACGCGGATGACTTACATCGGTGGGCCGCCGGGAGATGAACGAGCCTTCGAAACCGTGGCCGAATTGCCGGAGCCTCGCGGCGAAGTGGAGGGGAAGGCTCGCTTTGGCGTCCTGAGTTTTCGCGCGCGGATGCTGGACTGGTTTCAATTGCGTCAGCAGGACAACCGAAGAGCCCTGTTCAGCTATGACGAAACCGGCGCGCTCACCCATAGGCGATGGGTCAATCCTTGAGCCTAAATGACGGTGCGAATCCTCGTCATGTGCATGACATGAATAGGATGGCAGCCTATTCTCGGATACACGAAATATTGCAGCGGCTGTGCGTGCGTGTCCCGCCGGGCTTGCGGAGGTCGCCTCGCTGCTGCCGATCGCCGCCGAGCTGCTCGGCCAGCATTCGCGGACGGCCAATACGCATAGGGAGCTCGGCTGATGGACCCGCGAGCGGGATCGGGAGTAGCATCCGTGCGGCAGTGGCAGGCGGTCAAGCGACCGGCCCGGGGAAATGCGATGATGAAGCTTAGACCTTTTTTCCTGACGTTCGCGATGCTGGCATTCGGCTTGGCATGGCCGGTTTCCGACACCTTCGCTGCAGCGCAGCCCATTTTCTGGAGTGCTTTGCGGCCGGCCGATCAGGCCAAGGCGACAGTGCCGCTGTCGGGCAAGGCGGTCAGCGGTCCGCAGGGCGAAACGCTAGCCTGGCATGATGAGGAGCATCCGGTCGACTTGACGGGCTTCGTCCTGCCGATCGACCAGGACGGCGACCTTGTCTACGAATTCATGCTGGTGCCCTGGGCTGGAGCCTGCAGCCACATGCCCTCCCCGCCGCCCAACCAGTTGGTGCGCGTCGTTCCGCAGGAACCTCTGCATCTCGAAAGAATGTACGAGACCGTGACCGTGACGGGCAGCCTGCGGCCTGGCCTGGATCAGGCGCAGTTCTTCATGATCGACGGCGTCCGCATCCTTGCCTACGGCTACAGCATCAGCCATGCCGAGGTGGGGAAAGCGACGGCGACTGATGATCCCGATCTGCTGACGCTCTCGCCGTTCGGCATTCTGCCTCGTTAATGGAAAGGCTTCTTGCAGAAACGGCGCGTGTCGCGTATATACATGTTTATATATACAGACTGTGGAGAGTTCTCTATGCCGCAATATGCACGCGTGTTTCAATCCGGCAATTCGCAGGCCGTGCGGCTGCCGAAGGAGTTCCGTTTCGATGTGGAACAAGTGGAAGTGACGCGGGAAGGCGATGCCGTCATTCTCCGGCCGCGGGTCGATAGCCGCGTGCAGTGGGCGTCGTTGCGAAACGCTCTTGAACGCGGGCTCAGCGACGATTTCATGGCACAAGGGCGAGAACAGCCGGAGGATCAGGAGAGGCCTGGTCTTCAGGGCCTGTTCAAGTGATTACGCATCTGATCGACACCAATGCCGTGATTGCCTTGATCGGTCGCAAGTCCGACATGCTGCTCTCCCGCGTGATGGAGAGCGACGAGGGATCGATCGGCCTCTCCACCGTGGTCATGCACGAACTCTATTACGGCGCCTACAAGAGCGCTAAAATTTCCTACAATCTCGAAACCCTGCGCCTGTTCATGGCGGATTTCCCAGCCGTCGGTTTCGAGCGCGAGGATGCGCTGGCAGCCGGGGAGATCCGCGCCGCATTGGCGGCCAAGGGAAAGCCGATCGGTCCCTACGATGTGCTGATTGCCGCGCAAGCCAGGAGCCGCGATCTGGCTCTCGTCACCAACAATGTCGGGGAATTCCAGCGCGTCGAAGGCTTGTGCGTCGAGGATTGGACGGTCGGGCGGTAGTCCAAGAGAGCTTCAGCGGCGTTTCGGCGTGTTCTTCGAGACTCCGCCTCGCGCCTGTTCAGGATGGACAAGGCGTGCCACACGGCACGCCTTGGGCATGCCTGCCGATCAGACGAGATCGAAGCGATCGGCGTTCATGACCTTGTTCCAGGCGGCGACGAAGTCCTTGACGAACTTTTCTTTGGCGTCGGCCTGGCCGTAGACTTCGGCGAAGGCGCGCAGCTGCGAGTGCGAGCCGAAGATCAGGTCGACGCGGGTGCCGGTCCACTTGGCGGCACCCGTCTTGCGGTCGCGCCCTTCATAGATGCCGTCCTCGCCGGCGGGAACCCATTGCGTCGCCATGTCGAGCAGGTTGACGAAGAAGTCGTTCGTCAGCGTCTCGGGCCGCGACGTGAAGACGCCGTGCTCGGGGTTGCCGGCCCTCAGCACGCGCAGGCCGCCGACGAGGACCGTCATCTCGGGCCCGGTCAGCGTCAAGAGCTGAGCGCGGTCGACAAGCGCTTCTTCCGGCTTCATGAACTGCAGACGCTTGCCGTTCACATAGTTGCGGAAGCCGTCGATGCGCGGCTCGAGTGCGGCGAAGGAATGTGCGTCGGTCTGAGCGTCGGACGCATCCATGCGGCCCGGCGTGAAGGGCACGCTGATGGTGTTGCCGCCGGCAGCTGCCGCCTTCTCGACGCCGGCCGCACCGGCGAGCACGATCAGGTCGGCGAGCGAGATCTTCTTACCGCCCGTCTGGGCGGCGTTGAAGTCTTTCTGGATGCCTTCGAGAACGCCGAGCACCTTGGCGAGCTGGGCCGGCTGGTTGGCTTCCCAGTCCTTCTGCGGAGCAAGGCGGATGCGCGCGCCATTGGCGCCGCCGCGCTTGTCGGAGCCGCGGAAGGTCGAAGCCGAGGCCCAGGCGGTCGAGACCAGTTCCTGTACGGAAAGGCCTGTGGCGAGAACCTTTGCCTTGAGGTCGGCAATGTCCTTGCCGTCGACGAGGGGATGGTCGACGGCCGGGATCACGTCCTGCCAGATCAAGTCTTCGGCCGGAACCTCCGGGCCGAGGTAGCGCACCTTCGGCCCCATGTCGCGGTGGGTCAGCTTGAACCAGGCGCGGGCGAAAGCGTCGGCGAACTCACCGGGATTTTCGAGGAACCGGCGCGAGATCTTCTCATAGATCGGGTCGAAACGCAGCGAGAGATCGGTGGTCAGCATGGTCGGAACATGCTTCTTGCCCGGCTCATAAGCATCCGGAATGGAGGCTTCGGCGTTCTTGGCCCGCCACTGATGGGCGCCGGCAGGGCTCTTCGTCAGCTCCCACTCGTGGGCGAAGAGGTTTTCGAAGAAATAGTTGCTCCACCTGGTCGGCGTCTGCGACCAGGTGACTTCGAGGCCGGCGGTGATCGCGTCTTTGCCGACGCCGGTGCCGAACGAGCTCTTCCAGCCGAGGCCCTGGTCCTCGATCGCGCCGCCTTCCGGCTCGGCGCCGATGAAGGACGGGTCGCCCGCGCCATGGGTCTTGCCGAAAGTGTGGCCGCCGGCGATCAACGCCACGGTTTCTTCGTCGTTCATTGCCATGCGGGCGAAGGTTTCACGGATGTCCCGGGCCGCCGCGACCGGATCGGGATTGCCGTTCGGGCCTTCCGGGTTGACATAGATGAGGCCCATCTGAACGGCGCCGAGCGGTTCCGCCAGCTGGCGTTCGCCGCTGTAGCGCTCGTCGCCGAGCCAGGTGCCCTCAGGACCCCAGTAGAGCTCTTCCGGTTCCCAGACGTCGGCGCGGCCGCCGGCGAAGCCGAAGGTCTTGAAGCCCATGGATTCGAGCGCGACGTTGCCGGTCAGGATCAGGAGGTCGGCCCAGGAGATGCGGTTGCCGTATTTCTGCTTGATCGGCCACAGCAGGCGGCGAGCCTTGTCGAGGTTGGCGTTGTCAGGCCAGGAATTCAGCGGTGCGAAACGCTGCTGGCCCTGGCCGGCGCCGCCGCGGCCGTCGGTGATGCGGTAGGTGCCGGCGCTGTGCCAGGCCATGCGGATGAAGAGGCCGCCATAATGGCCGAAGTCGGCCGGCCACCAGTCCTGCGAATCCGTCATCAGCGCGTGAAGATCCTGCTTCAGCGCGTCGAGATCGAGCTTCTTGAACTCCTCGGCATAGTCGAACTCCTTGCCCATAGGGTCGGCGCGGCCGGAATTGTGATGAAGAATCTGCACGTTCAGCTGGTTCGGCCACCAGTCACGGTTGGCGCGGCCGCGGGGCGTATTGCCATGGGCCACAGGGCATTTGCCTGTGCTGTCAGTGGGGTTGTCCATGATCGTCTCCTTCATTGCTTGATCTGTCTGCGGTTCAAAAAGATGAGCCGAGCTGACGCCCCACTCTCTCCCTTGCAGTCTTCATATCGGAAGCGTTCAATAATTTTAAGTTGGATTTACTGATTGCCGCGATAAGCTGAGGTTATGAAGAATCTTACCCTGAAACAGCTGCGTTATTTTGAAGCCCTGGCGCGGGATGGCCGCTTCCGCCGCGCCGCCGACGCCTGCGCCATCTCCCAGCCGGCGCTCTCCATGCAGATCAAAGAACTCGAGCAGGAGTTGGGCGGCGAACTCTTCGAGCGAAGCGCGCGCGAGGTCAAGCTTACCCCATTCGGCCAGAGCTTTGCCCTAAGGGTCCGCGACATCCTGCGCGCCGTCGATGAGCTAGGGGAATTCGCCCGCGCTTCGCGCGAATCCTTCCTCACGCGTCTTCGCATCGGCATCATCCCGACGATCGCGCCCTATCTGCTGCCGGCAATTATAAACGATCTCAACGAAACCTTCGCCGGAATTCAGATCGAGGTGCGCGAGACGCAGACAGGCAAGCTGGTTCATGAACTGGCGCAGGGCCAACTCGATATGGCGATCGTGGCGCTGCCGGTGTCGGAACCCTCGCTCACCGAACTCGAGCTTTTCAGGGAGGAGTTCGTGCTGGTCAGGCGGCAGGAGGACGGAGACAAGCCGGTGCCCGAGCGCGAGGCGCTGCGCGAAATGCGGCTGCTGCTGCTCGAAGAGGGCCACTGCTTCCGCGATCAAGCGCTGTCCTTCTGCAAGGTGGGCCCTGCCCGTCCTCGGGAGATCATGGAAGGCAGCTCGCTCTCCACTCTCGTCCAGATGGTCGGCGCCGGCATCGGCGTGACACTGATCCCGGAGATGGCCGTTCCCGTCGAAACACGCTCGGCCCATGTCTCGATCTCCCGCTTCCCCTCGCCACAGCCCTCGCGAACGATCGGCATGGTCTGGCGCAATTCGACACCGATGGCCAAGCAGTTGCAGGAGGTCGCCGACGCGGTCCGCCGCTCAGCCGAGACGATGCGGGAGCAGCATATGGGCGGGTGACGGACGATGGCTGCCAGTTGAGTGCCAAAGACCCCTGCCCTCGCCTCAGCTGCGGCGCTTGAACGTATGTTCGGCTGCCGGAAATTTGCGCGCGCGCACCTCCTCGGCATAAGAGGCGGCGGCGTCAGCGACCCTCTTGCCGAGTTCATCGTAGCGCTTGACGAAACGCGGCCTGAAGTCATTGAAGAGGCCGAGAATATCGTCGGAGACCAGGATCTGGCCATCGCAGGCGGACGAGGCGCCGATGCCGATGGTCGGTATGTGGATCGAGGTCGTCATCTCGCGGGCGAGCGGCTCCACCGTGCCTTCGACAACAACGGCGAACGCGCCGGAGCCGCCGATCGCATGCGCGTCGCGGCGGATCTTGGAGGTCTCGTGTTCGGAATGGCCAACGGAGCGATAGCCGCCTGCAGTGTGAACGAGCTGCGGCATCAGGCCGATGTGGCCGAGCACGGGAATGCCTCGCTTGGTCAGGAAGGCGATTGTTTCGGCCATCTCCTCGCCGCCTTCGAGCTTGACGGCGTCGCAGCCGGTTTCCTGCATGATGCGCACGGCATTGCGGAAGGCGACCTCCTTGGATTCCTGATAGCTGCCGAACGGCATGTCGACGACGACGCAGGCATTGGCGACGCCCCGCATCACCGCCTTGCCATGGGCGATCATCATGTCGAGCGTCACGCCGATCGTAGTCTCCATGCCGTAGAGCACCATGCCGAGCGAGTCTCCGACCAGCAGCAGGTCGCAATGCTCGTCGAGAAGGCGCGCCATCGGCGTCGTATAGGCGGTGAGGCAGACGATCGGCTTACCGCCCTTCATGGCTGCGATCCGCGTCGGCGTCAGGCGCTTCTGAGATCCGGTGGCGCTCATTTCGTCACTCCCTTCCCCGGCTGGCCGCTCACTCGGTTGTCCCGGATCATTTTGCTGTTCCCGCTTGCCGGGCTGCTGTTGTCTCCGACAACTCTGTTGTCGAGAAGCCGCGTCGTGCCGATTCGCACGAAGAGCGCCACGACGATGGGGTCTTCGAGCGAAGCGACCGGTGCCAGCGTTACCGCATCCCTGACGGCGACGACTTCGACCCTTGCCAGAGGCTCGCGGCCGATGAAGGCGGTGAGTTTCGCCTCAAGTTCTTTCGCATCCGTCAGGCCTTCGGCGATGAGCCGCTCGGCCTCGTCGAGCGCCTGCGGAACGATCACTGCCGCGCGCCGCTCATCGGGGCTGAGATAGACATTGCGCGAGGACAAGGCGAGGCCGTCGCTGTCGCGCACCGTCGGCACCGAGATCACCCGCACCGGCACGGCGAGATCTTCCACCATGCGCTTGATGATGACGACCTGCTGGTAGTCCTTCTCGCCGAAATAGGCAGTCTGCGGCTGGACGATGTTGAAAAGCTTGGTGACGACGGTGGCCACTCCGGCAAAATGGCCGGGCCTGACCGCGCCTTCGAGTTCGCGGCCGAGATCGGGAACGTCGACCACCGTCATCATCGGGCGGGGATACATGTCCTCGACGCCCGGCGCGAAGAGGAAATTCACACCGGCCTGCTTGAGCATGTCGCCATCGCGCTCGAGATCGCGCGGATATTTGCCGAGGTCTTCGGCGGGGCCGAACTGCAGCGGATTGACGAAAATCGAGACGACGACGAGGTCGTTCTCGGCCCGGGCGCGGGTGACGAGCTTGAGATGTCCGGCGTGGAGATAGCCCATGGTCGGAACGAGGCCGACGGTGCGCCCCTGCCGCTTCAGCGCATCGAGCGTGTGGCGCAGCTCTTCAATATTCGAGAAAACCCGCATACATCCTCCCCGCGGCCGGTCACTCATCTTGGGCGCGGATAAGAAGTGTAATCGAAGCGGGAGGTCAATGCACTTCCGCGACAAAAAACGATTAGATGCATGGCAGGCCGATAAACCCCACTCATATCCGCCGGGAAATCGTCTCTCGCATCCGGCTTGCCGTAGGGCTAGCAATGTGCGACCTGCGCCTCTATCTACCCTCTCCGTCAAGATACCATCACAGTCGGCCGTTATGGAGGATGCATGGACAAACCCTGGAAAATCAGCCGTGGGCCGATTGCGGCGACGGAGCTCGACGTGGAGAAGGCAAACGCGATCAACTCGCTGTTGGTCCGGCCGGTCGGCGTGCTTCCGACAAAGCCTGGCGATCCCGTCCTTCCCTTCGCCGTCGGCCTCTTCAACGAGCTGCGCCCGCTCCTGAAGCCCGATGCCGGCGTGACGACGCTTCGGCGCGCGACCGCTGCCTATGTCCATTGCCGGCGCTATTATTTCGCCAGCGCCCAGCCCGACTCCATGCGCCATAATCTCGACGGCGAGCCCGTTGAGCTGCTGTCGGAGGAAGACCGGCTGGTCGCGCAGAAGCGTTTCCTGAGCCTCAAGCAGAGCGCCGCGAAGGCCGAGGAGCCTGAGCCAGCGCCTGTGGTGGTTCCTCCTCCTGTCATCAGCAAGAACGAGCAGATCCGCGCCGCCCTTCTCGGCAAAAGGAACGCCGCCCAATAGGGTGAAACGACGTCAGCCTTGCTCCTCCTTCGGTGAAGCCCTGAGCATTTCCATGGCACAGGGCGGGTTGACGGTTGCGCCAGAAAAATGCCCCGCCCGGAGGATCCGCAGATGGCTGATATCATCACGAAGGGCCGGGTTCTTCTGGGGCCCGCACATGGGCTTCACACAAGGCGTTTTCGCGGCGCTCGTCGCCGACGCGGCACCTGCTGATCTGCGCGGCACGGGGTTTAGGTTTTTCAACCTCGTCTCGGGGGTTGCAATTCTGCTCGCCAGTGTGGTGGCGGGCGCCCTGTGGGAAGCGGCGGGGCCGCCATCACCTTCACCGCCGGCGCCGCCTTCGCGGCGCTCGCGGGCGCGGCCCTCCTCGTCGTGAAAGCACCCATGACGCAGAAGTCTTGAAGAATATTGCGCTCGACATGCAATGGAAGAATAACCTGCTGGTGTATTCTCACACCAAACTATTTTCTGCGCAACGTCAGGTGGTTATAACTTCATGTATTTCACGCTTTACAGAGCTTTAACGCTATTATTCTAATTTAAGCACCAGCTATTAAATCTCGCTGGACGTTCTAAAACGATGCGTTTTCTGGTTGCAGCTTCCCTTTTTGCAATGGCCGCAGCCCAGTCCGCGGCGGCCGATCTTTCCGCCTACAAAAGGCCGCTGACGGTGCCTTTCGAGAAAGTGACGCCCTATTCGCCGCAACTCGCGACGCTCGGCAAGATGCTGTTCTTCGATCCCCGGCTTTCCGGCAACAAGAACATGACCTGCGCCAGCTGTCATAATCCTTCCTTCGGCATCGAGACGCCGGTGAAGACACCGATCGGCGCGGCCAATACCGCGCTCGCCCGCCAGGCGCCGACAGTCCTGAACGTCGCGTGGGTCTCACCCTTCTTCTGGGACGGCCGCGCGAAGAACCTGGAGGATCAGGCGGCAGGCCCCATCACCGCAGCCGCCGAGATGAACGGCAAGCTCGAAACTGCTGTCACCGAAATGCAGAACATTCCCGATTACAAGGCGTGGTTCGGCGAAGTCTTCCCCGATAAAGGGATCACAAGGGAGACGATTCTGACGGCGATCGCCACCTATGAGCGGACAGTGGTTTCCAACTGGTCGCCCTTCGACCGCTGGGTGGATGGCGACGAGAAGGCGGTTTCCGACAGCGCCAAGCGCGGCTTCGAGGTCTTCACCAGCAGCGCCGGCTGCTCCGCCTGCCACTCAGGCTGGAATTTCACGGACAACAAGTTTCATGACATCGGCCTGCCGGATGAGGATATAGGCCGCTTCAAGATTGATCCGAGCAGCCCGAACAATCAGCATGCTTTCAAGACGCCGGGCCTGCGCAACACGCTCTATCGCGGCCCCTATATGCACGACGGCAGCCTGAAGAGCATGGACGAGGTGATCGCCCACTACGAAAGCGGTGGCGTCGGCCGCCCCTCGCAAGATCCCGCCATGATGCCCTTCTTGCTGACTGACCAGGAGCGCGATGATCTGATCGCCTTTTTGGGAACTCTGACCGCCGAAAAGCAGGACATTCCCCTGCCGACGTTGCCGAACTGAGGTGCATACCATGAAGCTCTCCATACGCATGCAGATCCTCGTCCCCATGGTGGCGACGATCGTCGTCGGATTCGGCAGCGCCCTCCTGATCGGCAACCAGGCTATCACCGGCCAGGCTCGGGTTGCCGCTGTGGTGCAGGAGGCGGTGAACGCCAAGCTGAGCTCGGCCCATATCGAGCAGCAGTTCCGGCAGGCGACATCGGTGGTCGACCGGGTGCTTTCGATGACGAATTTCGTGCCGGCAGCCGAGGTCAAGGCAGCGTTCGAGGAAAGCAATGGCGCGCTTTCGCAGTCGCTCGATGAGCTTGGGCGCGTCGATCTCGCCATGTCGCTGACCGAGGGGGTGCGCTCGCTTCGCGAGGCGCACGGCGCCTGGGAAAAGGACGTCAAGGTGAGCCTCGGCCTGCAGCAGGCCGACCAAGTGCCGACGGCCGAGAAGCTGGCGCGCTCGCAGCAGGCGATCATGGAAGGCATCACCGCCGTCAACGGTATCGTCGACAGGATCGCGACCGAAAGCGTCGCCGAGGCCGGCAAGGCCCTGGAAACGAAGATCGAAACTGAACTGGCGCTCGCGGGCCTTGCCGCCATCGTCGGCCTCGGCATTCTCATTGCCATCGCCCGGCATGTGTCGCGTCCGATCCAGCGCATCACCCGATCCATGCAGGAACTTGCCTCCGGCGAGACTGACAATGCGATCCCCTATGCCGGGCGTGGCGACGAGATCGGCCTGATGGCGGGCTCCGTCGAAGTCTTCCGCCAGAACGCCATTGCGCGCATCCAACTGGAAAGCCAGGCGGAGGAAAACCGGCGTCTGGCCGAAGCAAACCGGCTGGCCGACCAGGAGCAGGCGGAGCGCAGCGCTGCAGCACGGCTGAAGACTGCGACCTCGGGCCTCGCCGCCGGCCTGAAACGGCCTGCGGAGGGCGATCTCGCCTTCCAGCTCTTGGATCGGTTCGCGCCTGAATTCGAGCCGCTGCGGCATGATTTCAACGCGTCGGTGGAGCAGCTCGGGCGCACCCTGCTTTCGGTTTCAAAAAGCGTGTCGATCATCAATACGGGTACCCGCGAGATCAACAACGGCTCCAGCGAGCTTTCCGGCCGCACCGAGCGGCAGGCGGCAACGCTCGAGGAGACCGCCGCTGCGCTCGACGTCGTCACGGCCAAGGTGACCGAAGCCTTCAATATCGCCGAAGAGGCGCGCAGCGTTGCCGACAACGCCAATCGCAGCGCGATCGCATCCGGCAAGGTGGTGGCCCAGACCGTCGACGCCATGAGTCAGATCGAGGAATCCTCCAAGCAGATCAACAATATCATCGGCGTCATCGACCAGATCGCCTTCCAGACCAATCTGCTGGCGCTCAACGCAGGGGTCGAAGCCGCACGCGCCGGCGAGGCCGGCAAGGGTTTTGCCGTCGTCGCCCAGGAAGTGCGAGAGCTCGCCCAACGCTCGGCCCAGGCCGCCCGGGAGATCAAGGAGCTGATCGGGCGAGCATCCGCCAAGGTCGCGAGCGGCGTCGAACTGGTCAACCACACCGGCGCGGCACTTGGCGACATCGGCCGCTTCATCGTCGATATCAACCAGCGCATGGAAACGCTCGCCGCCTCGGCGCGCGACCAGGCGACCAGCCTCTCGGAAGTCAATTCGGCCATGAGTCAGCTCGACCAGGTAACCCAGCAGAACGCCGCCATGGTGGAGGAAACGACCGCCGCCAGCGTCACACTGGCCAGCGAAGCCGAACGGCTGCGCGAACTGGTCACTCAGTTCGAACTGGGTGGGGCAGACTCCGGCACGCGGAGCTATCGCGACGCAGCGTGAGGTAAGCACGATTAGGTCCCGGCCCGGCTGACAGCCGGGCTTTTTGCACGCAGCAGGGCGATCAGCATCGGGCCGAGTGCAAATTCACTGCGTTCGGCGCGCCGCGTCAGGTCCCTGAGATAGCCTCCGGCGGAGTTGATGCACTCTCCCCTTTGCAGGATGCAGGCCATGACGGTGGCGGCGCTTTCCGGCCCCATCACGCGTGACGCCGCCTCATAGGCCGACGGACTGACGGCGAGCATCGAGCGCACGACGATGGCCGCTGTCATCAGATCCCGCCAGCTGTCGACCTTGCCGCCAGGTCCGTAGTCCATGATGTCGGGGCAAGCCTGGAGAACAGTGGCGAGCGGGAAGGATTTCAGTTCGCATACTCTCGGCCAAACGGCGAGGCGCGATCCCTCCCGGCCGCGTGTTTGCGCTTTCGGCCCGTCATCGTGCGGCTTCGTCCCCGGTTGCGGATCCCGGCCGGCCTGCCCCGCCCCCGTTTCCAAGCGCGGTTCAGATTCAGAAAGGGATTCGGTGTGAGAATTCTGTATGTGGCGCTCAATCCGGGATTCACTGGTGCTCGCCATCTGCATTTTCGCGTGCAGCTCCAACAGGTTGACGATATCTGTGCGGAGTGTCTCGAGGTCTTCGAGGACGGGCGTGAGGGTTTCGATCGTCGCGGCTCGCGGAATCCGATCCAGGATAGAATGGAACATTGAGGACACGCGCTCGCAATCTCCCGCAACCGCTTCCTCGACGGCTGCGGAAATCAGCTTGGCGATGTCGCGCCGGTAGATCGTCAGCCGCTCCTTCATGGCGCGCAGCATCTGCCGGTCAGCGGCGATCCGTGCCGCCATCACCTCGATCTCGCCGGCCCGGGCGAGGAGCGGGGCGAGGCTGAAGCCATAGGCCTCGTCGATTCCGCCCCCCCGGCCGCGGCGGGCATAACGTTTGCCGTTCGGGCTGTCCTTGCGGGAGATCAGGCCGGCCTCGATGAGTACGGCGAGATGCCGGCGCAAAGTGGCGGCGGCCATGCCGCGGGCTCTGAGCGAAAGCTGCGCGTTCGAGGGGAAGACCACCAGTCCTTTTTCGCTGGACAGTTCGTCCTCAGGATAAAAACTCAGCAGCGCATCGAGCACCGTCAGCGCTCTGTCGGAGACGTCGAGCCCTGCCCGCGCCTCGCAGACGGAGCGGAACAGTTTCCATTTGCTGCGCGTCGTCTCGGCCGCAATCGCTTCGCCTCGCCGCTGTTTCAGCAGCATGGCGAGCGTCATCGGCCGCCGCCCGAAGGGCGTCGTCACATAGTCACTCTCCATTTCCTTCACCTCTCATCGGGCAAAAGAAATCCGCTCACCGAAACGATGCGAGGGAAAAGGTGCTGCAGCATCATTTACGCGTCTGAAAAGACGCGCAGGCGCTGCAGGACTCTTGACGGGGATTCGTGAAAATGCGATTCTCTGTCTTGCTAAGGATATGAGAAGGGCTTCCACGACTCGTTCGTTTGGGGGCCTTTTTCTTTTGCGGTTTCAGTCTCCTTGTTTGCCCTCCTCGGCGAGGAATTGCTCATAGAGCGCATCCAGCCTGCCGGAGAGAAATTCTCCGAAGCGACCGGCATTTCTCGCCTTCATCGAGAGCGAGAACGCCTTACCGTCATTCTTCATTTCCGCCTGGACCGCCTTATCAAGCGGCTGCCATGTCATCTTCCTCGCGGCGACGGTTTTCTTCACCGGCCGCGCGCTTTTGTTCAGCGCCGCATGGAGTGCCTCGAAACGTTTGTCGGAAGGTAGCTGATGAAAGTTGTCGTCTTGCAGGACTTTGGCGACATTTGCCGCATTGGCCGATTTGCCGGCGAGCAGCGACAGCTCCACCCAGCGCTCGCGGCCGACGCCGGGTGCGGCGCCGATCGCCTGGACGACCTCCGGCGAGATACGATCCATGACCGACAGCATCTTCGAGACTGAAGCCGCATTGGCGGCGAGCGCCGTCGAGATCACCTCCCTGTCATAGCCGAGTTCCTCAAGCCGCCTGGCAAAGAGCGCGCGCTCGATGAAGGTGAGGTCGGCGCGGGCGGAATTCTCCTGCCCCTGGGCGATCACATGGGTCCGGTCGTCGATCGCCTTGACGACGGCGCGGACATTGCGGCCGAGCGCGCGGGCGGCGCGCAGCCGCCGGTGGCCGAAGACCACCTGATAACGTCCGTCGATCCTGGTGTGGGGACGTACCAGGATCGGCGTATCCTGTCCGCGCGCCCGGATCGCTTCGACCAGCATTTGGAAGTCCTCGTCATCCTCGGACAGCCGGTCCTTGACGAAGGAGGCTTCGACGAGATCCGGGTCAAGATCGACCACCGCCTCGCCTTCGAGGAATTTTTCCGCCTGCTTGGCCAGCTCATCCAGCGAGCGGACGAGCGACCGGCCTGCGCCGCGCATCGGATAGTTAGGCGCGCCCGCGTTTTCGTCCGGCATATCGGCCAGTCCTTCCAGCAGATTTTTCCGTGCCATCGCTTCCTCCGGTTGCGGTCATTCCATTGATTTGCTTCACGGAAAGCGTGAATTTGTCAGCCGACAAATTCACCTTCCCCATGCCTGGTGAATAAGCCCGGCGATCTCTGCGTTGACGGCGTCCATCGCCTCCATCGCGCGATCATAGGTTCCCCGGTTCATCGAGGAACGCTCGACCTCATAAAGTGTCTGTTTGGTGATCCCGGCATCCGAGATTGCCGTCGATTTGACCATCTGGTTCTTCAGCATGAACTCGTGGAACATCGTCGACATGAAGCCGACCATCTGCGCCTGCGGCACGTCGGTCGGCTCGTAGCGGGTGATCAGATAGCGATACCAGGAGAGGTTCACCTCGGCGCCGGCGGCGCGGATCGGCTTCAGGATGCCGCCGAGCATGAGCAGGAACTGGCCCATCGACATGACGTCGAGCATCTGCGGATGGATGGTGATCAAGACACTGGTCGCCGCCGTCAGCGCCGTCAGGGTGAGGTAGCCAAGCTGCGGCGGGCAATCAATGACGACGACGTCGTAGCGGTCGTCGACTTCAGCGAGCGCGCGGGAGATGCGGGTGAAGAAGGTCTTGCCGTCATTGCTCGACTTGTCGGTCATGGCGAGCGGCGTATCGTATTCATATTCCTGCAGGTCGAGATTGGCCGGCACGATATCGAGGCCGGGAAAATTGGTCTTGTGGATGATCTCGGAGAGCGGCTTCTTCTCGCCGTCATAGCGGATCGCCTCATAGAGCGACGAGGCCTGGTCGAACTCCGGCTGGAAGCCGTGCAGGGAGGAGAGCGATGCCTGCGGATCGAGATCGACGGCAAGGACGCGGTGGCCGGTCAGCGCCAGGTGCTGGGCGAGATGGGCTGATGTCGTCGTCTTGCCCGAGCCGCCCTTGAAGTTGACGACGGCGATCACCTGCAGCTTCTCATGGCCGCGGCGATGGGGCACATACATGCGGCTCTCGGAGCGGCCATGCGCATCGAGATAGCGCCTGAGCTCCAGCATCTGCTCGGCGCTGTAGGAGCGCCGCCCGGAAGGCGAAGTCTGCGGGCAGGGGCCTTTGCCTTCGAGATGCAGTTTCTTCAACGTGCTCTGCGAGGCCCCGACATAATTGGCGACCTCGGCGAGAGAGAAGTTGCGCAGCGTCTTCTTCGCGTTCGGCGGAAAGCGCTGCACGCTCAGGAGATGCAGCTTCTTCGAAATCACGTCGCCGTGCTCGAGAATCTGATCCTCGAAATAGAGCGGCGCGGCCTTCACGGCGTTCGAATTAGCGTTCATCGGCAGCAATCTTTCGGATAACGGTTTTCGGGATCAAAAGCCCCTGTAACCGTTATTATCCGCGATTCTCCGATACCGGCCAAGAAATTTAAGGTTAACGCATATTAACCTTTTCGATGCTCGTTCAAGCGCTTGCCGGATCTCTGCGTGATGTCCGGACGACCGGGGATTTTGGGCCGGGGGCGCTGACAAAGCGCCCCCGGCGGCGCCCGGCCGAAGGGGAGGGGGCATTCGGCGGGCTTAACTCAATGGCGCTTCGCCTGTAGTGATGCGCTGCTCGTCGGCGCCGAAGAGGTGAACGGTGTCGTGGCCGGGGGCGATCCTCAACACGTCGCCGGGGGCGGCCCGGATCCGCTCGCGGAAGACGCAGGTCAGCGTCTGCCCTCCGAGCCGCACGAGCACGAGTGTTTCCGAGCCTGTGGGCTCGACGACGACGGTCGTCACTTCGATGCCGTTGGGGTCGAGCATGATATGTTCGGGGCGAATGCCGTAGGTCACGGCATCCTTCGGCCGGCGTTCGCTCGGCAGCAGCAGCCCGTCCACGGTCCTGAACCCGTCTTCGCTCATGCTGCCCTTGATGAAATTCATCGCCGGCGAGCCGATGAAACCGGCGACGAACAGATTGTTCGGGCGGTCGTAGAGTTCGAGCGGCGAGCCCGATTGCTCGATCAGCCCATCCTTCATGACGACGATCTTGTCGGCCATGGTCATGGCTTCGATCTGGTCGTGGGTCACGTAGATTGTCGTCGTCTGCAGCCGCTGATGCAGTTCCTTGATCTCCGAGCGCATCTGCACCCGAAGCTTGGCGTCGAGGTTCGACAAAGGCTCGTCGAACAGGAAGACGGCCGGATCGCGTACGATCGCCCGGCCCATGGCGACGCGCTGACGCTGGCCGCCCGAAAGCTGCTTCGGATAACGCTCCAGCAGGTTTTCCAGGCCGAGGATTTTTGCCGCATTGCCGACGCGCTGATCGATCTCCGATCTCGGCATGCGCTTCATACGCAGCGAGAAGCCCATGTTCTTCGCCACCGTCATATGCGGATAGAGCGCGTAGTTTTGGAACACCATGGCGATGTCGCGGTCTTTGGGCGCAAGCTCGTTGACGATGTGCTTGCCGATCTGGATCTTGCCCGAGGTGATGCCCTCCAGGCCGGCGATCATTCTGAGCAGCGTCGATTTTCCGCAGCCGGAGGGGCCGACCAGGACGACGAATTCGCCGTCGCCGATATCGACGGACACGCCTTTGATGGCTTTGAACGCGCCGTAGTCCTTGCGCGCATTGCTGACCGAAACATGGGCCATGAAACTCCTCCCGAATTCGCCGTCAAAGTCCGTTCAAGACACTTTTGAGAAAATCGAGGCCGAGGCGCTCACCCTCCTTGCGCGCGGCCAAGTCCTTGCCCGGCCAGCCGTAAGCGGCATCCTCGTGCTCGATCGACAGCGTGCCATCAAAACCGTAGCCGCGGGCCTGCCTGAGGAAACGCGGCCAGTCGAGCAGACCGAACCCCGGCAACTTGTATTGCCACCAGCCCTTGCCGTGATAGCCGAGTGCCTGCAGGGCCTCGGCGTCGATCGCCGTATCCTTGGCGTGCAGAATGGCGATGCGGTCCTTGACCGCCTCCAGCGCCCGATAGGGATCGACGCCGATGCGGATGAGGTGCGAGGGGTCGAATTCGAGGCCGAAGCGGGGGTCCTCGATGCGGCGGAAAAGTTCCTGCCATCCCCTAGGCGTCGTTCCGATGAAATTGTCTCTAGGTCCGGGCCAGTTCTCGATCGCGAAGGTGAGGCCGCTTGCCTGCGTTTGCGCGATCAGCCCAATCGCGAAGTCGGCGAAGTCGTCATAATTGGCCTCGTCGCTTGCCGTATCGTTACGACCGGGAAAGATCACGAAGATCGGAACGCCGGCGCCGCCGATCGCTTCGGCAAATTCTGAGGTCCTTGCCCGGAGTTCCCGGCGCTTGTCGCGATCGGCATCAAGCTGATTGCCGAAAAAAGTGATCGAGGAGACGAAGAGGCCGCGGCTTCTTGCCAGCGTAACGGCATCTTCCACCCGGTCGGGCGTCTTGATGTGGCCGCCGACATCGATCTCGATCGCTTCGAACCCCGACGACGCGGCGAAATCTACCACTTCCTCCAGCGGGCGGTCATTGAATGTCGAGGTATAGAAGCCGATTTTCACCATATCCTCCGATCCTCATCAAAATCCGGGGCCTTGCGGTCGTTTCAACTGTTCAGCCGATCCATGAATTTCAGCGGCGAGCGCGTGCGCTGCGCCACATCGGCCGATGCGAGCATCAGGGCCGCCGCCATCGGCATGGCCGCCGCACCCATGGCCGAGGCGTCCTCGCCGATCGAGGCGCGATGCAGCGAGGGCAGGTTCGTGTCCTCGGCGTCGAGATGCTCGTGGACGTAACGCAGCAATTCATCGACGATGCGGATCGGCAGCCGGCCGCCGACGAGCACGGCATCGGGATCGACGATCATGGCGATATGTTTGACCGCGACGGCGAGATGCGCGCTCATTTCCTTCAGCCATTGTGAAACGAGGCGCTTGCCGCGCGCGTCGAGGGTCAGCAGATCCTGCGGCACGCTCACCTCGATCCCATGCCGGGCGAGGAAATCATAGAGGAAGAACAGCGAGAAGATCTCCCCGAGGAGCTGGACCTTCTGCGCCTCGCCGTCGCGGCCGTCGGCAATCGGAAGCCAGCCGATCTCGCCGCTGAGGCCCATGGCGCCGCGATGGCCGTTGCCGTCGAGAACGAGGCCGCCGCCCGGGCAGGCATTGACGGCAATATAGAAGAAGCTGCTGCTTTCCGCGCCGAGGCCGTAGTTGAGCTCGGCAAGGGCAGCGGCATTAGCCTCGTTTTCTGTGAAGACGGGATGCGGCGTCAGGCTCTCCAGTGCGGCGCGCACGTCGAAATCAGTCCATTCCTGATAGGCGTCGGGCTTGCCGAGCAGCGAGATTTCGCCGAGCCAATCCGGCATGGCAAGGCCGATGCCGGCAAGGCGCGCATCGTCGATCAGTCGGCTGCGCTGGAAATGCGAGATCGCATCTGATGTCAGTTGCATGAATTCCGCCGGCAGGATGAAGCGCTTCTCGTGGTGTACGCGGGCGCGCACATTGCCGACGGCGTCGACCGCCAGGATCGTCAGATGGTCGCGGTCGATGTTGATGCCGATGGCGTAATAGGCATCGGGATTGATTTCGAGTTCGATTGCCGGCTGGCCTCTGAGCCCATGCCGGCGGCGGGCCTCCATGATCAGGCCCTCGTCCAGCAGGCGGTCGACGATGCGGGCGATCGCTGGTTTGGTGAAGCCCGTCTGCCTGGCGATCTCGGCGCGCGAAATCGGCGCCTGGCGGTGGATGCAGCGCAGGACGACGGCCCTGTTGTGCTCGCCCGCGTCTTCGACATTGGCGCCCGTCAGATCGGGGGAGAGCCTAGCGCCGAGTGTCTGGTTCATGCGTTCAATCCTTCCGCGCGCGTGAAGAGTGAAGCAGACCTCTTCATCCCTTCACCGCGCCGCTGGTCATCGCACCGAGGATCAGCCTCTGGAGCGACAGGAAGGCCACGATCGCCGGAACGACCGCAATCAGGCAGGCGGCTGCAAGCAGCTGGATGGACGAGTCGGTCTGCATGCCGCGGAAGTTAAAGATTCCGACGCCGATCGGCATCAGGTCATTTTTGGTGAGCAGCAGGAAAGGCACCAGGAATTGCGACCAGCCGGCAATCACAGTGATGATGAAAACCGAGGCGATGCCCGGCGCCGACAGGGGCACGATGATGCGCCAGAAAACCGAGAAGCGATTGCAGCCATCGATCATCGCCGCCTCGTCGAGGCTGCGCGGAATGCCGTCGACCGTACTTTTCAACAGCCAGGTCGCCAGGGGAACACCGAGCGCGATATAGACCATGACGACGGCGAAATGCGTGTCCAGCAGGCCGAGGCGGTTCATGTAGCGATAGAGCGGCACCATGATGACGAGCGGCGAGATCATCTGGAAGAGCAGCAGCCCCATCATCGAGAGGCCCTTGCCACGGAACTGGAAGCGGGAGAAAGCGTAAGCGGCGGGCAAGGCCACGATCAGCACGCCGAGCCCGCTCAGAGCCGCAAGCTTCAGGCCGTTCCAGAGATAAATCGGGAAATAGCTGTTGTTGAGAACGGTGATGAAGTTCTGAATGGTAGGGTTGTCGGGAATGTAGCGCGCCGCGCCGCGATAGACCTCGCGCTTGTCGCGTAGCGCCATCGACAGCAGATAGGTGAGGGGGCCGGCGAAGAAGACGAACATCACCAACATGAAGAGATAGCTCATGGCATCGCCTAACCGGCTTCCGGTGCGTCCGCTCATTGCTCTTCCTCCTTCGGCAGGAACGACGCATAGACGAAGGCGAGCCCGAGGCTGATGATCAGCATCAGCACGGAGAGCACGCTGCCGCCGGAGAGGTCATAGTTTCGGAAGACGATATTGAAGACGTAGAGCGAGATCACTTCGGTCGCGCGCCCGGGTCCGCCGCCTGTCAGTGTGATGATCGCATCGAAGGTGTTCACCGTCTGGATGGTGATCAGGATCATGTTGACGAGGATGGCAGCGCGCAGCTGCGGCAGCGTGACGAAGAAGAACTGCTGCGAGGCGCTGGCGCCGTCGACCTCCGCCGCCTCGTAGAGCGAGGGATCGATCGATTTCAGCGCCGCATACATGACGACCATCGAAAAGGCGGTGCCGCGCCAGATGTTCGAGATCAGAGTCGACCACGGCGCCATTGCCGGGTCCGAGAGCCAGGCGACGGTCGGCATGTGCATCAGCCTCAAAATGCTGTTGAGCGCGCCGTAAGGCGCTTCGGAAAACAACATCTGCCAGATGATGCCGCCGGCAATGCCCGGCACGACCCAGGCGACAAGCGCCGTGGTCCTCAGGATCGTGGTGCCGAACAGGCCGCGCTTTTCGCCGCGAATGACGGTGACGGCGACCGCAAGCCCGAGGATCTGCTGGCCGATGACGCTGCCGCCGACGAAGATCAGCGTCGCCCAGAGAATGTCGGGCAGTTGCGGCGAGCTCAGCGCACTGGTGATCGACCCAAACGTATATTGCTGGTTCTCGCCGATCAGCGTCGCATTGGTGAAGGAAAGCCGGAAAACGTCGATGACGGGATAGAGGTAGAATATGCCGATGACGATGATCACGGGCATGATCCAGGGCAGGGGCGCACCGGCGAACCGGCGCATGAACGTTCTGCTTTGAGGCGGGCTGTCAGCCTCGATGGCAATTGGGCTCATTGGCTTCTCTGTCCGGGTTTGGCACTGTCGACGGCGCCTCAAGTCCAGGCGCCGTCGCGGTCGGAAGCGTGGAAACGCCCGGGATCAGAGACGCTTGTAAGCCTCCATCGCCGCGCTAAATGCGGCATCCAGGGCCTCTTCCGGTTTCTTCGTCCCCGACAGCACGTCTCCCATCATGATCTGGATCTGGTTGGAGATCTCGGGATAGATCGGCACGCCGGGCCGGGCTTGGCCATCGACCAGCGCATTGGCGAAGGTCTTGTTGGCTTCCGTCGAGAAGACCTCATACTTGTCGAAGAGCGACTTGCGCGTCGGCAGCTGCTGCTGCAGCGCGTTTGCAGGACCCATATAGACGTCGCGCGCCAGGTTGGCGCACATTTCGATCTTCTCCTTGTCCTTGCTGAAGGAGGCGACCGTCCAGCCGCCGGTGCCCGTCGACTTCTGGTCGGCCGTGGGGCCCGGGATCGGCGAGAAGGTCCAGTTCTTGAATTCCTCTTCGTCGAGCGTCGTCTTCAGCTGTGCATATTGCCAGTTGCCGCCGATGAAGAGCGCCGTCGTCGCGGCAGCCGCCGCAGCGTTCATATCGTCGTAATTGGCGATCGTCGTAACGCGCTTCGGCGCCGCACCGGAATCGACGAGATCCTTGAAGTAGTTCAGCGCCTTCAGGAATTTCTCCTTGTTCTCGCCTTCGCCGAAGATTGGCTTGCCCGAGTCGTCGACGAGTTTGCCGCCGAGCGCCCAGTAATTGGCGAGCCAGTCGAAGGTCGTGCCTTCCCAGCGCCCGCCGTTGAAGAGCACGCCTTCCATGCCCTCCTTGGTGGAGGCAAGGGCGGCCTTCTTCAGTTCGTCCCAGGTCTTCGGCGCATCTGCGACCACAGACTTGTTGCGGTAGAGAACGCGCAGGTCCGTATCCCACCACCAGGCACGGATGGTCTTGTCCTTGTCGGTGATGCCGCTGCGGATGAAGGGGAAGAGATCGTCCACTTCTTCCTTGGAGAAATAGGGTGTGAAATCGGCCAGCACGTGATTGACCATGAACTGCGAGAGCACGAAGGAGTCGACGGCCGCACAATCCGGCGCGTTGCCGGCCTTGGCCTGCTCCAGCATCTTGGCCTGTTCAGTGCCGATGTCGGAGGACATGAATTGCATCTGCAATTTCCAGTCCGGATGCTTCTTGATGAAATCGACGAAGAGCTTCTGATAGCCCTCGGCAATGGCGGGATCGGAATTGTTCGGGCTGTCGTTCGTCAGGCGGACGACGAGCGTTTTCGGCGCATCGGCAAGGCCGATCCGGTCTTTGGTGGCAAGTTCCTGGGCAAAAATGGTGGATGCTGAAAATAAGACAGTGCTCAGCGCCAATGCGCTGACGGTCGCGCTCTTCATGATGGGTCTCCTCCCCATTTTGAACGAATACAGCCTGGCGGTCGGTTGACCTCTCCTCATTTCCGTGCTGCATTAATTAGATTAAGTTACTTTGATTTGATGTCAAGCCAGAGCTTGGGAGGATGAGATGCTGGCGACATTCAACAGCAGCTAGCGCACGCTGCGGTTTTCGGAAGGGATGCACGCCAAAATAAGTTGCCGACAGCGCCTTAGGGAAATCAGGCGCATCCAACCCGCAATTTTCCTGAGGAAAAGGCCGATCGATCGCGGATGGCCGCGATGGTGTCAGTTCGTGCTCCGGGCCGCAGCGGCAGCCGGAAACTGAAGTCCATGGAGGAGAAGATGCGTTTACTCATTCTCGGAACCGGCGGCATGGCCAACCAGCACGCCGCGCGTTTCAAGGCGATCGAAGGCGTCAGCGTCGTTGGCGGCGTCGATGTCGTCCCGGAGCGGCTCGCGGCCTTTTGCACCGAACATGGCATCGCCAATCATTTCATCTCGCTGGAGGATGCGCTCGCGTGGGGCGAGTTCGATGCGGTGGCGAACGTCACGCCCGATCGTATCCACCACCCGACGACGCTTCAGGCGATCGCCGCCGGCAAACATGTCTTCTGCGAAAAGCCGCTCGCCACCGATGCCGTCAAGGCGATGGAAATGACCGAGGCGATCGAGCGGGCCGGCAAGGTCGGCATGGTCAACCTCACTTATCGCAATTCGCCGGCGCTGCAGAAGGGCCGGCAGATGGTGCTTGCCGGCGAGATCGGCGCCGTGCGCCATGTCGAGGCGTCGCATCTGCAAAGCTGGCTGGTCGGCCGCCACTGGGGCGATTGGAAGAGCGAAAGCAAATGGCTCTGGCGGCTGAGCAAGAAACACGGCTCGAACGGCGCGCTTGGCGATATCGGCATTCACATCGTCGATTTCGCCTCTTATGGCTCCGGCCTCGACGTCGCCCACGTCTTTGCGCGGCTGAAGACTTTCGACAAGGCGCCGGATCACAGGATCGGCGAATACGATCTCGACGCCAATGACAGCTTCACGATGAATGTCGATTTCACCAATGGCGCGATCGGCACGATCCAGGCGACACGCACGGCAGCCGGCCAGATGGATCAGCTGCGCCTTAGGGTCTATGGTGAAACCGGCTCGGTCGAGATGATCTACGACACCGGTAAATCGACGCTGCGCGCCTGCCTTGGCGAAGATGTGCATACCGCGACGTGGCGCGATGTGCCTTTCGATCCTGTGGAGACGAACTACCAACGTTTCGTCCAGGCCGTGCGGGCGGGCAAGACCCAGGAACCCTCCTTCCGGCGCGCCGCCAACATCCAGAAGGTGCTCGACACGGCGCTCGCCTCCGATCTCAGCCATACCGATGAGGCGCTCGGCTGAGCCCGCCGAATTATGTTGCACGGTCGGCTTAGGCCGAAGCTGGCGGCAGCAGAAGCGTGTTGAGGAAGGGCAGGAGGGCTGCACCGAGTGCCACGCCGCCACCGCTGAAGCTTGCCGGCCGCATCGGCGAAATCCATGGCGTCAGCAGCGGCCTGGTCGAGGTGTCGCGCCGCTCGACGGAAAGCTGATGGATCAGCGCCTCGATCACCCCCTGCGGTAGGTCGCCGCCGATCATGACGACGCTCGGGGCGATGAAGCCGGCCATGGCGATGATCGGGTCGAGCAGATGGCCGGCGGCCTCGCGTATCCATTGCGACAGCGACGACGAGGAGAACTCCTCGCCCCTGAGCAGGCGCGCGAAGTCCTCGTCTCCGATGCGCGAGCGCAGGGAATCGAAACCGACGACGGTATTGAGCTGGACATTGTCGGGCCCGGTCAGCATTTCGCCGATGCTGCCCGCCCGCCCATGCACGCCGGAATAGGGTATGCCTCGGATGAGGAAACCCGCCTGAACGTCATCGTCGATGATGATCATCGCGAGCCCGCCCTCCGGCATGGCGCTGCCGATCGTGCGCTCGGCAAGCAGGCTCGCCGTGCATTCGTTTTCGACGTAGGTGCGTGCGATCGTCGACATCGCGGCAAGCTGCTCGCTGCGGGCATCGTTCCAATCGTTGGCGGCGATCCCGAGCCCGACGATCGGCAATGTCGCATGCCGATCGGCCATGTCCCGGACCGCCGCGTGTACCGCGCCAACCCCGTCTTCCGGCTCCACGTCGAAATAGACCCGGTCATGCACTTGGCCGCTCAAATCGATCAGCACGATCTCGCCGCGCGTCCGTCGAAGCTTGACGCCGATCGAAAACGCGCCCTCCGGCCGCAGCGCGAATTCCGTGGCCGTCGCCACGCCGCCGAGCCCGGTGCGCCGGTTCGATGTCACGAGCTTCTCGTCGGCAAGCCGCCGCAATATATTGGTGATGCCAGGCCCGGTCAGCCCGCTATGCCGCCCAAGCTCGGTGCGCGTCAGTGGCCCGTGCCGGCGGATTGCTTCTAGGATGACGCGGATATTCCGGTCGGCGATCTCACCCGATCTCAAGCCCACCGTTTTGGCGCGGGGAGCGCCCAACTCTTGAGTGTGAAGCCGACGCGGCCCCGACCGAAGATACCGCATGACCGTCTTTCTTGAGAGCACTTCGACGGTGTGTATCACGCTTATCGGTGTTCGTAACGATTTTCCAACGAAGTGCTCCGGCTTTCGAGAACCGCAACGGCGTGCCGATCATCCTCGCTGCGTCTTCTATACGTTAATAGCTGCAAGGACGATCGTTGCCGAAACCGTCGCGACAAGCCGGCCTGAGTGCGAAGTCAGCGCTGGAGTATCCAACCGATCCGGTCTGCGCCGGGTCGGTAGAGGTCGTCGTGCAGGACGACGCCGACATGGCAACGGCGATGAGCGCTGCCATCGCTGCCGGCAATTTCCACATCCGGAGCATCCCTCAACCCTCCCTTCGCCGCCAACAGGCAGCGTCTTCAGTGTGGTTGCCAAAGCAGATAGGTCGATGCTGCGATCAGGAAACTGTCATCATCGATCAAGATTGCGTTATCCTTGCGGCTGATGGTCGCCTACTTAGAAAGGGAGTTTTTTCGAAGGGCTCGGAGGCTGGAGAGAGCTCCGGCCGGCTCGTTAAGGAGAAACGACATGGCACGGGCGTTGAGAAGATCACGCTCAGTGTTGGATGTGATATCGCTTTCGATAAACTTGTCTTGGACGATCAGAACGTGCGTCGGATGAAGGCAGGCGGCTCGATCCAAAATCTCTCGGAGGACATAGCACGCCGCGGATTGCTGACCAGCCTGAATGTTCGCCCGCGGATGTCTTTTCCATGCTATGATGGGCCTGCAAAGCTCAAGTTCGACGTCTGGAATATGGCAGAGGCCGAACGCTACTTTGCCCCGGCGAAGGGAGTTTGCGCCCAGCAGGGCTCGCCCCCCGAAGCGCTGGGTGTGCTGCCTTTTTGATCGATCGGGAGGAGGTTGTTCATGTCCACGGATAGTGTCGACCGCCCGCTGCAGCCGGGCGACCGGGCACCGAATGTTGTACTCGATGCGATCTCGCGCGAAGGCAAGATCGCGCTCGATGACTTTCGAGGCCGTAGCCCGCTACTGATCGGTCTATTTCGAGGCCTACACTGTCCATTCTGTCGGCGTCATGTCTCGGCGATGGCGCAGCTCAACCCTGCCCTGAAGGAGAAAGGCATCGAGTGTCTCGCTGTCGTCAAGACGCCCGTCGAACGGGCGCGGCTCTACTTTCGTTACCATCCACTACCCAACCTTATCAGCGCATCCGACCCGGAGGGGGCTTCGCATCGCGCCTTCGGTTTACCCATCCTCGAGCTCACGGAGAATGAAACCGAATGGCCGCACAAGCTCGGAATGGACGCGGTCAGGACAATGCGGATCGATTTACCGCGGGAGTTGCCCGTGCCGATGAACCCGGCTGCGGCGGGCGACTTTCTGGAGAAAAAGGACCCGTATGAAATGACGGCGGCCGACCAGCAGATTATCATCGCCGGTCACATGCCGCTTATCGGCGAGTTCCTGCTCGATCGGGACGGCACTGTGCGCTGGAGTTTCACAGAAGCCGAAGAGGGGGGCCAAAATCTATGCCGGGCGCCGAGTCCCGAAGAATTGATGTCAGCAGCGTCCCAAGTCGCACTTCAGTAAGCTGCTGAACAACTCGTCCCACGAGATGGTTGGCAGCCTTATACCAATCAGCGAACGCGCAGAGCTTCCCGTTGTATACGATGATCAGCAGGTCTGGGGCCACCAGCGGACCGTGGGCATTGCGAAGTCCGTGGCGAGCAACGGTCATCAGAACCAGTAGAATCTGGACCAAAGTCAGCATCGCGCCTGGAAGGTTCTCAACCAACCATCAAGGTCAGGGCAGCCTCGGATGGTAACCTCTCTGCAACATCCGCAATGAGGAGGAAGTCGCTCCCTCCCCATTCATCACCGCATCGCCGTGACCTCATTGATGGACCGGATCCGTCACCGCTTTGATGACCTCGGACGCCATCTTGAACTCCTTCTCGCGGCTGGTGATGCCATGGCGTCGCGCGATCCAGTTAAAATCGGTGTAGGCGACACGGACCGTTCCATCCTTCGCTTCGTAAACGAGAACTCTGACGGGCCAATCGAGCCCGGCCACTGGATTGGCGGTGATGAACGTCGTTCCGAGCGCCGGATTGCCGAACAGGATCAGCCGCGATGGACGGACCTTGTTGCCAGCCGCGTTGCCGAGCCTTGCTTGATCGATATCATCGAACAGCATTATGCCCTTCTCTGCGACGCTGCCTTTGATCTTTGTGACAGTCTCGTCGACCGAATAGCGACTCTTCAGAACAACGACACCGTCCCGGGCACCTGCCTGGACGATAGTGGCTGATGCCGACAGAATTCCTGCCAATGAAAGCGCGGCCATGAACAATAGTCTGATCATTCTTTGCATGTCATTTACTCCTTTCGGTTGTGTCTGTATTCAAACTCGTCGCCGGCTTCCGCATGGAAGGGGCGACCCCTATTCCGGCTACCACGGAAAGTTGGGATCTATCGGTGCGGGGCGCTTAGCGAACCCGCGAGCAGCATTGCTACCGCCAGAGCTGCGATAAGCACGTAGACGGATGCGTTCCAGCCGACGTGATCGTAGACCTGACCGAGAACCACACTGCCGGCCATGCCTCCGGTATAGTAGGATGCGAGGTAGATGCCGCTCGCTCCAGCCTTGTCGCTCCTGGCATGTTGACCGACGACGCCGGTTGCCATTGCCTGTGCGAGGAAGGTGCCGACTGCCACCAGTGTCAAACCGATCAGGATGACCGGCAAATACGCACTGAGAAGCGCGACGAGTCCGACGATGGCAATCGCAAGCGTCAGCACGATTCCGGTTGCCGGCCCCACAGCGCTTGCGAGCCTGCCGGCGAAAGGCGTGGTGAAGATCGACGGAAGGAAGACGAGATAGACAAGGCCGAGCGCCATCGGGCGTACCCCGAGCGTGACAATCCGAAAGTTGACATAGGTGTAGGTGCCGATGAACACGAAGAGGATGAGGAAGCCGATAGCGAAGACGCGTCGCAGCTTTGGATCGGCAAGATGTCCGCCCCAGATGCGCATGGTGAGGTTCCCGCGATCATCGCTCCGCATCATGCTGGTCGTCCTTTTGAGCGTGAACCAAACCAGGGCGGCGCCGAGGAGGTTGAGGGCGGCAAACACCAGAAAATTTATCGAGAGGCCGCCAATGCCTGCGACGGCAGCGGACAGCATGCGGCCGAAGAGGTTGCTGGCAACATTGCCGGTGACATAGGCGGCCAGGGCCGTAGAGGCTTTTCCTGCTGAGAAATGCTCCGACAGATAGGCGGCCGTCAGCGTGAAGGCCGTCGACATGCAAAGCCCCTGAAGCACCCGCAGCGCTGAAAAGACGATGATGTTGTCGGTAAATGCCAGAAGCGTCGTTGGCACGGACAGGATCGCGAGGCTGATCCAGATGCCGTTGCGCCGGTCCAGGCCGCTGCCGACGAAGGCGACGAGCAGACCGGCGAGCGCCATACCGAGGGTGCTGGCATTGACGGCGAAACCCATCGTGGCGCGGCTGACCTGAAACCTCTCGACCAGAGAAGGCAATACGGCTTGCGCCGCAAAGAGGTCGACCAAGGTCAAAAAGGCGATGAGTGCGATCAGTCCAAAGCGCCAACTGTCGGCGTGAATGGTCCGGCGCTCTTGAACGGATGCCGTGAGCGGCTGTTCGATGTCGGTCATGCTTGTTCCTCCGGGATGCGGCGTTTCCCTGCCAGTGCGAGGGAAACGCCGGCGAGCGATGGGGCTGCTTCAGATCAAAGGGCAACCGTTACATCGCCGCGTCATCGGTGTGCATTTCCGGGCTCAGTATGTCGGAGGAATAGAGCACGGCCGAAGCCTTGCCATTGTTCTTCCACCAATGGGAGAGATGTCCAAACTCGGCCGTCACCTCGCCCTTCTTGTGCAGGATCGGCACCTTGCAGGTGCTGCTGTATTCCGTAATCGAGCCGGAGATGATCAGGATATTGGCCGGGCGCATCTCGTGCGAATGCCAGGGAACGATGCCTCCCGGCTGCACGACGAGCTTGCGCATGCGCAGCATGCTTCCCTTCCATGCCTCGCCCTTGGACGAGAGATCGATTGATTTGACGACGCTGTCGGAGACGCCCTTCGGCATCATCGGGCCAGGCTTCATGCCATCTTCAGTGACCTGATCAGCCGGGCATTCGCCCGCCATGGCGGACGCGGCGGGCAGGGCGGCGCCCAGGACCACTGCAGCAAATGCGAGAGCGGCGAGGGACATGCGGTCGGTTTTCAATACGGGCTTCATCAGCGGTTTCTCCTTGTTGGAGCCCGGCGAGGACGGTGCCGAGCATGTTCGAAGACTGGCGGAGCGCCGATCGAAAGAGAAATGCCAGATGCTTTTGATTTCGATAGCCGCAAGCTATTGTCAGCCGCAGGGGAAACACCGAATGCCCGGCAGCTTGCCAGGCTGTGCTCCCGTGATTGTTACGATACTGCCCTTAATGCGAACGGCCCGACGCTTTCGCCCAGCCGTATGATTTCACGGCGCCGACAAAGACTGAAACCGCCGGGGAGAAGCGTCGGCCCGCCACCGTCACAAGGCAGACCTCGCGCGACACTTCCGGGTCCGCGACAGGTCGCACCTGCAATCCTGGGATAACGGCGCTGTATTCGGGAATGAAACAGATACCAAGGCCACCGGCGACCAGGTTCTGAATCCAGTCCTCGCGCTCGCTGGAATAGGAGACGAGGGTCTTCACGCCTTGTGCATCGCAGAGATCCGTGAGGTAATCCCAGTATTCGCAGTTGACACGCCGCAGGTAGATCTCACCGTCGATCGCCGCGATGGGAATGGCATCGTATTGACCGAGGCGGTGGCCGGCGGGGAAAGCGAGCATGAACCTCTCGCGAAAGAGCGAGGTCACGTCGAAGCGTTCCGGAAAGCTTGTTGCCGTCGACATCAAGGCCACATCGATTTCGCCAGTCTCCAGCAGATCGGACAATCGGGCGGGCACGCCCTCGATCAGTTGCAGCTGGATTCCCTTGTGGCGCATGTTGAAGTCGGTGAGCAGGCCAGTAAACCGGCGCGGTCCGATCGTGCACATAATGCCGACCTTGAGCGGTGCTTCACTAAGACAGAGAAATCGCGACGCCTCCGTACGCACGCCCATCAACTCGTCCTGGATCTGCTGGAATCGCGGGCGAAGAAGGTTGCCGAGATCTGTTATGTGGGTGAGATTGCGCTCCCGGCGGAACATCAGGCCGCCCACCTCATCCTCCAGCTGCTGGATGGCGCGACTGAGCGCTGGCTGAGTAACATTGCACTTTTCGGCCGCGCGCGTGAAGTTTCGAGTTTCACACACCGCCAGGAAATACCTTATATGGTGGATATCCATCGCCGCCCCCCGGCATGAATTCTATTTGCAATACCCTCAATATTCTCCGCGGGCGGCATTCTCCACCAATGCCATGGATTTATCAATTCCATACCAGACTGGCATTTCTAAAGCGAAGCCCCGTCGGCCATTCTGATTGCAAGACGCCAGACGGCGTAGTCGATCGTAGTGGAGAGCACATATGCTGAACGCCTTTGATCCCGTAACTGATACTCTCGTCGGCCGCAGGCCCTTGGAAGGGCGTAGCGCCATTGTCACTGGTTCGACCAGCGGCATCGGCCTTGGCATTGCACATGCGCTTGCAAGGGCAGGGGCCGCCGTGATGTTGAACGGCTTCGGCGACCCTGCCGAGATCGAGATGCTGCGCGACGGCATTGCCACGGATAACGATGTCGACGTTGCCTACGACGCCGCCGACATGTCGAGGCCGGAAGCGATCCATATGATGGTCGAGAGGGCGTTCGCGCGTTTCGGACAGGTGGACATCGTCGTCAACAATGCCGGTATCCAGCATGTTTCGCCACTCGGAAAGTTTCCGCCTGAAAAGTGGGACGCCATACTTGCTATCAATCTTTCCTCAGCCTTCCATCTCGTTCAGGCGACGTTCGACAGCATGTGCGCCAACCGCTATGGCCGGATCGTCAATGTCGCCTCCGCCCATGGATTGGTCGCGTCCCCCTTCAAATCCGCCTATGTGGCGGCCAAACACGGCATTGTCGGGTTCACCAAGACGATCGCGCTCGAAGGCGCCGAATTCGGGGTGACATCCAACGCGATCTGCCCCGGCTACGTCTGGACGCCGCTTGTCGAACACCAGATCGAGGATCAGGCGAAGTCGCATAACATCCCACGCGACGCGGTGATCCGAGACGTCTTCCTGAAGGACCAGCCGACGAGGCGCTTTGCCACCGTCGAGGAAATGGGCGCGCTTGCCGTCTTTCTCTGCAGCGATCTTGCTGGATCGATCACAGGCACGGCGATCCCTGTCGACGGCGGCTGGACTGCGCACTGATCAAGCATTTGAGACACGGAGGTTGCGATCGTGAACAAACATGTGGGTGCAAAGCTCAAAATGCAGCCCGACTCGTCGCTCGCCGAGCGCGAGCCGCGGACGATCAATCTTGCGCTGCAGGGCGGCGGCGCACATGGCGCCTTCACGTGGGGAGTGCTCGATCGGTTGCTGGACGAGCCAAGCCTGTCATTCGAAGGCATTGTGGCAACCAGCGCCGGCGCGATGAATGCTGCGGTCGCAGCCTATGGCCTGGCTGAGGGCGGGCGGAGCGGAGCACAGACGGCGCTGGCCAATTTCTGGCGCCGTGTCAGCCACGCAGCTGCATCCGGACCTTTGCAGCCAACCTTGCTCGACCGCCTTACAGGCTCGAAATCGCTGGAATTCTCGCCGGCGTTCATCATGTTCGACCTGGTGACACGGCTGATGTCGCCGTACCAGTTCAACCCCTTCAATTTCAATCCCCTGCGCCAGGTGCTGGAACAATCGATCGACCTGGAGGCAATCCGGATGGCACGGTGCCCTGTCAAGCTCAACATCTGCGCCACCAACGTGCGGACTGGCAAGGTGAAGGTGTTCGGCAACGACGAGCTCTCGGTCGATGCCATCATGGCGTCTGCCTGCCTGCCCTTCCTGTTCCAAGCCGTGGAAATCGGAGGGGAAGCCTATTGGGACGGTGGCTATATGGGCAACCCCGCAATCTTCCCGCTGATTTATGGCTGCGACACGCCCGATGTGCTCGTGGTTCACATAAATCCGATAGAACGAACGGAACTGCCGCGCACGGCTGGAGAAATTCTCAACCGCATCAATGAGATCAGTTTCAATTCGTCGCTGCTGAGGGAGATGCGGGCGGTGGCCTTCGTCACACAGCTGATCGACACGGCAGCGACGCCGCCTTCCAATCTCAAGCGCATTTTCGTGCACGGTATCTCAGACGACGAAGCGATGAAAAACCTCAGCGTAGCGAGCAAGATGAACGCCGACTGGGGGGCGCTCATGGACCTGAGGGATCGCGGCCGCCAATGCGCCAACCTCTGGCTGCAGGCCAATTACCAGGAAATCGGCAAACGATCGACCGTAGACGTCCGCGAACGTTATCTTTGATCCTCAGCCATTTCGGCAGTCCGCCTCCCGCCGGCCGAAACTTAAGCCCCCGTCCACCACTCCGGCGGGGGCTTTTTTTGTCTGAAAGAGATTGCCCATCGACACATAGAGACGGCGTATCGAAATCATGCAGAGACAGCATTTCAGATGACGGCTGACTTCTGGGAATGTGAAGACAGGCAAGCCGATGGCGGTTTGACCTCACGCAATCCAGGAGATTTCTCATGAATACCACTCGTCTTCTCATCAGTTCGGCCCTCGCCGCCGCAGCCTCCGTGGCTGCCGGCAGCGCCTTTGCCGGCCCGGCTGCCAAGCCGGATTTCTCGTTCGAAAAGTGCTTCGGCGTCGTCAAGGCTGGCCTGAACGACTGCCAGACGGCCAGCCACTCCTGTGCCGGCACGTCCACCGCCGACAACGCCAAGGATTCCTGGATCTACGTGCCGGCCGGCACCTGCACCAAAATCACCGGCGGAAGCAACGAACCCAAGGCCTGACCTTTCCACCACTTCAACCAAAGGAGTAATCGATGTCCAAGATATTTCCGAGCAATCCGGTGCCAACCGCCGCGGGCATCGGTCTTCGCTCCCAGCATATCGGTGAAATGCTGTCTCGCCGCCCCTCGGCGGGATGGCTTGAAGTCCATGCGGAGAATTACATGGGTGGCTCGGCGGCCGTCGACGCGCTGGAACGGCTGCGGGAAAGCTATCCCCTGTCCGTCCATGGCGTCGGCCTTTCACTCGGGAGCAGTTCCGGTCTCGACCGCGACCATCTGGAGCGCATGCGCAAGCTCTGCCTGCGCTTCCAGCCAAGCCTGGTGTCCGAGCATCTCGCCTGGAGCGCCGCCGACGGCGCCTATCTGAATGATCTCCTGCCGCTGCGTTACGACGCAGAGGCCCTCGCCATCGTGACCGCCAATGTCTCGAGGCTGCAGGACACCCTCCAGCGGCGTGTCTATATCGAAAACCTCTCTGCCTATGTCGCCTTCGAGGGGTCGACAATGACCGAGGCGGAATTCCTGGTAGAGCTCGTGGGCCTTACCGGCTGCGGCCTGCTTCTCGATATCAATAATGTTCACGTCTCGGCCTGCAATCTCGGCTTCGATTCCAAAGCCTTCATCGACCAGCTTCCCCCGTGCGCCATCGGTGAGATCCATCTTGCCGGGCACGCGATCAACGAGGTCGAAGGTGATATCGTGCTGATCGACGACCACGGTTCGCGCGTTCCGCCGGCCGTCTGGTCGCTCTATGCTTACGCGATCCGCAAGATTGGACCGCGTCCGACGCTCATCGAATGGGATACGGATGTGCCCGCTCTCGACGTGCTACTCGGTGAAGCCATGTGGGCCGACATGCTGGCGCAATCGATCGCCTTCGAAGATCGCATGCTGGTGGAACGGCCGACACCACAGTCGACCCGGTTCGAGGGGATGATCCTGCCATTGCGGGCCGACAGCCGAACGGGCCCAATGCCGGCGCTCGCCGCGTTTGCGACAATCAAGCCGTCGATGTTCGCCAATCGTCCCGGCGCAAGGAGGGTGGGCCATGCTCTCTAGTTGCGCACTGCAATCGCGGGTCGCCCAAGCCATCCTCCGTGAAGATGGCTGCGATCTTGCGCCGGTGCTGGCGAAAGGTGCTTTCGACCCGCTGCGTCGGTTCAACATCTATCGCAACAACACCTTCGCCTCGCTGACAGCGACTTTGATCGCGGTTTTTCCGATCACGGTCCAGCTTCTCGGCGAAAACTACTTTCGTCATGTCGCCGGCGCCTTCATCCGGAATAATCCGCCGCAGGAAGCGCAGCTTGTTCGCTATGGCGGCAGTTTCCCGCGCTTCCTGGCGGACTTTGATGGCATCCGCGCCATGCCCTTCATTGCCGAAACGGCGCGGCTGGAATGGATGATTGCCGAGGCGCTGGACGCGCTGGCGCTGCCCGGCTGTCGCTTGGAGCAGTTGGCGGACGGTGAAGACGACACCTCACCCGAGATCGTTCTTCAGCCCTCGCTACGCCTGCTGGTTTGTCGTTGGCCGGCGCTGGACATATGGGAAGCGCATCAAGCCGGCGGAAACATCGAAGCATTGGCGAGGCTGGGCCGCCGACCGGAGCGGATCGCGCTCTGGCGCGGCCAAGATAGCATGCGATTTCTGCGCCTCGATGCCAGTCATTTCGCCTTCCTTCATGCCCTGAAAAGGCGCGCCAGCCTGGAGGCTGCGGTCAGCCGTGTGCTTGCCCGCACTCCCGGCTTCGATCTCGAGGGTGCCTTTGGCGGCCTTTTCGCCTTTGGCCTCGTCGCTCGCATTCGCCACATCAAGCCCGCAACCAAGTGAACAGGATGGAAGTCATGACTATGATGTCCCCTTCTTCGACGCGACACAGAGGCGGTATTATCGGTCTCTATGTCGCCGCTATCGAGAGCCTCAACAGCCTGCCGTTGTCGCTCGTCCAGCTCGTTGCCCGTCTGGCGGTCGCCCACGTCTTCTGGCAGTCGTCGCAGAGCAAGCTTGCCTCCTGGCCGGCGACAGTTCAGCTGTTTACGCTCGAATACCAGCTGCCCGTCATCGATCCCGGCGTGGCCGCCGTGCTTGCGACGACGGCCGAAGTCACTGGCTCGATCTTGATTTTTCTAGGCCTGTTCTCTCGGCCCGCTGCCCTTTTGCTGCTTTGCGTCATCTTGACAATCCAGCTCCTCGTCTACCCGCAGAACTGGCCGGACCATTTGCTCTGGACGGCACCGTTGCTGTTGATCCTGACGCGCGGGGCCGGTGCGGTTTCACTCGACTATCTGGGAGCACGCCTGTTCCCGAGGGGGCGCTGAGCCATGCGCGCCGGCATCGAAGAAACAAGCGGCGACTCGCCACTCATGGATCCAGCGGCAAGTCAGGCGGCGGGCCGCCGTCCTAGGGTCGTCATCCTCGGAGCCGGATTTGGCGGCCTCGCCGCCGCCAAGGGTCTTCGGCATGCGGACGTGGATGTGACGGTCGTCGATCGGCGCAACTATCATCTTTTTCAGCCGCTGCTTTATCAGGTCGCGACGGCCGCGCTTTCGCCAGCCCAGATCGCCATGCCGATCCGCCGCATTCTCTCTCGGCAATCCAACGTCACTGTGCTGATGGAGCGTGTCGAGGGGATCGACAAGAAGAACCGGTTCGTTCAGACCACAAATAGTCGCATCGCCTACGACTATCTGGTCGTCGCCACCGGTGCAAGGCACGCATATTTCGGAAAGGATGAATGGGCGGAGACCGCGCCCGGGTTGAAAACAATCGCCGATGCGACCGAAATCCGTGCCCGGATCCTGTCGGCCTTCGAACGTGCCGAGGCAGCCGAGGACGAAGCCGAGCGGCGGCGGTTTCTCACCTTCGTCGTTGTTGGCGGCGGCCCGACAGGCGTTGAACTGGCTGGAGCAATCGCCGAGCTGGCAAGAAAGGTCATCGTCCGTGACTTCAGGCGCATTGATCCGTCCTCGGCTCGCGTGGTGCTGGTCGAAGCCGGCAATATCGTTCTGCCGACCATGCCGGCGAAATTGTCGGGAGAAGCCCGGCGACACCTGGAGATGCTCGGCGTCGAGGTGTCCCTCGGGGAAGCGGTAACGCGCTGCGACTCTGAAGGAGTAGCGCTTGCCGGCGGCCGGCAAATCCGATCGTCCTGCGTGCTGTGGGCGGCCGGTGTCATGGCCTCCAGGGCGGCCAAATGGCTCGGCGTGCCCGCGGACCGCGCCGGCCGCGTTCATGTCGACCGGAACCTCAACCCGCCGGGCAATGACGAGATCTTCGTGATCGGCGACACCGCGGCGTTCACGGACAAGAACGGCAGAACGGTTCCCGGAGTCGCGCCGGCCGCCAAGCAGATGGGCGAATACGCGGCCCGCGCCATTCTCGCCGGTCTCGATGGTCGGACCGCTGGTCTGTTCGGCTATCGCGATTTCGGAAATCTGGCAACCATCGGACGCAATGCGGCGGTCGCCGACTTTCGCCGCATCCGTCTTTCAGGATTTTCCGCCTGGCTGGTCTGGAACATCGCCCATCTCTGGTTTCTCGTGGGCTTCCGCAATCGCATCGTGGTGTTTGCGGACTGGGCGCTGGCTTATGTCCGGTATGACCGCGCCGCCCGTCTGATTACCGACCGCCATGAACGCTAGAACATTCCCACGCATAAAGATGGGGCGTGCGGTCACTGCACTGCTGCTGCTTGCAGTGTTGTCAACGGCGGCGCTCGTGCACCTGGTCTGGTATCGTACCGCAAGCCGGAACATTGAAACGATTGTTGCGAGCCTTGATGCTCAGAGCACCGCTGCGGTTCGCAACGAGCTTTCTTCTAATCTGGCGCTGGTTTCGAGCAGCGCGGAGATCGTCAGATCGGTCTTTTTCCAGGGAGCGATCAGGCCGGACGACGAGGTGAAGCGTGAATTCCTATTCCTGTCGTTGCTGCGTGAACAGCCGGCGATTGCCTGGATCGGTTTCGGCTTCCCGGACGGCCGCTTCTTTGGGGCGCACGCGCTGCCGGATGGCGAGATCGAAATGGTGGAGATCGGCCACGCACCTCTCGGCAAGCCGCGTCCGCTACGCCGCGATCTCTATAAGCCAATCCCTGGCGATATCTTTTTCGAAAATCGGCTGAGGGCCGAGAGTGTCTACGTTCCGGAGGGCTCGCCATGGTTTAGACGTGGCCGGACCAGTGCAGAACCGGCCTGGAGCCTCGTCAATATTCTTCCGAACGGCTTTGAACCGGCGATCGTCGTCTCGAAGAAAGTCGAGGTGTTCGGCCATTTCGAAGGTGTGGTGATGGTGGCGGTCAGCCTGCATCGGCTGTCGGCCATCCTTGGAGGGCTCAAGATGCCGGAAGGCAGCAAGGCCTTTGTGCTAACGCGGGATAATGCGGTACTGGCGACATCCGAGCCGTCAGACGGTATGATCGCTGCTCATCTCAAGGATTTTGCCGCGTCCGACGCCCTGGCCGCGGCAGTCGCCATGGCTGCCAGCCCCGAAAAGCCCGACGGTTCCCGGACGCTGGTGGCAAGCAAGGCGCTCGGCCCAATCTTCGTGTCATCTGGCAAGTTGCCGTTCGAAGACTGGCGTCTGGTCACCGCCATACCGCGGGCGACTTTTGCCCGTGACATCGATGCCAATACCGAGCGACTGATCTTCATCATCGGGGGCATTGCTGTGCTGGCCGCTGTGACGGCGATCCTGTTTGCCAGAATTCTCTTCGCTCGGCCACTGTCGCGCCTTGCCGAGCAGCTGCATATGATCGAGAGGTTCGAACTCGACGCCGTGGAACATCGCCCGGCGCTGTTGACTGAACTCGATCATTTCTCCTCCGCCCTGAAGCGCATGTCGAGCGGCCTTGCCGCGTTCGCGCGCTTCATGCCCGTCGAGGTCGTTCGTCCCCTTGTCGATGGCGGTCTTAAGCCTCGTCCCGGCGGCGAACTCAGGGACATAACGGTGTTGTTTGCGGATTTGCCAGGCTTTACGGAACTCACGGAAGAGTTCGGCGCTGGCGTTGAACCAAGCTTGACGCGGTTTCTGACCCTGTCGATCGTCGCTATTCATGCCGAAGGCGGCACAGTCGACAAATTCATCGGCGATGCGGTGATGGCGATCTGGAATGCCCCCGGCAATGTGCCGGATCACGCATTGCGCGCGTGCCGCGCCGCAGCGGCAATTCGCGATGCGATGCATGCCATGGCGCCGATTGCGCCCAAGCATGATGAGATTCGGGTGCGTATCGGCATCAACACCGGCGTGGCCCTTGTCGGCAATATTGGCTCGACTGAACGCCTCAGCTATACGGCGATCGGCGACGTCGTCAATCTCGCGAGCCGGCTCGTTGGCGTGGCCAAGGACAAAGGCGTGGAAATTGCATTAAGCGACGAAACGCTTCGAAAGACCCGAGACCTTATTCAGACAAGGCCGCTTGGCTGCGTCGGCATACGGGGAAGGATCGCGCCGGTCCGTGTGCACACGATCGATCCGGCTGATATGGCGGACTGAGGGAGCATGACGATGCTGCTGCTCACAACGCTGATTTGGTTGCAAACCAAGCACTTCATGGCTGACTATGTCCTGCAGCCCGAATGGATGATTGCCGGCAAAGGCAACTTCAAGAAGCCGGGCGCTTATGTCCATGCAGGCATCCACGCCGTCGCCACCGCGCCAATTCTCTTGGTTGCAATCACGAATCCGACGTGGATTTTCGCCGTTGTCTGCAGCGAGTTTCTGATCCATTTCCTTATCGACCACTTGAAGGCCATCCACGGTCGACGTCAGCCGCACCCGGTCAATACACGTTCATTCTGGATACTTCACGGCGCCGACCAGCTCGCTCATCATCTGACCTATTCGGCAATATTGGCGATCGTGGCCTGGGATGCTGACTTTATTGCTTGACAATGCGAGGGCGCAGGCGAAGAGCACGATGACGACTTTCATGATCGCTCTCGTTCGATCCCGAGAAATCAATTGCATTAAAACGAGGGAGCAAATCCTCGAATGATCATCTCGGCAGATGAGATCAGGTTATGCGGAAAATTCCTTTTTCTCGCACTAGCTTAGAGAGAATTGAAGCTGGTTTTTCAATCAGGAGGCGGGCAACAGCAGTCGTGTCCTTCGCATCCTTCATGACTCGCAGTTAGATGCCTCTACGGTTCAGCTCCCATGCACGGCAGAGCAAAAAAACCAGGAAAAGGCGATCTCTTGCGGGCTTGACGCCAAATCAAAGTTACTTAATCTAAGCGTCAGCCGAACCGCTGGGAGGAGGGGTCGGCATTCGCGATCCCATCGCACTATCCTTTATCTCCCAAAGCCATGATTCCCGATCGCGCGTCGCCGATTTTCAACAGGATAAGCCATGCCGCTCACCATCGCCCAACGCCTCGACAGTCTGAAGGTCCGTATCGCCGAGCTCGCGCATTGGCGGGACCAGCATAGCAGCCCGATCGATGGCTGGACCTTCGAGGGGGAGCCGATCGCCCATCACCAGGACTGGCCGCATCGTGAGGGCGTGGTGCATTTTGCCGCGAGCGCCGAAGCGCCGGCGAACTGGCCGCTCGAAGATATTCGCCTGCAGCTCGATCTCGGCGGCGAGAGCCTGATCACGCTCAGCTATCCCGATGGCCAGAGCGAAACATTCGGCCTCGATCCCTATCACCAGGAATTCCCGCTGAAGGGCCGCCGCTTCTCGATTGCGACGGAAAGTGTTGCCCGCTTTCCTTTCGGCGAGCCCAACCGCGCGCCGAGGCTCAACAAGGCCCGGCTGATCTGGCTCGACGGTCCCGTTCACAGCCTGCATCTTCTCCTGAAGCAGATCGCCGAGGCGATTGGCGCGCTCGGCGAGCATGAGGTCGTGCCGCATCTGGTCGATGCCGCGGAGCAGGCCTTGCGCAGCCTCGACTGGCCATCGGATACGGCGGCCTACATCTCCCGCACGTCGGGCGCCGTCATGCAGCAGAAGATCTGGGAGCTGCCGGAGCTTGTATCCGATCCGGCAGGTCTCTCCGACGAGCAGAGCGCTTCGGCGGCCTCCGCCTTCGAGGTCCTCACGGCGCGGCTGAAGGAACTGCAGAAGCGCTTTCCCCCAAACGGCGAGCTGGTGCTGACCGGCCATGCTCATATCGATCTCGCCTGGCTCTGGCCCTATCGCGAGACGCGGCGGAAGATGCGGCGCACCTTCAACACGGCGCTGTCGCTGATGGAGCGCTCCGCCGATTTCCGCTTCAACCAGTCGACCGCCCATTATTACGCGCAGATGGAGGAGGAAGATCCGGAGCTTCTCGAACGCATCAAGGAGAAGGTCGCGGAAGGAAAGTGGGAAACCGTCGGCGGCATGTGGGTGGAGCCTGATACCAATATGCCGACCGGCGAAAGCCTCGCCCGCCAGGTGCTCTACGGCCAGCGTTATTTCGAAAAGACCTTTGGCGCGCGCCACACGGTCTGCTGGCTGCCGGATTGCTTCGGCTTTTCCGGCGCGCTGCCGCAGATCCTGAGACAGGGCGGCATCGACAGTTTCTTCACCATCAAGGTCAATTGGAGCGAGACCAACCACATCCCCTCCGATCTCTTCTGGTGGAAGGGCCTCGACGGCAGCCAGGTGCTGACCCACACCTTCGACAATCCGATGCAGGGTTATAACGGCTTCGTGCAGCCCGATTGCTACCTGCCGACCTGGAAGAATTTCCGGGGCAAGACGCAGCATCACGCCTCGCTTCTTGCCGTCGGTTACGGCGACGGCGGCGGCGGCGTGACGCCCGAGATGGTGGAGCGCGAAGTGCAGCTGCGCGATTTTCCCGCCATTCCGCAGGCCCGCTGGGGCACCGTGAAAAGCTTCTACGAGCGGGCGCACAAAACCGCTTCGGAGAAGAAGCTTCCCGTCTGGGACGGCGAAATCTATCTCGAACTGCACCGCGCGACGCTGACGACCCAAAGCGGCGTCAAGCGCAAGCATCGCCAGGCCGAGCGGGCGCTGATCACCGCCGAGACCCTCGCGTCGCTCGCCCATATGCTCGGCGCCGAAAAGCCGAAAAGCCTGGAGGCGGATTGGCGCGTGGTGCTGAAGAACGAGTTCCACGACATCCTGCCGGGTTCGAGCATCCGCGAAGTCTATCAGGATGCGGAGCAGGAGCTCGGCGGCGTCATCGACCATGCCAAGGCCGAGCAGGCCAAGGCCTTGCAGGCGCTGTCAGTCAATCTGCCGAAGGGCGGGGTCACTGACGCGCTCATCGTCGTCAATCCCTCGCTTGCGCCACGACCGGTGAGCGCGACACTTGCCGACGGCACGACGCTTTCGGCCGCTGAGATCGTCGCTCCCTTGGCGGTCGCCGTCTTTGACAGGCAGACGCTGAAGCCGGCGGGCGGGCTGAAGGCCGGCGTCGACCGGCTGGAAAACGATCATCTCTCGATCGTCATCGGCAAGGATGGAGCCGTTACCAGCCTAATCCACAAGGCGAGCGGCCGCGAAGCGGTCGATGGCTCCGCCAACCAGCTCTGGGTCTATCCGGCCGACAAGCCGCGCAACTGGGACGCCTGGGACGTCGATGCCGACTATGCCGATAAATCCGTCCGGCTCGATGCGCCCGAAAGCATCAGCCTCGTCGAAAGCGGTCCGCACCGTGCGGCAATCCGCGTCGTTCACCGCTATCGGCATTCGAGTGTCATGCAGACCTATGTTTTGACGGCCAATTCGAAGCGGCTCGATATCGAAACGACCATCGACTGGCACGACCGCCGCACCCTGCTGCGTACCCTGAACCCGGTCGACGTCAAGGCCCGTAAGGCGACCTTCGAATGCGCCTTCGGCGTGGTTGAGCGGGCGACACATACGAATACCTCCTGGGAGCAGGCGATGTTCGAGGCCGCCGCCCATCGCTTCGTCGATGTCAGTGAGCCGGGCTTCGGCGTGGCGCTTCTCAATAATGCCAAATACGGCCACAGCGCCCGCGGCAATGTGATCGGCATGAGCCTGGTGCGCGGTCCGATCTATCCGGATCCGCTGGCCGATGAAGGCGAGCAGAGCTTCACCTATGCACTGATGCCGCATGAGGGCGCCTGGCATGAAGGCGGTGTGCTTGACGAAGCACTCGACCTCAACCAGCCGCTGGTGACGGCCGAGGCCAAAGGCCTCTCCGCCGGCCGTTTCGCGCCGATTGATGTCGCGGGCACGCCTGTCGCCTTCTCGGGCCTGAAGCCTGCGGAGGAGGGCGAAGGTCTCATCCTGCGCCTCTACGAACCGGCCGGCCGGCGCGGCCGCCTCTCCCTCGGCCTGCCTTCCGGATGGCGGGCGTCGCAGCCGCTCAACATCCTCGAAGAGCCGATGGAGCGCAAAGGCCCCGCCGAAATCATGCCCTTCGAAATCAGGACCTGGAGGCTGCAGAAGGCCTGACGCCGCCTGCTGCAAATAACGCTCCGCCGCTTCCATTAGGCGGGGCGACCCATCTACTCGCCCGAGGGGCAATACTGGACAATTTGGCGATTGCCATGCAGGTGACAGTCATAAAGGGGAGCGATGTCCAACCGGTGAAGAGAGGCGTCTTGCTTCGAAGCGGGCTATCGGCCCCAAGAGCCAGCTAGCCTGATTGACAAGACGGGGGAGTGCGACCGCCAGACGTAGTCGAAATTGCTGGTGATTGCTGATGGGGCCAGCCAGGCTGCTTCGAGGAAGGGGTGGACTCGGCCAAGACCATGGCGACGAAGGCCCAGGAGGAGGCGAATGCTGCCAACTCTCGTTCTCTCCCTCAATCTCGACATCGGCCGGCTGACCATAATCACGCTGATCGGCCGGATCGCTGCAAGCATGAGCGATCTGGCAGAGGGCAATCTCGACGCCGACATTCCCTTCACCGACCGGCCTGACGAGATCGGCCGCGTGGCTTTCACCGGCTTACGGTCGTTGGGCGCCCGTCGCGGCAACGTAGACGGAATAGAGTGAACGTGTTGCGGCGATGAACAGACGGTTGCGTCCGGGGCCGCCGAAGGTGAGGTTGGCGACGGTCTGAGGGACACGGATCTTGCCGATCAGCTTGCCTGTCGGATCGAAGCAGTGCACGCCATCACCGGCACTGGACCAAAGGTTCCCCTTCACGTCAGTGCGGATACCGTCCGGGATACCGTTGTCGATGAGGCAGAAGACGCGGCCGTTCACAAGCCTGCTGCCGTCGACTACGTCGAAGGCGCGGATCTGACGTGGCAGGCTTTCGTCGTGGCTTGCCGCCGAATCCGCGACGTAGAGGATCGTCTCGTCAGGTGAGAAAGCGAGGCCGTTCGGCTGGATGAAATCCGTGACGACGGCCGCAAGTTTGCCGGTGGCCGGATCAAGCCGGTAGACGTTGCGCGTCGCCTGCTCGGGCTCGGCCTGATAGCCTTCATAATTCGACATGATGCCGTAGGTTGGATCGGTGAACCAGATCGTGCCGTCCGATTTCACCACCACGTCGTTCGGCGAATTGAGCCGCGCGCCTTCGAAATGGTCGGCGAGCACGGTGATCGAACCGTCGATCTCGGTGCGCGTGACGCGGCGCCCGCCATGTTCGCAGGAGATGAGTCGGCCCTGGCGGTCGCGCGTGTTGCCGTTGGTGAAGTTGGATGGTTGCCGGTAGATGGAGACGCCGCCTTCGGGCGCCCATCGCAGCATACGCTGGTTGGGAATGTCGCTCCACAGAAGCTGGTTCGCATCGTTGAACCAGACAGGACCCTCCGCCCAGCGGCAGCCGGAATAGAGTTCGTCGAGGCCGGCGCTGGTGACGATCAACTGCCGGAAGCGCGGGTCGTGGATTTCGTAGATGCTGGCCTCGGCCATGGCAGTTTCCCTGTTTATCGCATGCCGGCCCGGCGGCCGCCGGCGAGCATGATCACGCTGATGATGATGAGGCCGGTCATCATGAGGCGGATGCCCGCGCCGAACCCATAGGTGTTGAGCATGGAAACGACCAGGAACATGAAGAGCGACGCGCCCCAGATGCCCGGTACGTTGGAATCGCCGCCGGCCACCGCCGTGCCGCCGATCACGACGACGGCGATCGAGGTCAGCAGATATTCCGAGCCCATGTTGAGTGCTGCGCCGCCCGAGAAGCAGGCGAGCAGGTAGCCCGCGACGGATGCAAGTACGGCGCAGAAGAGGTAGGTGACGAAGCGCGTGCCGTCGACCGGAATGCCGGCCATGCGTGAGGCGGGCATGCTCTGGCCGATCGCCGAGATCCAGCGCCCGTAGATCGTCTTCTCGAGCAGGAACCAGGCGAGCAGCGAGATGAGGAGCGCGACGATCGCGACGTTCGGTACGCCGAGCGTGTTCGTGGTAGTGAATTCCGCAAGCATGCTCGGAGGTTTGATGCGCAAGCCGCGGTTTGTCCAGATTGCCGCCGATTGCACGATAAAGCTCATGGAAAGCGTGGCGATGATCGGCGGAATGCGGAGCGCCTTGATCAGCGCGTAGTTGCCGAGGCCGACGACGAGGCCAATGAGGAGGGCGACAAGAAAGCCGGGCAGGATCAAGCCGTTTTGCACGTTCATCAGCTTCAGCGCCACCGTGCCGGCTAGTGTCATGGTGGCGGGGACCGACAGATCGATATTGCCGGGACCGAGCGTGATGACGAACATTTGGCCGATGCCGACGATCACCGAGAAGGCGGCGAAAGTGAGGGCTGCCTGCGACAGGCCGAGCGTACTGGCGCCGAGGGTCACCATGATCGTCAGGAACCAGACGATGAAAGCGGCAAACCATGACCAGATCCAGGGTTTGCCGAAAAGGCTGAGGAGGGGAGTCATCGGCGGCGTTTCTCCCGTTTCTCCAGGCGGTTCAGCATCAGGCGGAGCGCGAGCACGATGATCAGGATCGCGCCCTGGGCTCCGATCTGCCAGTCCGGCGAGATGCGCAGGAAGGACAGGAACGAGCCGGCGAGGGTCAGCGTCAGCGCGCCGATGACGGCCCCGACGGGGGAGACACGCCCGCCAATGAACTCGCCGCCGCCGAGGATCACGCCGGCAATCGACAGCAGCGTGTAACGCAGCGCGATATTGGCGTCTGCCGACGTCGTCAGGCCGACGAGAGCGATACCTGCGAGCACCGCGAAGAAGCCCGCCAGGCCATAGGCGGCGGCGCGGGCGGCGACGATCGACCAGCCGGCGCGCTCGACCGAGCGCTGGTTGCCGCCGATGCCGCGGATCAGCACGCCGAGCGAAGAGCGCATGACGAGAAGATGAGCGACGGCGGCGATGATGATGCTGGCGACGATCGCCATCGGCGCCAGCGGCGGCTTGACGGTCATCAGAGAGCGCACCCAGTCCGGCGCCTGGCCGCCGGGCGCCGGCAGCAGCAGCACGGCAAGGCCGCCCCAGACGAAGCTCATGCCGAGAGTGACGACAATGGACGGCAGATCGCGCAGGTAGATGATGACACCGAGGCCCGCATAGGCCGCGATCGCTCCCGCAAGGATCAGGACGCCGGTCACCGGGTCATCCCGCAGAAAGGTCGCGGTAACGCAAGCGACGAAGCTGACGAAGGTGCCCATCGACAGATCGAGATCGTTGACCGCCATGACAAGCATCTGAGCGATCGTCGCAAGCGCGATGGGCACCGCCAGGTTGAACAGCAGATTGAGCCCGACATAGCTCATGGCGCGCGGCTGCAGCCAGAAGACGGCGGCAAGCAGCAGCGTCAGCGACAAGGCGGGAATGGCAAGACGCAAGGCATCGGACGACAGCCGGAACGTCATGCAGCCACCCCTTCGAAGGAGGCAGCGATGATATTCGTCTCGTTGACGGCATCGCCGGCGAGTTCGGCGATGATGCGGCCTTCGCGGAAGACGTAGACGCGGTCGCAGAGCCGCACCTCGTCCATTTCGGTCGAGTACCAGATAAAGGTGCGGCCATGCGCCGCCTCCTCGCGGATAATCGCGTAGACCTCCTGCTTGGTGCCGACGTCGACGCCGCGCATCGGATCGTCCATCAGCACGACAGGCGCGCGTGTTGCAAGGGCGCGGGCGAACAGCACCTTCTGCTGGTTGCCGCCGGAAAGCGACAGGATAGGGTTTTCCATATCGGGCGTGCGGATATCGATCCGCCGCTTCCAGTCCGTGCCTTTGCTCTCCTCTTTGTCAGCCAGAATGAGGCCGCGCCGCGACAGGTCACCGAGCGAGGCGACGGAAAAGTTGTGCAAGATGCTCCAAAGTTCGAAAACGCCGTTGAGGCGGCGGTCGCCGGCGACGAAGGTAACGAGCGGATCGCGCTCGGGCAGCCAATTGCCGGATTGGGCGGCGTGCAGAGCAAGTAGCAGCTCGGTCTGCCCGTGGCCGGCTAACCCTGCCAGTCCGACGATCTCGCCCTTGCGTGCCGCGAAGGGCAGGCCTCTCGCCTGATGCGACAGAATGACGGGCGCGGTGGATTGTTCGCGCGCCGCCCGCTGCCCGCTCTCCTCCTTCGCAACGGTGCCCATCGCTTCGACGAGGCCGTGATGGTCGAAGCCCTGCGCCGGCCGTTCGGCGACGACGCGGCCGTCCTTCATCACGACGATGCGGTCGGAGGTTTCGAGGATCTCGTGCAAGATATGCGAGATGAAGATGACGGCCCCGCCGGTGGCGGTGAAGCGGCGGACATGGTCGAGCATCTGGCGGGCAAGGCTCGCATCGAGCGACGAAGTGGGTTCGTCGAGGATGACCAGCCGCGGCGGCGTGCCGGCATCGGAAAAGGCCATTGAAATCTCGACCATCTGCCGCTCGGCGATCGAGAGATCGCCGACGGCCCGGCCGCTGTCGATGCCATGGCCCGGAAAGACAGTGTCGAGGCTCTTCTCGATGATGTTGGCGGCACGCCTGCGCCAGCCGAAACCGCCGAGATGGCGATGCATGACGCGGGTGTTCTCGACGATGGAGAGATTGGGGCAGAGCGATAGCTCCTGGAAGACGCAGCGAACGCCGCGGGCGCGCGCCGCATTGATGCCGTAACGCTCCAGCCGCTCGCCGTCGCTCGCCACACTTCCTTCATGCGGCGTCAGGCCGCCATTGATGACGCTGACGATGGTGGACTTGCCGGCGCCATTGTGCCCGACGAGCCCGACGCATTCGCCCGGCATGACGCGGAGCGTGACGCCGTCGAGCGCCTTGACCGCGCCGAAACTCACCTTGGCGCCATCGACGGCGATCACCGCCTTCAAAACCTCATCCATGCTGCCCCGCCATGCCTGCTCGCAAAGAATGCCGCGCGGCCATTTACGGCCGCGCGGCAGTCGGGAGAGTTATTTTGCCGACTCGATGACCTTGATTGCATCAGCCTGCGTGTATTCGACGTTGGCGACGCCGCCAGCCTGGGTATTGGCGAGGTTGGCCTCCAGATTGTCCTGGTCGATGCGCAAGAAAGGCACGACGAGATCCTTCTTGACCTGCTTGCCGTCGAGTATCTGCTGGGCGACCCAGAAGGCCAGCGTGGAGACGCCGGGCGCGATGGATACGGACATCGTCTCGTAGCCCTTGGCGTCCTTCTGTTCCTTCCACCACTTCAGCTCGTCTTCGCGGTTCCCCATGATGATGATCGGCATCTTCCGGTCGGTCGCGGCAATCGCCTGCGCGGCGCCATAACCGTCGCCGCCCTGCGTCACCACGCCGACGATATCGGGAAGGCTCGGTAGGATGCCGGCAACGGCCTTCTGCGCCACGTCCTGCGCCCAGTCGCCGTGAACCGAGCCGACGACCTTGAACTGCGGGTACTGCTTGACGCCTTCGTGGATCCCGGCCGAAATCTCGTCGTCAACGAAGACGCCGGCAAGGCCGCGGATCTCGAGCAGATTGCCGCCCTGGGGAAGTTTCTTCGACAGATACTCCACCTCGCTGCGGCCCATTTCCTTGAAGTTGACGGCGATGCGCCAAGCGCAGGGTTCGGTCACGATGCCGTCGAAGGAGACGACGGTAATCCCGGCGTCACAGGCTTCCTTCACTGCGCCGTTCAGCGCTGTCGGCGAGGCGGCGTTCAGCACGATCGCATCATAGCCCTGCAGGATCATGTTCTGGATCTGCGCCGCCTGCTCCGTCGCCTGGTTCTCGGCGGTGGTAAAAGGATCGGCTGCGGCGACCACGCCAGCCTTTACGGCTTCGCCCGTCACCTTGCCCCAGCTCGTCAGCATGGCCTGGCGCCAGGAGTTTCCGGCATAGTTATTAGAAAGGGCGATCTTCTTGGCCGACGTGTCGGCAAAGGCGGAAACGGGCATGGCGGCGCAAGCAATGGCGGCCGATGCCAGAAGCATCTTACGGATTGTCATGTCTTCCTCCCTCATGATCGCGCCGGTCGGCGGGATCGCTTCACTCCTGCCGGCTCAAGCGGGCTCCGAGTGAAAATTGTTCTTGCACTGAGCTTCCTCCTCTCAGTAAGGGCAGGATGCGGGAGATCAGCCGGCCTGTACAGGGGCAAGGCGGCAACTCGTTTGCGGGTTTTGCGCAACAAGCTGCGGGTTTATGCAAGACGGCGGCCCATTTGCGGGCGCTTACTGGGAAATGATTGCGGCGGGTTGAGGAGCCTGTCGTGACGGGGAGGAACTGACAATGCTGCATCTCGCACCGGCAGCCCTGTTCGACCATTATCTCGGCATTTCCCGGTTGCTCGCGGGCCAGCTCGACTTCCGTTCGGCGATCCGTTCGGTCGCGGCTGAAGTCGCTCACATCATTCCGCACGATCATCTCGACGTCTGCGTGCTGCTCGAGGGCGGCAACTATCACACGGCCTATGAGACGGGCATCGAGACCGCCTGGGGCGAGATCGCCGGCGCGCCAGTGGTCAACAGCCCCATCCGCTCGCTGCTGCGGGGTGAGGTCGATTTTCTGCTTTCGGACGATGCCATGAAAGACCCGCGCTTCCATTTCGAGGGCGCCTTCAAGCGGCCGATCGTCGAGCAATCGCTGAGGAGCCGGCTGCATGTTCCGATGAAGGTGCAAGGTACGATCATCGCAGCACTTTCCTGCTCTTCTCACAGGGCGGGCGTCTATACGATGGAGGACGTCGAGCGCGCCCGCATCATCGCCGACCTTCTGACACCTTATTTCTTCGCGCTGCAGGCAGCCGAGCAGGCGCAACGCTCGGCGATCGTCGAGGCGGAGGCGCGCGCTCGCGAGGAGGGGCTGCGTCAGGGCGCGCTGAAGCTGACCGAAGCGCTGGAGCAGGAACGTCAGCGGATCGGCATGGATCTTCACGATCAGACGCTCGCCGACCTGACGCGACTTGCTCGCCGGATCGATCGGCTGTCGCGCAACGGCGAGGTGACCCCGGAGGCGCTCGAGCCCGTCTCTCGGTCCTTGCAGCATTGCATGCAGGATCTGCGGCAGATCATCGAACAGGCAAAACCTTCCGTGCTCCAGCTGTTCGGCCTCGCCCAGGCGATCGAGCATCATCTCGACCGATCGACCCGCGACACCGGATCGGGCATCGAATGCGGCCTTACCGACGAGACGAACGGGGCGCTGGAAAGGCTGGAACCGACCGTCAGCGTCGCCTTGTTCCGCATAGCGCAGGAGGCGATCAATAATGCGGTGCGCCATGCCGCGCCGCTGGCGATCATGGTGCGGCTCGAAGCAGACGACGAACAGCTTTTGATCGAAATCTCCGACGACGGGACCGGGCTTGCCAAGACGCGGGGACGGATCGGCGGCGGCATCGACAATATGAAGACACGCGCGCGGCTGATCTCGGCGCGCTTCACGATCGGCCCCGGCCATAATCATCGCGGGACCGCGGTGCGCGTCGTGCTGCCGCTGGCGCCGAACGGCCCGGCGGGCGAGCCAGACTGAGGAGAAAGACACGATGAAGGTTCTGATCGTCGAGGACGACCCGCTGCACCGGTCCTACCTGCACGAGGCTGTCAACGCCGCCCTGCCGGAATGCGACACGGTGATCGAGGCGGAGAACGGAACCGTCGGCGAGAAGCTCGCCCGCGACCACAAATCGGCGCATATCGTCATGGATCTGCAGATGGCAAGCCGCAACGGCATCGAGGCGGCGCGGACGATCTGGAAGGAGCGACCGGAGACCCGTATCCTGTTCTGGTCGAATTATTCGGATGAGGCTTATGTGCGCGGCGTCTCGCGCATTGTGCCGGATGGCGCCGCCTATGGTTATGTGCTGAAATCCGCCTCTGACGAGCGGTTGAAGCTTGCGTTGCGCTCGATCTTCATCGAGAGCCAGTGTGTCATCGACCGCGAGGTGCGTGGCCTACAGCAGAAGAGCCTCGGCCAGACCAACGGCTTCACCGATTCCGAATACGAGATCCTCGTCGACATAGCCCTCGGTCTAACCGACCGGGCCATCGCCAAACGCCGGAGCCTGTCGCTGCGCAGCGTGCAGAACCGCCTGCAGCAGCTCTACGACAAGCTCGACGTCTATCAGACGGCTGGCGACGACCACGAGGACGGCCGCTTCAATCTCCGCGCCCGCGCTGTCACGATTGCTTTATTGCGTAAACTTCTGAACTACAGCGCTCTGGAACGGGCTGAGGCGGAGCTGCAGGAATGGCTCGACGGAAAGTAGTCTCCGACGCGGCGTGAATGCGGCAGTAGCGAGGCGTTGCAGTCTCCCATTCCGGCTCGGCCCGCGCTCGTCTGTCGCCAACTGAAAAAGCCTCGGATCGGTGGTGAGCGCATAGCCAGGGTTCTTGCTTGACGCCTAATATACTCGATATCAGAATCGCGGGGTCGAGGTGAGTCGACGGCGCCCGCTTTGACATCGTTGCTCGCCTTGGAAGGACGTGGCGCAGCGGCTGATTGGCCGTTCGCCGGCCAACGCCGCTGGTCGCAAGTGTGCGAGGTGACGCCGTGGATAAAGTGTTCTCAGCAGTCCCTCCTCCTCGTGGCAGCCCACCCCGGCAGTGGAAGTTCCCATTGCGGAGCCGCCGCCGCTGGCTTTTTTGGTCGGCGCTTTCAATATCCATTTTACTTCTTGCAGGCACCGCTGTTCTTTACCGTGAAATCCGCCACTCCGCAGGCCCGGTTCAGCACTTTGAGTATGCAGGCCTCGATAAGGCAGCCCGACCATCACCCGTAGCTGCCGACTCCCATGCGTCGGCTCCTTCTGCTCTTCCGCCGATGCCCATTTCGCGGCATCTGATGGAGCTTCCAAAGCTCGATTTGGCAAGTCAGTTTCTGCGGATGTGGCTGGTCTCAGGCGCGAATATTTGTGGCGCTCTTCGAGAGGCCGGCATCGAGGTGAGCGAATGGAAAGCCGCATCGATGCGCAATCGCGATTATGAATGTTATTTTCAGCGCATCTACGAACGGGACGAGGTGCGGCCGCTCAGCTCTACCTTCCTCAGGGTTCGTGGAGATGAAGCGGGTGATATTGTTGAGATCCGCGCCAAGATCGTCGGGCCGGCGATTGACGCTGAGGGGCGCCTCGCCCCTGATGTGCTGCGCATTTTCGAGATCATTGTGAAGCAGGCGTGCTGGCGCGATTTTGAAGATGCGCTTGCGTCGATCCGAAGCCTTCGCCAGGTAGAGACCGAGCGATTTGGCTCTTATCTCAGCTTCACGCTCGAAGCCGGCAGCAAAAACATTTTTAATTTTGCTCTTGGTCTCAAGGCGGCTCCGGGCTCGCAGGCAAGGACCAGGGCGTATTTTTCGGCAGACCGCTGGCTGGCCACGACGGATCCGCGCGTCCCGCAAACGTCATCCGCATCGACCGGATCGGCGCGTTCAGATCGGCCAATGGCACTCACTGGCGGAGCAAGTGCCGGTTCCGATCCAAAACCAAGCCGGAACTGCGGCTGAGCACCAAAGCCCCCAGTGTTGTGAATAGGGAAAGTGGACCCGCCTCGGGTATGCGCGGCAACGGATCAGCGCGACAGGCTGCCTGCCGGCCGAAAAGCGCCGGGCCGGGCGGCGCAGGTCTCGACCACGAAGTCCACGAAAGCGCGGACCTTGCGCGATAGCTGGCGGTTCGACGGCCAGACGAGCGAGAGCGAACCGAAGGGCACCATGAAGGAAGTGAGGACGGGGCTCAGGGTTCCCGCCCGCATGGCTGCCTCGGCGACATAGACGGGCAGATGCGCGAGGCCCAAACCATCCTGTGCTGCCCGCAGCCCTGCATCTGTATTGTTGAATGTCAGGCTTTTTGGCAGAAGCAGCCGCTCGTATGGTGCGCTGAACGCCCAGGGTGCCAGGCGGCCACTGGAGGGATATTTGAAGTGAATGCAGGCGTGCTTGAAGAGATCGCCCGGCGTCTCAGGCCGTCCATGGCGCTCCAAATACTCGGAACTGCCGCACACCACGAAGTGCTGCTCGCCGAGATGGCGGGCGATCAGCCGCGCATCGGCAAGTTCGCCGCTGCGCACCACCACATCCAGACCTTCCGTGACCATGTCGATGACCCTGTCTTCGAAATCCACATCCAGTTCGATCTCCGGGAAGCGCTCGGCAAAGGCCGGCAGCATCGGCATCAGCAGATGGTGTCCGACGATATGCGGGACGCTGACGCGCAGGCGCCCCCTTGGGCGTTCCCGGCTTTGCAGGACGGTTGCCTCCGCGTCCTGTATATCGTCGATGATGCGCTTAGAGCGCTCGTAGAGGACAGCCCCTTCCTCGGTCAGGCTGATGCTGCGCGTCGTGCGGTTGAAGAGCCGCACATGGAGCCGGTTTTCAAGACGCGCCACGGCCTTGCCGATCGCGGACGGCGAAACGCCGGCAACGCGCGCGGCTCCGACATAACTCTGTTGTTCGGCCGCATGAACGAAGGCGAAGAGGCTCGCGAGACTATCCACGGCAAGATCCAATTGGAGACATTTTGTCCTTTATCTAAGTCCACTTACGGCGATTGATCAACATTGCATAACAAATATCCTTTGTTCGGCAGCCGGAACGGATGGGGCTGCCGAGTCAAGGAGTGGATGGCATGCGGGACTACACGAAAGAATTGCCGGAGCACACTGCGAGATATATCGGAGAGAACGACCTGTTCCTGGAAATCTTTCCTGGGAACAATCGCTCGGATGAGGCCGGTCGACCGCCTCTCCTTTTTGTCCACGGCGCTTACACCGGCAGCTGGATGTGGAGCAAATATATCCCGCACTTCATAGCCGCGGGATGGACCTCCTACTGCATCAATCTGCGAGGCCACTACAAAAGCCGGTCGGTGGATTTGACGAAGGTCGAATTCGAGAACTATCTGGAAGACATTCTTGAGGCAATTTCCGCAATCACTGGGGAATGTGCCGTCGCTCCTGTCGTGATCGGCTTCAGCATGGGAGGGATCCTCAGCCAGAAACTGGCGGAAAGCGTGGAGATCGCCGGGCTGGTGCTGATCGATTCCAGCATCTCCAGGCAGGTGCATGACGAGGTGCCCTACCAGGATCTTGCGCCTGAGATACCTGGCGTCGTTATTCCCGCGCCGGTGCGTGAAGAGCAATCCAGCGCCGACGAAACGCCCGACGATATCGCCTTCCAGCGGAGGTACCTGTCCATGGAATCCGCCAGAGCCTTCGGCGCTTTTTCCTTTCATTGCGGAGCCGAGGGGATTTCCATCGACGGCGGCAAGATCACCGGCCCCAGCCTGGTCATCTCAGCTGTCAACGACGCCGCCGCCGATCGGCGAGGGCAGGCGACGGCCCGGCATATCGGCGGCGAGTATCTCGGTCTCTGGGGCACGACGCATACGGGCTTGTTGGTCGGGCAAAGATATCACGAATCCGTCAATCGCATCATGATCTGGCTCACGCGCTTCGATGAAGAGAGCGTCTAGCCATCGAGGCCGAGGCTCGCCAACAAGCGACCGACATAAGCTTCCAGGCCGCCGACCATATCGAAGCGATCGGGATCACGCAGCCAGAGCATCTGCAGGCCGTCCATCACGGCGATCAGCTCGGCGGCCATGGCCTTGCTGTCGATCCCTTTGTCGATCGAGCCATCGGCGATCGCCCGCTCGAAGGTCGCGGCGATGTCCTTCTGCATCTCCGCAGTGCGATCGAGAAACCACGCCTTGGCGGGGTGATCCTTCATCAGGCTTTCGGCATTCAGGATGGCGAAGGCTCTGACGACCTCGATCATTTCGGTGTTGCGGCGGAAGATCTCGACCATGCCCTTGAGTAGGGCGCTGACATCGGAGCGGAAGTGCCCGATGAAATTAGCGCTATCGAGATCGCGCTTGGCGAGGATCGCCAGCAGCAGCTCGACCTTGGTTGGGAAATGGTGCAGCAGGCCGGGCAGCGACAGGCCGACATCCCGGGCGATATCGCCGATCGCGGCATTCTGATAGCCGTCTTCGGCAAAACGCCGCATCGCCGCCGCCAGGATCTCTGCGCGTCGTTCCTCTCCCTTGCGGGAACGGCGCCGTCGTTTTTCTTCCTGTCCTGCCTTGTGTTCTGCCATCGTTTCTCCTGTCCGGCCTTTTTAGCGGCGATGCGACGGTCCACAATGCTCCGGCCGATATCTCGTCTGCTTTCTCCTTACATTAGGCCCGTCGGATTGACATCTTAAAAATACCGAGTAATCGGTAGGTTTAATAGGCGCGATGCTCGCGGTCTTTTGAGGAGGTTTGCATGATCGATTCCATTCTCGACAGGATGACGCTCGAAGAGCAGGTCTCTTTGCTGTCAGGCGCCGATTTCTGGACGACCGTTCCCGTCGAGCGGCTCGGCGTGCCGAAGATCAAGGTGACGGATGGGCCGAACGGCGCCCGCGGCGCGGGTTCGCTGGTCGCCGGCGTCAAGGCGACCTGCTTTCCCGTCGCAATCGCGCTCGGCGCCAGCTGGAATCCCGATCTCGTCAAGCAGATGGGCGTTGCCCTTGCGCGCCAGGCCAAGAGCAAGGGAGCAGCCGTGGTGCTCGCACCGACGGTGAATATCCATCGCTCCGGCCTCAACGGCCGCAATTTCGAATGTTATTCCGAAGATCCGATGCTGACATCGGAACTCGCCGTCGCCTATATCGAGGGCGTGCAGGGCGAGGGGATCGCGGCGACCATAAAACACTTCGCCGGCAACGAATCCGAGATCGAGCGTCAGACTATGTCGTCCGATATCGACGAGCGGACGCTGCGCGAAATCTATCTCCCGCCCTTCGAGCAGGCGGTGCGCCGCGCGGGCGTCATGGCTGTCATGTCCTCCTATAACCGCCTTAACGGCACTTATACGAGTGAGCATCATTGGCTGCTGACCAAGGTGTTGCGCGAGGAATGGGGCTTCGACGGCATCGTCATGTCCGACTGGTTCGGCTCACATTCGACGGCTGAGACGATCAATGCTGGCCTCGATCTCGAAATGCCGGGTCCGGCGCGCGACCGCGGCGAGAAATTGGTTGCGGCCGTGCGTGAGGGCAAGGTGGAATCGGCGACGGTGCGTGCGGCAGCACGGCGCATGTTGCTGCTGCTCGAGCGGGTCGGCGCATTTAAGAGCAAACCCGATCTTACGGAGCGGGCGATCGACCTGCCCGAGGATCGGGCGCTGATCCGGCGTCTCGGTGCCGAAGGCGCGGTACTCCTCAAGAATGACGGCATGCTGCCGCTTGCCAAGACCTCGCTCGACCGGATCGCCGTCATTGGGCCGAATGCGGCCACCGCCCGTGTCATGGGCGGCGGCAGCGCGCAGATCGCAGCGCATTATACGGTGAGCCCGCTCGAAGGCATTCGCGCCGCCCTTTCCAACGCCAACAGCATCAGCCATGCGGTCGGCTGCCGCCACAACCGGCTGATCGACGTGTTCAAAGGGAAGATCACCGTCGAATATTTCAAGGGGCGCGGCTGCAAGGGCAATCCCCTTCATGTCGAGACCGTCGACAAGGGCGAGTTCTTCTGGTTCGAGCTGCCGTCGGGCGAACTCGATCCCGCCGATTTCTCGGCCCGGATGGTGATGCAATACGCGCCGGAGGAGAGCGGTGAACATGTCTTCGGCATGACCAATGCCGGGCTGGCGCGGCTCTTCGTCGATGGTGAGCTCACGGTCGATGGCCATGGGGGCTGGACGCGCGGCGAGAATTATTTCGGCACCGCCAATGACGAGCAGCGCTGTGGGGTGAGCCTGGAAGCGGGCCGGCTGTACGAAATCACCGTCGAATATGAGCCGTCCACGGCGAGCGAGGAGGGGATCAACCTCATCGCCGTCCGTTTCGGCGTCGAAAAGCCGCTCGGCGAGGCCGATATCGAGGCCGCCGTCGAAACCGCCCGTAATGCCGACGTGGCGCTGCTCTTCGTCGGCCGCGACGGCGAGTGGGACACGGAAGGACTTGATCTGCCCGACATGCGGCTGCCTGGCCGGCAGGAGGAACTGATCGAGAAGGTCGCTGCCGCCAACGCCAACACCGTCGTCGTGCTCCAGACCGGCGGTCCCATCGAGATGCCCTGGCTCGGCAAGGTCGGCGCCGTGCTGCAGATGTGGTATCCCGGCCAGGAACTCGGCAATGCCGTCGCCGACATTCTGTTCGGCGATGCCGAGCCGGGCGGCCGCCTGCCGCAGACCTTCCCCAAGGCGCTGACCGACAATTCCGCCATCACGGGCGATCCTGCCGTCTATCCCGGCAAGGACGGGCATGTGCACTATGCCGAAGGCGTCTTCGTCGGCTACCGCCATCACGATATCAGCGCGGTCGAACCGCTCTTCCCCTTCGGCTTCGGCCTCGGCTATACGAGTTTCCGCTGGGGCGAGCCGCGGCTTTCGGTGCGTGAAATGGGACCGGACGGCATCACCGTCAGCATTGACGTCACCAATACAGGCGACCGGCCAGGTTCGGAACTGGTCCAGCTCTACGTACGCTCACCGTTAGCCAAAGTGGAACGTCCGGACAAGGAACTGCGCGCCTTCGCAAAGCTCTCGCTGCAACCCGGCGAAACAGGCACAGCCGTCATGAAAATCGTGCCACGCGATCTGGCCTATTTCGATATCGAGGCCGGCGCCTTCCGAGCCGAACCGGGTGATTATCAGCTGGTCCTGGCGGCGAATGCCGCGGACGCAAGATCCGTGATCGACCTGCCGTCGCCAGCCGGCTACGTGCTGCCGCCTTCGACCTCATGATTCCGATATCGAACGGCCAGGCGCCTATCGTTGAGTTGAATGAAAACAGTGTCAAGAGGTGCTCCGGATTACCGGATAAAGCAGACTGAAAATTTTTAGATTCTCCTCTTGAATCGAAAATCGTGCGAAACCAGATCATCGTCGTCGGCAGCGCAAAAGCGGGCCGATGATCAGAGCGGAGACGCAGGTTTCCAACGCGTCTCCAACCCATGTTGCTTTACGGAGGATATGGCTATGAGAAACGAACTTGATTTCGCCCCCCTTTACCGGTCCAGCATCGGCTTCGACCGTGTCTTCAATCTCCTGAACAATGCGCAGCGCCTGCAGGCAATCGAGGCCTGGCCGCCCTATGACATCGTCAAGACGGGCGAAGACGACTATCGCATTCAGATGGCAGTGGCCGGCTTCGCCGAAGGCGACCTCGACATCACCCAGGAGCGGAACGTCCTTCTCGTGAAGGGGCAAAAAGCCGACGGCAAGGACGGCGAATATCTCCATCGCGGCATCGCCGGGCGCGCATTTGAACGCCGCTTCGAGCTCGCCGATCACGTCAGGGTCGAGAATGCCTCGCTGACGAATGGTATTCTCTCGATTGCGCTGAAGCGTGAAGTGCCCGAAGCCATGAAACCGCGCAAGATCGCCATCGGAGACGGCTCCTTTCAGCAGGCGCCTCTTCAGATTGAAGCCGAGCGTCAGGTGGCTTAAGGAGAGCCTCTCCATGAAGTCCCGGATAAAGCCGTTTATCGTGGAGATCAGGAAACGTCGCGGAAGCAGCGCGAAAAATGCGGCTAAGGCTCTGTTTTCGAAGTCGTTAAGCAAGCTCCGCAGCGCGGACGCGGTTTCTGAAGCGCGATCCTGAACAGGGATTCACATCAACTGGGGCCGGCGCCGTGGGGCCGGCCCTTGTGCACGAATGATCCCCTCGAATTCTCTTGCCGCAACCCCTTGCGGACCAAGCCTGCCTTTGTTCGGTCCCTCCTGTGGGCGCAATCAGACCGCATCAGGCTGAGTGCGCAGATTGGTGACCACGCGCCGGTTCTGCACCTTGCAGGAGCGCTCTGTGCAGTCGCGGACTTCGCGGTCGTTGCCGTAGCCCTTGGCCCACATGCGCTTGGGGTCCACACCCTTCGAGGTCAGATAGGCCATCGCCGCATCGGCACGTTTCTGCGAGAGCGTCTGCATTTTGGAGGCGGAACCGGAATCGTCGGCGAATCCCTGAAGCTTGAGCAGCCAGGTCGGGTTCTTGTTGAGCCAGGCCGCCTGATTATCCAGGGTGGCCATGGCGACGGCATCGAGCGCGGCGGAGTCCTGCTTGAAGTAGATCCGTCGGCCGACACTAAGAATGAAATCCTCCTCGCTGCCCTGCGCGACATTCTCGAAGCCGGGGGCGGGGTCGTTGGTCTGCCCGGTCATCGGCGCCGCCGCCGGTTCTTCCAGGGAGGCGACCTCGGTGGTGGAGCAGGCGGCGAGCGCCAAGAGCATGGCTGCGCCAGCGAGGCGCTTGGTGTATCCGATCATCGCAGACATAGGGGTGATATTCCTCATTCGACCGGAGTTGTTTCGCTAACCTGGGTGGCGCCCTCAGCCTGGTCGGCAATATGCGGCAGAACCTGTACAGCGGTGCCAATGGGGCAGCGCTGATAAAGATCGATGGCGTCTTCGTTGAACATGCGGATACAGCCGCTGGAGGCGTCCTTGCCGATGCTCCATGGCTCCAGCGTGCCGTGGAACCGATAGCCGGTGTCGACGCCGTCGCGATGCAGATACATGGCGCGGGGCCCAAGCGGGTTCTTCGGTGAGCCACCCGAGACGAATTCCGGCAGTTCGGGATGGCGCTTGCGCATCTCCGGCGGCGGCGTCCAGCGCGGCCAGAGCGATTTGGCGTCGATGGTGGCGCGGCCAAACCATTTGAAGCCTTCGCGGCCGACCCCGACGCCATAACGGATGGCGGTCTTGTTCTCCATGATCAGGTAGAGAAAATGGTGCCTTGTATCGACGACAACGGTGCCGATCGGCTCGCTGCTGAAATATTTGACGACCTGGCGATGCCAGCGCTTGTCGATTTTTGCGAAATTGGTGCTGCGAAATGTCACGCCGTTGTCGACGGCTGCGCCGCCGAAATAAGAAGCTGCCGCGGCGGCTGCCGGTTTGCTGGCGGCGCCGGTCCCCAGCAACGCCAATCCACCGAGCATAATACTCCTGCGGGTCCACACCATCGGCTAAACTCCCCCTGAAAGCCAACAAGCGAAGTGCAGTAAACCAGATTTTTTGTTTGCCTCAATAGGAAACTTCTCTTCCTATCAAGAACGGTAGGGAATTGGGGACTTCTGAAGCTGTATTGCTTCGGTCGTTACTCCGGCTGGGATAAGGTTATGCAGTCTGGGTACGGGTTCGGGAACGGACAGGAGGAGCGGCCGGAGCCCGCATCGCAGGTGTGCCCTTCGAGCGTTCCAGTGACGATGCTACGTGCAACCTCTTCGCGAATGACAGTCACGGACAGATCATCGAATAAAAGGTGATAAAAAAACTCATCTTATGTTGACAAGCTCCACTTCGCTTCATAGGTTCCGCCCGCATCCGTGACGTAGGGACCAGGTTATGGCGCGTGTTTTTTTGAACGTTTCTAATAATGTATCGCGAATTTACAGAGAGAGCCTTTTTGCGACGACTGCGGTCGTCCTGATCGGCATTGCAGCATCGCCGGCTTCCGCTCAGAGCACCTCCGCAGGGGACACCGCGACGACACTGGAGCCCATCGTCATCCAGGGTGCAGCCTCTGATAGCAAGACCGACCGAACATCCGTCACCGCCAAGAACAGCGCGGGTGCGACCAAGATCAGCACGCCGCTCGTCGAGACGCCGCGTTCGATCTCGGTCACCACCGAGAAGGAAATCGAGCAGCGCGGCGCCCAGTCGATCATCGAGGCGGTGCGTTATACGGCCGGCGTGACGACCGGACCGAATGGCTTCGATCCGCGTTTCGACCAGATCTACATTCGCGGCTTCAACGTCACGACGGTCGGAGACTTTCGTGACAGCCTGCGCCAGCCCTATATCAATTACGGCATGTTCCGAACCGATCCCTATCAACTGCAGCGCGTCGAGGTGATCAAGGGGCCGGTTTCCGTTCTCTATGGTGCTGGATCACCGGGCGGTCTCGTCAACAAGATCTCGAAGCTTCCGACCGAGGAGCCGATCCGCGAAGTCGGTATTACCTACGGCACCAAGGACCGGGTGCAAGGGATGTTCGATTTCGGCGGGCCGATCAGCGAAGGCAACGACGATTTCCTCTATCGCATCGTCGGCCTCGCCCGGCGTGGCGATACCAATTTCGATATTGCCGACGACCGCTATTTCCTGGCGCCGTCCTTTACCTGGAAGCCCGACGAGGGCACGACCTTCACGGTTTACGGCCTTGTGCAATCCGACGAGACCGACTCCAACGTCGGCGCGATCACGACCCTGGACGGTAAGATTCATGAACTCAGGGCGAGCGACCCCGACTACGACTACCAGAAGGTCAAGCAGCAGCAGATCGGCTATCAATTTGAGCATGAATTCGACAATGGCCTGACCTTCCGGCAGAACCTGCGTTATTCGCATCTCGATCTCAGGGCTCGCTACCTCGGTGTTACCGGTTGGACAGGGACCGTTGCACATCGTGGCACGAATGCGATCCGGGACGAGATGAACGTTTTCCAGCTCGACAATCAGCTCGAGGCGAAGTTCGATACCGGCCCGCTTGCTCACACGATGCTGTTCGGGCTGGACTATACCAATCTCAAATCGAGCTTTGGCTATGGCGCTGGAGCAGCCGATCCGGCATTCGACTTCGATATCGCCAACCCGACCTATGGAGTCTCAGGCGATACGCCGGACTATAGTATCTTAGCGTCCAAGGCCGACATGCGGCAGGTCGGCATTTATGCCCTGGACCAGATCGAGGCTGGAAACTGGCGCTTCAATCTCGGCGGCCGGCAAACATGGGTGAACCAGACGCGCGATGCGACCCTGCCTTCGATCAGCTCGGAGGAGGTCGACAAGAGCGCCTTCTCCTGGCAAGCCGGTGCACTCTATCTGTTCGACAACGGCATTGCTCCCTTCGTCTCCTATGCAACCTCATTCGATCCGGTGACCAACCGGTCGACCTCAGGCAAGATACTGGCGCCGACAGAGGGTGAACAGTACGAGCTCGGTGTGAAGTACCAGCCGCCCGGCTCCGATATCCTCTTGTCGGCCGTTGCCTATCATATTGTCGAAAAGAACAAGCCGGTGCTGGTGGATCCGGTGATGTTTGCCTATGGCTCGATCGGTGAAGTAACCGGAAAAGGCATCGAACTCGAAGCCCGCGCGGCGGTAGCCGACGGCTGGGATCTCATTGCGGCCTACACTTACAACCAGTCGGAAGTGACGGGAGGCGGTGAAAACGAGGGCAATACGCCTGCCCTGACGCCCTCGCATGAGGCAAGCCTCTGGGCCAACTATACGTTCCAGGAAACCAATCCATTCCATGGTCTGTCAGTCGGCGCGGGTGTCCGTTACGTCAGCGAAAATTGGACGGATACGGCCAATACGTCGAAGAATCCTGCGAGCTTCTACATCGACGCCTCCGCCGCTTATGATTTCGGCGCGGCCGACAAGAAATACGAAGGCCTGACGGCGGCCTTTGCCATCCGCAACATCGCCGACGAGCGCGACACCGTCTGCAACGAGGGCTTCTGCTACCTCGGCCAGGGTCGCAACATGACCGGCACCCTGAAGTATCGGTGGTAGCACCATGACGTTAGAGACGAACGGGGCGGCCTCGCGCCCTTCGATCGGCGATCGCCCTGTCGGCCGCCAGGCCATCGACCTCGACGGCCTGGTGGGCGATGGCCCGTTCGCCTATTGCCGCGGCAAGCTGCTCGCCTCTCCGCCGCCGGCTGGTTTGGTGGTTTCCTGCAGGGATCTCGGCGACCGCGACGTCTTTGACGGGATCATCGCCCGCTATGGCCAGAAGTTTCCGGGCAGCGACCGCCGCGCGATTGTCTCCATGTGGACGCTCTATTATTTCAGCATGCTGACGATCGCGCCTAGCGTCCATATGTTCGTCAACCGCATCGCGCTGCCGATGGAAATCGACCGGCTCTCTCTCGTCTGCAACGAACAGACAGGCGAGCCGGAAGCGTTCGTGATGTCGGGCAGGCCAGAGCCGACGACCGATCCGGCCGGCGAGCTTCACCGACTGATGCTCGGCCATGCCGAACCGGTCATTGCGGCGATTGCCGCCATTGCCGGCGTGGCGCCGAAGCTTCTCTGGAACAATCTCGCGGCCTATCTTTCCTGGATCCTGAAAGAGATCGCTCACCGCCACGAGCCTGCCCTCGTCGAAGGCGGCCTGGCGCTGCTGAACGATGCCGAGTGGCCGGGCGGCGGTCGCAATCCAATGTTCGGCATGATCCGCATGGCGCGGCAGCAATGCGGTCTGGAATTCGCTCGCCGCAAGGTCTGCTGCCTGCGCTATAACCTGCCTGGCGTCGGCGGCTGCGGCGAGGCCTGCCCGCTGCCGGACGGGCGGCATTGAGGCCGATTAGAATTATGCGGCGGCATTTGACATGGTCTTTGCCTGCTCGGCATATCGTGACGGCGGCAACCCGACAAAGCGCGTGAATGCCGTGCTGAACGCGCTCGCGGAGCCATAGCCGACGCGCTCGGCGATCTCCTGAATTCCGATATCCTCCTGCCTCAGCAGATTTCTGGCGAGCGCCATGCGCCACGATATGAGATATTCCATTGGCGCCATGCCCACAGTGCGACGGAAGCGATTGAAAAACGCCGACCGCGACAGGGCCGCCTCGCCGGCGAGCTGTTCCACCGTCCATTCCCTGGATGGATCTTCATGCAGCCGACGGATAGCCAGGGCGAGGCGTGTATCGCTCAGGCCCCGCAGAATTCCAAGCGGCGCCTTCTCCCCGAAATTCGAACGCAGCGCCTCGACAAGCAAGACTTCCAACAGGCGCGCCAGGATCATGTTCTTTCCCGGCCGCTCGGCGCGGGCTTCGTCGGTGACGAGCTGGACGATCGCCGACAGTCTGCTGTCGCCGCGGATGTGGATGATCCGCGGCAGCAGGGAAACCAGCAACGCTGCATCCGGCGAGCCGAAGGCGAAGTGGCCGACAAGCAAGCGTGCATTCACAGCCCCTTCGGGATCGCCGTGACGGGTTTCTTCAGGAAGCATCGTGACGGTAAAGGGATCAATGCCGGGCGATAATCCGTCGTCCAGGCTCGACATCGTGAAGGCATGGGCGGCCGGGATCAGGATGAAGTCGCCTTCTAGGAGTGTGACTTGCTCGTCCTCCGCGCTCAACCTTGAAGAACCTTCCAGCACGACGCAATAGAAAGGCTGACCCGTCTCCTGGCGCTCGACGCGCCACGTCCCTGCGCCGCTGACGAGCTTTGAATGGCGCGCCGCTGGCTGCAGCAGCGTGACCATATCGGCCAGCGGGTCGCTCATTGATACTCCTGATAATGAAACAAGGACGATGCATGATAGTAAGTGCCGCGTTCGCCGTCTACATCTGTTGCTGGCAGATGGATAGGAGACAAAAATATGAAGACCGTTCTTGTTACCGGATGCTCGTCGGGGTTCGGGCTGGAAATTGCCAGGTTCTTTCTTGCGCAGGGCTGGAAGGTGATCGCCACCATGCGAACGCCTCGCCAAGACCTTCTGCCGCCTTCGGACCAACTCACGATCATTGCGCTCGATGTCACAAGCCCTGAAAGCATCCGTGCTGCGGTTGAGGCCGCCGGGCCTGTGGATGTGCTGGTAAACAATGCCGGCATCGGTTTGCTCAACGCGCTTGAGGGAACGCAGATCGAGATCGCCCGCGAAATTTTCGAGACGAACACCCTTGGAACGATCGCGATGACCCAGGCGATTCTGCCGCAGATGCGGGAGCGCCAGGAAGGCGTTATCGTCAACGTCACGTCAAGCGTGACGCTCAAGCCGCTTCCGCTCCTCTCGGTCTATACGGCGAGCAAAGCCGCGGTGAACGCGTTCACCGAATCTGTCGCGCTCGAGCTTGAGGCTTTCAATGTGCGTGTGAGGATCGTGCTTCCGGGGCGCGCGCCGGAGACTCGGTTCGGCGATACGGCGCGCGCACGGATTCAACAACAGGGCGGCTTCCCGCACGCCTATTCGTCGGTCGTCGCAGAGGTGTTCGCATCATGGGAGCAACACTCGGTGACCGCCCTGACACAGCCCGTCGACGTCGTCGAGGCTGTATGGCGCGCTGCGACCGATCCTTCCTCTCCATTGCGCATCCCTGCAGGGGCCGACGCCGAAGCATTGGCGGGATGAATGCGGCTTCTCAAGGCCGCCGGCGCAGCACGATCAGCAGCATCGGCGCCCCGACCAGGGCCGAGATCAAGCCGGCCGGCACCTGATAGGGGAAGGCGATCATTCGGCCGGCCCAGTCGGCGATGACGAGCAGGGTCGCGCCGATGAGGGCGGAGGCGAGGAGCTGGACCGAGGGGCGGCGAAAGCCGAGGCCGTGGGCGAGGTGCGGCGCCATCAGCCCGACGAAGCTCAAGGGGCCGACGACCAGCGTCGCGGCTGCCGTCATGATCGCAGAGAGCCCGAACAGGGCCGCGCGCGTGGGGACGATCCTGAGGCCGAGTTCGCTCGCCGCTTCCGGCCCGAGTTGCAGCAGCGCAAGCCACCGGCTGGCGAGAAAGGCGGCGACGAGGCAGGCCGGCGCAATCGACAGGGCGCTTGCGGCAGCCGCATTGTCGACGAAATAGGTCGAGCCCGCCATCCAGCGGATGAGCGCGAGGCCGCGGGGATCGCCGCTCGCGGCAAGGACGCCGATCCCGGCATCGAGCATTGCGCCGAAGGCGATGCCGGCGAGCAGAACGCGGTTCGGGCCGAAGCCGGAACCGGCGCTCAGGAGGAAGATCAGCAAAAGCACGGCGAGCGCTCCGCCGCCGGCAAAGGCAAGCTGGACCGTCAGCCCCGGCGCAGAAACGGCGAAGAGGGCGGCGGCGACGCCGAGGGTCGCTCCGGCCGATACGCCGAGCACCTCGGGACTTGCCATTTCGTTTCCGGTCAGCCGCTGCAGAATGAGGCCGGTCACGCCGAGCACCGTTCCGGCGCCGAATGCCGCGGCGACGCGCGGCAGGCGAAGGGGAAGGATGTCGTCCCATGAGGCGGCCGGCAGCCAGGCCCAGTCTCCGTCGGGTGCCCGGCCGAAGAAGATCGCGGCGATCGCCAATGCGACGATCGAGGCCAACAGCAGGACAAGGGGAGCCCCTTTGCTGCCGACCGCGAGCCGTGGCGAGGCGATGCCGGGCAGTGCGCGCGAGGCGGTGGCGAGGCGTGGGAGCAGAGCGATCAGGATCGGCCCGCCGAGCAGTGCCGTCACCGCGCCCGTCGGCACGAAATCACCGGGAGCCAGAAGCTTGATGGTCTCGTCCGTCATGAGGAGAAGGCCGGCGCCTGCGACCGGCGACCAGATCAATTGGCTGAGGATGCGCCTTGCACCGGCCATCCGGACGATCTGCGGGGCGGCCAACCCGACGAAGCCGATGACGCCGACGGCGCTGGTGACGAGGGCGCTCAGCGCAATCGCGATCGCCAGGACGAAGCCCCGCGCCCATTTGATCCGCAGGCCGAGGCTGGTCGCGCCGGCATCGCCGAGCTGGCTCAGCGCCAGCGGCCGGGTAGCGAGAAGGGCAAGGGCGGCGAGCAGCGCCACTTTCGGCAGCAGCGATAGCGGGATCGCCCAGCTTTGCTGCGAGAGCGAGCCGGCGCCCCAGATGAAGATCCCCGAGAGATATTGATCGTTCATCAGAATGAGGATGGCCGCCGCCGCTCCGCACCAGAGGCCGATGATCATGCCCGACAGGATGAGGGAAAAGGGCGAGAAGCCGTGCCGGGCGCTGATCGAAAAGATCGCGAGGGCAGCAGCCGCACTTCCGCCGAGCGCGACCGCGTCGCGGCCCCATCCCGCCAGTGAGGGAAAGGCGAGCATGACGGATACCAGCGCCAGATTGGCGCCGGCCGAGACGCCGAGTGTCGTCGGCGAGGCCAGCGGATTGCGCAGCACCTGCTGCAGAATCGTTCCCGAAAGTGCAAGGGCGGCTCCCGTGATCAGTGCCGTCGCCATGCGAGGCAGCGTGGAATAGAGAAGCAACAGGTGCTGGGCGTCGTAACCGCCTGTCGTCTCGAGATGCGGCAGCGCCGGCAGGAGATCGAGGGCGGCGAGGCTGAGGCCTGAAAACAGCAATAGCGTCGCAAGTGCCGGCGCGCCGAAGCGGGAATATTGAGGCTTCATCAGGCGGCAGTCTCCAGAACATCGACCATCAGGGTCGAAAAGCGCAGCGCCTCCTGGACCATTCCAAACATCAGGACGCCTGGAACGACCGAGATTCGCTGGCGCTGGACGAAGGGAAGGCCTGTCCAGAGCGGGCTTTCGGAAAGCCGGGTCAGGACATCGGGTGGAAACAGCGGCGACACGACGACGAGGTGCACGTCGTCACCGAGTTCGGCGAGCTGCTCCAGGCCGATCGTCTGAAATCCCCAGTAGCTGGCCTCTCCCTTCCAGGCGTTCTCAACGCCGATGCGTCTCATGGCGCCGCCATAGAGCCCGGGGCCGCCATAGATGCGCGCATGCCTCTGGTCGATAAAGTTGATGACCGCCACAGGAGGCGCGGACAGGCTCTTCGCCGTCTCGCGCAACCGCTCGAATGTAGCATCGGCGCGGGCGAGAAACGCCTCCGCCTGCCTCTTTCGCCCGATCATGGCGCCGAGACGTCGCGTCTCGGCGTAGGAACGGTCGAGCGCATCGCCGTTCGCGGCATAGACGGTGAAGGTCGCGACCGGTGCGATGCGGGAGAGTTTTTCATCCAGCGCTGCCAGGAAGGGCGTGCTGAGGATGAGCGATGGCCGGAGGCTGGTAAGGACTTCGAGATTGATCTCGGACGTTGTGCCGATATCGACGACGCCTTGCGGCATGGCCGGCTCGACGACCCATTCCGACCAGTTCCTGAGCGAGGCGATCGCACGCGGCACGCTGCCGAGCGCCAGCATCGTCGATGCCAGTCCGTAATCGAGCGACACGACGCCGCCGTCGCCGGCGCGCGCCGTGTCGGGCGCGCTCGTCATTGCCAGCGCGCCCAGAAGAAAGTCCCGTCGTTTCAAAGCGCGGTCTCGCTCGGCTGATTTCCGACGAGCGGCTTGACCATGAAGAGGCACGGATGGTCCTCGTGCCAGAGCTTGTCAAACACCTCCGCCCTGACGAAGCCGTTCCGGTCATAGAAGCGGCGCGTCGCCTCGAATTGCGGCTCGTTGCGGCCGCGCGGCGCGAGCGTCTTGACGGTCAGCAGCCGGGCGCCCGATTGATGGGCGAAGCGTTCGGCCGCATCGACAAGATGTCGTCCGCCGCCGCGGCCGCGATATTCCGGCCGCGTCGCGATCAGCGCGATCTCGACTGCGCCTGGCAGGTGCGGCTTCAGCGCGATCATGGCGGTGACGACATCCGCCTCGATATAGCCGAACACCGGCAGATCTTCGACCGCCTCTGCGCTTGCTTCGATGACCTCGGGTTCGGAAAACCAATCGGGCAAGGCTCCCATGATCGACCGGCAGAGCTCCGCCTTGCCCGTCAGGATCTCAACTGTTCGTCCCATTTTTTTCTCGTCTCCGGCCGATCGATTTAAACTTGACTCGCGTTATCATCTTAAATTAGACACTGCAATCACATCGTGTGCATTTGCTCAAAAAGGAACACCGCGACCGAACCGACCAGCAACCACAGAGCCTGATTTTCCATTTGTAAAAAGGGTACAGGGTAATGCGATCATCGCATCGTGATGTGAACGGAAATGCGGTTGTCAATGCGATGATCGAAAACAAGGATAAACTCCTGAAAACGATAGAAAGTGTTGTTAAATCAAAGTCATATTCCGAGGATATATTTCAGGATGGCGTCATCAAAGCTTACGGAGTGAACGTCGAAGGCATTCGTTGCCCAATCGGTTACGCATTCCGGATGGTCTATAACCTCGCCCTGGACGAGAGCCGTCGCCGACGCCAGCAGTTGAACAACTATAGGTCGATAGACCAGGTGCAGGAAATCACCGCACCGATCCCCACCGTGCTCGACCAGCTCGTTGCCGCAGAGACCCTGCGTGACGTGCTTGCTTCGCTCGAGGCGCTGCCGAAGCGCACCAACGACGCCTTCATCCGCCACCGCCTGAACGGCGTGCCGCAGAAGGATATCGCGGCCGAACTCGGCGTCTCGAGGACGCTTGTCAATTTCATGATCAAGGCGGCGGAGCAGCATTGCCATTCGGCGATCACTGAACCCGCCCGCCCCGATCATGAACCTCGCCGGGATACTACCGCCGTGCGGCGTGCAGCGCCTGCTGCAAATCGCTCCACAGCAGTTCCGGTTCTTCCAGTCCAACGGCGAAGCGAACCGTCTGCTCGCTCACGCCGAACCGGATGAATGTGGTCATCCGGTCGGGGATTTGCAGCGCGACCTTGGCGGGGACCACGAGCGTTTCCGGTCCTCCCCAGCTGACGCCGAGACGGATCTCGCGAAGCGCGTTGACGAAGCGCCCGACATCGATGTCGGGCGTGAGGTCGAAGGCGAAGAGCCCGGCATAACCCGACAGCGTCGCCCGGCCGGGATGGTCCTGAAAGGCCGGGTGGCGAACGTCGGCAATGTCGGGATGCTGTTTCAGCCGGTCGGCGAGCAGAAGCCCGCTGCGCTCATGCTCCTTGAGACGGACGCGCAGCGTGCGCATGCCGCGCAGCAGGAGCCATGCCTCGAAGGGCGAGAGTTTTGCGCCGACATAGGGATAGGAGGCCGAGTTGATCCTGGCGATCGCCTCCTTCGTGCCGACGACGACGCCGGCAACCGTATCGCTGTGGCCGCCGAGATATTTCGAGGCGGCGTGAATGACGATATCGACGCCGTGCTGGATCGGCTTCTGGAAGAGCGGCGTTGCCCAGGAGTTGTCGATGATCGTGGTGACTCCAGCCTCCTTCGCCATGGCAGACAGCGCCACGATGTCCTGAAGCTCGAAGACGAAGGAGGAGGGGTTTTCGAGATAGAGCAGCTTGGCGCCCGGCAGCGCCTTGCGCACCTCGTCATGGTCGGAAGGATCGACGAAATCCACTGTGACGCCGAGCCTTCCGAGCAGCTTCACGAGAAGGCGATAGACGTCATTATAGAGGTGGCGGACGGCAACGACCCGGTCGCCCGCTTCCACGAGGCTCAGAATAGTCGCGGTGATGGCGGCCGTTCCGCTGGAAAAGGCGCGCCCATCCTCCGCGCCTTCGAGGCGGGCGACCAAGAGCTCGAATTCGCGGACGGTAGGATTGTCGCCGCGCGAATAGATGAAGTTGCGCGCCCGGCCGGCGAAGACATCCTCCATCGCCTCGTAGCTGTCATAGGTGAAGAGCGAGGTCTGGAAGATTGGCGGCGATACGGCGTTGAAGGCGGCCGGATCGACGGGGGTGAAGAGATCGTCGGCGGCCGCATGGGCGCCAAGGTCGCGCGGGCTGAAGGACTGGTTCATGATGATCCTTTCATGGACAAAAGCTGGGAGGGGGACGGATAGCGCTCAGAGGTTCGGCCGAGCGCTGCCGGAGTGCGCCGATCGACCTTGCCAGGCAGAAGCATGACAGCAGGCCCGTGAGCGCCGAGGCCAGAAACATGGCTGCGAGCAGACCCGAAAAACCGAAGAAGGGCGGCAGGAGAGCAAGCAGCGGAAAGAGAAGATATCCGTTCTGCGCCAGGCCGAGGGCAAGGGCGGCTTTCGGCCTGCCCTGCGCCTGGAAGAGGATCAGCACGGTCTGCCGGATGCCAAACAGCAGGAAGGGCAGGTGGGCCGCGACGATCGCCTGGCCTGCGATCGACACCACGGGCGCATCGTCGGTGAAGAATGAGGCGAGGTGTTCGGAAAAGATGATCGCCGCCAGTCCGTAGACGCCGCCGACCGCGCTCGTGACGGCGGTCAGCATCCGGGCTGACGAGAGCACCCGTGATATATCCCCGCGGCCCCAGGCAAAACTCAGGATGGCCTGCGCGCCGAGCGAAATACCGATGACGGGAAGTGCGCCGACCGCAAGCAGCCGCAGGGCGATCCCGACTCCGGCAATGCCGTCCTCGCCATGATAGATGCCGGCCACCGACAGCATCGCGGCGATTGCGCCGGCCGTCGCAAGGCTCGTCAGCGTCGTCGGCGCGCCCACGGCAAGCACCGGCCTGAGATGCCTGAGATCGCCGAACCGCCTACCGAATGTCAGTCGGATCGTGCCGAGCCGTCTCGCGTGATAGGCGCCGTAGATGGAGAGCGCCACGAGTTGGGAGAGGATGGTTGCCATTGCCACCCCCTGCAGGCCGAGGCCGAAGCCGAAGATCATGATCGGGTCGAGGATGATGTTCAGCGCGAAGCAGGCAACCAGCGTCCACATGCTGAAGCGGGCATTGCCCTCGGCGATCGCCAGGAAGTCGAGAATGATCTGCCCCATCGTCAGCGGGATCGAGACTGCGATGATGAGGAGATAATGCTGCGCAAGCGGCTCGATGGCGGGTGTGGCGCCGAACAGCAGGAAAGATGGGAATGCGACGATGGCGACCGCGCTTGCCACGCCGAAGGCGATGCCGGCGGCAAGGCTGATCGAGGCAAGCGTGCTCGCCCGCGACCGGTTTCCGGCGCCGAGCGCCCGGCCGACCTCGGTTGCCACACCGACGCCGATGCCTTCGCCGAAGGCGGCGACAAGCATCAGGATCGGCAGCACGATCATGATCGCGGCGATCTGGTCTTCGCCGATCATGCCGACGAACACCATGTTGATGGTGTGATGCGCGGCATTGATCGACAGGCCGAACATGGCTGGCAGGCCGAGGCGCAGCAGCAGCCGGAAAAGCTGCGGGCTGGCAAGATCTTCCGGGGCAAGCCGGCGTTTGCGCAGGCTGCCGCTCATCTCGCTCATGTCGTTCATGATGCGGGCACCCAGAGATGATCACCGAAGAAGCGCTCGCGGGTCAGCATGACGAGAAGCGCCCGCTTGTGCGGAAAATCGAAATGCTTGACCTTGGCAAAGCCTGAGCGGTCGAGATTGCGGATTTGCTGCTCGTGGCTGGCGCGCGGCTCGCCGACGATGCGCTTGGTGCGGGGATCGTCGAGGAAGATGAAATGCATCAGCGAGGGAAGCCAGGCGCTGATCCATTTCTTGCCGCGATAATCGGGCTCGCCGATCGCCACATGCCATCCGCGATCGTAATCGTCGGCATCGTAATAGGGGCCGAGTCTGTTTTCCTTGGCCCAGTAGACCTCGAAATAGCCGAAGGGAATATCGGCGAAACTGCCGATCAGCGGCAGGATATGCGGATCGGCGATCCTCTCCTCCAGGATCTTCCGGTGCTTGTCGATCGAGCCCGCATCCTCCCAGATCGTGTTAACCTGCTCGTCGTTCATCCAGCGATGGAAGACCGCAAGATCGGTTTCGGGATCGGCCACCCTGAAGCTGATATCCCGCTCCAGCCAGGGGATGAAGCGCTGGTAGACCGTGTCCTTCGGCTTTGCCGGCCGGCGCGGATGATAGCGACCTGCCGTCATCTCCTGCACGGGCGGCAGCGGATAGGACATCTGCGGCAGCCACGGGGAGGGCCATTGCCAGAGGATCGCGGAATCGAGCCGTCCGTCGATGCCTGCGATGTGCCGGGGAAGGCTCGCCTGATGGCCTTCGAAAGCGACCGATTTGATCGAGCGGTCTTGCGCCGTCACCGCCTCGGCGGCCGCCATGAGAAGCTCCGCCGATTGCACGGGATTTCCCTCGTAGAAGGTCAGCAAGGCGATGCCGGCTTCGGCTTCGACTGTGAGTTCGTGATTGCCGTGTGCGGTGTGGAGATGGACGATATTGGGGGCAAGCCTGACATAGCTGCGCGCCTGCAGAACCCGCCTTTGCTTGGCGGCATCGAAATCCATGATGTTCTCCTTGATCGGCAGGGCTTTTGATGCTGCGAGCATGAAGCCCGCTCCTGCGCCGATTTGATAGAATGACGATCCATCCCCAGGCAGATTTAGGGGTAAACGAAGAAAAAAATTCTCAGCAATTTTCTAAACTCCGGCAGGGGGGATCCGTCATTTGCGCATGACGTCAATCTTTGCAGGAGCTTCGAATGGACAATCTTGAGCCCCGCGACGATCTCTGGATCGTCGTCATCGACACCGAGCGACATTACTCGGTCTGGCCGCAGGACAAGCGGATTCCGGTGAGCTGGCAGGCCGCGGGTTTTGCCGGTTCGCGCGAGGAGTGCCTCGCCCATATCCGCGAAATCTGGACCGATCCTCGCCCGCTCTCGCTGCGTTCGGCGATGGCCGCCGATGCGCGTCTCTGAAAAGGTCTGGATGGCAAGATGAACAAGCAGATTACCAATTTCGCCGATGCCCGCCCGACCGACGCTGTGGATACCGTCTTCGAGAGCTTTCCGCTGACGATCGCGCAGAAGCGCATCTGGTCGCTGGAGCAGATCGGCAATTACACGGTCTTTCCCGACCAGATCATCGGCTTGCGGCTGGGTGCCGCAATCGACGTCGAGACGATTGCCGGAGCCTGCCGTGCGCTCGTGGCTGAGAACCCGTCGCTTGCCACCCGCTTCCGTCGGCTGGCGGGCGGCCGCATCGAGCAGTATCGCGGCGCATCGAACGCCGTGCCGATGGAAATTCTCGGCAAGGAAGGAGCCGCTCTTTCCGAGGCTGAAGCCTTGGCCGCGCGAAAAGCCTTTCGCGACAGACGCTTCGATCTGCTGGACGGGCCGGGGGCGCGCATTCAGATCATCCTGCTTGCCGATGGGCAATCAATGCTGACGATCGTGCTGCATCCGATCGTCTCAGACGACCGCGAAAAATCCGTGCTTGCCGCTTCGCTGGCGCGCATCCTCGACGGCGCGCCGGCCGGCGACGTGCAGCCGGCGGAAGTTTCGACCGGAACGCGGGAGGAAGAATGGCTGGAGACGGATGAGGCGCGGGAAGCGTTTGCCTATTGGTGCGAGACGATCGGTCTCGACTATGCGGCCTCGGCCTTTCCCACCCGTTTCAACAGCGGCGGGCTTGCGGGCGTGGCGCGCGCTGAGCATCGGTTTGCGATTGAGCCCAACCTCTGGGCCAAGCTCGAACGGCATGCACAGGGCAAGGGATACCAGATCGAGCGCGTGCTTCACGCCGCCTTCTGCGCGCTGCTGGCGCGCTACAGCGGCAACTATGCCTTGCTGACCGGGCTGCTGATCGCGCGGCCCCGCACGGAACATTTCGCCAGCCGCGGCCGCGCCGAACAGGTCCTTCCCCTCGTCCTGCCGCTCGCCTCCCGGCATTCCCTCGACCACGTTGTTGCGACCATCTCCAAGGTGACGGAGGAAGGGCTTCTCCGGCTCGTGCCGTTGGAGCGCATCACGCAGGAATTGGTGGTCGACGAAGCGGCCGCCCAGGAAGCCGTGGTCAAGGCGCTGTTCGAATTCCGCGAGCCCTATCCCGTGCCGAGAGATGCGAAAAATTTGGAACCGTCAGGCGCGCGCGCCGACAGCGAGCTTTCCCTGGTGGTCGAGGCGCGTCTGGAAGGCGGCGCATTCGGGCTGATCGACTATGCCCAGGATCTTTACGACGGTGCCGTGATCGCCCGTGTCGCCAAGCATTTCCGCCTGGTGCTCGAACAGATCGTCGCGCAGCCGGATCTCCGGATCAAGGATATCGAACTCGTCGGCAGCGAAGAGCTCGACTGGTTGTCCGCCCCCTACGAGGATGATGTCGTCAACGACGATCGGCCGGTGCACGAACTGATCTCAACCCATTCGCGCCGGACGCCTGAAAAGACCGCGATCGTCTATGGTGACGAGGAGTGGAGCCATGGCTGGCTGGAGGCGAGCACCAATCGCCTCGGGCATCGGCTGCGGCAGTTCGGCGTTCGCGCCGAGGTGACGGTCGCGATCTTCATCAAGCGTTCGCCGGAGGCGATCGTCGGCATTCTCGCCACGCTGAAGGCAGGCGGCGCTTATATCCCGGTCGAGCCCGACCATCCGCCGGTCCGCAACCATCACATCCTGCGAGACGGCGGCGTCAAGATCGTCCTGACCCACAGCTGGCTGCGCCATCGCCTGCCGGACGAACTCGATGCGATTATCCTCGAACTCGACAAGCTTGATCTCGAAGGCGAGCCGGAGACGCCGCTCTACGTTCCCACGCATAAGGATCAGCTCGCCTATGTCATGTACACCTCGGGATCGACCGGATTGCCGAAGGGTGTGGCCGTCGAGCACGGCCCACTGACGCATCATTTGCAGAATACCTCGCGTGTCTACGGCATGAGCTCGGAGTCCCGCGAACTGCCATTCCTGCCCTTCAGCTCGGACGGCGGCCATGAGCGCTGGATGAACCCGCTGATGGAAGGCGGCAGCATCATTCTTCCCGACCAGCCGCTCTGGACACCGGAAGAGACGCTGACGGCGATGCGCAAGCATGGCGCCAACAATGCGAGCATCCCGACAACCTATTTGCAGCAGCTGGTGGAATGGGCCGACATTACCGACGGCGCGCCGCCGATGCGGCTTTACTCCTTCGGCGGCGAAGGGCTGGCGCAATCGACCTTCGATCTCCTGTCGCGGGCGTTGAAATCGGAATGGCTGATCAACGGCTACGGTCCGACGGAAACCATCATGACGCCGATGGTCTGGAAGGTGAGGGCCGGCACCAAGTTCCAGGGCGTCTACGCCCCGCTCGGCCGCGCCGTTGGGCTCCGGCGCGTCTATGTGCTCGACCCCGACCTCAATCCGTGCCCGATCGGCGTGACCGGCGAGCTTTATATCGGTGGTGAGGGCATTGCGCGCGGCTATCTCGGCAAGCCGGATACGACGGCGGACCGCTTCATCCCCGATCCGTTTTCGATAGAGGGCGGCCGGCTTTACCGCTCCGGCGACCTGACGCGCTGGCGCGAGGACGGAACCGTCGAATTCGTCGGCCGCGTCGACCATCAGGTGAAGTTGCGTGGATACCGCATCGAGCTCGGCGAGATCGAAGCGGCGCTGCTGCAGCAGCCCGGCGTCGGCGAAGCCCTGGTCGTGCTGCGTGATCACGATGCCGGCGGCGAAAAGGCCCTCGTTGCTTATGTCGTTCCCAAAAAGGACGAGAGGCTTGATGTCGAGACGGTCCGCGCCGGCCTCGAACGCAGTCTGCCATCCTACATGGTGCCGGCGGCCGTGGTCGAACTGGAAAAGATGCCGACCAATCCGAACAGCAAGCTCGACCGCTTCGCGCTGCCCGCACCCCAGCCGGTCAAGCGTGCCATCGTCGAGCCGGCGACCGCGCTCGAAGAAGAGGTGCTGGATGTCTGGCGCCAGGTTCTCAAGCTGGAAGCGATCAGCGTCGAGGATAATTTCTTCGCGATCGGCGGCAATTCGCTGGGCGCGATCCGCATCCTGTCGCAGCTGCGGCAGCGCCGGCCGAAGATCCCGCTCACCGTCGCCGATATCTTCAACAACCCGACCATTCGCGCCTTTGCCGGCGTGATGGAGCAGGGGGAAGAGCGGGATCTTTCCGAGGTGATCGTGCTGCGGGCATCGGGCGCCAAGCCACGGCTCTATTGCTTCCCCGGACTTCTCGTCAGCACCCGCGAATATGTGAAGCTCGTCGATTATCTCGGCGCCGACCAGCCGGCGACCGGCTTCATTTGCCATTCGCTGTCCGAGAAGAAGGAAGTCGGCGCGCCTGTCGAAGAGATCATCGAGAGCTATGTCGACTATATCAGGAAGCACAGCTGCGGCGCGCCCTGCACTTTCCTCGGCTGGTCCTGGGGCGGGCTTCTGGCTTATGAGGCTGCCCGCACGCTTGCCAACGAGGTCGATGTGCGGATGATGGCGATGGTCGATGTTTGCGACCTCGGATCGGAATTTGCGATCGGCGCCAAGCCGCGTTTCCGGCCGGGCGAACGCGACGCGCTTCACCGGGACGTGCAGGCATGGCTGCAAAAGACGGCGATGCGGCCGGAATGGGACCGGCTGCTGTCGACGATGGATGCCGACACCTACGAGCAGTTCCTGCGCTTCGTCGGCGACGAGAAGGACCCGCTTCCCACAGACGGGCCCGATATCAGCAGCCGCGAGCATACGTTCTGGGTGCTGATCGACAATGCCCTGATCTTCCGCAAGCACCGGCTCGTTCCCCATGACGTGCCGATCTATCCCTGGGCAGCCGACGACAGCCTCAACCGCGGCCTCAACCTGATCGATTGGCGCCGCCTGTCGCCGCGCGCGCACCCGGCCGAGATCATCACCGGCACCAACCACCTGCACATGATCGGGTCGCCCGCCTTCCACTCAAGGCTTGCCCTGCGTCTCAAGGAAACAGAGAAGGATAACGCATGACGGTCGCTTTTACCCGCAGGGATGCCCTCAACGAGCCGCTCGATCTTGCCGGTATCGGCATCGGTCCCTCCAATCTGAGCCTTGCCTGCCTGCTGGAATCCGTGCCCGAGGTCCGCAGCCGCTTCTTCGAGCGGCGCGGCGCCTTCGACTGGCATCCCGGCATGATGATGCCCGGTGTCGAGTTGCAGTCCTCCTTCCTGAAGGACCTCGTCACCCCGGTCCTTCCGACCAGCCGCTGGTCCTTTATCTCCTATCTGGTCGCCCATAAGAGGCTCTACGCCTTCCTGAACGCCAATTACAACGCCGTTCCCCGGCAGGAATTCGCACGTTATCTCGCCTGGGTCGCTAAGGGCGTGGAAGGCTTGCGCTTTTCGAGCGAGATCCGCGACGTCGAATACCGCGACGACCGCTTCGTCCTGCGCTTCGATGACGGCCAGGAGGAAGCGCGCAACCTGGTGATCGGCACGGGCTCTTCGCCCTTCGTGCCCGATTGGGCAAAACCCTTCCTGGGTGCGGATTGCTTCCATAACAGCGAGGCGAAATCGCGTCTCGGCAATCTCGGCGCTTCCCGCATCGTCGTGGTCGGCGGCGGCCAGAGCGGCGGCGAGGTGGTCGATGCGCTGCTTGGCGATCCCGGTTCGATCATGGAACTGACCTGGATCAGCCGGCGCCATAATTTCGAGCCGATCAACGATACGCCGTTCTCAAACCAGGTCTTCTCGCCGGAATATGTGCAGGCCTATCTGAAGCTCGGCGCCGAGCAGAAGCAGGCAGCTCTGACGAACTCGATCCTGACCAGCGACGGCCTGTCGATTTCGACGATCCACTCGATTTACCGCCGCCTCTACGCGCTGCGTTACCTCGAGCTGAGCGCGCTCAATGCATCCCTGTCGCCGAACCGCGATGTGATCCAGATGGAGCGAAACGGCAATGCCTATCGGCTCATCGTCCGAAACCATTTCGACGGCGGCATAGAAGTGCTGCATGCCGATGCCGTCGTACTGGCGACCGGCTACAGGTTCCGGTTGCCGGACGCGCTCGGCTCGCTCAGCGAAAGGATAAGCCTCGACAGAAATGGTTATCCCACGCTGAACGACGATTACACCATGCAGTGGACGGGCCCGAGGACCAACCGGCTGTTCGCGCAGAATGCCGGCCGGTACTCGCACGGCATCGCCGACTCGCAGCTGAGCCTCATGGCCTGGCGCAGCGCCGCCATCGTCAACGCGCTTCTCGGCCGGCAGCATTTCGATGCCGAACCAGACAATGCACAGTTGATCTGGGCGACGCAGCCCGCTTCCGCCATGCCACATCAGCTGCGGGCCGGCTATTCGGACGGTATGCTGTCGTCCTGAAACTTATGGACGCGGACATCGGGGAAACCGGATTGAGAGCGGACAGCCAGCGCGATGACGTGCTGACTGCCGCCCACAATCAGGCGATGATGCCATCGCCGGTCGACAGTGCCGGCCTCTGCCGCGACAGGAGTGCCATCCACCCAGGAAAAGGTGATGTTGCGAGGATCTTCACCGAGCCCCACTCCCAGCGCCTTGAGGTGGCTCTCCTTGAGCGCCCAAAGCGCAACGGCCGCGCGCGGACGTTCACGCGTGGGCAGATCATCCAGCCAGCGTCGCTCGTCGGCGCTGCAGTAGGTTTCCAGCGCTGCCTCCTCGATCTCGGTGTCGGCGGGCTCACAATCTATTCCGACGCACTTGCTACCTGACGCGACGGCGACCGCGACTAGCCCGTCAGTATTGGCGAGGCTGAATTGTGGTGCATCACGCCGGTCGAGTGTCAGCCTGCCGTGCTTGTCGGCCAGCAGCACAACCTCGCCCGGCGGAATACCGGCATGCGCGCTCAACATTCGCCGCAAGAGATACCGGCCGGCGATGAACGAGGTCCGATCCCGGCCGAACCGATAAGCTGCGGCGCGATCCAGCTCATTCGATGAAAGCGACGGCCTCCAGCGCTTCCCGTCGCCTTCGTTCTGCGGATATTGCCAAAGCACGACATCGATGGCGGCCGGTTGATTGTCAAATTGCTGCATGAGGCCAGTATGCGTACCGCTGCCCGATTGGCAATCGGGCAGCGGTTTAGGCCGGCAATCGCCGCAGTGTCTATTCCGCGGCCTCGATGAAGCGATGGCGCTCGTAGAGGAACTTCAGCACGGCCTCACGGCATTTGAGGTACGTCCGATCGGAGGCAAGTTCGATGCGATTGCGGGGACGAGCTATTGTTACATCAAGCACTTCGCCGATGCGGGCCGCCGGACCATTGGTCATCATCACGATGCGGTCGGACAGCAGCACCGCTTCATCGACATCATGAGTGATCATCACCATCGTATTGCCGAGCCGGCTATGGATCTCCATCACCGCATCTTGAAGATGGGCGCGGGTCAAGGCGTCGAGGGCGCCGAACGGCTCATCGAGCAGCAGGATTTTCGGCTCCATCGAAAGGGCGCGGGCAATGCCAACGCGCTGTTTCATGCCTCCAGATATTTCCGAAGGCCGCTTGTCGCTCGCATGCGCCATCTGCACGAGATCGAGATTGGCCATCACCCAGTCATGCCGCTCGGCCTTGGTCTTTGTTCTGCCGAAGACCTTGGAGACGGCGAGATTAACGTTCTCGTAGACCGTCAGCCAGGGCAGCAGCGAGTGGTTCTGGAAGACGACGGCGCGTTCCGGGCCCGGTTCGTTGACCTCGCGGTTTTCAAGGAGCACCGCGCCTGTGGAAACCGGGGTCAGGCCGGCAATGAGATTGAGCAGGGTGGACTTGCCGCAGCCCGAATGGCCGATGATCGAGACGAACTCGCCCTCTGATATCGTCAGGTTGATGTCCTTCAAGACCTCGGCGCGCACGCCGCCACGGTCGAAATGCTTGTCGATACGATCGAGCTTCAAATAGGCGTCCATAACGTGCTCCTCAATTGGCCATAGCGCCACGGGTGATGAGTTTGCCGAGCGCGGCCACCAGCTTGTCGAGGGCAAAGCCGACGATGCCGATATAGGCGAGGGCGACGATGATGTCTGGAAGGCGCGAGGAGTTCCATGCGTCCCAGATGAAGAAGCCGATGCCGACGCCGCCGGTCAGCATTTCCGCCGCGACGATGGCAAGCCAGGAAAGGCCGACGCCGATCCTGAGGCCGGTGAAGATGTAAGGGGCTGCCGAAGGCAACATGATCTTCCAGAAAAACTCGAGCTGGTTGAGGCGCAGCACTTCGGCGACGTTGCGGTAATCCTGTGGAATGTTGCGGACGCCTACGGCGGTGTTGATGATGACAGGCCAGATCGAGGTGATGAAGATGACGAAGATCGCCGAAGGATTGGAATCCTGGAAGGCTGCGAGGGACAGCGGCAGCCAGGCGAGCGGCGGGACCGTGCGCAGCACCTGGAAGATCGGATCGAGGCCGCGCATCGCCCAGATCGACTGGCCGATGATCGCACCGACAATGACGCCGGCGACCGCGGCAAGCCCGAATCCATAAGCGACGCGCTGCAGCGAGACAAGCACGCGCCAGCCGAGCCCGATATCCTGGGAGCCGTAGTTGAAGAAGGGATAGGCGATCAGGTCATAGCTCTCCTGCCAGACCTGATGCGGCGAGGGTAAAGACGCGTCGGTCGAGGAGCACAGTACCTGCCAGACGAGCAGGATGAGCGCCAGCACGACGGTTGGCGGAACGACGTTCCGCAGTGCGATCAGCCCCGCATGACGAAAGTCGATCCGCGGTGCATGTTTGCCGGAAAACGGCAGGACCCTTGCCGCCGGTTTGATGGGGGCGATGTTCGAAGGATTGTGTTGATTCGCCAGGGCGGGCATCGCGCGTTCCTCACGAGAAAAGGGGCCGGCGCGCTTGTGGCGCGCCGGAGCGGGGTCAGGAGACGACCTTGATCGACAGGCTGTCGAGATAAGCGGCGGGACTTTCGGGATCGAAGACCTTGCCGTCGAAGAAGGTCTCCTTGCCGCGGGAAGACGAGGCGGGGATGTCGGCGGCAGCGACGCCGAGATCCTTGGCGGCCTCGCGCCAGATGTCCTCGCGGTTCACCTGGTTGACCAGCGCCTTGATGTCGGTGCTTGCCGGCAGGTTCCCCCAGCGGATGTTTTCGGTCATGAACCAGGTGTCGTGGCTCTTGAACGGATAGGAGGCGCCGTCTTTCCAGAACTTCATGTAGAGGTCGGTGGCCTTGACCTCGCGGCCGTTGCCATAATTGATGTCGCCCTTGAGCCGGCCGAGCACGTCCTTCGTCGGAACATTGAACCACTGACGCTTGCCGAGAATGTCGGCCATCTCTGCCTTGTTGTCCATGCTGTCGCACCATTGCTGGGCTTCCATGACGGCCATCAGCAGGGCCTTTGCCGCATTGGGGTTCTTTTCGATCCACTCGGCGCGCAGACCCAGCGCCTTTTCAGGGTGGCCCTTCCAGAGCTCACCGGTGGTGGCCGCGGTGAAGCCGATGCCCTGGTTGACGAGCTGTTCGTTCCACGGCTCGCCCACGCAGAAGACGTCCATGTTGCCGACCTTCATATTGGCCACCATCTGCGGCGGTGGAACGACGATGGTCGAGACGTCCTTGTTCGGATCGATGCCGCCGGCGGCGAGCCAGTAGCGGATCCAGAGGTCGTGGGTTCCGCCCGGGAAGGTCATAGCGGCCTTGATCTCCTTGCCTTCGGCCTTCTTCTTCTCGAAGGCGGCTTTCAGCTTCGAGGCATCGAGCTGCACGCCGGTTTCGGCATATTCCTTGGCGACCGAAATGCCCTGGCTGTCGAGATTGAGCCGGGCAAGGACCGCCATCGGCACCGGCTTGTTGTTCTGTGTCACCTTGCCGGTATGCATGAGATAGGGGAGCGGCGAGAGGATATGAGCGCCATCGATGCCGTTGGCTGCGCCACCCAGCACCAGATTGTCTCTGGTCGCACCCCATGACGCCTGTTTGGCGACGTCAGTTTCCGGGAGCCCATATTTTTCGAACAGGCCTTTTTCCTTGGCGATGATCAGCGGCGCGGAATCGGTCAGCGCGATGAATCCGAGCTTCACACCTTTTACTTCGGGGCCGGTCCCGGCCGCAAAGGCGCCGGAGGGAAAGGCAGTCTTGACTGCGCCGATGAGGGCGGCCGCTGCAGTCGTCTTGAGCATGCTCCGGCGGGTGATGCCGGTTGTCGAAATCCCAGTCGTCGAAATCTTCTTCATCTGCAGGTTCCCCTCTGCTTGGTGAATTCGGACGCAAAAAAACGCCGCCGGAGTTTGCGTTCGGGGGATGGGAAATCCCCGACAGCAAAGACCTTGCGACGCCGTTGTCTGATGCGGGCGCTTATGCTGCGCCCATCCGCTCGGTCGCCGTTGACCGGGCGAGGAAGAACCTGCAACCGGCGTGCCAGTTCGAGGTAAAGTCGGTAATGGGTTGAATAAAAAGAAAGAATCCGTGATTTGAAATATGGTTATTTATTGTGCAATATTGAAATATGATTATGATTTGTGCGCTACGATGGCGGCCGCATTCGCGAGAGCGCTATATTTGTGCAGCGCACACGGCCGCAGCACCCTGACAGGTATAAAAATGGGCGCGGGTGAAGCGTGGCAGCGAACAGCGCGATTGGAGCCGTCCTCTCGTTCTCAGAGGTGGGCGGATTATGACACAGCCGTGCCACGGCCAACTGGGACTTTCGCCTCCGTTGTCTGCCCCTCGATTAGCACTCTTTAAAATATTCAATGCGACATTCGGGCGGAGGAAACAGCGAGATCGCCTTGAGCAATAAACAATCCAGAACAAACGTCGAGCTTGAGAACCTGCTTCGCCAGCTTGGTCTGGCCCTTGAGGCGTCCGGGATCGGAATCTGGCAGCACAACATCGCAAAAAATCAGACGCGTTGGGACGAGCAGCTCAAGCTGATTTATGGCGTTCCGAAGGCACCTTTCGACGTTATCTGGCTCGACAGCGTCCACCCCGACGATCTGGCGCCGACCAATGAAGTATTTCTGCGCGCCATCGAAACCAAATCGGATTATGCATCCGAATTTCGCATCATACGGCCGGATGGAGCGATCCGCCATCTGCGCTCGCGCGCTCGCTACTTCGTCGATGCGGCCGGTGACCCCTGCTTTGTCGGCGCCGAATGGGATGTGACCGACGACGTTCTCCTCAACAAGGAGCTGGAGAGGAGCCGGGCGGAAGCTCGGTTTGCCGCCGATCACGATCACCTCACCGGTCTCTTGAACCGGCGTAGTTTCGATTTCGCCCTGTCCGAGCTTGCCAGGCAGGAGGGCGTCAAGGTTGCGCTTCTCCATATAGACGTGGACCATTTCAAGGAGATCAATGATCGCTTCGGGCATGCGGTCGGCGACCTCGTTCTGTGTCATGTCAGCGAGATTCTTCTGGAGGCCATTTCCGCAGATGACGTCGCAGCGCGCCTCGGCGGCGATGAGTTCGCAGTCATCGTCACTGAAGACGAGCCCGACAGGACGAGGGCGGTGCTCGATCATATTCAGCGACGCCTGGAAAGCCCGCTTCCTGGTGTCGACCAGGCACTCAGCGTCCGGTGTTCCATTGGCGTTGCCAGCGCCATGAGCGGAGACTTTGCCAAGCTGCTCTCCCAGTCGGACCTGGCTTTGTACCACGCCAAGCGGAATGGCCGGAATCGCGCCGAGATTTTTACCGACGAGATGGCTTCGAGGCTGGCGAACGAAAGGCAGCTCGTCCAGGATCTGCGATCCGGATTGGCGCTCGGCCAGATCCGTCCATTTTACCAGGTGCAGGTCGACGCCAGGTCTTTCCGGGTAAACGGCGTCGAAGCTCTGGCGAGATGGCACCATCCGACGAGAGGAATTCTCGCTCCGGCGCATTTCCTGCCTCTCGCCTCGTCGAACGGATTGGTCGCAGAGCTTGACGATGTCATCCTGAGAGCCGTCCTATTGGATATGAGATCCTCGGCCTCGCTGCTCGAGCGCGTTCGGCTGTCGATCAACCTCTCCGCCGAGCGTCTCGATGATCCCGAATTGACAACGAAACTCGGCGGCTATGACATCCCGCCCGGCCGATTGAGCTTCGAGCTGATAGAGACGATATTCCTGGACAGCCTGAGCGATCGGGTGCGCCAGAACATCCAGGCCATCAAGTCCTTCGGTATCGACATTGAGATCGACGATCTCGGATCGGGGCATGCCTCCTTGCTGGGCCTGCTCGAGCTCAGACCGGACCGCGTCAAGATCGATCGCCAGCTTGTGATGCCGATCCTGCAATCCGTTCCCAGCCGCCGGCTTGTCAGTTCGCTGGTCGACATAGCGCGCGCGCTTGACATGGAGGTGATTGCGGAAGGCGTGGAAACCTTCGAGCATGCCAAAGTGCTCGCCGATCTTGGCGTCCACACTCTCCAGGGTTATGCTTTTGGACGGCCGCAGTCGTTTGCCGATCTGGCGGCGCGACTGGAGCAGGAGGCACTGGAGTTCGGGCAACCGGATGTCGTGCGTGCGCGTTGATGAAGAGAACTCGGCGGCCTCACCATTTTCTCCCCGTCAACCTACTGTTTTCCGTCGGAATTGCGTAGAATACAGCAGGCTAGAGCGGTTATGCGGGTCGTTAAAGCTGAATCGCTCTACCTTGCTTTCCAGTTCGCATTGTCGGGGATCGACCGCTGAGGCACGACGACCTGGATGATGGACGGGCTGTTCAGGTTTTCTTTGGCGCCGTTTATGGCGCTCTGCAATTCGCCATAAGTATCCACTTTCCAGCCTTGGCAGCCAAAGACCTCCGCCAACTTGCTGTAATTCCATCGGTGCAGAATGCATGAATTGTAGAACGGCTTATTGCCGTGGAAAACCGATGCATCGGCAAGCCACTGCTCCACGCCATAGATGCCGTTGTCCATCACGAAGACGATCGGGTTTAGATTGAAACGGGTTTGAGTCGAGAGGCATTGAGCGGTCATCTGAAACCCGCCATCCCCCGCAAAGACCAGCAGTCTCTGTTTATCTTGCTTCGCCAGCGAAACCCCGGTCGCGGCCGGGCCGATATAACCGATCGCCGAATAAGATGATTGGACGATGAAACCGCGGCGAGCACCCACTTCAAGAAGCAGGCTCCCGAAGTAATTCAAACTGGCGTCGGCACCAACGATCGTATTATCGTCGATCTGCTGCTGAATGAAATCGTAGAAGCCCTGATAGGTGATTTCGGCTGCCGGATTCACGACCGGCGCTTGCCGGGCCGCTTTGGCCGGAAGAGTTTGGGCTTTGCACGTCAGCCTTTTGTCGATCAAGCCGTTGACGAGATCCGCCAGCGAAACCTGTGCGTTGAAGATCGTGCCGTATTTTACCGTATCCCAAGAGGCGAATGCGGTTTTATCAAGATCGATAGGCCAGTCCAAATCGTTGATATCAGTCAACCAGACGCCCAGCGCCAATACGACGTCGGCGTCTTTGACCAAGGACTGGACATAGGGTGACGACGATTTGCCATCAAACACCCCGGCAAATTGGAGATCGTCTTCCGAAAGGATGGCCTTGCTCAAAAGCTCGGTCACGTAGGGAATTTTGAGGTCCCGAATGAGCCGCTCCGCCTGGTCGTGAAGGCCAAACCGGTCGATCTCGACGCCGATCCAGATCAGGGGTTTGGTGGCATTCTGCAATCTTTCGCTGATTTGCGCGATCGACTGATTGAGACTGTCCTCGTCGGATATGACGGGCGCCGCCTTCAATGCATTCGACGGGCGCGCGCATTCCAGGTCGACCATATCCTCCAGCAACTCGATGTAGACCGGACGTCTTTCCGTGATGCACTGTGTCAGCGCATAATCTATGAGCATTGGCGCAAGATGAGGGCTGTCGATGCGGACGGTAGCGGCGGTTATGTATTCGAACACCTGAAGATCCGTTTCCCGTCCGCTGATGAAGTGATGCGAACTGTAGCCGGTTTGTTCGAATGTCAGCGTTTTCTGGATGCTTGGCGCACCGTTGATCAGAACGACCGGCACTTTCTCGACGTAAGATCCGGCGATCGCATTTGTCGCGCAAAGCGAGCCTGCGGAATAGGTAACACACAGCGCGCCAATTCCTTTCAGTCTCGCATAGCCGTCGGCCGCATAACCGGCATTCAGTTCGTTCACCTCTTCGATGACCTGAATACCGCTTTTTTCGACATAGCTGTTTACCCATTCGATCGAATAATCGCCCGCTACGGAAAACAGGTGTCCCAGGCCCAGTTCGCCAAGTCTGTCGACCAGATATTGTCCAACCGTGTATGTATCGCCCATGGTCCAACGGCTCCCCTGTTGACGGAAATTGATCAATATTAGAACTCGCTCGCGTTATCGAATAAGCGCGGTATGTATATGTCGAATATTCCGGGGCATTTTCGCTCGGGAAATCTTTCCAGCAGGAAGCGCTTGAAAGCATCATTGGTGAGCCCGTTGCCGGCAGCCTCCATGGCGGCTGACAAATACTCTATATTTCTGGCAACTTCGTTCTTGTCGGCCGGAAAGCCGTGACCGGGAAGGAACAGGTCATAGTCGGACAGCAGCATGCCCTGCAAAATCCCGATCCAATGCTCCATGTATTTCGTCAGATAAAGGTGCGTTCCGCTGTAGATCAGGTCTTGCGCAGTAAAAACGCCCAGGTCCGGAAGACCTATGGTGAGGAGAAAATCGATCTCCGTATCGACGACTTTATCAAATACGTATCTGACTCCGTCGATGATCTCGTGGCCGGCGCGGACGGTGTTTTCAGGAATTACCAAGCTCTTCGGAACGAGGTTGCCCAGCTTCCAATGGTCGTTCAGGGACTTCTGCCCATGCTGCCTCAGGAATTCCTTCGTTTCCGGTAATGTATGAATTGGAATGTCGCTGAATGCGGCTCCCAGGCCGAACCAATGGTCAGGGTGCCTGTGCGACAGGTAAATCCGGTCGATTTCCTTGCCGATACTGTCGGCATACGCCCTGAATTGCAGCGCATAGGGGACGAGGAATTGCCCATCGACGAGAACAAGCTTGTTTCTGCTTTCGATGATGTGCGTTGCATTGGCGATGTTGTCATCCGTGAAAGCTGAAATGAAAGTATGAATGCGGACATCGCCTGCTCGCCTGACGATTTTGATGGGATCCGGCAATTGCGCCACCATAGGTATCTCCCTGATTGAAAGGTCGGTTGCTGCGGTTTGACGTTCGCCCGGCATGGCGGAGACGTTCCCAGGTTTGTTTCCAAAATGTGCGCCAGAGCGCCGTCACGGATGAGTTCGACGACCGTGGGACGCGATCTTTTCCTGCAATGTCATCAGGGCTGCGCGCGCAACGTCGTAGGCGCTGTCGACGCCCGCCTCTGGCGCGTCCTCGCCGGGCCGCCAGAATCGTCTGCGCGTCATTCGCATCGAGCTCTCGAAGGGGGGAATCGCGTTAAAGACTTCGACGAGATAAGGGCCGGAATAGACCGGCTCGATTTCATCCAGCATGATCTCCCAGGGAATCCAGCTATCTCTGACCGCGCCCCGGTCCGGCGCCGAGATATGAACGTAATTCAGCCGGCTTTGCTGTGCTGCCCGGGCGACATTTTTCCTGAAGATTGCCGGCCCCTGGCTTTCCATCACGACCTGAGCTGTATCGATCGTGACGCCACAGGCCGGAATATCGGCGCTTTCGAGAAAATCCAGCGCTTCCGAGACCATGGTCGGCCCGGGCGTTTCCCAATTCTTGACGGGTTCGATGGCGAGCTTCACCCTCTTCTCGGCAGAATATTGCGCCAATTCCCGGAAGATGGAGGCGGCCGCCGCATATCGTGGCGTCATCCAATCCTGAAGCGCGTCGCTCCAGATCCCTTCACCGTCATCCGTCAGAGGAAAGATGCCATAGGGGTACAGGAACGGCCCCGACATGATCGTATTCTCCCCGCCCAGCACCGAAGTAATGTCGACGCGGGATTTGAGATAGGACAAAGCCTGCTTGCGCTGTTCCTCGTAGGACGAGGTCGGATCGAAGGTTCGCGTGGTCCCCACATTGGTAGTGAATTTCACATCCCGGAAGCCTGCCCGATCGAACGCTCGTCTGAGGCTGATATAGCTTTCAACCTCAGCATGATGACTGACATGGGCCGGTCCAGGGGCGATATGCACATCGAAGCCGGTGTAGCCGATCTCGGTAAGAGCTTTCAGATGTCTGACGAGAACCTGGGTATAGCCCGCGTCATTCGGCCTCAGATCGGCTGTAAACATAAAGAAGCTGAAATATATATCTCGTCTGCGTGCCTCTTCCATCTTCATCACTCCAGCTGTGGCTATCCAGTAATGCGTGGTTCAGGATGACGTCTCGCCCGGCATTGTGATGAGGCGAGATCCGTCCCGCCTCCCTCACATTGCCATCGGGCTGAAACAAGCGGTCCGCGCCGGGCTACCATCCAAGCAGCTTGCGCAGATATTCGCGGCCCATTTTCGCGTATTGCAGCGGATTGGCCTTGGCCGGGTCCTGCTCTGCCTCGACGCAGATCCACCCGGCGAAATCCGCCTCGGCCAACGCATCGAGAATTTCCGGAAAGGTCTCTATGGAGCCGTCGCCCGGCACGGTGAAGATCCCCGCCTCGATCCCTTGCTGGAAGGACAATCCGCTGTTGTGAATCCTCGTAACCACCTCGGCGCGAATGTCTTTCAGGTGAACATGCTTGATGCGGTGGCCGTATTTTCTGGCCAGCGCCAGCGGATCGACACCGGCAGCCGCCTGGTGCGCGGTGTCGAGAAGCATATTGACCAGGCGAGGATCCGTCTCATCCATGAGCCGGTGGATCGCTTCCGTCTTCATCACCCCCGTTCCGAGATGCGGGTGATAGCAGAGCCGGCGGTTACGGGCCCTGGCTTTCTCTCCCGCTGCGTGCAGGCCTTCGATCAGCTGTTTCCACTGGTCCTCGGAGAATTCGGGGCAATTCGGAAACAGTGCGACCGGAAGCGGATTGACCGCTCCGCCAAATTCGGCGACGACGAGATCGGCCCTGCGCGGATCGTCGCTGCCGCCTTCCATCGCTTCGAGGAAGTCGAGCTGAGCATCGACGCTTTCAAGCGTGTGACGGTTCATCGCCTTGATGGTGAAGTAGGTGCTCACCCAAGGCTCGGAAATCCGCAATCCCCTGAGTTCGAGGGCAGGCCGCAAGATTTTCGGATCCGTCGGATATTTATGGCCGACGCCGCATCCGACATAGCCGGCGAGCGCCATTTCACTCAGTGCCTGCTCGTAGGGGATGCCGATGTCGATGTTGATAAAATCGTCATTCCACCAGAGCGTGGGGATGACACCGAGCCAGACCTTGGCGGGCGTCAGTCGATGCAGATATGTCGTCATGGCAATGATCCAGTTCTTTGAAGACAAGCGGACGTGACGTCAGGTCAGGTTTTGGAAATCGAGAGCCGGAGAAAAAGCCGGAATCTTCGGCGGAAAGGCCCAGGAGCCGAAACCTTGCCCCTTGGCGCCTGCAGGGTGGGCTCCGATCGCCTTCCAGAGCAGACCCTCGACATAGGCATCGGGAGAAACGACGAAGGTGATATTCGCAGGCCTGGGGCCAAAGCGCTCCGTCCAGGCGGAGGACAGCTCGAACCAGGTGCCGGAATACCAGAGCTTGATCAGCGCGCGGGCCACGTCTCCGAGCAATTCATGACCCAGAATGGTCGTGCGCACTGCCTGGATACGGGCCTCACTTTCCGGCGGTGGCAGGGCGGTGAAAGCGGCCAGCAGCGCGTCGGTGATCTCGCCGCCGACTACCTTGTCGAGCGTGGCGAGATAGCTTTCCGCCAGGCCGGTTCCCAGAAGATCGAAGTGGGAAAAGGCCGTCAATTCCGCGGAAAGACCCAGAAATGGCTCGAAACGGCTGGTCATGCGTTCACCTCCGCCTGCCGGGTGACGGCTGGCTGTTTGATACCGCCGGGGATCTCATAGGTGGGGCTGCCGTTCTTGCCGGGATGCTTCGGCAGCGGATTGCGGATGAGTTCGAGGATCATGTTGCGGAATTCGAACATCATCGGAACGGCCTCCAGCAGCAGGCTGGGTTGGCCGTTATAGGCTCGCGTCAAAAGCTGGAGAAATTCGCCATAGCGGGTGTTGAAGGCGATCGCCGCCTCACGCAGTTCCGAACCCTCGAATATGTCCGCCACTTTCAGGTTCTCTTTTATGGGATAGGCGCCCTCCCAATCGACCTGCAAGTGCGGACCCGTGGGGTGGCCGGGCTGGTCGCCCTTCTGGTAATAGCGGCCTTTGACCAGTTCCTCGAAACGATAGTAATGAGCCAGTTCGTGGTCGTCATCGTCATAGATACCGCCACCGTCGCCCTCGCCCTGTTCGATGATGAGCTCGATGGCTTCCAAGGCGCTTTTCAGATCGGTCACGGGAAACAGCTCGCCGCCGCCGGAGTAATAATATTCCGAGGTGATTTGGCGCGACCTGTCGCCGGTAAAGATGGTTGTGCCCGCCCCATGCGCTTCGGCTTCCAGGTATTTGATGCCTTCCTCGATAGTGGAGTAGAACTCGCCGATACTGTAGAAATGGAAGTCCTCATGTCTCGGATGGCTGCCAAGCGCGGTGATACCGGGCGGAGTTTTGCGGTATATCAGGCCCTTGCCGATAAGATGTTCAGGACGCCGGGCCGGCCGCTCGATTTTCAGGAAGGCCGCCAGCGCCTCACGGCCGAAAGCCTGGATGCCGACCTTGAAATCGGTCTCACCGTCCGGCAGGGCGGCGGGATAGCTGGCTACGAAGTCCGGCCTGACAAGATCCGGCTTGCCGCCGATGGCATTCAGAATATTGGCCGCGATCGTCAGATGCAGCATTTCTTCCACGACGATCACACGCAGAACCTGGGTTGCATCCTGGTTGACGCCAGGCTTGATCGAGTAAAGCGCCGTCAGATACGGCGGAATCGTCGCATGCTCGAGCTGCATCGCCCGGAAGAGAAACTCTTTCAGCTCGTCGAGCGTCTTGATACTGTAGGAATCCATGCTCATGCTCCATGAAAGATAAGTTGGGTGCACCGGCCGGCTTCGTGTCGCTCGCATCGAACCCATCGGTTCGGTCCCGCAATGGATATGCCGGCCTTCATTCAATGCAGAGACTTCAGAATGTTGCGACCGCTTCGGAAGCACATGGCAGCCAGCGTCAAGGTGACATTGGCGGTGCCGATCGTCGGCATGCTGCCGCCCCCCACGAGATACAGATTCTCGTGGTCCCAGCTGCGCTGGTTCTTGTCCACGACGGAATTGGTCCTCGTCGTTCCCATGATATGGGTGCCGGCCAGATGATTGCCGCCGCGAATCGCATAGCCTTGTCCCTCATAGGCCACATAGCCGAAATCGCTGGGATCGTAGCGGGTGTGATCCTGCGCGCCCAGGCGGGTAAAGATGGTGCGCGCAAACTGGCGGCCATAGGCCGCACCCTTCATGGTGTATTCCGGAACCGTGAAGGACAGGATGGGCCGCATGTTGCCCAGAGCATCGGTATATTGCGGATCCACCGTGATGCGGTTGCTTTCGACGGGCATGACCTCGATCATGAATGCGAGCAGCAACTGCCGCGAGACCCGGTCGATCATGCCGCGCCGAAGATCGGCCCCATAGAGGTTGCGGTCATCGACCAGTTCGAGAAGGTCGGAGGTCGGCGCACCCGTGGCCCAACCCCAGCCGTCATTATGGATATCGATGGCGAAGGCGGCTTGCCTTTCGCGGAAAGGGCCGTCCCGCAGGTCGACGATACCGCCCGTCGAACTTGTTCCGCGCATCGTGCCGCAGATTTCCGGCATCAGCGCCCAGTTCAGCAGATAGGCGTGGTCCATCAGATTGCGTCCGACAAGACCGCTGGTGCTGCGCAGGCCGGAGGCCAGCATAAGACGCGCCGTTTCGATGGCGCCTGCCGCAAGCACGAAAACCTTGCCCTTCACGGTGATGGTCTCGTGGGCCGGTGAGGCCGGGTCCTTGTAAATCTTGACCTCGAGAGAGCGGACTTTCCCGTTATCCGGATCGATGTTGACTTTGGATGCGACCGCCTGCGGCAACAGTTCGACAAGCCGCTCGCCCCTTTCCCCGCTTACCGCGAACGCCTTGGCAAGCGTCTTGCCGGAGTGGTAGCGCGCTTGCACGGGACAGAGCGGTACGCAGTTGGTGTTGCCCTGGCAGCGACCGCCCTCTTCGACCTGATGCGTATCGACCGCGCCGATTGGACGGTAGCCCTTCCCACCGTCATAGGCCGGGTTTGGTATGCCATTGCGCCCCTGGGGGTAGGGCCTGACCTTCAGGGGATAGGTCTTGTCGTAAAGTTCGACGCTGGTGCCCTCGATGCCCTTGTTGACCTGCTGATCCAGATAGGAAAGCGGCAGGCCGCGCATGGGAAAGACATAGTCGTCCGGGAAGGTCTGCCCGAGATATTGCTGATCTTCGACATTCGCGGATACGCCGATTTCCCGCTCGGCCAGGCGGTAATCCTCCTCGACTTCCTCAAAGCTCAGCGGCCAGTCCAGCCCCTGGCCGAACAGCGTGCGCGTTTTAAAATCCGAGCGAAGCAGACGGGGCGTTTTCGCCTCCCAGTGCATAGTCGTTCCGCCGAAAATACGGGTATATGTCGTATCGCTGACATAAGGGCCGGATTGAACGATATAGTTCGAGCTATCGGTTTCCCCCGCCTGCAGCTTGCGAAGCTGCGGGCTGCGGGGGATGGCCGCGTTCGCATTCAGCGGAAAGGGCGACTGGTTGTCCTTGGAGGCTGCCGAATAAAAGGTCGTCAGCAGATTGTGATAGCCTGCCAGAGTGGTATTGGCACCGGTTCCGGCTTCCAGGACAAGGACACGCTTGCCCGCTTCCGCAGCCTGCTTGGCAATGATTGCTCCGGAAACGCCGCTGCCGACGATCACGATATCGTAGTCATCAGACTCTGCGACGGTTTTGGCATCGGCTCTTATCGCCGATTCGAGGGGAAAAAGCACTTTGGTTCTCCATTAGTCCCGGAAGCCGCATCAGGCTTTGCGGATCATGCGTTCTGAACTCAATCGAGATTTCAGGCCGGACGGCCTGAAATCGTCATGATCTCGGGCCGCGGGAGTTTCGGGGTTTGGACTTGGCGGCGGGGGCGGCGGCAGAGCGGGCTCTGACTGCGGAGAGAAAGGAGGCATAGCTCCAGGTCAGATTCCGGACGCTTTTCTCGTAGCCGACGGTACCATCGAACTGTTCGCTCAGCTCATAATGATCGCTGTGATAGACGATGGCGCGCAGCATGGCGTCAGACGAAGCCCGCAGGGCAGCCGACGCGTCGGCGGCGCTGCTGGATGCGCCAAGTTCCAGCTCCGCGAAGAAGGGTTCGGAGAACTGATCGAGGGGGATGGCGCCGCTGGCATCGATGGCATTGGCAAGCCGATATTGAAACTCGGCGAAGTTGGCGGTGCACAGAGCCCAGGGATGCCCGCCGACCACTGGAGCCGCCACATCGCCATCGTAATGGTCGCCTGGATAACGCCCGAAGAGTGGTCCGAGCCCTTTGGCCGCGTCGGCGCCATTGACCGGGTAATAGTTCGAAGACGAAGGATCGGCCCACTGACGCCGCAGGATGGCCGCCGTTGCCAGAAGCTTGGTATCGGTCGGCTCGATCCCGCCGTAGCAAACCGAAGAGACGATATCGATGTTCGCGTCATAACCGGCTTGCTCCGCGGCAGCATCCAGAATGCTCACATAGAGCTGCCCGTTCCAGTGGGTGGCCAGCTGGCTTTCCAGCCATGAGATGGCATCGGCCACCCCGGCAGGCACCGCAATGCCGATCGTGTTTGTGGAAATCTCCCGGAAGAAGCGCAGCTGTACGGCTCGTGCAAAAAACGAATAGCCTTCATATTCCTCCCAGAGATTTGTGGTCTTGTTCTGGTAAACGTCGAGAAGATAAGCGAGATTGGCTTCGACCAATTGTTTGGCGGTCGCCTGGGTGGCGCCATCCAGCTGATCGAACAAGGTCAGGATCGCGATCGACTGAATGGCCGGCCCGTCATTCTGCTCCGACCACGGGCGAACCTCGCCGGTGATGGTGAAGCAGGCGTGGCCAAGTGTGACGGTCGCGGAATTCTTCGCATTTGCCTGGCAGAGCGCCGCGAAGTTCACATAGTCGACCAAGCTCGGCAAAACTCCGCCCGGAACGGGCAGCAATCCGGCTAGCGCGATCTCGATGGCCGTAATGGCCCCGTCGCGGACCCAGTTGAACACGTAGTCCTGGTCGACACCTGGCGTGTTCGCAGGGTAGGAGGGGGCGGCGATGACGCAGCCGGGGGCCGAAAAGACGCCCGGCGATGTGGGATCCTCGATGACATAGCCATCGCTTGTGATGTTGCGCATCATCAGAAGAGAAAAATAGCGCGACAATGCGATCAGATCTGTCTGCGCGAAGGCAGGCCGCGGTTTGACCATAGGCGCATTGGCGCCGATATGGGCCGGGTTCGCACCCGTCATGGACTGACTCCAAAGCGCAACTGTCATTTGACGGACTCCAAAATCGGTTGAGACTTGCCGGACCAGATCGAGGAAATATTCCGGACCCGGATGAGAGAAATATTGCGGTCGAATGGGCGTTGAGAGTGAACACAAGGTCTCTGCGGAGGGCAGGGTGGTTGGCCGTCTGCCCTCGCTGCAATTGCACCTTTAACTGGAAAGATCGTTGATATTTTGTTTTTTAGCAACCTGAACGTGTTAACTTCAGGTCAAAAAATCCCAGAGAATTGCGCTTGGCTTTACGGGTGCTCCGGCGGGATGGATTCGACCAGCCCAACGAGATTGGACCGTGTTGCCGCTGACCGGTTGCGCAACGCCAGAATCATTTGCAATTCCGTGGGGGAGATCGCGCTGTTCCTATGCCAGTCCATCGTGCCGCGCCCGAGCAGCAGCCAGTCGAGGGAGACGTCCAGCAGGTCGGCGAGCGCGCAGGCGCTTTCCAGCGAGGTATGACCGCCATTCTGCCAGCGCGAGACGGCGGCGACGGATACGTCGAGTTCGGCCGCCAGGGCGTGAACTTTCCGGAACTTGCCCCGGGATATCGCCTCTCGAATACGTCTGCCGCGTGCAATGTCGTGGGTCATCAAGAATCCTCCCGCTGGTTGCGTTAAAATTGGCAATAACCAAGAGCTTTCGATTACGAATATCAGAAACTTCTTATGGAAGGGGAAGGCAAAACCAAGCACCGGTCAATCTGGTGAAATATCCAGATTGCTCCCGCTCGGCCTCCTGTTGTGAAACGTCAGCACATCAGGAGGGACGGATATGTTGCGGATACTCACCAAAGACATGCTCGATACCGATCGACGTGCTTTCGATGAAATGTTTCGGGCTCGCGCCGCCGTTTTTCGCGATCGACTGGGATGGCAGGTCGATGTCCGGGATCAATGGGAGAGGGACCGATACGACGAGGCCGAGGATCCCGTCTATCTCGTCACGCACCAACCTTCCGGCACGCTGACAGGTTCGCTGCGACTGCTGCCGACCACTGGAGCGACGATGCTCAAAAGCGAGTTCCGGCATTTCTTCGATCAGCCCATCGACGTCGATAGCCCGACGACCTGGGAATGTACCCGCTTTTGCCTCCATCCGCATGCCGGGCAATTGGAGCAATCGCGCGCAGTTGCCACGGAGTTGCTCTCAGGGCTTTGCGATCTTGCGCTCGACACCGGTATCGAGAGCATTGTCGGCGTCTATGACGTTGCGATGATTGCTGTGTACCGCAGGATCGGTTGGAGGCCGACGGCGCTTGCCCGATCCCGGCCGGAGATCGGTAAGCTGTATGTTGGCCTATGGGATGTGACGGCGGAGAATTGTCGGACACTTCGTGCCAACCTGTCCCAACTTCTGGAGCAAGCCTCTCCCAATCCTGCCGGAGCCCTTGTCGATGCCGGCATGCGGTAAGCCCAGTCGCTATCCCGCCGCTCTGTAATGGAATCGTCAGTCTTTAACCTGTTCTTCATGTCGCGCCGCGGCTGTTAGAAAATATGCTGTTCTCGGCATCCGCGAAATGTTACCAATGCGAGCAGTTGGAAAATTAGACAACCACGAGTCCACTCATGCTGAGCAGTTCTCGTTTTTTCTACTGTCTGGAGCGGATCTCCGCATCGCCGACATTGCAGGATCTGGAAACAGCGCTGGACGAAGTCCGCCATATCTATGCGATCTCGCACATGGTTCTGCATGTGACCCGTTTCGCAGGGGCGGCGCCGGCCAATCCATTGCTGATGCTGACCTATCCGCCCGAATGGGTGAAACAATATCTTGCCCGGGATTATTTCAGCATCGATCCCGTCGTGCGCCTCGGCCGGCGCGGCTTCCTGCCCGTGGAATGGTCGGCGTCTAAATGGGATACAGGCCGGGCGCACGGCTTCTTCAAGGAGGCGATGGCCTTCGGCGTCGGCCGGCAGGGCGTGACCCTCCCGGTGCGGGGCCCGCAAGGTGAGCGATCGCTGTTTACAGTCACCTCCAATCACCCCGATGCTTACTGGCGGCAGTTCCGCATCGACAGCATGCGCGACCTCCAGTATCTCGCCCATCACCTTCACGACCGGGCAATGGTCTTGTCGGGCATGCGCGCGGTTGCGGATTTTCCACAACTGTCGCGCCGCGAGGTGCAATGCCTTGAGATGACGGCCAATGGCCTTCTGGCAAAGCAGATCGGCGCCCGATTGTCCATTTCGCTCAGCGCGGTGCAGCTCTATCTCGCCTCGGCGCGCCGGAAGCTGACTGTCGCGACAACGAGCGAAGCGGTCGCCAAGGCGATTGCGCTCGAACTGATATAAGCCTGTCCGGTCCCTGCTCAGCGTTTGCCTCTGCCGCGCGTCGCCAGGACATTGCGGATCGAGAAGCTGGAGTGAATCCTGAGGACGCCTGGCAAGGCCGATAATATTTCCTTGTGGATCCGTTCGAACTCGCCGGCATTGGCGACTTCCACGCGCAGCAGGTAGTCGGATCCACCCGTCATCAGGAAACATTCGCGGATTTCCGGATGGCGGCGGACGGCCGCCTCAAAACGGTCGAGATAGTCCTCCGTCTGCCGTTCGAGAGTGATGTTGATGATGACGGCAATCATCGCATCCGCATTGCTCAAATCGAGAAGCGCCGTATAGCCGCGGATCACGCCCGTCTTTTCCATGATCTTGATGCGTCTGAGGCAAGCAGACGGCGACAGGCCGACCTCGACGGCAAGCTTGGCATTGCTCATCCGGGCGTCGAGGCGCAGGAGCCTGAGGATGTTGCGATCTGTGATGTCAAGGGCGGGCATGATCGATTATTCCAAATTTTCACCGATCATGCGCATAAGATGCAATGGATGCAATAATCAATGACAAATTGACCTGCAATATCGTTTATTCTTTCATACACTGCAGGGAAACAAGAGGGTGAACATGGACAGCGATATTTTGGTTTCGCATGCACATACTGCCGCGACCATGCAGGGGGCTACAGGCTACCTGACGGTCGATCTTGCTGCGCTCGGCCGCAATTATCGCAAGCTGGTGTCGATGCTGGCGCCGGTTCGTGCGGGCGCCGTCGTCAAGGCCGATGCCTATGGACTCGGCGCGGAACGGGTGGCGAAAACGCTCTACGGCAAAGATTGCCGGCATTTCTTCGTTGCTCAATTCGTCGAGGCGGCGAGGCTCCGGCCGGTGCTTGCGCAGGACGCCCAGATTTTCGTGCTGAACGGCCTGCAGCCGGGTAATGAAATTGCCTGCGCCGAAATGGATATTGTCCCTGTTCTGAATTCGCTTGCCCAGTGGCAGCAATGGTCGGCGGCGGCGCGCGTGCTGAAGCGCTGCCTGCCGGCCGTCCTGCAATTCGACACCGGCATGTCGCGGCTGGGCTTTCCCCCGGAGGAAAGGGCGGAGCTGGCGACAGCCCTTCGCAATGGCACCAATATCGAAGTCCTGTTCATCATGAGCCATCTGGCTTCGGCCGATGAGACCGATGGCGAGCAGAATGGCGACCAGCTGGCAGAAATGTCCTGCATCGCCGACGAATTTCCAGGCTTCGACATCTCCTTCGCCAATTCCGGCGGCGTCTTCCTCGGCGAAGCCTATCATGGCGTGCTCGCCCGGCCGGGCATCGCGCTTTATGGCGGCGCTGCGAGCGCCGGCGCGCCGAACCTGATGGAGCCGGTCGTCAGCCTCGATGTCGCCGTCGTGCAGACGCGGACCGTATCACCGGGCACGAAGGTTGGTTACGGCGGCGCGCATGTCGCGCAACGGGAAATGTGTCTTGCCACCATTGCCGCCGGCTATGCCGACGGCCTGCCGCGCTGCCTCAGCGACCGCGGCGCCGTCTATTACAAGGGCACGCGCCTGCCGATCGTCGGCCGCGTTTCGATGGACAGCATCACGGTGGATATATCGGCGCTGCCCGAAGGCGCGCTGACGCTCGGCAGTCTTGTCGAGGTGCTCGGGCAGCATCAGACGCTTGAGGATATTGCGCGCGATGCCGACACCATATCTTATGAAATCCTGACCGGTCTCGGCGATCGGTATCACAGGCAATATCGCTGAGAGCCGGCTGGCTTCATTCTTGGGGACATCATGAAAGTCATCGTTCTGGGTGCCGGCATCGTCGGCGTCACATCCGCCTATCAGCTGGCCAAGGCAGGCCATGAGGTTACCGTCGTCGACCGGCAATCGGGGCCGGCGCTGGAGACGAGCTTTGCCAATGCCGGCGAAGTCTCCTTCGGCTATTGCTCGCCATGGGCGGCACCCGGCATTCCGATGAAGGCAATGAAATGGCTGTTCATGAAACATGCGCCGCTCATCCTGCGGCCGAAATTGGACATGGCCATGCTATCATGGATGGCGAGGATGCTGTCGAACTGCAGCTCCGAGCGCTACGCGATCAACAAAAGCCGCATGCTGCGCCTTGCCGATTACAGCCGCATTGCGCTCGCCGAGCTTCGCTCAGAAACCGGCATCACCTATGACGAACGCATGCAGGGAACCCTGCAGCTGTTCCGCTCGCAGCAGCAGCTCGATGCTTCGGCCAAGGACGTCAAGGCGCTGGCCGCCGACGGCATTCCCTATGAACTGCTGGACCGCGACGGCTGCATTCGCGTCGAACCGGCGCTCAGGCACGTACGCGACAAGATCGTCGGCGGGTTGCTGACGCCCAAGGACGAAACCGGCGACTGCTTCAAGTTCACCAATGCGCTCGCCGCCAAAGCCGAGGCGCTCGGTGTGCGTTTCGCCTATGGGACGACGATCAAGGCGCTGGATGTCGAGGGAGGCCGCGTGCGCGGGATTGTCACCGCTCCTGATCCCGTTCGGGACCGCGAGCGGATCAGTGCCGAGGCTGTGGTGGTCGCGCTGGGCAGTTACTCGCCGCTGCTGCTGAAGCCCTTTGGTATCCGCCTGCCGGTCTATCCGGTCAAAGGCTACTCGCTCACCATCCCGATTAACGATGCGTCACGCGCGCCGGAATCGACCGTGATGGACGAAACCTACAAGATCGCGATCACTCGGCTCGGCGACCGCATCCGCGTCGGCGGCATGGCCGAAATATCAGGCTATACCAATGATCTCGGTCTCGCTCGCCGCAGCACGCTCGAACATTCCGTCACCGACCTCTTCCCCGGCGGTGATGTTTCCAGGGCTTCCTTCTGGTCCGGCCTCCGCCCGATGACGCCGGACGGCACGCCGGTCATCGGCCCGACCAAGGTCGCCGGCCTGTTCCTCAATACCGGTCACGGCACGCTCGGCTGGACCATGAGCACCGGTTCGGCCCGGCTGATCGGCGATCTCGTCAGCAACCGTTCGCCCGAAATCGACGCCAAGGACCTGGCAATCAGCCGATACGGCTGACGCGAAATGGACGACAGGAGGAATGAACGATATGGTACAAATTGCCTGTCACTCGCGGGCATCACCGTAGGAGGTCACGAATGTCCGTTAGCCCCGATCGGCATGCACCAGGCAGCGTGGTCCAATCGTCGGCCGTATCGAATGTGTCGTTTCGGGCAACGGTGCAGAACGGAACCGACGCGGATGAGCTCGCGGAAGCACTGTCGACGCCGACATCCACAATAAGGGTCTCGACCGAAGGCACGATGCCCATCGCGTATCGCTGCAATTTCATCTCGATGGAAGATGTAAGCGTGGCCGATTGCTCTTATGAAGGCTCGATTTCCAGCAGGCGAGACGGGGTCGCTGATAGATTGGCTGTGTTCCTGCCGACGCAGGGGATGATGTTGTTCGGCGGCAAGCGGGAGCCGATATATTCGCTACCCGGTCGCGGGGTGATCCTGGAACAGGGCGCCGTCAAGGGAACAAGGATCATCGGCCCCCGCCGTCATTTCTGCCTTTTCATCGATCGCGCCAAGATCGCCGCGCAGCTCACCCATATGTGCGAGCGGACGATCAGCGGCGATATCGGCTTCCATACCGACATCGATCTGACGGCCGGTCCGGGATTCCTCCTGCAGCAACTCGTCTCGAACCTCCACAGCGGTCTCACTGGCAACGGCTTGCTGCAGCGCTCACCACTGGCCGTAAAATCGCTCTGCGATGCGGCGGTTTACCTGCTTCTGGAGACATGTCCCCATCACTATTCGGAGGAGTTGGCGCGTGCCGCTCCGCTCCCGGCCCCGCGCCATGTGAAATGGGCCATGGATTTCATGCAGGAACACATCGCCGAACCGATCTCCCTCAGCGAAATCGCCGTGGCGGCCAAGGTAAGCGTTCGGACTTTGCAGCAGGGCTTCCGTCAGTTCAGGAACACCACTCCAATCGCCTATCTGCATGAAATCAGAATGATTGCCGCCCATCGCGAGCTGCTGGAATCAGACGGAACCCAGGCCATCGCCGAAATCGCGCTGAGATGGGGGTTCACCCATCTCGGGCGATTTGCAGCCGACTACAGGAAGCGCTTCGGCCAGTTGCCGTCGCAGACCGCAAAGCGCTAGGGCGCCGACGCGCTAACCACGGCCGGGATTCATCCCGCGCGACGGCAAGCGCTTCCTCGGTCAAGCCAGGGTCGTTCGCCAGAGGGACGAACTCCCTGGTGTAGAGGACCTCTGTGCCCTCGGCGATTATCCGCATCTGCCTTTCGATCGTCTCGCTGATCTCGGAGCGGAAGCTGCGGGCATCGCCGAGAATGCGGGCGACGCCGGGAAGCGCATTGCGCGTGCCGTCGGTGATCAGTTCGGTAACCGAGACGACGCCGATATCGGCCGGGTCGAGTCGCCTGGAGACGATGGTCTGCAGGTTGGTCACCACCAGCCGGCCATTTGAACAAGCGCGTTCAGCCATCGCCTCTCGATGCCTTCGATCGCAAGATTCTCGCCGTTCTCCAGCGGGACAATATGACCCCGCAGCGCACGACCGGCGATGCGGTGAACCTGTCCGCGCCCGCCGTTCAGCGCCGGATCAAGCGGATGCGGGAGGAAGGGGTGATCCGGCCGGACGTCTCGGTCGTCGCGCCGGAGGCAGTCGGGCAGTCCATCACGATCTTCGTCGAGGTGGAGGTGATCAGGGAAACTGCGATCAGATCGAGCGGGCGAAGACGGAGTTCGCAGCCGCGCCGGAAATCCAGCAATGCTATTACGTCACCGGCGAAGCCGATTTCATTCTTGTCATCGTCGTGCTGTCGATGGCCGATTACGAGGCGCTCACCCGGCGGCTCTTCTTCGGCAACAGCAACGTCAAGCGCTTCCGCACCTTTGTTGCGATGGACCGGGTCAAAGTCGGGCTTGGCGTGCCCCTGGAGTAAGCCGATGCGGTGGCCGGTTCGCCACCGCATCGGCAGGAAGCGGTGGGATTATGCCGCGCGCTTCAGTGCATCGCCGATCGTCGAGACGATCGTGTCGATCTGGTCTTTCTCGACGATCAGCGGTGGAGAAAGCGCGATGATATCGCCGGTCACACGGATCAGCAGGCCCTTCTTGAAGCAATCGACGAAGACGTCGTAGGCGCGGGTTCCCGGTGCCCCGTCACGCGGAGCGAGTTCCACTGCGCCGACCAGTCCGAGATTGCGGATGTCGACGACACTGGGCAGGCCCGTCAGCGAATGGAGAGCGTCCTGCCAATATTCGGCCAAGTCGGATGCACGCGTCAGCAGCCCTTCTTCCTCGTAGATTTCGAGGGTTGCGAGTCCCGCGGCGCAAGCGACCGGATGGCCGGAATAGGTATAGCCGTGGAAGAGTTCGATCGCATTGTCAGGTCCGATCATCAGCCCGTCATGGACTTTACGGCTGGCAAAGACCGCGCCCATCGGGATCGCGCCGTTGGTCAGGCCCTTTGCCGTGGTGACCAGGTCAGGCACGACGCCGAAGTAATCCACCGCGAAAGGCGTGCCGAGACGGCCGAAGCCGGTGATGACCTCGTCGAAGATCAGCAGGATGCCGTGCTTGTCGGCGGTCGCGCGCAGCTTCTCCAGATAACCCTTCGGCGGCAGGATAACGCCTGCCGATCCCGCCATCGGCTCGACGATGACAGCGGCGATGGTTTCGGCACCGTGCAACTGCACCAGGCGTTCGAGATCGTCGGCCAGTTCCACGCCATGGGCGGGAAGCCCCTTCGAAAACGCGTTGCGCTCGACGTCGAGCGTGTGGCGCATGTGGTCGGCCGGTATCTGCGGGAAGACCCGCCGATTATTGACGAGACCGCCAACGGAAATGCCGCCGAAGCCGACGCCGTGATAGCCCTTCTCGCGACCGATGATGCGCGTGCGTGTGCCCTGGCCGATCGCGCGCTGATAGGCGATGGCGATCTTCAGAGCCGTATCGACCGATTCCGAGCCCGAGCCGGTGAAAAAGACCCGGTCGAGATTGGCGTCAGCCCCGCCCGGCGCGGTTGCCGCGAGCTTCGCGGCGAAATCGAAGGCGATCGGATGCCCCATCTGGAAGGTCGGGGCATAGTCGAGGGTGGCAAGCTGCCGCTCGACCGCCTGGGCGATCTTCTTGCGGCCGTGGCCGGCGTTGCAGCACCAGAGCCCGGCCGTGCCGTCCAGCACCCGGTTTCCATCGACGTCGGTGTAATACATTCCTTCCGCAGTGGCCAAAAGCCGTGGCGTGGCCTTGAACTGCCGGTTCGCCGTGAATGGCATCCAGAAATTTTCGAGTACGGGCGCGTTCGTCTTGTTCAGCTGATCCATTCTGGCCTCCTTGGGATGGACCGAGAATGATGATTTCTCCTTTACGAACAAGTCCTTTTCTGTGTCCGCGCAAGCTGTTGAAATATATTGGTTCATCTGACATATTTTAGCTATTCTGGACAACGCAAACGGACCGCATCATGTCAGTCGACATCGGCAGCCGCCTTCGCCATCTCCGCATCGCCCACAAGCTTTCCCAGCGTGAGCTCGCCAAACGCACCGGTGTGCCGAACTCGACGATCTCGCTGATCGAATCGAACGCCTCCAATCCCTCGGTTGGAGCCCTGAAGCGAATTCTCGACGGCATCCCGATCGGGCTGGCGGAATTCTTCGCCTTCGAACCCGAACGTCCAAAAAAGGCTTTCTACGCGGCCGAGGAACTGGTGGAGATCGGCAAGGGTGCCATTTCCTACAAGCAGGTTGGCGAAACCTTGTTCGGGCGCAGCCTGCAGATGCTCAAGGAGTGCTACCAGCCGGGCGCCGACACCGGAAAAATTCCTCTTGTCCACGAGGGAGAGGAGGGCGGGATCGTGCTCTCGGGAAGGCTCGAGGTCACGGTCGACGACGAACGGCGCGTGCTGGGGCCTGGTGACGCCTACTATTTCGAAAGCCGGCGCCCACACCGGTTCCGCTGCGTCGGGCCGGTGGCCTGCGAAGTCATCAGCGCCTGCACGCCGCCTACTTTTTAGTTTCTGCCCTCGATGCGAGCGAGCACGCCGTCGAGCGCTTCGGTCAGCGCCGCGATGCCGCCCTTTTTCTCGAAGTCGGACAGAACCTGCTCGTTCAGCCCGCCCCTGGTTGCGAATTCGCGGCTCAGTGTGCTGAAGGGCTCAGCGCCCGGGCCGCTCGCCTTTTGCGCCAGGCTTGCGAAGAGCGGGGCAATGTAGGCGTGGCCTTTCGCCCTTTCGAGGCCGCTCCTTTCCAGCCAGCCGGCAACCGTTTCCATGATCCCAAAATAGGTCGACATCATCGAACTTGCGGCTGCGAGTAGATCGTATTGCTTCCTCGACTGGCATTGGACGGCGGCACCGAGCGTGTCGAACAGCGCTGCGACCGTATTATCAGGCGGGTAGATGGCGGTCACGCCTTGGCGAGCTGCGACGAAGGGCAGGGGGATCGCCTGCACGAGATGCACGTCGGCGCCGATCCAGTCGATGAGAGCCTGGCGCTCCGTCGCCGCGACGACGCTGACGACTGTCTGCCCGGCCCTGAACGACAGTTCCCGCACGACCTCCTCGGCGATCTGCGGTCGTATCGCCAGGAACACCGTGTCGCTGCGATCGACGACGTCCTGGTTGTCCTTGGCGATCCTCACGGCGGCGAATTCGCCTGCCAGCGTTTCCGCAATGTGGGCGCTTCGCGGAGAGACGTGAATCTGCGAGGCATAGGCCGGCTCAGCGAGGAGCCCGCGAACCATCGCCTCGGTGATGACGCCGGTTCCGACGAATCCGATGCTGTTGACCTGGTAATGTCCTTCGAGCCCGTTCCGCGAATTCGCTTCATTTTCGGTTCTTTGAGACACTTAAGTCCCTTTCTCTCGACCTGGTATCCATTGCGCCAGAAAAACAGCTTGCAGGCAAATTTAATTTTTTCACGTGATCTTGTCGACGCTGCCCCCGACCGGCGGATGGAACCAGCGCATCGCCCAAGAAAGGACGGCCCGATTAAAGGTGGCAGACGATGACGATCCCTACCCTGAAGGCTCTGCTCAAGAGGATATCTGGGATTGAATAGCACGACGTATAGTCGCGAGATCCGCTTTCGTTTCGGGTGTCATTTGTTTACAAGCGGAAGCTGTAAAGATTCGGCCGAACGGAGGCATCGCTCTTGCATATCCTGCGTCGCGCGCTGTTGGGGTCCCTATGGGCCATGGTTGGCTGGAAACCTTCTTTCGCTATCGACACCAGTCCGGAGACAATCGCCCAGGAGGAGGCGTCGTCGGTGACACCCCGGCATGTCCTCTGTTTTCTCGGGAGAGATCGCGACCTCAGCCGCTTGTCCGAAGCGGCGGCCAAAGCGATCCGTGATTTCGCCACCGGCTTCAGCGTCGATGAGGATTATTCGCAGGCGGAGCCGGATGACCGAATGAGCCGGTCATTCGATGTCTGCTGGGATCGGGTCGAACCCGATGCCTGGAACGAGACGGACGAGAAAGCCGTCGCCGATCATCAATCCGTCCTCTATGTCCTCGGGCCGAGCATGACGCAGGCAGACACCATCAAGGTGTCGATGACGGCTCTGCGTCTCGTCGAGCAGCTGATTGACGCGGGAGCGGTTGCCGTCAAGGGCGAAAGCGCCGGTATCGCACATGGGCTCGATCGATGGAGAGTACTGATCGGCCAAGGCGCCGAAGCGCAGAAAGCCGGCGATCCGCTCGCCCAGCAGCGCGTCGGCCGCCTGGCCTTTGCCAAGAGGCCGCTCTCGGCGCGCGGTTATCTGGAAAGCGTCGGCTTCCATCTCGTGGGGCTGCCGGAGGTCTATGTGCCGGAGACGGCCGGTAGCGAAAGGCAGGTCGTTGCCATCATGGATGCAGTTGCCGGGGAGATCGGCAAGCAGGGTCTCGATGCGACGCTCAAGGCACGGGGCGCAAGCCTCTCCTTCGATTCCACCTATGACGTGGATGAGTTCAAGTTCAATCCCTACGGCATCGTCAAGCTCGCCGGGTGAGCCGGCTCGATCTCGCGGTTATCGGCCTGCGACAGGGCGAAGCGCTGGATCGCCGTTGCAGTGACGCGCTCATATGAAAGTCATTCAATCGTTCTGCTGTTCCAATGTCTTGACAAGCTCTCCATAATGGCGCGCTGGTCCCGCATTCTTCTCGGCCCCAAATTTGGCGCTGACCAGCCGCGCCGCCTCGGCCGCGATACGAAAGGCGTCTATCCTATCCTGCGGATCGGGATCGGCTTGCCCGCCGATGTCGCCATGAAAACGGCCGGCCCTGTATCCATCGGCGAGATCGATGCCCCCGACCTCGGGAATCCCGTCCTTCATCTTGCCTAAGAAGGCAGGTCAAGCCGGCGAGCAATGCATCATTGTCGACGTGACGGCAAGCGACCGGGAATCTCATAATCCACCGATCACGAACATACAGTCTAGTTGTAACTGATCGTGTCGCTGACTCTCGGGCGATTGAAGAAATGGTGGTCGAAGCTGTAGCCGTTCTGCCCGGTGAAGTTCGAGAAAAATGCCGATACCGGTGTCGTCAAGGTGTATTGCACCCGCGTCAGCACCACCTGGACGCCTGTCTCCTGGATCTTCGCCGGTATGTCGATCGCGCTTGCCGTCCCGGAAGCAAGCGACGCGGTGTTGAACGCGGCGGACCAGTTGACCGTCGCTTTGCCGCTGTTGTCGACGTCATTGACCGTGACCGTGATTGTCAGCCCGGTGGTCTCATAGGGCTGCAGGATGAAGCTCGCGCCGGAAAGAAGCTTGGTGACGTCGGTCTTCGTCCAGGTGCTCTGCTGCGCGATCATGTCGCCTGTGCTGGAGGCGATCTCGTCTATTTTGCGGCTGACGGTGAGGGCATGGCCGAGATCGACGGTGCCGAACAGCAGCACGATCAGGATCGGCAGCACCAATGCGAATTCCACGCCCGAAGCGGCCGTGCGGTCGCATGCGAGGCGGCCGGTGCAGGATCGGGCGAGACCGAGAAGGATGAGGTTCCGTTTCGTGATCATGTCAGAAAGGTTCATTGCGAAACAGAGCGGAGGATCCGAGGAGATAGCGGCCGTCCGAAAGCTTGGCGCTCGACAGGCTGAAGAAGTTGACGGTGGCCTCCCAGGGCAGGAATGCCTGCACGAGGATGTAGTCGCTGCCCTTGCCGATATCATAGGTCTGGGTGACGGCGAGATTTCCGCTGTCGTCGATCGGATCGGCGCGGGTGGCGGAGGACAGGTCGGAAAGCACGCTGACCTTGACGACGAGGCCGCTCGAGCAACTGAAGGACAGAAGCATGTCGTCGCAAATCTTGCTCTTGAAAGTGGCCAGTGTGATCTTCGATGACGCCACCTCGCCGGTGCGGATCATCCGGGAGATTTTATGAACGGAAGCGTCCAGCGAGGAGTTGACGAAGAACATCAGCGACACTTCGATAATGCCGAAGATCATGATGAAGAGCGGCAGGGCCAGGATCGCAAATTCGATCGCAGCCACCCCCTTGCGATCGCCGAGCAGGCGGCGAAGCAATGCAAAGCGGTTTCTTGCGGTCATTGGGTCAGCCGGACGGAAGAGAGATATTGAGTGAAGAGCGTCGACAGGCCCGCCGTGATTTCCGTCGACGATGATGCCGGTATGAACAGGCTCTTCGACGATGCGCAGTCGGCAAGCGCGTAGGGAATATAATCGCGTCTCGTAATGCTGGTCGACACGCCGCTGTCCATGGTGCCGCCCCAGGTGTTCTTCCAGTTGGCGCTCGCCATGGTCGAGCCGACGGTTGCGTTATAGCCCCAGTCCGAAGTGAGCGGCAGGTATTCGGTATAGAGCACGGCCATCGTATTGGATTGGTTCTTCAGATAGCCGCACCAGTCGGGATTAAGAGGCGCCACCTTGTTCCAGTAGGATCCGGAGATTGCCTTCCCGCTCTTCCAGACCACTCCGTTGGTCACCCATTCGCGTTTGGACTGGACACCGTCCGTCAGCAGCAGAACCAGTTTGAGCGGAGAGCTCGAGGAGGTTCCGTCCCCTCCGGCGCCGACTTTCTGTTTGAGCGTCGATAGCGAAACGTCGAAATAAGTGGCGGCCTTCGAGGTCGCGCTGGTGAGGCCGTAGCTGGCGTCCGCGAGGCGGGTCCGCGCCGTATCCGTGCTCAGCGTCGGTGCCAGAACCTCTGAAAGCGTATCCCCGAGGCTGTAAAGCCCGACCTTGATACGTTCATGATTCTCGTCGGATTCGTCGATCATGTCGAGCACTTCGCGTACGGCGTCGCCGGCGACATCGGCGCGCAGCTTTATTCCCTTTTCCTTGCTGTAGTCATAGTTGGTGGCGTATGTCTTTTTGCCGATAGTGTGCGCATCACCCGTGTGGCAGGCAAACTGGCATCCGATACCGGAATACATGGTCGACTGGCCGGACGTCGTCGCCGCCAGCAGCATCGACGGCGATGTGTCGATGACGATATAGACATTGAGATAGGACGTGGCGGGGCCCTTGACGGCGCTTGCCACGCTGACGGGAACGGTCTCGATGTTGGCGATCTTCATGAATGTCGTCGGAACGGTGCCGCTCGCCGTCGCCGTGATGTTGTGGTTCACGGTATCGATGTCGATATCAGCAAGCGTGTAGCTGTTGTCCACCTGCGCATGGAACCAGTCGGCAACCTTCTCCTTGAGAGCGTCGGTATCCTCGGTGTTGTTGATCTGCTTGACCGCGGCGATCAGGGCCGCGTCGAGATCGCTCTGCATCCTCTGCCGGACATTGTAGCTGCGAATATAGTCGAAGCTCGCGCCGACGGCGATGAGCATTGGCACGAGGCTGAGCGCGACGACGATGGCGACGTTACCGCCTCTGTCCCTTTCGAGACTGCGGAGGGCGCTCGTAATTCGAGCAAGCGCATATGAAAGAGCCGACTTCAAAACACACCATGACGCAAGACAAAAAATAGCAAAAGCAAGATGTATCTGGAAAACTTGAGCGTTTGTTAATTTCTCCGTTCGCGATAGAAGATGCGTTGCCGGCTCGCTGTTTGCTGCGCTTATCGGATATGTTTGCGAATTGTGGATATCGCCGCGCTGTCGGCGCGCGGGGTGAGCCTTCTCGGCGCCGCTTCAGCAGGTCGCAGGCGTCTTTTGAGCTTCTGCGATGACATATTCCTGTTACAGCAGAGCCGTGCCCAAGGCGGAAATCATCGTGCTTCGGCGGCACCCTTCAGTTGGCGACTCCAGCCCCAACGAGAGGTGGCGTCGCGGGTAATCGCGCCCGTCACCTGCTGCGTCGAAGCAAACGCGTGCTGTTGTCGGAACTCACGATGTCTGACGAAGAACTGCGATGACGCGGTCGCCCATTGAGGCGCAACGGGCGCCGTCGAAGGGGAACAGGGCCGCAAATGCGCCCGAGAGCTGTTTCTCGATCGACTGGCGCATCGCCTTCCGCGCCCGATGCAGCCTGGTCTTGGCGGTTTCGGGTTTGATGCCAAGATAGGATGCGGCCTCCTCCGTGCTCATGCCCTCGACATCCCGCAGCACGAAGATGGCGCGAAATTCGTCGGGAAGCTCGTCGACGGCCTGTTCGAGAAGATGCCGCGCCTGGCTTCGCGAAAGCTCGCTTTCCGGGTCGGTCGCGGAGAGCGAGGAGGGGAACTGGAGGACTTCGCCGCCCCCCGATGTCGTCTGCATGTCGATTTCCTCAAGCCCGGCGGTGTTCTTTCGGCTGCGTACGCGGCCCAGCGCCTCGTTGAGCGCAATCCGCGTCAGCCATGTCGAAAGCTCGGACTCGCCGCGGAATGTCGCGAGATTGGTGAAGGCCTTGACATAGGCGGCCTGCACGACCTCTTCGGCTTCCCAATCGCTGCGGATAATGGCGCGCGCCGTGCGGAACAGGCGCTGATTGTACCGCTGGACGATGACGCGGATGGCGGGTTCGTCGCCCTGCCTCGCAAGGGGCACGAGTTCGACATCGGGGAGCGCTGATATATTCTGCCGGCGTCGCGCGACCGGAACCGCAATGGCTGTCATGCAAATCTCCGCATTGCTTTGGATCGGAGCCCGGCCTTACGGCCGGACGTCCAGTTCGCCCGTCATGGCGGGATGAAAGCGGCAATAGAAATCGACCGCTCCCGCCCGGTTGACCGTCATCCGCGCCTCCGATTTCGGCGGCAGGTCGACATCGAAGCTCTTGTCGCGAGCCGTCGCTGTATGCCGGAATATATCATCGTTTCGCCAGACGATCACATCGCCGACATGCAGCTCGTTAGGCGGCACCCCGAATTTCATGCCCGCGATCGTGACCTGATATTCCGCCGCTGAGGCGACCCCGCTGCTTGCCCAGAGCTGCGCCAACAACAGCGGCAGCAGTTTCATCAGCGATCCCATCGCGACCCTACTTGATCATCGAAGCGAGATGCTCGGCATGCGTCTGGTGTTGCTTGAACAGGGTCAGGCCCGTTTCCAGCAGCGATTTCAGCTCCTTGTTCTGAGCTGAGGGGATCAGCACCTTGGCAAGGGCATCGTTGACTGACTTGTGATAAGCGACTTCGTTTTCGACATAGGCCTTGTCGAAGGCTGCACCGTCGAGGGCGTCAAGCGTCTTCAGTTCCTTGCTCGCCTGGGTCGAGAGCGATTGGCTGATCTTGTTGTCCTCAGGCGTCACCTTCAGCTTTTTGACGAGGGCGAGCGCCTGGTCGTTGACGGCCTTGTGGTCCCGCTCCATGGTTTTGGCGAATTCGATAACCTCGGCATTCTTGCTCTTCTTCAACGCCTGCGCGGCGGCGGTGACATCGATCTGCCCCGCCGTATAGGCGATGTGGGCGATCTGAGGATCGGTCGGCTTGGCGTCGGCGGCGATCGAGGCGGTGCCGAGCGATGCCGCGATGAAGGTTGCGCCGAGAATTCGTTTGAACATGATCTGTCTCCTTTGTCGGATGGAAGCGAGCATTGGATGCAGATCGATCGAAAAGGTTCCCGGAAATTTTCGAAGCGCTTCAGGCTTCGCCGATAAAACTTTGAAGCACGATCGCATGATTGTGAGCCTGGTCTTTCGCCGAATAGAGAAGCGTGGCGTCCGACCGCCCGATCAGGCGTTCGAGCTCCTCGACGGCTGATGAGTTCTTTTTGAGCTCGTCGCGGTAACGACGCTGAAATTCGCTCCATTTGGCCGGATCATGGCCGAACCATCGGCGCAGCCCCGGACTCGGCGCTATGTCCTTCAGCCAGACATCGACCGCCGCCACCTGCTTCTTCAAGCCGCGCGGCCACAGCCTGTCGACCAGAATACGCGTGCCATCCCTGTCTTCTTTCGGCTCGTAGATTCGTTTGATGTGCAGGGCCAATTTTTCATCCGCAATGAAGTAGGTAAGTCAGCGCGAGAGGGGCGCATCACCGCGCATCAAGCCCAGCGATTTCAGGTCCTCCCACAGTTCGCGAGGGATATGTCTGTTCCGCGCCCGGTCGTTGGACGCCACCTGATCGATCGACTGGCCGCCTGGGATGACGGAAACGACAGCCGGATGGAAGAGCGGAAAGTTGAGAGCCGCGTCCGAGAGAGCGACGTTGTATTTCAGGCAGACTTGTTCGATGCGCCGGACTTTATCGAGGATGTGTGACGGGGCGTCAGAGTAATTGTATTGCGCGCCGGCAATCGGGCCTGTCACCAGTATGCCGGAGTTATAGGGACCGCCGAGCACGATGCCGATATTGCGGGCGACGCACAGGGGAAGAAAGGATTCCAACGCCTCCTGCTCGAGCAGAGTATAGCGTCCGGCAAGCAGAAACAGGTCGAAGTCGCCACGCTCGGCAAGCGTCTGGCACATCTCCCACTCGTTTATTCCGCCACCGATGGCTTTCACCACTCCCTGATCGCGCAGCGAGGTCATGGCCTGATACCCACCGTTCATGAATTGCTCGAGATAATGGTCGCAGGCGGCCTGGTTGCCGTGATTGAAGACATCCAGATCGTGCACGAACAGAATATCGAAGCAGTCGAGCCCGGTGCGCTCGAAAGAGGCTTCGAACGATCGCATGATGCCATCGTAGCTGTAGTCAAAAACCTCTCGGCGATTGGGCGTGTCGAAGAATTTACCGATGCCGGTCCGCTGTTCGGGTCGACAGACCTTGAGGAGCCTGCCGACTTTTGTCGAGACGACGAAGTCTTTACGCTGTTTCGTAGCGAGAAAGCGGCCAAGCCGCCTCTCGGCGAGGCCAAGCCCGTAGAGCGGCGCAGTGTCGAAGTAACGGATGCCGTGTTGCCAGGCCGCATCCAAGACTGCTGCCGCCTCTTCATCGGTTATCGCCCGATAAAGATTGCCGAGAGGCGCGGTGCCGAACCCGAGTTCGGTAAAGGTCAGCCCGCCGTCGCCCCTGCGGTCCCAATGTCGCGTCCTCATGTCAAGGCTCCGCATTCCATATTCGTTTGCTGCTCGTGGTCGACACTGCATTCTAACCAATAACGCTTCTGCGTGGAATCGAGACTGAAGTGAGAAACCTCGGTCTGCGGTGGTTCGGGCAATGGCGTCCCATCCGGCCGGATCCCGCAGAAGAGCGCGATATCCGGTGCATTAGCCGGTGAATGGCGCAACCGGCTGTCCGACTTAACGAAGCCCAAACCAGTGTTGTCGTATGACATGTTTATTACATGGTTTGGAAGGTGGACCCAACGCGGTGAATGGCATCTGGACGCAATTTGGTGGCAACCTTTCCTTCGTGTCTCTGGCGATGTCGCTGTGGGCGCTCTTTTCTATCCAGTTTCAGCGCCGTTCCTTCGCGCAAGAGAAGATCGCCTTTGGGATAATAGCGGGCGGCGCCTCCATCGGGTCCATACTGCTCGCGATCGAGTTTCATCCCGGCATCTATATCGACCTGCGTTTTTCGCCGCTGGCATTGGCCGGCATGTTCGGGGGGCCGATGGCGGCGGCTTTTGCCGCGTCGCTGGCGATCGCCTTCCGCTTTGCCGTCGGCGGCACGGCGATGGTCGATGGCATTATCACCATTGCATGCGCAGCCGGCATCGGCGTCGCCGGCCATGTCTGGACCCGCAAGAGATCTCCCGGTTTCACCGACGTCGTTCTGCTCGGCCTTGCCCTTGGCGGCACACTGGTTGCAGCGATGGCCTTGCTTCCCACTCTCGTGGCTGCCCATGTGCTGGCCGGCGTGGGTTTCCCCGTGACGGCCTCGAATTGTCTGGCGACTTTGCTCGGTGGCTTTGTTCTCCTGAAGACGCAACGATGGGAACTCGAACGCAGCATTCTGGTGACGGCATTTTCGCAATCGCCGGATTACCTTTATGTGAAGGACCGAAACAGCCGCTTCATCACCGTCAATGAAAACATGACTCGCCTCTTCCGTTTCAGGACGATGGCGGAGATGACCGGATTGTCGGATTTCAATCTGATGTCGCAGCCGCTCGCAGAAGAATTGTATCATCTCGAGCAGCAGGTGATGGAGACAGGGACGCCGCTGATCGACTCCACCGAGCGGATCGAAGGCCGTTTCCTGCTCGCTTCCAAAGTGCCGCTCAGGGACAAGCAGGGACGGATCATCGGCCTTGCAGGCGTGACCCGTGATGTGACCGAGCGTACAGCGCTGGAGCGGGAGCTTCGCGACAGCAAGAACCTGCTGTCACATGCGATGGCGAACATGTCCGACGGCATCGCCATGTACGACAGCAAAGGGTTTCTTCTCTTCTGCAACGATCAATACCGCAACGCCTTTCCGCTCTCCGGGGCTGCCCGCGTGGTCGGCGCGCATATCAGCGACATCCTGCGCCGCGTCGTCGAAACCGGCGAGCGGCCCGCTATCGCAGAGGGTAATGCGGAAGAGTGGATCAAGACCGCCACCGCGACACTGCACAGCAACAAGGACGAGGAGGTTCAGCTTCACAACGGTGATTGGCGCAGCATCCGCACAAGGATTTCCGGGGACGGCACGGCAATGGCCGTCGTCTCCGACATCACGGCGACGAAACAGGCGGAAATCGCGCTCAGGCTGTCGGCGGAGCAATTGAAGAATCTTGCCGAGACCGACGGGCTTACCGGCATCGTCAATCGCCGCGCTTTCGACGAGGCCTTCGCGCGTGAGACGGCGGGCAGCGCCAGGAAAAACACGCCTTTCAGCCTGTTGATGGTCGATATCGACCGCTTCAAAGCCTATAACGATACCTATGGTCATCCCGCCGGCGACCAATGCCTGCGCGTCGTCAGCAAGTGTCTGCGCCAGGCCGTCAGTCGGCCCGCGGACATCGTCGCGCGCTACGGCGGAGAGGAATTCGCCGTGTTCCTCCCCGATACCAGCGCCAAGGGGGCGATGATCGTCGCCGAGCAATTCGCGCGTCGCCTGGCCCAGGAGAATATCATTCATTCCGGCAGCGAATTCGGGCGGGTCACCGCCAGCATCGGCCTATCCTGCGCTACAGGCGCGACCCTGCGGACCAGCCCGAACCGGCTTTTGGCAGAGGCCGACGCCGCGCTCTATGAGGCCAAGACGCAAGGCCGCAACCGCATCCTGGCGCATTCCCGCGAGAACGGGCATGCCCTGAAGGAAACCGGTTAAACTCCGCGCTTCAGAATCTCTCGATAGGTTTCTTCTATCGAGTCATCGCTCGTACGCCCTTGATGTTTAGCGCCCTTCAGCAATACAGGGCGCGCATGGACACAAAATTCATCGGGAAGAAATCGGCGGCGGCTGGCGGCTGGGGCGCTCTGAAAAGCTGCGGCAAACAATTGCTGCAAAGCGGCACGCCGGTCTCGGGTGCGCGGACGATGCTGAAGGCGAACCAGCCGGACGGCTTCGATTGCCCGGGCTGCGCCTGGGGCGATCCGGAACACGGATCGTCGTTCGAATTTTGTGAGAACGGCGTGAAGGCCGTCGCATGGGAGGCCACGGAAAAGCGGACGACCCCCGCTTTCTTTGCGGCGACTACGGTCGCTGAGCTTCGCCGGTTGTCGGATTACGAACTGGAACTCAATGGCCGCCTCACCCATCCGATGCGTTACGATGCTGCGAGCGACCGTTACCTGCCGGTGGCGTGGGAGGATGCTTTTGCCGAGATCGGCAGCATTCTGAAGGGCCTCGATAATCCCAATCGGGCGGAGTTCTATACGTCCGGCCGCGCCAGCAACGAGGCTGCCTTCCTCTATCAGCTGTTCGTGCGCATCTACGGCACCAACAATTTTCCCGATTGTTCCAACATGTGCCACGAGGCAAGTGGAATCGCCCTGAATCAGGCGATCGGCGTCGGCAAGGGCACCGTGCTTCTGGAGGACTTCGAGGAGGCCGATGCGATTTTCGTGATCGGCCAGAACCCCGGCACCAATCATCCCCGAATGCTCGGTGATCTGCGCCGGGCGGCGATGCGCGGCGGGCAGGTCGTCGTCTTCAATCCGATCCGCGAGCGCGGGCTGGAGCGTTTCTCCGATCCGCAGGACAAGATCGAGATGCTGCGCGGCGGCTCGACCGACATTGCCAGCCTTTATCTGCAACCGCAGCTCGGTGGCGACATGGCCGCTGTGCGCGGAATGGCAAAGGCGGTGCTGGCTGCCGAAGACGCTGCGGTTGCCGCCGGTCTGCCACCGGTCCTCGATCATGCGTTCCTGGCCGACCATTGCGTCGGATTTGCGCAATACCTGCAAGCGGTCGAGGCGACGGCCTGGGCTGATATCGAAGAGCAATCGGGACTGAGCCGACAGGACATCGAACAGGCGGCCGACGTCTATATCAAGGCCGACCGGGTCATCTGCACCTGGGCGATGGGCGTGACCCAGCACCTGCATTCGGTGGCGACGATCCGCGAGATCGCCAGTTTCATGTTCTTGCGCGGCAATATTGGCAAGCCCGGCGCTGGTCTTTGCCCGGTGCGTGGTCATTCCAACGTGCAAGGCGATCGCACCGTCGGCATCAATGAAAAACCGTCGGATGATTTCCTCGATGCGCTGGAGAAACATTTCCGCTTCACCGTCCCGCGGGAGCATGGTCACAATGTCCTTGCCGCGATCGGAGCGATGCTCGACGGTTCGGCCAAGGCTTTCATCGGGCTTGGCGGCAATTTTGCCCGTGCGACGCCCGACAGCGCACTGGTCGAAAAAGCGCTTCGGCGGCTGAAGTTGACGGTGCACATCGCCACCAAACCCAATCATTCGCATCTGCTGCCCGGTGAGGCGTCCTTCATTCTGCCCTGCCTCGGGCGTACCGAGATGGATCTGAACGCTGCCGGCAATTCCCAACTCGTCAGTGTCGAAGATTCGATGAGCATGGTGCATGGTTCCGCCGGCATCAATCGCCCGGCCTCGCCGCATCTCCGCTCGGAAGTCGCCATCATTGCCGGCATTGCGCAGGCGACGGTCGGCTCCTCCGTGGTCGACTGGGCGGAGCTTGCCCACGACTACGACCGCATCCGTGATCATATCGAGGCGACCATTCCCGGCTTCGAGAATTACAATATGCGCCTGCGCAAGCCGCGCGGTTTCCATCTGCGCAACGCGGCGGCCCACCGGGAATGGCAGACGCCGGCAGGCAGAGCATCATTTTCTTGCCAGCCGCTTCCTGAGGAGACGGTGCACCAGCGTGCGCGAAGAGGAGGGGGGCAGTTCGCTCTGCAGACGTTCCGATCGCACGACCAATACAATACGACGGTCTATGGTCTCGATGACCGATATCGCGGCGTCTACGGAGAGCGGCAGGTCATCTTCATTCATCCGGCGGATCTGAAGGCGATGAATGCCGGGGCCGGTGACCGTGCCGACGTAATCGGCGAGCACGATGACGGTGTCGAGCGGATCGCGCCGGATTTCCGCTTCGTGCCCTATGATATTCCGCGCGGCAGCATTGCCGGTTATTACCCGGAACTGAACGTGCTCGTGCCGCTTGGCAGCGCCGGCGAGGAAAGCGACACGCCGACCTCGAAATCGATCACGGTTTCCCTGCGCAAGCGAGACGCCGCGTGAGCAAAGAGGCTATCGGCGCCGACCGGTTTCTTTCCCTTGTAGCTATGGCGCAAGAGAGGAATGTCGGACTGACCTCTATTCAAGCCGGTCTGCTCGTCGCTGCCGAGCTCGGGATCGCGTCCGACAGCCGCTCCTTTGCGCGCATGCTGGGGATCTCGCATGCGCTTGTGTTGCGGGACCTCAGCGCGCTGGCGGAGCGTGATGATAAGCTTCGGATCGTCAAGCGGGATCCGAGGACCATGCGAGTGCACTACAGGTTGGCAGCGCTCTAAAAGACAAAGGTGCAAAGAGCGAAGCTTAAGGATCGGCGCGCGCTTCAGCTGCAAGTTACCGGCGGCTTACACGCTTCCTCGTTTCGGAGGGATATTCGCCATAAGTCGCGTTGTAGACCTGGGAAAAGCGGCCGAAATGAAAGAAGCCCCATTTCAGGCAGATGGCCTTCATCGTCTCCTTGCACTCGGGATCGATCAGATCCTGCCGCGCCGCGCGCAGGCGAAGCGTCAGCAGATAAGCGGCGGGGGACGTTCCCTTGAATGCGCGGAAGCCGGTTTCGAGCGCTCTGCTGGAGACGCCGGCCGCTTGCGCCACCTTTGGCATGGTGATCGGCTGATCGATATTGGCCTGCATGAACTCGATCGCCCTGCGCACATGCCTCGGAGCAATAAGGGCGGGTCCCTTTTCAAGGAAATGCGACAGCCGATGCGGCACGATGCGCACGACGAGATCGGCGAGCGCCTGCGTCATGTGCGCCATGGCGATCGGCGACTGCAGCAGGGGACCGTCGTCGCGCATTCCTGATATGATCGTCTCCGTGAGGTTGCCGATCGTCCGACCGGCCGGCGTTGACAGATCCAGTTCCGGCAGCAAGTCGAGCGAGCCGCTGAACGGCATTTCGAATGTCCGGCCAATCGCCTGGAGGATGACGGGCCAGTTGATCAGCAACTCGTCGATGACGTTGCCTTGCCCATGCATGAGAACGCTGTCGGGCTCGAAATTGTTGTAGAGAAGCAGTTTGCCTTGCCCGGCCTCGGCCTTGCGCGACCCATAGGTAACTCCCATGCCGCCGCGGCGCGGCACGACGAGCGACAGGTACTCTGCCGTGGTGACGGTCGGCTCGATGTTGAATTGGAACTCCGCCTCATGATAGCCCGTCAGCAGGACGGCTCTCTCGGCCACCGAAAAATCCAATCCCCAATGAAAGTCCTTGGCGCGGCCGACAGGCTCGGCATCAAACGCGCCGAAAGCGCCGCCAAGGGTTTCCACCATATTGTCGAAAGACGAACCGTGGAATCGGAAGGAGAATGGCTGGGCGCTGTTTTCCGTCATGCTGTCCCCGTTATTTCATCTGGCGTCGCACGGCGTGACGCCCCGGCCGCATCGCCATAGATGAAGTACGTCCCTCATTCTGGTTGCACGTCACCGAGCTCATCTTTCTTCTCGCGCCTGTCAGGACCTTGTGGAGGGCATGATGAACGAAGCTTCGCCGTATAATAGCCAATAACAGGCCAGAGCGCAGTAAGCGGCAGCCAGGCGGGCAAGTTTCAGCGTGATCCGGGTGTCGGTTTTGCTGGCCTGGGCAAGGCGGTCCAGCCCGAGCCCGAGCGTGGCGGGCGCCGGAAAACGCGAAGCTTTTAGATACTTTACCGATAATTCCATCCGTCGAATTTTCCCGGCCAGTCGTCAGGAACTGACAGAACCGGTTGCACTTGGCAAGCCTTGGAACTGCTGCTTTGATGGTGGTCCGGTGATGAAACGATTAGCCAACGTGCCCATGAAGCACATTCAAGGCGCCATCCAAGAGTCGCCTGCCGAAGGTTCTGAAGTGGACCGCTCGAGATCGCCTTCGGCAGGCTGACAGGCAGTTGGCATACGCACGGGATGGAGTGCGTATAGACGTAAACCCTTCCATCGTTTGGGGTCATCGATGGAGGGGGGCTTGCAAACCGTAGACCATCATGGCCCCGGTCGGACTGAGATTAGTGTTCTACGGCAATGGAGCAATTGGCGCGTTCCGATATTGTCGGTCAATCGGCTTTTCGCGACGCAGTATGGACCGGTCCTGCGCAAAATGTATAGGCTAGCCCTCCCTCCCCACTCTTTGGTTGCCCCTGAATTAAAGATCCAGTCCGACTCACCTCCTGTCGGAGAAGGCATAGAGATCTGGTATAAAGACAATTCATTTGTCGATGCCTGGACCTCGACAGGTGGCATCAGCCCTCTGAAAGCAGGTTTCGGAGAATCAAACCCGTTGGCAGGGCGACAGCATCGGTACCGATCGCCTCGACATCCGACGTGTCGATATAAGAGTCAAGTCTAACGACTGCCCGCGAGCTTTGTCAGGCGCCGCTCGCGCCGGCCGAGGATCTCCCCGAGCCCGCATTCGTGATCCCTCAGCAGCCGGCTTGCCGATTGCGGTGCGTGGTGACGCGCCGAACGTCGGTGCCGCCGGCCAGACCGGGAGAGCCCGCGCCCGTAGGTTCAGAGCGCGATCGAAAGGGCGCTTTCGCGTGGGGGAGCCACCTCCTGCGAGTTCACCATTGCACCGGCGAGCTGGCGGAAGGTGACAAGGCCCAAGGTTTCTCCCGACGGCGAAACCACCCTGGCATCGTCGTTCGGTGTCGAAGCCAGTATTCGGACGGCTTCTTCCACGGTCGTACCCGATGCGATCGTCAAGCCGCCAGGCGCTGCGGCGGAGTGCAAAGGTGTCATGACGGCTTCGACATGGACGACCCGGCCTCGGTTCACTTCCTTGACGAAGTTGGCGATGTAATCGTCGGCCGGGCGCAGCACGATGTCCTGGCTGGTGCCCTGCTGAATCACTTCGCCGTCGCGCAGGATGGCGATCTGGTCGCCCAGGCGCAAAGCCTCGTCGAGATCGTGGGTGATGAAGACGATGGTCTTCTTGATCTCTTTCTGAATGTCGAGAAGGACAGTCTGCATATCCGTGCGGATCAAGGGATCGAGCGCCGAATAGGCTTCGTCCATCAGAAGCACCGGCGCATCGTTGGAAAGGGCCCGCGCCAGGCCGACGCGCTGCTGCATGCCGCCGGAAAGCTGGTTCGGGTATTTTTGCTCGAAGCCTTTCAGCCCGACGCGCTCGATCCAGCGCATGGCGATTTCAACGGCTTTCGCACGCTCCATCCCCTGCACTTCGAGACCGAAGATGGTGTTGTCGAGGACATTGCGGTGCGGCAGAAGTGCGAATTTCTGAAACACCATCGCCGTCTGTTGCCGCCGAAACGTCCGCAATTCGGCTTCGTTCATCTTCACAACATCGACGCCGTCGACCAGCACTTCGCCGGATGTCGGATCGATCAGGCGATTGATGTGGCGAATGAGCGTCGATTTGCCCGAACCGGAAAGGCCCATGATGACCTGAATGCAGCCGGAGGGGATCTCGACATTGATATCCCTGAGGCCCAGGACGTGACCGTGCTTTTCGTTGAGTTCGGTCTTCGTCAGCCCCTTCTGCACCGCTTCGACATAAGAGGCGGGATTGGGGCCGAAGATCTTGTAGAGGTGGCGGATCTTGATGCCGCCGAAACGATGCTCAGCCATGGACGGTCTCCTGATGCTTCTGGAGCCTTTTGCCATATGCCTGGCTGACCCGGTCGAAGATGATGGCGATGCCGACGATGGCAAGGCCGTTGAAAATGCCCAGCGTGAAGTACTGGTTGGCGATCGCCTTGAGCACCGGCTGGCCGAGACCCTGGACGCCGATCATGGAAGCGATGACCACCATGGCGAGCGCCATCATGATCGTCTGGTTGATGCCGGCCATGATGGTAGGAAGCGCCAGCGGCAGCTGCACCTTGAAAAGCTTCTGAGACCGCGACGTCCCGAAGGCGTCGGCCGCTTCCAGCACGTCCTTGTCCACCAGGCGGATGCCGAGATCGGTCAAGCGGATCATCGGCGGGATCGCGTAGATGACAACGGCGATCAGACCAGGCACCTTGCCGATGCCGAGCAGCATGACGACGGGGATGAGATAGACGAAGCTCGGCATCGTCTGCATAACGTCGAGGATCGGATTGACGACGCGCTGCAGCCGGTCGGAGCGAGCCATCAGGATCCCGATCGGGATGCCGATGGCGATGGAGAGCACGGTACAGACGAAGATCATCGAGACCGTCCGCATCGTGTCGTCCCACATGTCGAAGTAGCCGATCAGCATCAGCGTCACCAGGCAGCCGACGACGATCTTCAAGCTGCGGCTCGCAAACCATGCAATGACGAGGACGATCAAGGTGATGATCGGCCATGGCGTCTGCGTCATGAAGCGTTCGGCGGCGATGAGGAAGTGCTGCAGCGGAACGAAGAGGCTTTCGATGCCGTCGCCATAGCTGCGGGTAAAGCCGCGAAAGCCGTCATCGATCGCCTTCTTCAGATTCCGAAGCGCGTCATCGTTCATGTGCGGGAATTTGTAAAACCATTCCATCTCGGTTCCCCTTTTGTCAAAGAGCCGTAGCAGTCTTTTTGATTTTGTCGGCGCGTGAGAAGCGGTGCGCTTTTCGCGCACCGCAATTTTGGCCTAGAGAGCAGCTTCGATCTTCTTGGCTGCTTCAGGCGAGACCCACTTGGTCCAAATGTCCTTGTTTTCTTCCAGGAAGTGCTTGGCGCCGTCTTCGCCGGTCGCCTGATTATCCGTCATCCAGGCCATCAGCTTGTTGACGGTGTCGTTGCTCCAGGAGCGCTTCTTCAGGTAGTCCATGACCTCAGGCCCGACCTTTTCGGAGAAAGGCTTGGCAACCAGGGTGACGACGTGATCGACCGGCCATGCCGCCGGCTTCGGATCAGGGCAGTCGGCAACGGTGATGCAGCGTTTCCACTCGGCGGCATCCTCCGGCACGCCGGCTTCCAGCTTGACCATCTGATACTTGCCGAGCAGAGCGGTCGGCGCCCAGTAATAGCCGACCCAGCCTTCCTTGCGCTCGTAAGCCTTGGCGATCGAACCGTCGAGACCGGCGGCAGAGCCGGTGTCGACAAGGGTGAAGCCCGCCTTTTCGGCATCAAACGCCTTGTAGAGCTGCGAGGTGACGACCGTGCCGCCCCAGCCCTGCGGGCCGTTGACGATGGCGCCCTTCTTCGGATCTTCGGGATCTGGGAAGAGTTCCGGATGCTTCAGCGCATCGCCGATCGTTTTGATGTCGGGATGGGCGTCGGCGAGATATTTCGGAATCCACCAGCCCTGTACGCCGCCATCCGGCAGCGGCGAGCCGACCTGAACGATGCGGCCTTCTTCCGTGCCCTTCTTGACGACGTCGGGCAGCAGGTCGATCCATGCTTCGGGCGCGATATCCGGCTGGCCTTTTTCGGCCATGGAGGTGATCGTCGGGACAGTGTCGCCGACGGTGATGTCGGCGCTGCAGCCGTAACCTTCGTTCAGGATGAACTTGTCCAGATTGGAGAGAACTTCGGCGCTTTGCCAGTTCATGCTGGCGATGGTGACGCTGCCGCATTCGGCGGCGCCGGCGAAGGACGCGCCGCCGATCAGGCCGAACGTCAAGCATGTCGATGCAAGTAGTTTCTTCATTCTCGTTCCCTCTATTTAGCGGCTGATCTGGCCAGGCGGGGTGCCGCAGTACCCACCCTCAACGGTCGTCAGGAAACAGCTCCCATACTCACCGATTTCTTGAATGCTGCCGATAGTCCTTCCCCCACCGCAGCGTCGAACCCGGCGGCGCGCATGCCTTCGATGGCTGCCGCGGTGGTGCCGCGATAGTCGAGAAAGGTTTGAACGACGTTGTCGGGACATTCGTTGCGGCGCTCCAGCAGCCGGCCGGCGCCTGATATCACCGTATTGACGGCGCGGCGCGCAACCTCGGCGGGCAGGCCGCGGGCGACGGCGTCGCGCATCATGGCGGCGGCGAGCAGCGCCGGGAATGCCGGCCCTGAGCCGGCAAGGCCTGTGAGGTAATCGATGTCGCTTTCCCTTGCGACTTCGTCCTCAGATCCGCAGGTCTCGAAGATCGCGCGGACCATGGCCCGGTCATCTCCAGTGATGCCGCTCGCCCCGATCCATGGCGTATAGGATTTTGCCACTTCGGCAGCGGCATTTGGCAGGGCGCGAACGACGCGGCCGGTCTTGTGGCGCTCCGAAAGGGCGCTCAGGCGAATGCCGGCCATGACTGAGATGACGAGCTTGCCGGAGGCGTCGACGGCGAGCGGATGCCAGTCATCGGGGCGGACGGAGAGAAGGACCACATCAGAGCGGTCGATAAGCTCCTGATTGTCCCTGGTCCAGAAGGAATCCGGGAAACAGTCGGGCTGTCGGCTGCGATAGGAGAGGCAGAGATTTCGAGCATCAACCAGGCCGGAATCGAGGATCGAGCCCGCGATGGCTCCACCAAGCCAGCCGCCACCGCCAATAATACCAATCCTCAAGGAAACGCTCATCTCGGTTTCCTCAGCCGAACCTATAGCCGTGCCGCGCGAAGAAGCGGTCGAGCTCCCTCTGCTGCGGCACTTCGCCCGTGTAGATCGCGATATATTCCGGAATCCGTTTCATGCGGACGGCGAGTTCCTCCTTCGACTGCATGGAAATGTACCCGATCTGAACGAGATAAGTTGTCCGCGCTCTGACATCCGATGTCGTTTCTGGTACTCCGAACCGCATAAACATGCGTTTGAGTGCCTCCAGCCGGATCTGATCGGCCTTGTGGACCTCGGCCAGAAGCTCGTCCGACTGCAGCGCCCAGCTGCGCACGGCAAACTCGAACTTGGCGTCGAAGAGATCGGTGTTCAGCCAGCAATCGAAGACATTGAGCATCGCTTCGGCCAGTGACTCTGCATAGGCTTCGGACTGTTTGACGATATTGCCAGTGTTTTTCTCACGCCATCGCGCCACCAGCGCGCTCAAGAGTTCCTCCCGATCCTTGAAGAACCAGTAGAAGCTCGTCCGCGAGAGATTGAGCTTTTTTGCGAGCGGCAGAATCTTCACCGAATCCACGCCAGATTCCAGCAGCGCCTGGTAGGCTGCTTCCAGCCATCCCTCGTGCGATCCGCGCCAACCGGTGTCGTTCAAAGCCTGGTCCATGCGTTCTCTCCTAGCAAATTCCGCGGCCTCGCACAAGAAAAATGTACATAAGTGTCGAATATGGTGACTGTATTGTTTTCAAGATTGACACTTGTGTACATTGCACTTAGCGTCTGCTTCGATGTTTTTAATCCGGAACCACGGCCCATGTCGAACGATCCTCTTCTTCAGCCCTACCAACTCAAGCATCTGACGTTGCGTAACCGCATCATCGTAACCGCGCATGAGCCGGCCTATCCCGAGGACGGCATGCCGAAGGAGACGTATCGGGCCTATACCGTGGAGCGGGCAAAGGGCGGGGTGGCCTTGACGATGACGGCAGGCTCCGCCGCGGTTTCCCGGGACAGTCCGCCCGTCTTCAACAACTTGCTCGCCTATAAGGACGAGATCGTCCCCTGGATCAGGGAAATGACCGACGCCGTGCATGAAGAGGGTGCGGCGATCATGATCCAGCTTACCCATCTCGGCCGGCGCACGCGCTGGGACAAGGGTGACTGGCTGCCGGTCGTCGCCCCGTCGCATCTTCGCGAGGCTTCGCATCGCGCCTTCCCGAAGAAGGTGGAAGATTGGGACATCGAGCGCATCATCAAGGATTTTGCCGACGCGGCCGAACGGATGAAGGCGGGCGGTATGGATGGAATCGAGCTGGAGGCCTACGGCCACCTGATCGACCAGTTCGCGTCTCCGCTCACCAACGAACTCGACGGCCCCTATGGGGGTGCGCTCGAGAACCGCATGCGCTTCTGTTTCGACGTGTTCAGGGCGATCCGCGAGAGAGTGGGGGACGAATTCATCCTCGGCGTACGCTATACGGCGGACGAGTGTCTGCCCGGCGGAAACGGGCAAGCTGAAGGCATAGAGATTTCGAAGCGGCTGCGCGACAGCGGGCTTATCGACTATCTGAACGTCATTCGCGGCCATATCGACACCGACGCCGGTCTGACCGACGTCATCCCGATCCAGGGCATGGCGAACTCACCGCACCTGGATTTTGCCGGTGAAATCCGCGCCGCGACCAACTTCCCGACCTTTCATGCGGCGAAGATTCCCGACGTCGCCACGGCGCGACATGCGATTGCAGCAGGAAAAGTCGACATGGTCGGCATGACCCGCGCCCACATGACCGACCCGCACATCGTCCGCAAGATCATCGAGAAGCGGGAAGAGGATATCCGCCCCTGTGTCGGCGCCAACTACTGTCTCGACCGCATCTATCAAGGTGGGGCCGCCTACTGCATCCACAATGCCGCCACCGGCCGCGAATTGACGATGTCGCATATCCTGGCAAAGGCCGACGTCAGAAAGAAGGTCGTCATTGTCGGCGCCGGCCCGGCCGGGCTGGAGGCTGCGCGCGTCGCTGGCGAGCGCGGCCACCAGGTGGTGGTTTTCGAAGCGGCGAACAATCCAGGCGGTCAGATCCGCCTCACCGCCCAAAGCGAACGCCGCAGGGAAATGATCAGCATCATCGACTGGCGCATGACCCAGTGTGAGAAATACGATGTCACCTTCCACTTCAACACCTGGGCGGAACCCGACACGATCGAGGCGGAGAACCCCGATGTCGTCATCATCGCCACTGGCGGCCTGCCGCATACCGAGGTGCTCACCAGCGGCAACGAGCTGGTGGTCTCCTCTTGGGACATCATCTCCGGCGATGTGAAACCCGGAACCAACGTGCTTGTTTTCGACGACGCCGGCGATCATGCAGCGCTTCAGGCGGCGGAGTTCATTGCCAAGGCGGGCTCCAAAGTCGAGATCATGACGCCGGACCGGTCCTTCGCGCCGGAGGTCATGGCGATGAACCTGGTTCCCTATATGCGCTCGCTCCAAAAGTACGACGTGACCTTCACCGTTACCTATCGGCTGGAGGCCGTCGAGAAGAGAGGTAACCAGCTCGTCGCCCTCATCGGCAGCGATTACGGCGGAATTGCCCGTCAGCACAGCTACGACCAGATCGTCGTCAATCACGGGACCATCCCGCTCGACGAACTCTATTTCGAGCTGAAGCCCAAGTCGAATAATCTCGGCGAGGTCTCGCACGACCAGCTTCTCCAGGGGCAACCGCAATCCGTCATCCGCAATCCAGAGGGCAAGTTCCAATTGTTCCGGATCGGCGACGCCGTCGCTGCCCGCAATACGCATGCCGCTGTCTATGACGGTCTGCGCATCGCAAAGGATATATGATTGTCAGAGCGGCCGCCTGTCGGCCGATCGGGAGGGGATGATATGAGTCTGCGCAACGAAAGCCTCCAGCATTTCCTGGAAGCCGCTTCGGTCGCTTTCGGCCAGTTCGCCAGGGCTCCGGAAGCCCGCCGCTCGATCGGGCAGTTCTTCGCGGCGCTGGAGCGTCAGGGGACTGCGCGCGCCGGAGAGGGAAGCCGGTTACCGGTCTGCGCTCACCTCGATATGGCGCTCGCCGTCGATACGTCCTATGCTTCGCTGGCGCGATTGATCGAGGGGTTCAAAGGCATCGAGCCAATGCTTGAATGGCGTCGCCGCACAAAGTATGACCACACCACGGCCAGCGACAATTTCGTTGATGGGCATGCCAATGCCATGATCGTCGGGCCGGGTGGATTGGAGGAGCGAAGTGACCTGTGGTTCGGCGTGACATTGATGGCGCCTCACGTGCGCTATCCCGATCATGACCATGCGCCGGAGGAAGTCTATCTCATGCTGTCCAAGGGAGAGTTCCAGCAGGGGGAGGGGAACTGGTTCTCGCCTGGTATCGGCGGGTCGTTCTATAATATTCCCAGGATCAAACATGCCATGCGGTCGGCGGAGACGCCGCTCTTCGCCTTCTGGGCGTTGCTTGCCGAGCGGTCGCATTGGCGGCCGGCTGTCTAAAGCATGTCGCGCAAAGCTGTGCGGCGGTTGCGGCAACGGCTTACGTAAAAACGAGTTAAAGCGCAGAGCAAGCGAATCTGAAAGATCGCGGCGCGCTTTGGATAAAGGGGCTTGCCATGAAGATTCTCGTGCCCGTCAAACGGGTTGTCGACTACAACGTGAAGATCCGGGTGAAGCCGGATGGCACGGGTGTCGAGCTTGCCAATGTGAAGATGTCGATGAACCCGTTCGACGAGATCTC